>JBHAJK010000048.1:0-64499 GCA_041826605.1 Lachnospiraceae bacterium | reverse complement strand
TTGAAAATCAAAGGAGATTTTACTCATAGAACACATCAGTGATATAATAGCTGTACTAAGAAGAGGTTAAAAGGTAGCGCCATGATTAAGATGATAATAAGAATGGATGAGGATAAAATAAATAAAAGTGGGGAGGGTTCGGTAGAACGTATTTACTCTGCAATGGACAGAATATTTTTTGGAAAAGGAATGAGCAGAGATGATACTGCTAATGGTATTGAGTATTTGGGGGACGAAAGGCCAACTGATTATGCAAATTTTGGAATAATAGTAAATGGTCTTAGAAAGCAATCCTGGTTCGTAGAAAATGCAGATACCTGGAAATTGTGTAGTAATGATGATACGGATAATCCAAATAGTTTTAGTGAGGAAGATTTATTAGTTCATTATGGACTACGATGAGCATAAAGGGAGGGGATAGTTGGAGAGGAAGTATTATAAAGCGATTAATTTTGGACTTTAAAGAGCACATAGGATATAAGATATAAGAAAAAATAAAACAGTTGACACCATTAGGGACATATGGTAGTATACCATTTGTGCCGAAGACAGTAGGTTGACGATTAGTTGTTAATGCGTAAAGCCCCTACCGAGGAATGGAATGTTAAGAATTTATCCTCCCGTCTTTGTGCGGGAGTTTTTTTCGTAAATACTTCTATTCGGCAGTAAAATCTAATAGGAGGATAAAAATGGCAAAGATTGAAATCAAGAAGCCTATAGTTGAAGAGATTTCTGCAGCAATTAAGGAAGCTCAGTCAGTAGTACTTGTGGATTACCGCGGACTTACAGTTGAGCAGGACACAAAGCTTCGTAGAGAGCTGCGTGATGCAGGCGTTAGCTATAAGGTTTACAAGAACACAATGATGAACTTTGCGTTCAAGGGTACTGACTTTGAGTCACTTGCTCCCTACCTTGAGGGACCTAGCGCTGTAGCTATTTCAGAGACAGACGCAACAGCTCCTGCAAGAGTACTTGCAAAGTTTGCAAAAACAGCTCCAAAGCTGGAGATTAAGGCCGGTGTGGTTGAGGGTACATTCTACGATGCTGCAGGTATGCAGGATATCGCATCTATACCTTCACGTGACGAGTTACTTTCTAAGTTCTTAGGAAGCATCCAGTCGCCTATTACAAACTTCGCTCGCGTTATTAATCAGATAGCTGAGAAAGGCGGAGCAGGAGAGGCAGCAGAAGCTGCACCTGTAGAGGAAGCAGAAGCACCTGCTGAAACAGCAGAGGCACCTGTAGCAGAAGCAGAAGCAGAGGCACCTGCTGAAGCATAAGAGAAAATTAATTTTAAAATTATCGTAGCAGGGTTTCCTGCAATTTATGAAAGGAGTCATTATCATGGCAAAGTTATCAACACAGGATATTATTGATGCTATCAAGGAGTTAACAGTATTAGAGCTTAACGATTTAGTTAAGGCTTGCGAGGAAGAATTCGGCGTATCTGCAGCAGCAGGCGTTGTAGTTGCAGCAGCAGCTCCAGGCGCGGCAGCAGCAGAGGAAAAGGATGAGTTCGACGTAGAGCTTACAGAAGTTGGAGCAGAGAAAGTTAAGGTTATCAAGGTTGTACGTGAAGTTACAGGTCTTGGACTTAAGGAAGCAAAGGATCTTGTTGATTCAGCACCTAAGATGCTTAAAGAAGGTGCTGCAAAGGCAGAAGCTGAAGACATCAAGAAGAGACTTGAAGAAGTTGGAGCAAAGATTACTCTTAAGTAATTTTAACCAGCAATTACAAACTCAAATAATACTAAGGAACCGTGGAGTAATCTGCGGTTCTTTTTTTAACGCCAAAAAATTAACAAAATATTTCTTGACACCGCAATAGCACTTGACGTACAATAGACGGTGCACTATTGTGGTGTGATATGCGATTATTTCGTAACAGATTATTAAGAACGGGGTGAATGTCAATGGAAAAGAACAGAATACGACCTACCTATGGTGGCGATAAGGTACGTATGAGTTATTCACGACAGAAAGAAGTTTTGGAGATGCCCAATCTTATTGAGGTTCAGAAAGACTCATACGATTGGTTTCTTAAGGATGGTCTTAAGGAAGTATTTGCCGATATATCTCCAATCGCAGACTATAGCGGACATTTAAGTCTTGAGTTTGTGGACTTTGAGTTGTGTAGAGATGAAGTAAAATATTCTATTGAGAAGTGTAAGGAGCGTGATGCGACTTATGCTGCTCCACTGAAGGTTAAAGTGCGTCTGTACAATAAGGAAAAGGAAGAGATTAGCGAGCATGAGATTTTCATGGGCGATCTTCCGCTTATGACTGAGACAGGTACATTTGTAATCAACGGTGCAGAGAGAGTTATTGTTAGCCAGTTAGTACGTTCGCCTGGTATTTACTATACTATTTCTCATGACAAGATTGGTAAGGAATTATTCTCTTGTCAGGTTATTCCCAACCGTGGTGCGTGGCTTGAGTATGAAACAGATGCGAATGATGTATTCTTTGTTCGCGTGGACAGAACACGTAAGGTGCCTGTTACAGTGCTTATTCGTGCTCTGGGAATTGGTACAAATGATGAAATCAGAGAGCTTTTTGGAGATGAGCCAAAGATTGAAGCATCCATTGCTAAAGACGTGGCGACAAACTACCAGGAGGGTCTCTTAGAGTTATACAAAAAAATCCGTCCGGGCGAGCCTTTAAGCGTGGAAAGTGCAGAGAGTCTTGTGACTTCTATGTTCTTTGATGCCCGCAGATATGACCTTGCCAAGGTTGGACGTTATAAGTTTAATAAAAAGCTTCTTCTTAAAAATCGTATTCGCGGTCAGATTCTGGCTGAGGATGTGGTAGACCAGAATTCAGGAGAGGTATTGGCTGAAAAGGGCACAAAGGTAACTACAGAGCTTGCTGATGCAATTCAGAATGCTGCAATTCCCTATGTGTTTATTCAGACTGAGGAAAGAAATGCTAAAATTCTTTCCAATATGATGGTGGATATTACAAATTTTGTTGATTGCAATCCGGCGGAGCTGGGTATTACAGAGCTTGTATACTACCCTGTACTTGAGCAGTTAATCGCTGAATATGGTGCAGATGCTGAGGAGTTAGCAGATGCTATTCAGAAGAACATTAATGAGCTTATACCTAAGCATATTACTAAGGAAGATATTATTGCTTCTATTAATTATAATATGCATATTGAATATAATATTGGAAACAGTGATGATATCGACCACTTAGGAAACAGACGTATCCGTGCGGTGGGCGAGCTTTTACAGAACCAGTATAGAATCGGTTTAAGCCGTTTGGAGAGAGTTGTGCGTGAGCGTATGACTACTCACGATACAGAGGATGTATCGCCTCAGGCGCTCATCAATATTAAGCCTGTGCAGGCTGCTGTTAAGGAGTTCTTCGGTTCTTCACAGCTTTCACAGTTCATGGATCAGAACAACCCATTGGGCGAGCTTACTCATAAGAGACGTTTGTCGGCATTAGGTCCCGGTGGTCTTTCAAGAGACAGAGCGGGCTTTGAGGTTCGAGACGTTCATTACTCTCACTATGGACGTATGTGTCCTATTGAGACGCCTGAAGGTCCTAACATCGGTCTTATTAACTCGCTGGCTTCATTTGCCCGTATTAATGAATACGGCTTTATTGAGGCACCCTATAGAACAATTGATAAGAGTAATCCTGAAAATCCCCGTGTAACAGATGATGTTATCTATATGACAGCGGATGAAGAGGATAATTATCATGTAGCTCAGGCTAATGAGCTTTTAGATGACGAGGGACATTTCGTGCGAAACAGTGTATCGGGTAGATACAAGGACGAGACACAGGAATATCCTAAGGCAATGTTTGAATATATGGATGTATCTCCAAGAATGGTATTCTCAGTGGCTACAGCCCTTATTCCTTTCCTGGAAAATGATGATGCAAACCGTGCTCTTATGGGTTCAAACATGCAGCGTCAGGCAGTGCCGCTTCTTACAACAGAAGCTCCTGTTGTAGGTACAGGTATGGAAGTTAAGGCGGCGGTTGACTCAGGTGTTGCAGTTGTGGCACGTAAGTCAGGAACTGTTGAATATGTATGTTCAAATGAAATCCGTGTCATCTGTGATGATGGGGAAAAGGATGTTTATAAGATTGCTAAGTTCACACGAAGCAACCAGTCAAACTGCTACAATCAGCGTCCTATAGTATTTAAGGGAGACAGAGTGGAAGCAGGACAGGTAATTGCTGATGGTCCGTCTACTGATGGTGGCGAGCTTGCTCTTGGTAAAAACCCATTAATCGGATTTATGACCTGGGAGGGTTATAACTACGAGGATGCTGTACTTATCAGCGAGCGCTTGGTGCAGGATGATGTATATACCTCTGTTCATATTGAAGAATACGAGGCAGAAGCCAGAGATACAAAGCTTGGCCCTGAGGAAATCACAAGAGATGTTCCGGGTGTGGGCGATGAAGCTTTAAAGGATTTGGATGACAGAGGAATAATCAGAATTGGTGCGGAGGTTCGTGCCGGCGATATTCTTGTAGGTAAGGTTACTCCTAAGGGAGAGACAGAGCTTACAGCAGAAGAAAAGCTTCTTAGAGCTATTTTCGGAGAAAAGGCAAGAGAAGTAAGAGATACATCTTTAAAGGTACCTCACGGCGAATACGGTATTGTTGTGGACGCAAAGGTATTTACAAGAGAAAACGGGGATGAATTGTCTCCGGGAGTAAACCAGGCGGTACGCATTTACATTGCCCAGAAGAGAAAGATTTCTGTAGGCGATAAGATGGCTGGTCGTCACGGTAATAAGGGTGTCGTTTCAAGAGTACTCCCTGTAGAAGATATGCCATATCTTCCTAATGGACGTCCTCTTGACATCGTATTAAATCCTCTGGGTGTTCCATCACGTATGAACATCGGACAGGTACTTGAAATCCACTTAAGCCTTGCTTCAAAGGCACTTGGCTTCAATGTGGCAACCCCTGTCTTTGACGGAGCAAACGAGATTGACATTATGGATACTCTTGACTTGGCAAATGACTATGTTAACCTAAGCTGGGAAGAATTCGAAGCCAGACATGGTAATGAGCTGCTTCCTGAGGTATTGCAGTATTTGTCAGACAATAGAGAAAATAGAGAGCTTTGGAGCGGAGTACCTCTTTCAAGAGATGGTAAGGTAAGACTTCGTGACGGTAGAACAGGAGAATTCTTTGACAGCCCTGTAACTATCGGACATATGCATTACCTGAAGCTTCATCACCTGGTAGATGATAAGATTCACGCTCGTTCAACAGGACCATACTCCCTTGTAACTCAGCAGCCTCTCGGTGGTAAAGCACAGTTTGGTGGTCAGAGATTCGGAGAGATGGAGGTTTGGGCTTTGGAAGCATACGGAGCCTCATATACCTTGCAGGAAATCCTGACAGTTAAGTCCGATGATGTTATCGGACGTGTAAAGACATACGAAGCGATTATTAAGGGAGAAAATGTTCCCGAGGCGGGTATCCCTGAGTCCTTTAAGGTTATGCTTAAGGAACTTCAGTCTCTCGGTCTTGACGTTAGAGTGCTTAATGAAGATGGCTCTGAGGTTCAGATTATGGAATCCGTTGACTATACCGAAACTGATTATCGCAGCATTATGGGCGATGACAACAGAGGTGCTAGGGAGGAAGAATCCTTTGGTGCCCACGGATATCAGGAGCAGGAATTTAACGAGGACGGCGACCTGACAAGTATGGAAGACGAAGCGGATTTTGAAGCAGAGCAGGAAGATTTTGAATAATAAGCTGAAAACTTGTCGTTTCGACTAGGAGGAATAAAATGGCTGTAACAAAGCAAGAAGGATATCAACCAATGACATTTGATGCCATCCAGATTGGCTTGGCATCGCCTGAAAGAATTGAAGCATGGTCAAGGGGAGAGGTTACAAAGCCCGAAACCATCAATTACAGAACCTTGAAGCCTGAAAGAGATGGTCTGTTCTGTGAAAAGATTTTCGGACCCAGCAAGGACTGGGAATGTCATTGTGGTAAATACAAAAAAATCCGTTATAAGGGTGTAATCTGTGACCGCTGTGGTGTTGAGATTACAAAGGCAAATGTAAGACGTGAGCGTATGGGTCATATTGACCTTTCCGCACCCGTTTCACACATATGGTATTTTAAGGGTATTCCCAGCCGTATGGGTCTTATACTGGATTTATCTCCAAGAGTACTGGAAAAGGTATTGTACTTTGCGTCTTACATCGTACTTGATGCAGGCGAAACAGATTTACAGTACAAGCAGGTACTTACAGAAAAGGAATACACTGACGCAAGAGAGCAGTGGGGAAATAAATTCCGTGCAGGAATGGGAGCAGAGGCTGTTAAGGAGCTTTTGCTTGCAATAGACTTGGACAAGGAATCTGTAGAGCTTAAGGCTGGTCTTGAGGACGCTACAGGTCAGAAGCGAGCCAAGATTATTAAAAGACTTGAAGTGGTAGAGGCCTTTAAGGAGTCCGGAAATGAGCCGGCTTGGATGATTATGGATAAAATTCCTGTAATCCCACCTGACTTACGTCCTATGGTTCAGCTTGATGGTGGCAGATTTGCTACCTCTGACTTAAATGACCTTTACAGAAGAATAATTAACCGTAACAATCGTCTTAAGAGACTTATGGAGCTTGGTGCTCCTGACATCATTGTCAGAAACGAAAAGAGAATGCTACAGGAAGCTGTAGATGCTCTTATAGACAATGGTAGAAGGGGACGTCCCGTAACAGGACCCGGAAACAGAGCCTTAAAGTCACTTTCGGACATGTTAAAGGGTAAGGGCGGACGTTTCCGTCAGAACCTCTTAGGTAAGCGTGTTGACTACTCAGGACGTTCCGTTATCGTAGTAGGACCGGAGCTTAAGATTTATCAGTGTGGTCTGCCTAAGGAAATGGCTATCGAATTATTTAAGCCTTTCGTTATGAAAGAGCTTGTAAGTCGCCAGTTATCTATGAACATTAAAAATGCTAAGAAGCTTGTTGAAAGAATGGATAACAGCATTTGGGATGTGCTTGAAGAGGTAATTAAAGAGCATCCTGTAATGCTAAACAGAGCACCAACTCTTCATAGACTTGGTATTCAGGCATTTGAACCCATCCTTGTAGAGGGTAAGGCGATTAAGCTTCATCCCCTTGTATGTACAGCTTTCAACGCTGACTTCGATGGAGACCAGATGGCTGTGCATCTTCCTCTTTCAGTGGAAGCTCAGGCAGAATGCAGATTTTTACTTCTGTCTCCAAACAACCTGCTTAAGCCATCGGATGGTGGCCCTGTAGCTGTTCCGTCACAGGATATGGTACTTGGTATCTACTATCTGACACAGGAGCGCGAGGGTGCAGCAGGCGAGGGAATGAGCTTTAAGAGCTTGAGCGAAGCTATTCTTGCCTATGAAAATAAAATATGTACTCTTCATTCACGTATTAAAGTGAGAATGAGTAAGGAAATAGACGGCGAAGTAGTAACAGGTACTATTGAGTCTACATTGGGAAGACTTCTTTTCAATGAAATTCTTCCTCAGGATTTAGGCTTTGTAGATAGAAGCAAGCCTGAAAATGCCCTTTTACCTGAAATTGATTTCCATGTAGGAAAGAAGCAGCTAAAGAAAATCCTTGAGAGCGTAATCAATGTTCACGGAGCTTCTGTTACTGCGGAGGTGCTGGATGATATTAAGTCTACAGGCTACAAGTACTCTACAAGAGCTGCTATGACGGTTTCGATTTCCGATATGACAGTTCCTGAGTCTAAGCCGGCACTTTTGGCTGAAGCACAGGCAACAGTTGATAAGATTTCAAACAACTTCAGACGCGGTCTTATTACAGAAGAAGAGCGTTACAGAGCTGTAGTTGACACTTGGAATGCTATTGACGGAAGACTTACAAAAGAGCTTTTGGATGGTCTTGATAAATATAACAATATCTTTATGATGGCTGACTCGGGAGCGAGAGGTTCAAACCAGCAGATTAAGCAGCTTGCAGGTATGCGTGGACTTATGGCGGATACTACAGGACGTACAATCGAGCTTCCTATTAAGTCAAACTTCCGTGAGGGTCTTGACGTACTTGAGTACTTTATGTCAGCTCACGGAGCCAGAAAGGGACTTTCGGATACAGCTCTTCGTACAGCGGACTCAGGTTACCTTACACGTCGAATGGTAGACGTTTCACAGGAGCTTATTATTCGTGAAATGGACTGCTGTGAAGACAGAGAAGAAATCTATGGTATGACTGTAAAGGCATTCACAGATGGCAAGGAAGTAATTGAGGGTCTGAAAGACAGAATTACAGGAAGATATTCTTGTGAGGAAATCAAGGATAAAGAGGGAAATGTAATCGTAAAGAAAAACCATATGATTACACCATCTCGTGCAAAGAAGATTATTGACAATGAGATTGAGGCTGTAAAAATCAGAACAATCCTTACCTGTCATTCACACACCGGTATCTGCTCTAAGTGCTACGGTGCCAACATGGCAACAGGCGAAGCGGTACAGGTAGGCGAGGCTGTCGGTATTATTGCGGCTCAGTCAATCGGAGAGCCGGGAACACAGCTTACTATGAGAACTTTCCATACCGGTGGTGTAGCGGGCGACGATATTACTCAGGGTCTTCCCAGAGTAGAGGAGCTTTTCGAGGCACGTAAGCCAAAGGGACTTGCAATTATTGCAGAGTTTGGCGGAAAGGCTGAGATTAAGGATACAAAGAAGAAGAGGGAAATCGTTATTACCAATGACGAGACAGGAGAGTCTAAGACCTACCTCATCCCCTACGGTTCTCGTATTAAGGTGCTTGACGGTGCTATTTTGGAAGCGGGCGATGAGCTGACAGAGGGTTCAATCAATCCTCATGACCTCTTAAAGATTAAGGGTGTCAGAGCGGTTCAGGATTATATGCTGCGCGAAGTTCAGCGTGTATACCGTTTACAGGGTGTTGATATTGCTGATAAGCATATTGAGGTTATTGTACGTCAGATGCTTAAGAAAATCAGAGTTGAGGAAAATGGAGATGCAGATATTCTTCCGGGTACACTTATGGATGCCCTTGACTTTGAGGAAATAGTTGAGAGACTGACAGCAGAGGGCAAGACCATACCTACAGGAACACAGATTATGCTTGGTATTACCAAGGCAGCTCTGGCAACAGAGTCATTCCTGTCAGCAGCTTCTTTCCAGGAAACCACAAAGGTTTTAACAGAGGCAGCTATTAAGGGTAAGGTAGACCACCTTGTAGGACTTAAAGAAAATGTTATTATCGGTAAGCTCATTCCGGCAGGTACCGGTATGAAGCGCTACAGAGATGTAGTATTAAGCACCGATTACAAATTGTCTGACACAGTGGAGTTTGGCGAGGACTTTGAGGAAGATGTTGAAATCTTAGAAGAAGTTGTAGTGGATGATACTGTAACAGAAGCTGTTGTTGAAACAGTGGAAGAATAAAGTGGATTTAAAAGGGTACAGAATTTTTTCTGTACCTTTTTTTGGATGTTTTTTAAGAAATGGTCTCTTTTATGTTTTGCAAGGGGAAAAGGAGCATAAAGAAGTTTGAGAGGGGATGCGCTTTGCATGTTTTTATAAGAAATAGCTTCTTTTACGTTTTGCAAGGGGAAAAGGAGCATGAAGAAGTTTGAGAGAGGGGACGCTTTATATAAAAATGAATTGAAATATAAGTGAGCAAAATATCTGCTATTTTCACTTAGCGGATTTACAGATTGGTTTGAAGAAACAGATATGACAAATCTGGTCCTTATTACTGTAAATGATATGTATAAGTGACAAATGATGAAAAACGGCAGGATGCTTTTTTACTTTTCCGAAAAGCCTTAAAGAAAATAATAGATTTGCCGATATATCCTATGAATGGAAAAGGAAATTGTGTAAACTATATGTAAAATCAGAAAGAAACAAAAAACGGCAGTGTTACAGTTCTGTAAGTTTTTTTGATATAATGGAAGAATGAGATATTATCATCTGAAATATAGACTGTGTATGCAACACAGCGTAGTGCTTAATAAAAATATTCATCATCACGTTATAGAGGTTGAGGTTTATGCCCGCCCGAAGAGTGATGAGTTTGTGGAATTTTCCGATATGGATAAGCTGCTTTGTCAGGTTTTGGACCAATATCAGAACAAATATCTTAATGAATGTGAAGAGTTTAATGGCAATACCACAATGGAGGGTATTGGAGAATTGTTCTATAGAAAGTTGGATGAAGCCTTTAGGGCATCAGGCAGGAAGATTGTAAGACTTTCGATAAGCGAAACCCCACTAAGGACGTATTCAATAGTAGCAGAGGAAATGTGATGAAGAGAAGATTAATTAAAAAGATAACTGCATTGGCATTGTGTGGATGCCTGGTGCTTGCTAATGGCACTCCGGTACTGGCAGTAGGAGATACGGCTAATAGCGGTGTAAGTGAAGATGCTTCGACCGGTACAAAGGGCGAAACAGAAGCTTCATCAGATAGCCAGCCTACAGCCAATGAAGCCGATGGCACCAACAAAGCTACCGGTGGTAATACTTCTGCATTATCGGAAGAACAGACAGGTACAACTGAAGCCGTGCAGAGTGCAGACGCTCAAGGTGCTGATACTGAGACTCAGGATGGAGAAGTGTCGGATAATGAACAGCAGACAGAGGGTGCAGAAAATCCGGAGGGTGCCGAAAATTTACAGTCTGAGGATGCTACGGAAGAGACAAATACCAGAGGAGCGACAGAGGATAGTGCTGCTTCCAATACTGTTGATGGCTCTTTAGCGCTAAATGGTAATGAGGATAACTGGAAAAATGTAAATTCTCAGTCAGGAAACAATGTAAATAATTGGAAAACTGCAATAAATGACAGTGGCGATAAAATTGCCTTTTCATACTCAGGAACATCTTCGAGTGAGTGGGATTATACATATGCATCGGGCAGTAATAGCTTTACAATAAAATTCAGTGATGGAAGTGAAAAGAAATATTATGTTGTATATGATGGAAGCAAGGCTGTTATTAAGAACGAAGTTTGGGCGGATATTGCAGGAGATGCAACTATTATAAACGGAGCAAATCATAATACGGCAGGTCCATATTTTATAGAGTTTGCCTTACCGCTTGAAATGTTTAACGGTAAAGAAATTGCATCCATAGGCTTTGGGGGAAGCAGCGTGGATTTTGGAAGTATACAGCAATTTTCGGGTGTGGTTACGGAAACACCGGTTCAACCTGTATATACAGGTATTTCCAATGACGGCACCTTTAATGACTGGGCAGCGGTAACCAAGGTGGATGTAACAGACCCCAATGGAGAGATTGTTCAGGCAGCGATGGTTTGGGACGGCGACGGTCTTCATGTATATATCAGAGAACGTAACGGTGGTATGGCATCTCACGCAGGCAGCCATGGAAACGGCAAATTTACAATTAAGACAGACTTGGGTCACGAATATGTATTTCAGCTTAATTCGGACGGTACAGTAAGTGGTCTTGGAGGAATTACCGGTATTCACGTAGGAGCAGAGTGGGAAATAACAATCCCCAGCAGTGAATTACCCGGATACTTAAATACAGTTGATTTGGCTCTTTATGAGGGTGCAACACTGGTTCCGGGTATAGCAAACAAACAGGGGACTGAGTATGTAAGTGAATTTGCGGGCGTTACCTATGACGGCAAATACGAAGACTGGAAAGATTATGGTCACGAGACTATTCAGTATGCAACAGCAGGCTCTCAGGCAAGTGTAATAGATGGAAAGGGTGCCGTATATTGGGGCGAAGATAAAATATACGCTCATGTATATACAGCTATGCCCGAGCATTTGCAGGAGGGTGGCGGAGAGTTTACATCTGCGGTAACCTTTGTGTTTAACTCCGATAATCCTCAGAACGATATATGGAATTATCAGGCAGTGACATTAAAACCAAGATTTGTAACAGTGGATGAAAATGGTAATATTAACTGGAATCCAAACCGTACAAATCTGGAGCCGGGACACACCTATGAATTTTATGTGGCAGACCTGTCAGCCTGGGGAGCTTCTCAAAATATAAATAATCTGGTAGATGTTTCTGACACACTATATGGCAAGATGAGAATGACTATTGGTGTAGACGGCAAGGATGAGATGGAAATGTATCTTGATACAAATTTAGTGGCTGCTAAATATGGTATCAGTGCAGATGAGCTTAAAAAGGTGGATGCTCAGTTTGGGCGCATCGGTCAGAAGTGGATTTCTCATGCCGGCGTATCCAGCGGACCGGTACACGGAATTATCCTTTGTGTAGGTGTTGTGGGTGCGGTATATTTCGTAAGAAAGAGAAAAGGAATTTCAGAGCTTACTTACGCGTAACTGATAATAATAATGATTTAAAATATGGGAGGATATGATTATTCAAGTGTCCTCCCGTTTATCATGTATGGAAAATGTAAATAAGAAGAGTAAAACTAAACAAGGACTTTTATATCTGTTGCTTTTTGTGGCAATGACTGTTATTTATGCAATCATTTCTTATTTTGTTATGAAATATTTGCAAAATAATGGAGAATATCCCACAGGAGTAGATACACTCTGTCATATATATAAGGGCGATGTGCTTTATAAGTCAATATTAAAAGGGAACTATTGGCCTGCCTATGACCCCTTATGGTATAACGGCGTGGAAATGCTGCGTTACTGGGCACCGCTACCGGTGTTTTGTCTGGCAGCATGCCAATGGCTGGCAGCAGGTAACCCCATCGCGGGCTTTGTAATATTTGTGGGCATAAGCTGCTTTTTGGCTTCGATGTCCTGGCTGTATGTGGGCTTTAGATTAAAAAGGCCGGTACTTGGTAGTTTTTTGGGCTTGCTTTGGTTTTTTATTCCCAATAATCTTATAGCTATGTTTTATGAGGGCAATTTACCCAGAACAATCTGTATGATTTTTCTGCCCCTCCTGCTATATAGAATTACTGATTTTTATGAAAATAAAAGAGTTTCTGATTTGCCGGCAATATCGGTTTTATTTGCCTTGATTTCTCTGTGCCACTCAGGATATGCAGGAATGATATTAATTTCGCTTCTTGTTTATATGGTAGTACGAGGAATAATCTGCAAAGAATACAGAACAGGCGTCCATACCCTGATAGCCTTGATTTTAGGCTATATGCTTATAGGGATATGGCTTGTGCCCTCTTTGATAGGTGGTATTACCTCTACAGACAGTTCGGAGATTATGGCTGAATTTTTCCAGGATATGTGGCTGACCATTAATCCTGTGGCAAGATTATCCATAGGAAATGTTAATTTCTATTTCGGAATGGCAACCTTATTGCTTGCGTTGTTTGGAATGTTTTTAACAAAGAAAAAGGATATGCCGGGATTTATTACAGGTATATTAATACTTTTAGGAACTTCAAATACAGCATATATTATATTATCCAAAGCGCCGGGGGGTCAGTATCTGTGGATGCTTCGTTTTATATCCATAGGGGTTTGTATGGTGCTTTTCAGCTTCCTGAATTGGAAGACCTTGCGCAGAGGCTGGATTGTATTGTTTTGCGCACTTATGTTATTGGATATAATTCCATCCCTCAAGCTCATATATAAGGAACAGACAGGAAAAACTCCGGAGGAGAGAATGGCAGAATATGAGGAGTGGACACTTTTGACTGAGGCAAAAGCAGACACAGAGCAAAGGCTGGCTCTAGTGGATGAAAGTGTTATGGATGCTATGAGTGCTTATCTCCTTACCGGCTTTGGGAAACAGGTTGCAACCTCTTACGGTGCTGCCTGGCAGTCCAGTGTTACAGCTACTAATTTTAAGCAGATAGACCGCTCTTTGGAGGAGGGAAACTATCTTTACCTGTTTGACCGCTGCCTGGATATGGGAAATGACACTGTGGTCGCAAGAATGGATTTGGTGGATAATCTTAATGAACATCCTGCCACAGAGATGGATGTTGCGGCAGAAGCAGTAGGCTATGAGCTTATAAGAGAGAATGGGCTATACCGTTATTATAAATTAAAAAACAGTGGCAGCTTTGGGCATATAACAAAATATGAGGGCATTGCCATAGGTACGGGCGCACCTACAATAGCCAGATTTTTCCCTATGTTTAAAGAGGTAGACACTACAAAGATAGATGATTTTACATTTGAAGAATTATCTCAGTACAGGGTTATTTATCTTGATGGCTTTACATACAATGACAGAGCTACGGCTGAAGAACTGGTAAAAAAACTGGCAGATGCGGGAGTCAGGATTATTATTGAAGCAGATGGTATTCCGGAGGACAGACGTACCCAGAACCAGAGCTTTATGGGGATTATATGTAATCCCATTTCATTCTCTCAAGGCTATCCATTACTGGACACAGTGGATGGCGAGCTGGATACGGATTTATTTCCCAAGGGCTACGGCAGTTGGTCAACAGTTTTTGTAGACGGCTTGGATGAAGTTTGGGGTGTTGTAAAGGATGATGATTATGATATTCATTTCATAGGTACGGCTTACAATAATAATATAAGGGTTATTGCATTAAATCTTACATATTATTATTCTCTTACAAGAGATGAGGGCGTGGGCAAATTACTGTCAAGAGCTATAGACTTTGATACAAAGATGCTGCCTCAAAGAACGCTGATACCACTTGAGGTATATGCTTCAAATGACAGAATAGAAATAACATCAAATGAGAATAATGTTAATTCAACCATAGCATTCCACGAAAGCTTTGTGGCAAATAATAAAATATCATCCGATAATAATTTGATGATAGTAAATAAAGGTAAAACGATAATAACAATGCCGTATCCATATTTGTTGCAAGGAGCGGTTGTAAGCGGAGTGGCGTTTTTGCTTATAATAGTTTATGCCGCTTGGATGAGTAAAAACTCAGATAGGAAAAGGGAAGATGGTTAAGTATATAATCGGGTTAATAGTACTGGTAGTGTGGCTCTTTGTGCTAAAGGTGCTTGATAAATCAAAATTAAGATTTTGGCATTATATTGTAGGCTCGCTGGGCTTGTTTGTGATTTTATTTATATTTGTGGAGCCGTTGCTTACAAGACCCTTAAGTCAGATTGTGGCATTACTTGCATCTCTTCCGGGAAAAATCGGAAATATGTATCAGGCATATTACAGATATGGAACAATTTTTGTAAATTCCAGGCTGGGTGCCATTACATTACAGATTGATTTGGAGTGCTCCGGTATTATTGAGATAATGGCATATGTTTCACTACTTACATTCTTTAGGGTGTATAGTATATCTGAAAGAATTACTGTGGGAATTTTAGGAACTATTGGAATTGTTTTGGCAAATGCCTTAAGGATAGTGGTAATCTGCACTATGATTTATTTTGGCGGGACAGGAGTTTATTATATTGCCCATACATTTGTGGGTAGAATTGTTTTCTATGTATTATCCATTATTTTGTATTTCTATGTATTTACAAAGCCACAGATAATCAAGCAGAAAGTAGGAAAGTTTAAATATGACGCTGGCAAGTAGATTATTAAATTCAATATTGTTCTGGGTGGCGTGGATTATTATTCCTCTTATTATGGAAATAATTCCATCGGTTGGAAGCGTTTTTGTACTTCTTAAAAAATATATAAAGAAGTATAGAAAATACAGTGACCCGATTATGTGGCCGGAAATTACCCTTATTATACCTGTATATAATTCGGAAAGCTCTTTAGAGGCTTGTATCCGTTCTATAAATGAGAGCACATATCCCAATGATAAAATCAGAGTATTTTTGGTAAACAATCAGGGGCGGGACAATTCCTTTGAGGTATACCAAAAATGTCAGGAGGAATATCCGGATTTACTGATGCAGTGGCTTAATGCCAGACAGGGAAAATCAAGAGCATTAAACCTGGCTCTTTTTAATGCAGACGGAAAATATATTATTCATGTAGACAGTGACGGACAGTTTGAGCAAAACGCCCTGAAAAATATTGTACGGAAATTTGAAAATGAACTGGATACAGATTGTGTTACCGGAGCGATACTTACAATGCCTGAAATGATAGAAGAGCATAAGAGTGTATTGTCCAGACTTTTTAGAAAGCTGGAGTTTATGGAATACGCTCAGGCTTTTTTGGCAGGACGAAATTATTCGGACTCTACCAACAGCATATATACTCTTTCCGGAGCTTTTTCGGCATTTAGGAAATCGGCGGTGCTGAAATCCCAGATGTATAATACCGATACTATTTGTGAAGATACAAATATTACATTCCAGATGAGATTTAATCAGGGAATTAAAATCCATATTTGTGAGGATGCCCTTTTTTATGTTGACCCCATAGAGGATTTAAATAAGCTTTACACTCAGCGTCAGAGATGGCAGAGAGGAAGCTTAGAGGTTTCTCATCAGTTTTTACAAAAAAGAATGAAAGTAAGAAATATGCTTAGGGATGTAACAGTGCGAACACTTATGTATGACCATACCTTTGCGTTCCCCCGTCTCATATGGTATCTGGCGCTTATTTGCCTGATGGCATTAAATTATTCAACATCTCTGATTATATTATCTACGGGTGCCATATTCCTGCTATATATAATAAGCGGATATTTTTATTATATTTCAACAAGGGGATTTTTGAGACCCTTTAAGGAATTAAAGAAATACTATGCGAAGCAGTGGTATATAATACCCCTAATGCCCTTTTTTAATCTTATGGTATTTTTTATAAGATTTGCAGGAGTCATAAACAGTATAGGAACTGACAGCGCCTGGAGAACAGAGAGCTTAAGCGAGGAAAAGGTAGCCTTTGCCAGGGAATTTAAAGAGGAACTGGCAAGCCCTGTCAGATTTATTGAGAAACTGAGAAAAATAGTTAATTATCCGGATGAAATTAGTGAGTAGAATATGAAAAAAAGAAGATTAGCAAAATTTGTTACTGCAATATTGATAATATTTGCTCTGGCAATAGAATGGCTTACAATATATGAATTAAATGCTTATGAACGGGGAGTTCTTGATGTATATGCGGAGGAACAGGACGGATATGTAAAAATAACTCTCGACCAGATTAATCGTCTGGGGGATGGAGCCACGGAAGAAAATATTACGGATATTATTGCATCCTTAGATGCCACAGCCAGTAAATATTGGACCCTGTCCACCGGGGATAATATTTTATTTATTAAGTCCGTAACTGAAACCAACAGATATAAGAATTTTACAGCAGATACATATTATACAGAGGACTCGGCTAAGGCATTTATCGAGGGACTGCTGGAAAACAGAGTTACCCATAGTTTGATAGAACTGGATGACGGATGGTATGTGGCATCGGGAGGTCTGTTTTCATGGGAGAATACTACCTATAGAATATGCCTGCTTACATATGACAAGGTTATTCTGGAAAGAAATGCTCTTTTGGAAGCCAAGAATGCTATTATAATATTTATAACCATTACATTGGCATTATTTTTAAGCTATATAATACTTACCAATATAAGAATAAATAATAAGAATAAAAAGCTTATGGAGAAAGAAAACAATGAGCTTTTGCTGAATAAGAGAATAGAAGCTACGGACAGAGCTTTAAAACGTGCTAATGCATTTGATGCAGGCAATAATATGTTTTCACATACAGTTCTTCCGGATTTTTTGAAGAAGCTGGAAAAGAAAGGTGTTTATCCTATAGCCGTTGCCCGTTTTGAATTTGAAAGTAAAGAGGAAAAAATAGAATTCATTAAAAAAATGCTACTTTTATTTGACCGCTCAACCTTAAGATTTGATGACGGCAAAAAGGGAGTAATCCTGCTTCTTGCAGGCTATACCGAGGAAAGATGTAAAGAACTGCTGAATGAGGCGGATGCTTCCTTTGCGGGACTAAAAAAATGGCAGTTCGTGGAAGACAATTATGTACCTTATACAAATGTATTTGCGGAATTTTTGAAAGAGGAAGACAATGACAGGATCTAAGCTGTACAGAGAATATAGATTAAAAGCTTATTTGAATATGACTCATTATATTGCCATTGATGGAAATAATGGACAAATTCATCCCCACACCTGGGAGTTTGTATTTGTGGCCATTATCGGTGGAGATAATTTTATAGAATTTCGTACGCTGGAGAATATAATTGAGGGATATATGGAGCGTTTTCAGGATCAAACCTTAAATGATATTGCTCCATTTGATATTACCAACCCTACCATTGAGAATGTAGTGGATTATTTTGCTGAGGAATTACGGGGCAGAGTAAAAACAGTGGGTGCTGAGCTGGTATCGGTAGAGGGGAGTGAAACACCTACCAGAAGCTATATTGTGAATTTTAGAAATGATGAGGAATTTATTAAGGGTGTGGAGGATATAAAGAAAGAGCAAATTAATCAGATAGTAAATGATTTAGTGGAACAAATAGCAGATAATATAAAACATAGAAATTAATGTATTTTTCTGAGAGTGCCAGTCCAAAAACGTAGGCGTAGCGGGCTACGCCGGGTGCTATCCGGAAAACAGACCAGTAACTATGGTATGGTTAATTTTAAAACAAGGTACAAGTACAAAGAGGGATATATGAGTAAGAAAATTCCTATTATAATACCGGCGTATGAACCGGATGAAAGGCTTCTTCCCCTGCTTTCGGAATTAGTCGATGCGGGGAAATATATTATAGTGGTAAATGATGGAAGCGGAAGTGGCTATAATCATATTTTTGAAGAAGCAGAAAAGCTTATTGATAAAAATGGTGTATTGCTTGTTCATAAGGAAAATATGGGCAAGGGGCGGGCGCTAAAAACAGCCTTTTCCTACATTATTAATAATATTCCTGATGCTGTAGGGGGAGTGACTGCGGATTGTGATGGACAGCATAATGCTGCTTCTATTGAAAAGGTGTCGGAGACTTTGGTTTCAAATCCTGAAAATCTTATATTGGGAGTAAGGAGCTTTGACAGAAAAGAAATTCCCTGGAAAAGCTATTTCGGAAATGTAATAACCTTAAAGGTGTTTCATTTAATATCAGGAATTAAGGTAAGTGATACTCAGACAGGGCTTAGGGGAATACCTCTTGGATTTATGAATGAGCTTATAGAGCTAAAAGAGGATAGGTTTGAATTTGAAATGCAGATGCTTTTAATGACAAGGCATAAGCATAAAATCAAGGAGATACCTATTGCCACAATCTATGAGTCAAAAACCAATCACAAATCCCATTTTAATCCATGGGCAGACTCGGCGAAGATATACAAGATATTGTTTAAGCAGATATTTATAAAATAGATAACTATTTGCAATTTTCCAAGAGACATTTACAGTAGCTTTTGAGCATATGGCATATTAAATAAAATTAATTACAAAATTTTGTGAAAAAAGTTGAAGATTTTTCAAAAAGGGTATTGCAATCCTATAAAATCAAGTGTATACTAGCTAGTGCTGTGACATGATAGCTATGAAGCGTGAGGTTGCTGCTGACCGTGAGGATTAGCAGGTTTTCCGTGGAGCGAAGGTCATGTGGAACTGACGACAAGTCACTGTACCCAATTAGTCTTAATCATTTAAGAAACGACGTGTGAAAGACCTGATGCCATTAAGGTGGCTAAAGACTGCCAGGTGCAGTTTGAAAAATAAAAGGACACACACGGAAAAGTGTACAGTCACCGCTTGTCGTACTTATTCAATACTAAAGTGCGAAAAGGAGGCGACTTTTTTTATGGCAAACCAGGTAATGAGAATTACACTCAAGGCTTATGAACATCAGCTCGTTGATGCATCTGCCAAGAAAATCATCGAAACAGTTAAGAAGAATGGTTCACAGGTCAGCGGACCGGTACCTCTTCCTACAAAGAAAGAGGTGGTTACAATTCTTCGTGCTGTTCACAAGTACAAGGATTCGAGAGAGCAGTTTGAGCAGAGAACTCATAAGAGACTCATCGACATCATTGCACCTACACAGAAGACTGTAGACGCATTACAGAGACTTGAGATGCCTGCCGGTGTTTACATCGACATCAAGATGAAGAGCAAGTAATTAACAAAACAAACCTTCTACTAGAATGGATATCATAAACACAGGTAACACTGTGGACATCCCGCTGTAGAACAAAAGGAGGAAAAATGAAGAAAGCTATTTTAGCAACAAAAATTGGTATGACTCAGATATTCAATGAAAATGGAGTTTTAGTACCGGTAACTGTCCTTGAGGCAGGTCCTTGTGTGGTAACACAGGTTAAGACAGTAGAAAACGATGGCTACTCAGCAGTACAGGTTGGCTTTGGCGAGAAGAAAGTTAAGGTTGTAACCAAGGATAAGGCCGGCAAGAAAACTGTAGCACACAGACATGGTGTGAACAAGGCTGAGATGGGTCATTTCAATAAGGCAGGCGTATCTGCAAAGAGATTTGTTCGTGAGTTCAGATTTGAAAATGCAGAAGAGTACGCACTTGCGCAGGAGATTAAGGCAGATATCTTCGCGGTAGGCGATAAGATTGATGCAACAGCAATCTCAAAGGGAAAAGGTTTCCAGGGTGCTATCAAGAGACTTGGTCAGCACAGAGGACCTATGATGCACGGTTCTAAATTCCATCGTCATCAGGGTTCTAACGGAGCGTGTTCATCGCCCTCAAGAGTATTCAAGGGAAAAGGAATGCCGGGTCATATGGGACACGTAAAAGTCACAGTTCAAAACCTTGAAGTTGTAAGAGTTGATGCGGAGAAGAATCTTCTTCTTGTAAAGGGCGCTGTTCCGGGACCTAAGAAAGCTCTTGTTACAATCAAGGAAACAACAAAGGCTGAGGCTTAATTAATCTGAAAGGAGGACCATTAAAGATGGCAAACGTATCTGTATATAATATGGAAGGTAAAGAAGTTGGAACAATGGAACTTTCCGATGCAATCTTTGGTGCTAAGGTAAATGAGCACCTTGTGCATATGGCAGTTGTTCAGCAGCTTGCAAATAACCGTCAGGGCACTCAGAAAGCCAAGACACGTTCAGAAGTGTCAGGTGGTGGAAGAAAGCCCTGGAGACAGAAGGGAACAGGTCACGCAAGACAGGGTTCTACAAGATCTCCTCAGTGGACAGGAGGCGGAGTTGTATTCGCTCCCACACCAAGAGATTATTCATTCAAGCTTAACAGAAAAGAGAAGAGAGCTGCTCTCAAGAGCGTTCTTTCGGACAAGCTTGCAGGTGGCAACCTTATTGTGGTTGACAAGATCGAAATGAACGAAATTAAGACAAAGACCTTTAAGACAATGCTTGATAATCTTAAGATTGCCGGCAAGTCATTGGTTGTTCTTAATGATAATGATGAGAAAGTTGTGCTTTCAGCAAGAAATCTTTCAAGCTGCAAGACAGCACTCACAAACACAATTAACGTATATGACATCCTTAACGCTAAGACACTTGTTCTTACACAGGATGCAGTAAAGACTATCGAGGAGGTGTACGCATAATGGCAGACATTAAGTATTATGATGTAATCCTTAAGCCGGTTGTAACTGAAAAGAGTATGGCCGAAATGGGTGAGAAGAAGTATACATTCCTTGTTCATCCGGAAGCAAATAAATCAATGATTAAGGAAGCTGTTGAGAAGATGTTTGAGGGAGCTAAGGTTTCAAGTGTTAACACAATGAACTTAGATGGAAAAACAAAGCGCCGTGGAAGAACAGCGGGCAAGACAGCTAAGACTAAGAAAGCCATTGTTAAGCTTACAGCAGACAGCAAGGATATTGAGATTTTTGCAGGCCTGTAAGAATGGCTAGGTATGTGCAGGTAAAGCACGATAATAAACAGCAAAGGAGATTAAATCATGGGAATAAAGACATATAACCCATATACACCGTCCAGACGTAATATGACAGGTTCTGATTTTGCGGAAATTACAAAGTCAACACCTGAAAAGAGTCTTCTGTCTTCTGTAAAGAAGCATGCTGGACGTAACAATCAGGGTAAAATCACTGTAAGACATCACGGTGGTGGAAACAGAAGAAAGTACAGACTTATAGATTTTAAGCGTAACTCAAAGGATGGTATCCCGGCAGTAGTTAAATCTGTTGAGTACGATCCAAACAGAACAGCTAATATCGCATTAATCTGCTACGCAGATGGAGAAAAGGCTTATATCCTTGCTCCGGAGGGCTTAAGAGTAGGTCAGCAGATTATGAACGGTGCTGATGCGGAAGTAAGAGTAGGAAATTGTCTTCCACTTGAAAATATTCCTGTAGGTACAATGATTCATAACATTGAGCTTTATCCCGGCAAGGGCGGACAGCTTGTACGTTCAGCAGGAAATGCGGCACAGCTTATGGCTAAAGAGGGCAAGTATGCAACACTTCGTCTTCCCTCTGGCGAAATGAGAATGGTTCCTATCATCTGCCGTGCAACAATCGGTACAGTAGGTAACGGCGACCACAGCCTTATTAACATCGGTAAGGCAGGACGTAAGCGTCATATGGGCATTCGTCCTACAGTCCGCGGTTCGGTTATGAACCCTAACGACCATCCACACGGTGGTGGTGAAGGTAGAGCTCCTATCGGACGTCCGGGTCCGTCTACACCATGGGGTAAACCGGCACTTGGTCTTAAGACACGTAAGAAGAAGAAATCTTCTAACAAGCTTATTGTAAGAAGAAGAGATGGCAGAGCTATTAAGTAATAGGAGGAAATAAAATGGCTAGATCACTTAAAAAGGGTCCATTCGCAGATGCAAGCTTGCTTAAAGCTGTTGATGCGTTGAACGCTTCAGGTAATAAAACTGTTATCAAGACATGGTCACGTCGTTCAACAATTTTCCCTTCATTCGTTGGGCATACAATCGCTGTTCACGACGGAAGAAAGCATGTTCCCGTATATGTTACGGAAGATATGGTTGGACATAAACTCGGCGAGTTCGTAGCAACAAGAACTTACAGAGGTCATGGAAAAGACGAGAAGAAGTCGAAGTCAAGATAATAAACGCAGCCGTATAAATCTGAAAGGAGGATTTACCTAAATGGCTAAAGGACATAGATCCCAAATTAAGAGGGAAAGAAATGCTAATAAGGATACAAGACCTTCGGCAAAATTATCATACGCTAGAGTATCGGTACAGAAGGCTTGCTTCGTGTTAGACGCAATCAGAGGTAAGGATGTGAATACTGCACTTGGTATTCTGGAATATAACCCTAGATATGCTTCAAGCTTAATCAAGAAATTATTGGAATCAGCAATCGCAAACGCTGAGAATAACAACGGTATGAACCGCGACAATCTCTACATTGAAGAGTGCTACGCAAACAAGGGACCTACAATGAAGAGAGTAAGACCTAGAGCACAGGGAAGAGCTTACAGAATCGAAAAGAGAATGAGCCACATTACCGTAGTGCTTAACGAAAGATAGGAAGGAGAACGATATGGGACAGAAAGTTAATCCTCATGGTCTGAGAGTCGGCATTATCAAGGATTGGGATTCAAAGTGGTATGCAGATGCAGAATTTTCAGATTACCTTGTTGAAGATTACAATATCAGAAAATTTTTAAAGAAAAAGTTATTCGCTGCCGGCGTATCGAAGATTGAAATCGAAAGAGCAACCGACAGAGTAAAGGTTATTATCTATACTGCTAAGCCCGGCGTAGTTATCGGTAAGGGTGGACAGGAAATAGAAGTAACAAAGGCTGAGCTTGCTAAGCTTACAGACAAAAAGGTTTTGGTTGACATTAAGGAAATCAAAAGACCGGATAAGGATGCACAGCTTGTTGCAGAAAACATTGCTGCACAGCTTGAAAACCGTGTATCTTTCAGACGCGCTATGAAGTCTACAATGAGCAGAACTATGAAGTCAGGTGCTCTTGGAATTAAGACAAGCGTTTCAGGACGTCTGGGCGGTGCTGATATGGCACGTACAGAGTTCTACAGCGAGGGAACAATTCCTCTTCAGACACTTAGAGCTGATATCGATTATGGATTTGCTGAGGCAGATACCACATACGGTAAGGTAGGCGTTAAGGTTTGGATTTACAAGGGCGAAGTGCTTCCTACAAAGAATAAGGATGAAAAAAATACAGAAGGGAGCGATAAATAATGTTAATGCCTAAGAGAGTTAAGCACCGTAAGCAGTTCCGTGGTTCCATGGCTGGTAAGGCGCTTAGAGGAAATGTAATTTCTAATGGTGAATTTGGTCTTGTGGCTACAGAGCCTTGCTGGATTCGTTCTAATCAGATCGAAGCAGCCAGAATTGCCATGACACGTTATACAAAGCGTGGTGGTAGGGTTTGGATTAAAATCTTCCCTGATAAGCCGGTTACAGTTAAGCCTTTAGGAACTCGTATGGGTTCAGGTAAGGGTTCAGTAGACCGTTGGGTAGCAGTTGTTAAGCCGGGCAGAGTAATGTTTGAAATCGGCGGCGTATCAGAAGAAGTAGCACGTGAAGCTCTTCGTCTTGCTATGCACAAGCTCCCATGTAAATGTAAGATTGCTTCTAAAGCAGATTTGGAAGGCGGTGTAGCAAATGAAAACTAATAAGTACGTACAGGACTTAAATAGCAAGACAGCTACAGAGCTTAATAATGAGCTGGTAGCTGCAAAGAAGGAATTATTTAACCTTAGATTCCAGAATGCTACTAATCAGTTGGATAACACAGCAAGAATTAAAGAAGTTCGCAAGAACATTGCACGTATTCAGACAATTATTACTCAGAAGAGTGCACAGTAAACTAACTGTAGATTAGTAGATTTGGAAAGGAGATAAATCGTGGAAAGAAATTTAAGAAAAACACGTTCCGGTAAGGTTGTAAGTGACAAGATGGATAAGACAATCGTTGTTGCTATCCAGGATAATGTTAAGCATCCATTATACGGTAAAATCGTAAAGAGAACATATAAGCTTAAGGCACATGATGAGAACAATGAGTGCCGTATCGGCGATACAGTTAAGGTAATGGAAACAAGACCTCTTTCAAAGGATAAGAGATGGCGCCTTGTTGAGATTATTGAGAGAGCAAAATAAGAAGGAGAGTAAGCATGATTCAGCAGGAAAGCAGACTTAAGGTTGCTGATAATACAGGTGCTAAAGAATTACTTTGTATCCGTGTTATGGGCGGCTCTACAAGAAGATATGCTAACATTGGCGATGTAATCGTAGCCAGTGTAAAAGATGCAACACCAGGCGGCGTTGTTAAGAAAGGCGATGTTGTTAAAGCTGTTGTAGTTCGTACTGTTAAGGGCGCACGTCGTAAAGACGGTTCTTACATTAAATTCGACGAGAATGCTGCAGTTATCATAAAGGATGACAGGACTCCAAGAGGAACACGTATTTTTGGACCTGTAGCGAGAGAGCTTCGTGAAAAGCAGTTTATGAAGATTGTATCTCTTGCTCCGGAAGTATTATAGGAGGTGCGGCATGGCAACATTAAAGATTAAAAAGGGCGATACAGTACAGGTCATTGCCGGTAAGGACAAAGGCAAAGAGGGTAAGGTTGTATCAGTTGACCCTAAGAATAACAAAGTGGTGGTAGAGGGTGTGAATCTTATTAAGAAGCACACAAAGCCCTCTATGGCTAATCAGAACGGTGGAATCGTTACAAAGGAAGCAGCTATTGATGCTTCAAACGTAATGTACGTTCACAAGGGTAAGCCAACCAGAGTCGGATTCAAGATTGAAAAAGACAAAAAGGTTCGTTTCGCCAAGACAACAGGCGACGTGATTGATTAATCAAGGAAGGAGGACATTATTTCGTGAGTAGATTAAAAGAGCAGTACAACAACGAAATCGTTGATGCATTGATAAAGAAATTCGGATACAAGAACAGAATGCAGGTTCCTAAGCTTGATAAAATCGTAATCAACATGGGTGTTGGCGAGGCAAAGGAAAACGCTAAAATTCTTGAAGCGGCTATAAAGGACATGGAAACTATTTCAGGTCAGAAAGCAATTATCACAAAGGCTAAGAATTCAATCGCTAATTTTAAGCTTCGTGAGGGTATGCCTATCGGATGTAAGGTAACATTACGCGGCGAGAAGATGTATGAATTCCTTGACCGTTTAGTAAACCTTTCACTTCCCCGTGTACGTGACTTTAGAGGAATTAACCCTAATTCATTTGACGGCAGAGGTAATTACGCATTAGGTATTAAAGAGCAGATAATCTTCCCTGAAATCGAGTATGACAAGATTGACAAGGTAAGAGGTATGGACATCATCTTTGTAACAACTGCAAAGACAGATGAGGAGGCTAAGGAGCTTTTAACACAGTTCAATATGCCTTTTGCTAAGGCTGATTCGTAATTAACCAAAGGAGGAAAAAAGATGGCAAAGACATCTATGAAGATTAAACAGCAGCGTCCCCAGAAATTTTCCACAAGAGAATATACACGCTGCAACATCTGTGGCCGTCCTCATTCAGTACTGAAGAAGTACGGAATTTGCAGAGTGTGCTTCAGAGAATTAGCATATAAGGGACAGATCCCCGGTGTTAAAAAGGCAAGTTGGTAAAGGAGGCAAAATCAAATGACAATGAGCGATCCCATTGCAGATATGCTTACAAGAATTCGTAACGCAAATACTGCAAAGCATGATACAGTAGACGTTCCATCATCAAAGATGAAGCTGGCTATTGCCAACATCCTTGTAGATGAGGGATACATCACAAAATATGACGTTGTTGAAGACGGCGTATTTAAGACAATTCGCATCACATTAAAGTATGGTGCAAACAAAAGTGAAAAGATTATTACTGGTTTGAAGAGAATTTCAAAGCCCGGTCTTCGTGTTTATGCTGGTAAGGACCAGCTTCCTAAGGTATTAGGCGGACTTGGAACAGCAATTATTTCAACAAATCAGGGAGTTATTACAGACAAGGAAGCGAGAAAGCTTGGCGTAGGCGGAGAAGTTCTTGCGTTTATCTGGTAAGGAGGTACGGGCATGTCACGTATAGGAAGAATGCCAATCGCTATCCCGGCAGGAGTAACTGTTGAGGTGGCAGAAAATAATAAGGTTACCGTTAAGGGGCCTAAGGGAACTTTAGAGCGAGTTCTTCCATCAGAGATGGAAATCAAGGTAGAGGGAGCTGAAGTTACAGTAAGCAGACCTAATGACCTTAAGAGAATGAAGAGTCTTCATGGTCTTACAAGAACACTTATTAACAATATGGTAACAGGTGTTAATGTAGGATATGAAAAGAAGCTTGAAGTAAACGGTGTTGGTTACCGTGCAGCTAAGTCAGGCAAAACATTGACACTCTCTCTTGGATACTCACATCCTGTTGAGATGACTGACCCTGAGGGAATTGAATCAGTTCTTGAGGGACAGAATGTCATCATCGTTAAGGGTATTGACAAGGAAAAGGTTGGCCAGTACGCAGCCGAAATCAGAGATAAGAGAAGACCTGAACCTTATAAGGGCAAGGGTATCAAGTATGCTGATGAGGTTATCAGACGTAAAGTTGGTAAGACCGGTAAGAAATAATATAAGGAGAGTTCACAATGGTTAGTAAGAAATCAAGACAGGAAATTCGTGTGAAAAAGCACATGAAAACACGTAACCGTTTTAGCGGTACAGCCGAAAGACCTCGTCTGGCGGTATACAGAAGTAATAATCATATGTATGCTCAAATTATAGATGATGTTGCAGGAAATACATTGGTAGCAGCAAGCACAGTTGAGAAAGAAGTATCAAAGGAGCTTGAAAAGACCAATGACGTAGCAGCAGCAGCATACATTGGCACACTGGTTGCTAAGAGAGCTATGGAAAAGGGCATTAAAGCAGTTGTTTTCGATAGAGGCGGTTTTATCTATCAGGGTAAGGTACAGGCATTAGCTGACGCAGCAAGAGAAGCCGGTTTGGAATTCTAGGAAAGGAAAGACAATAACATGAAACGTACTATCATAGATACAGCAAACATGGAATTAACTGAAAAGGTTGTTTCCATCAAGCGTGTAACAAAGGTTGTTAAGGGTGGTCGTAACATGCGCTTCACTGCATTAGTAGTAGTTGGTGATGGCAACGGACACGTTGGCGCAGGCCTTGGAAAAGCAACTGAAATCCCGGAAGCTATCCGCAAGGGCAAGGAAGACGCAATCAAAAACCTTGTTACAGTGGCAATGGACGAGAACAAGTCTGTTACACATGATTATTTAGGAAAATTTGGTTCTGCAACAGTATTACTGAAAAAGGCTCCGGACGGTACAGGTGTTATCGCCGGTGGTCCTGTACGTAATGTATGTGAGATTGCAGGCATTAAGAACATCCGTACAAAGTCTCTTGGCTCAAACAATAAGCAGAACGTTGTACTTGCTACTATCGCAGGTCTTGCAGCGCTTAGAGAGCCAGCAGAAGTTGCAAAGATGCGCGGTAAAACAGTAGAAGAAATCATGGCATAGGAGGTGCGACATGGCAGCTAAAAAGCAGAAAATGTTAAAAATCACTTTAGTAAAATCTCCTATCGGTGCTGTTCCAAAGAATAGAGCAACAATCGAGGCTATGGGTCTTACTAAGATGAATAAGTCGGTTTTATTACCGGACAATGAATGTACTGCGGGTATGATTCGCAAGGTCGGATTTATGCTCAAGGTAGAAGACGCAGAATAATAGGGAAGGAGGCGTACCATGGAATTATCTAATTTACAGCCGGCAGTAGGCTCTAAGCACAGTGATAATTTTAGAAGAGGCCGTGGACATGGTTCAGGCAATGGCAAGACAGCCGGTAAGGGCCATAAGGGTCAGAAGGCTCGTTCAGGAGCACCCAGAATCGGTTTCGAGGGTGGTCAGATGCCATTATACAGACGTATTCCCAAGAGAGGTTTTACAAACCGCAATACTAAGGATATCGTCGCTATCAATATCAGTGAATTAGAAAGATTCAGATCAGGTTCCACAGTAACCATCGAAAAGATGATGGAAGAGGGACTTATCAAGAATCCAAGAGATGGAGTAAAAATCCTGGGAAATGGAGAATTTACAAAGAAGCTCAATGTAAAGGCTAATGCGTTCAGCGCATCAGCAGTAGAGAAGATTGAAGCTTTAGGCGGAACAGTAGAGGTAATCTAATGCTTAAGACACTGAAAAATGCGTTCAAAATAAAAGATATTAGAATGAAGCTCTTATTTACCCTTGCAATGTTAGTTGTGATTCGTTTAGGATCACAGCTTCCCGTGCCGGGGGTTGACCGTGAATATTTTTCAAACTGGTTTGCGGCTCAGAGTGGAGATACATTTAATTTCTTTGACGCTTTCACAGGCGGTTCATTCTTGAATATGTCTGTATTCGCATTGAATATTACGCCCTATATTACATCCTCAATCATTATGCAGTTAATGACAATAGCTATTCCAAAGCTTGAGGAGATGCAGAAGGAGGGCGAAGAGGGACGTAAGAAAATTGCGTCTATTACTCGTTATGTCACAGTGGGACTTGCTCTTATAGAGTCGGCTGCAATGGCTATAGGCTTTGGCAGAAGCGGACTTTTGGAGAACTACAATGCGTTAAGTGTAATTACAGTAATTGCAGCGCTTACAGCAGGTAGTGCGACCCTTATGTGGATTGGCGAGCGTATTACGGAAAACGGCGTAGGTAACGGTATTTCAATAGTGCTTATTATTAATATTATCTCCCGTGTTCCACAGGATATTGCAGGACTATTTGAGCAGTTTGTAAAGGGTAAGCCCATTGCTCTGGCAGTACTTGCAGCAGTAATTATTTTAGCAATCATTATATTTATGATTGTACTTGTAATTCTGCTTAACGGCGGTGAGAGAAAAATCCCGGTACAGTATGCAAAGAAGGTACAGGGACGTAAAATGGTAGGAGGGCAGACAACAAATATTCCTCTTAAAATCAATACCGCAGGGGTTATCCCCATTATCTTTGCAAGCTCAATACTTGAGTTTCCCATTATTATAGTTTCACTTACAGGAGCTAACCCTACAGGCTTTTGGGCTGAGATATTTAAGGGTATGAGCTCAAGTAACTGGTGTAAGATTGCAACACCTCAGTATTCCATCGGATTACTGGTATATGTAGCAATGGTAATATTCTTTGCCTACTTCTATACATCAATTACATTTAATCCTATAGAGATTGCTGATAATATGAAAAAGAACGGTGGTTTCGTGCCGGGAATCAGACCCGGAAAGCCCACCAGTGATTATATGACAAAGATTTTAAATTACATCATATTCATTGGTGCATGCGGACTTACAATAGTAGGTGTATTACCTTTCATATTCAATGGTTTGTTCAATGCCAGCGTTTCCTTTGGCGGAACAAGTCTTATAATTATTGTCAGTGTAATTCTTGAAACTCTCAAGCAGATTGAATCACAGATGCTTGTAAGAAACTATAAGGGTTTTTTGAATGATTAATCATTAATTGTTAATTGGGGACAAGGTAGGAAACTGCCTTGTCCATTAATGCGTATAGGAGGCAGCGTGAAAATTATTATGTTAGGTGCGCCGGGTGCAGGCAAGGGTACTCAGGCGAAAATGATTGCAGAAAAATATAATTTACCACATATTTCCACAGGAGATATTTTCAGAGCCAATATTAAGGGCGGAACAGAGCTTGGTATGGAAGCCAAGAAATATATGGATGCAGGACAGCTTGTACCCGATGAACTTACTGTTAAGATTTTGCTTGACAGAGTAGCTGATGAGGATTGCAAAAACGGATATGTACTTGATGGATTTCCCCGTACAATTCCTCAGGCTTTAGTTTTGGACAAGGCTCTTACAGAGCTTAATGAAAAGGTGGATTTTACTATAGATGTGGATGTGCCGGATGAAAACATTGTAAATCGTATGGGTGGCAGACGCGCCTGTGTGACTTGCGGAGCAACCTATCATGTGGTACATGTTCCACCTAAAAAAGAGGGAATTTGCGATAAGTGTGGCTCAGAGCTTATTCTTCGTGATGATGACAAGCCTGAAACTGTAAAGAACAGACTGGATGTATATCATGCTCAGACACAGCCACTTATTGATTATTATACAGAAAAGGGTATTCTTCACACTGTTGACGGAACTGTTGATATGATGGATGTATTTAACGAGATAGTTAAACTATTAGGTTAATTACCTGAGGTATTAAAATGGCTATTACAATAAAATCCGAAAGAGAAATACAATTAATGCGAGAATCCTGCAAGCTTATTGCAAAGGTTCATGAGGAGTTAGGCAAGCATATTCGCCCCGGTATTACCACTATGGAAATAAATAAAATCGGAGACGATATGATAAGAAGCTTCGGCTGTATTCCAAACTTCCTTGATTACAATGGTTATCCTGCAAGTATATGTGTATCGGTAAATGAAGAGGTGGTACACGGTATTCCGGGAAACAGAGTAATACAGGAGGGGGATATAGTAAGTCTTGATGCAGGACTTATATATAAGGGATATCATTCAGATGCAGCCAGAACCCATGCGGCAGGAAAAATAAGCCCGGAGGTGCAGCAGCTTTTAGATGTAACAAAGCAGGCATTTTTCGAGGGAATAAAGTATGCAAAAGCGGGAAATCATCTTTTCGATATTTCCAATGCCATTGATGAATATGTATCAGGCTTTGGATACGGAATAGTGAGAGAACTGGTAGGTCACGGTATAGGAACCTCTCTTCACGAAGACCCGCAGATACCTAATTTCAGACAGTCAAGGCGCGGACCGAAATTGCAGCCGGGTATGACACTGGCAATAGAGCCTATGATTAACTTAGGCAGAGCAGATGTAGAGTGGCTTGATGATGACTGGACAGTTGTTGCAGAGGATGGACTTCCATCAGCTCATTATGAAAATACGATTTTAATAACAGATGGAGAGCCTGAAATTCTCACATTATTATAAGAAGGAGATAGTTGATGTCAAAGAGTGATGTAATTGAAATAGAGGGAACAGTAGTTGAAAAGCTTCCTAATACAATGTTTAAGGTAGAGCTGGAAAACGGACATATAGTGTTGGCACATATAAGCGGTAAGCTTCGCCAGAACTTCATCCGTATTCTGCCCGGAGACAAGGTAACCCTTGAAATGAGCCCCTACGATTTAAGTAAGGGAAGAATTATCTGGAGAGATAAATAATTTACAAGATAAATAATTTTATAATTTGGTTATTGCAAAGTTTAAAAGGCTTTGTTATAATGATAAACGGTCTTTTTATGGAAAGGAGGGTCTAAATATGAAGGTTAGATCATCAGTAAAGCCGATTTGTGAAAAGTGCAAAGTTATTAAGAGAAAGGGTTCTATCAGAATTATCTGTGAAAATCCCAAGCACAAGCAGAGACAGGGTTGATTTACCTGTCTGCATTATTCAGTAATTAAGATATGAATATATATCCGTGGACTTGCTACGGAAATACATATTGATACCGAGAATAATGAATCACATTATCGGAAAGGTCGGGTAGTACCGACTGGGTGGTAGTAAGACCCCACCCCAATCAATTAGTATGGCGCCCATAGCGGGCGTAGAAAGAAGGAGAAAAATATGGCTCGTATTGCAGGAGTTGACTTACCAAGAGATAAGAGAATCGAAATCGGTTTAACATATATCTATGGTATTGGTCGTGTAAGCGCAACAAAGATTGTTGAAAAGGCTAAGGTTAATCCCGATACACGTGTTAGGGACCTTACAGATGATGAAGTAAAGGCACTTAGCGAAGTAATCGATGCTGATTACATGGTAGAGGGAGATTTAAGAAGAGATGTTGCCCTCAATATCAAGAGACTTCAGGAAATCGGATGCTACAGAGGTATTCGTCACAGACGTAGTCTGCCTTGCCGTGGTCAGAAGACAAAGACAAATGCAAGAACCTGTAAAGGTCCTAAGAGAACAGTTGCTAACAAGAAGAAATAATCCTTGATTGTTTCTTTTTGGGTGCGCACTTTGCCGGATGGTGACGGCAAATCATTTAACTAGAGTTAGTAAGATTTTCTTACTGTCAGGGAGATGCTCCCTCTACACAAGCAGTGTAGGCAAATGGAAAGAAAGAGGTAAAATAAATGGCTAAAGCAGCAAAAAAGGTAGTAAAGAAGCGCGTAAAAAAGAATATTGAGCATGGACAGGCTCATATTCAGGCAAGCTTTAACAATACTATCGTAACACTTACAGATGACAACGGTAATGCGCTTTCATGGGCATCAGCAGGCGGACTTGGATTTAGAGGTTCTAAGAAGTCTACTCCTTATGCAGCTCAGATGGCAGCAGAAACTGCTACAAAGGCAGCCCTTATTCATGGACTTAAGAAAGTAGATGTATTTGTAAAGGGACCGGGTTCAGGACGTGAAGCAGCAATCAGAGCTCTTGCAGCAGCAGGACTTACAGTTGAGTCAATCCGTGACGTAACCCCTGTTCCTCATAATGGATGTCGTCCTCCCAAGCGTCGTAGAGTTTGAGAAAAGCTCTGCGCCACTTTTGTGGATTTGGCAGCTTAATGGCTTATGCAATTTTATAATTGCAGCTTAAAATTGGTAACTATAAACGTTGGAAGAAGATGGAGTACCATTGTAAACAACACTTTTAAAGGAGAAATAAAATGGCAGTAAATCGTACACCGGTTCTGAAAAGATGCCGTTCACTTGACCTTGATCCTACATTTTTAGGATATGACAAGAAGTCAAACAGACAGAAGACACATGGAAACAAGAAAATGAGCGAATATGGCTTACAGCTTCGTGAAAAGCAGAAAGCTAAGTTCATCTATGGCGTGCTTGAGAAGCCTTTCCGTAACTATTACGAAAAAGCTGATAGAATGAGAGGTCTTACAGGCGAAAACCTTATGACTATTCTCGAAAGCAGACTTGATTCTGTTATTTTCAGAATGGGATTTGCAAGAACACGTAGAGAAGCAAGACAGGTTGTAGGTCACAAGCATGTACTTGTAAATGGTAAATGTGTAAACATCCCATCATACCTTGTAAAGGCTGGAGACAAGATCGAAATCAGAGAGAAGTCAAAGTCACTTCAGAGATATAAGGATATCGTTGAGGTAACAGGCGGAAGACTCACTCCCGATTGGATAGATGTTAACACTGAGGCTCTTTCAGGAGTGGTTAAAAATCTTCCTACTCGTGAGATGATTGATGTTCCTGTAGAGGAAATGCTTATCGTCGAGTTGTACTCTAAGTAATAAGTAACCAGGATTTTATTTGTTATCACGATTGGAGGGTACAGATGTTTGATTTTGAAAGACCAAATATAGAAATTGCAGAGATTTCTGAGGACAAGAAGTACGGCAAGTTTGTTGTTGAGCCCTTAGAGAGAGGCTACGGCATTACACTTGGCAACTCACTTCGTAGAATAATGCTTTCATCACTGCCCGGTGCAGCAGTAAGCCAGGTTAAGATTGAGGGCGTATTGCATGAGTTCAGTTCTATTCCCGGAGTTAAGGAAGATGTGACTGAAATCATTATGAACATCAAGAGCCTTGCTATCAAGAATAGTAGTGAATCTAATGAGCCTAAGACAGCCATCATCGATTTTGAGGGCGAGGGTGTTGTAAGAGCTTCAGATATTCGCGTGGATTCAGATATTGAAATTATGAATCCCAATCAGGTAATTGCTACATTAAGCAGCGGAAAGCTGTATATGGAGCTTACAATTACCAAGGGAAGAGGCTATGTAAGTTCTGATAAGAATAAGAATGACGAGCTTCCCATAGGAGTTATTGCAGTTGATTCGATTTATACACCTGTTGAGAGAGTAAATGTAACTGTTGAAAATACTCGTGTAGGTCAGATTACCGATTATGATAAGCTTACCTTTGATGTATCAACAAACGGTACTCTTACTCCTGATGAAGCAGTGAGCCTGGCTGCAAAGGTGCTTAATGAGCACTTGAGCCTGTTCATCAATTTGTCAGATGCAGGAGAAAATCTTCAGGTTATGGCTAAGAAAGAGTCGGAAACAGGAGAGAAAACTCTTCTTGTTATGAGCATTGACGAGCTTGAGCTTTCAGTACGTTCTTACAACTGCTTAAAGCGTGCGGGTATTAATACTGTGCAGGAGCTTGTAGCAAAGACTCCGGAAGAAATGATGAAGGTTCGTAACCTTGGAAAGAAATCCCTTGACGAAGTTTTAGCTAAGTTAAAGGATTTGGGACTTCAGCTTAGTCCAAGCGAGGAAGTCTAAAACAGGCTAGCCTGTTTGAAACAATGATAATAGGGATACAGTAAATCCAAAGGGTATGTATTCGCAGTTTGCCCGCAGCAAATAAGACCAAAGGCGTTGCTGCAACTATAAGGAGAATAATTATGGCAAAGTATAGAAAGTTAAGCAGAACATCTGACCAGAGAAGAGCATTACTTAAAAATCAGGTAACAGCACTTCTTTATCATGGAAAGATTGTTACTACCGAAGCTAAGGCTAAGGAAGTACAGAAGATTGCAGAGGGCATCATCGCTCTTGCTGTTAAGGAAAAGGACAACTTTGAAACCGTAACAGTTAAGGCAAAGGTTGCCCGCAAGGATAAGGACGGAAAGAGAGTTAAGGAAGTTGTAGACGGAAAGAAAGTAACCGTATATGATGAAGTTGACAAGGAAATCAAAAAAGATTTAGCCTCAAGACTTAACGCTCGTCGTAAGATGCTTAAGGCACTTGTACCTGTAACAGAAGTACCCAATACTGTAGCAGGAAGAAAAAGAGGAACAAAGGCTGTAGATATGCCTGCAAAGCTCTTTGATGAAGTAGCTCCAAAGTATGCCACACGTAATGGTGGTTATACCAGAATCGTAAAGATTGGTCAGCGTAAGGGTGACGGAGCAATGGAAGTTTTACTTGAGCTCGTTTAATCAGTAAATCAGAATGTAATTCAATCAGAGGTTAAAATTCAGACAAAAAGTTTGAATTTTAATCTCTTTTTTTGTGATTTCTCGTAAAATATATGTAAATTTTGCCGATATACAAAATGGATAACTGTGAGTGTTGCCATTTTGACACAAAATGTATAACTATGAGTGCTGCAATGTGACATAAATGCATCCGTATAAAATATAAAAATGGCATATATATCTGTTACCCAACTGACAATGCAACAGGCGTTGATATCACTCTTGAAAGGGAAAAGGATTACACATTATGTTATTCAAATAATGTAAATAGGGGCAATGGTACTATTATTGTTACAGGTATCGGAAATTATACAGGAAGTATTACAAAGAGCTTTAATATAGGAAAGCGCCCCTTGGAGATTACTGCGGCTTCGGCAAGCAGAGAGTATGTGCCGGGTGTGGCTCTTACAGATAATGGATACAGCATTACAAGCGGAACCACTCTTGGAACGGGGGATGCGGTACATTCTGTTACGGTTACGGGCTCACAGGAAGTAAAGGGCTCATCTGCTAATGTGGCTTCCAATGCGATAATAAAGAATGGAAGCGGCAACGAAGTAACGGATAATTATAGTATTACATATATTGATGGTGTATTGGCAGTGGACGTGGCAACCCAGACTATAACAGCCACAGATTTAACCATTGTATATGATGGCATGGCACATAGCCTTAATGAGATAATAGCATCCACCAATGGGGATAGCGTATTGACTTATACGGTCGATGGAGATGCGGACTTTACAATTACAAAGCCTGGGACTGTAAACGTGCTTATTACGGCACAGGGAACTGACAAATACGCTCCTGCTACAAAGACTGTAAAGCTTACAGTAGCAAAGCGGCCTATTACAATTGCAGCACCCTATGTTTCAAAAATTGTAGGAAATAGTTTTTCGGCTGCTGAGACAGGTAGCTGGTATATTTCAGCAGGCAGTCTGGTAGAGGGAGATGTAATAGACGATGCTGAATTTAAGGCTGAGCCTGAGAGCGAGCCTTTAGCTGTTGGCACCTACGTAAATAAAATGACAGGAGTGTCAAATGATACTCCTGTAGCAACAATACAAAACAGTGCATCCGTGGATGTATCGGACTGCTATGAAATAACCTTTGCAAATGGTTTACTTACTGTTAAACCACAGCCTGTAAGCAGTGGCAGTTCAGACGGAAGCGGTAGTGGTGGAAGCGGTAATGGTAGTGGCGGAAGTGAGGGTTCCTCTTCAAATGTAGCAGTGACACCCGCGCCTGCATTGACGACACCTGTGTCATCTACAGCAACACCGAATTCTACAGGAGCATCATCTACAGGAACTAATAATGATGTTGTAGGCAGTGGAACTGATAGCACAAATGCAGACTCTTTAAATAGTGGAAATACCAATATTTCTGATAATGGAAGTACAGGAGTCACTGATACAGATAGAGGCAGGATTATTTCAAATGAGGGTGGTGTAATTATCCGTCTGATTGTGGACAATGAGCTTAATAAGGATAAGGAGCCTCCAACACAGAATAAATTAGATGAGCTGGCGTTGCCATTGCTTGCGACTCTCAAGGATGACAAATTGCATAAGGAAGATGTGGCTGTAGTATTTAAGGCATATATTGACGTGATCCTTGAGAAAAAGGTTAATGATGAGGACTGGCAGAAGCTTCTTACAAGTGGCGAGGGAATATCCGTAACGGTTGACATTCCGCCTGAATTTATTTCGGATACAGATAATCTATTTCTGGCGCTAATGGGAGAAAACGGATATACTGTTATAGAGGATATGGATAATGACCCTAACACAATAACATTTATTACCAATGATTTTTCACAGACCTATACGCTTTTAGCTTTGGAAAGAAAAACAGGACTGTTGACCAGGGATTGTTATTGGCACTGGCTTATTCTGTTAATGCTTATTCTCTCTGCTCTGACTGTAATTTTATGGTGGTATGAGGAAGAGGAAGAAGATGAGAACGGAAATAAGATAAAGACCGGTAAAAGGCTAAGAAAGAAAGGGTACTTTGTACTGGTGGTATTGTTTAACGGAGCAGGGGCAGTATTCGTATATTTAGGACATTGCAGAATTGATTTGCCTCTTGAAATATTTAGCGTGCTTTTAACAGCAGTATTGGGTTATATTATTAGTAGAAAAAATTCTAAGGATGAAGAACAGACCGGAAAGGAGTTCTAATGGATAAAATTAAAATAGCATTTTTTGACGCAAAGGATTATGACATTGCTTCCTTTGGAAAGGCAAATGAAGAGGGAAAGGCAGAGATAAGCTTTTTTGAAACACGTCTTACGGAGGATACCTGCAAGCTGGCAGAGGGTCATGATGTGGTATGTATCTTTGTAAATGACAGAGTAAATGACAAGGTTATTGATGAACTTCTTAAAAGCGGTGTAAAGCTTATAGCTCTTCGCTGTGCAGGCTACAACAATGTGGATATTCAGTACGCCTATAAGAAAATACATGTAGTAAGAGTGCCCGCATATTCTCCGTATGCAGTGGCAGAGCATACGATGGCATTGCTCCTTACATCTATCAGAAGAATACATAAGGCGTATAACAGGACAAAGGATTTTAACTTTAGTCTAAGCGGACTGACCGGCTTTGACCTACATGGAAAGACTGTAGGTGTGGTAGGTACAGGAAAAATCGGACGTATTTTTATAGATATCTGCCGTGGCTTCGGGATGAAAGTTATTGCATATGATAAATTCCCTGCAAAGGATAGCGGAATTGACTATGTGGATTTAGATACGCTGTGGCAGGAAAGTGATATTATATCTTTCCACTGCCCTCTTACGGATGAAAACAGGCATATGGTAAATGCAGAGTCCATTGCCAGAATGAAAAAGGGTGTGGTACTGCTGAATACTTCAAGAGGCGCTCTGATTAATTCAGCGGCACTTTTGGAGGGAATTAAGGATAGAAAAATCGGAGCAGCCTGCCTTGATGTATATGAGGAGGAGTCCAATGTATTCTTCCACGATTTCTCAGGACATATTGTGGAGGATGATACTCTGGCAAGACTTATTTCAATGCCTAACGTTATTGTGACCTCACATCAGGCATTTTTAACAAATGAGGCTCTGAGCAATATTGCTGATACCACTCTTGCAAATATAGATGAATTTTTTGTAAATGACACCTGTAGTAATGAGGTATGCTATATGTGTGATACGGTGGGAAGCTGTGCTCAGGCACATAAGTCTAAATGCTTTTAAGGAGTAGAACTTTGCAAAATATTTCGCAGTTGAAGCGTAAACCTGCGTTTAGTAAATATTATGAGTTTAATTAAAACAGATAAATTAGCATTTGAATATATTAAGAGGGATGAGGAGGGCAATGTAGACGGAATAATCCGGGCTGTGGATGGCGTAAGCCTGGAAGTGGAAGAGGGACAGTTTATTGCGGTCCTGGGCTCCAATGGTTCGGGAAAGTCTACCTTTGCCAAACATCTTAACTCTATTTTTACCCCTACAGAGGGAGTAGTATGGGTGGACGGAAAGGATACCTCCAAGGAGGAAAACATCTGGGATGTAAGGGCTACCGCAGGAATGGTATTTCAAAATCCGGACAACCAGATAATAGGTCAGCTTGTAGAGGAGGATGTGGGATTTGGTCCCGAAAATCTGGGAATACCTACTGATGAGATTTGGGAGAGAGTTAAAGAAAGTCTTAAAACTGTGGGAATGTGGGAGTATAGAAAACATTCCCCTAATCGTCTGTCCGGAGGTCAGAAACAGAGAGTATCCATAGCCGGTGTAATTGCCATGCATCCCAAATGTATTGTTATGGATGAGCCTACAGCTATGCTTGACCCAAGTGGCAGGTACGAGGTCATACGAGCTGCCAGAGCCCTGAATGACGTGGAAAAGGTAACAATTATCCTGATTACCCACTATATGGAAGAGGTAATTTACGCAGATAAAATATTTGTGATGGATAATGGACGTATTGCGATGCAGGGCACACCCAAAGAGATATTCAGCAGGGTGGAGGAGCTAAAGGCGCTGCATTTAGATGTGCCACAAGTGACCTTGCTGGCACATGAACTGAAGAAGCAGGGCTTTGATTTACCTGACGGAATACTTACGGTTAAGGAATTAAAGGAGTGCCTGCTGGCGCTTGGGTAGCGGTATGTTTTGCGTGAGTAGCTGGTAGTGGTCGCGACAGGTAAGGAACTGTGGAAGCGTAATCGGAGGAATAATGTCATTAATTTTTAATAATGTAGTACATGAATATGAGGGCAATGGCTCTACTCCTATAAAGGCATTGGATAATGTCAGTCTTGTGATTGAGGATGGAGGCTTTTATGGCCTGATTGGTCACACAGGTTCAGGAAAATCTACGCTTGTTCAGCATATGAATGGATTGCTTAAACCCACCAGTGGAGAAATCTACTTTGAGGGTAAGGATATTTGGGATAAGGATTTTGACTTACATTCATTAAGAGCTAATGTGGGACTGGTGTTTCAATATCCTGAGCATCAGCTTTTTGAAGCTACAGTTTTTGATGATGTGTGCTTTGGACCTAAGAATATGGGACTTAGCCGTGAGGAAACAGAGCTTCGTGCGTTTGAGGCTTTAGAGCTTGTGGGTATGCCTCATGAGCATTTTTATTCTTCGCCCTTTGAGCTTTCAGGAGGTCAAAAGCGGCGTGCCGCCATTGCCGGGGTGCTTGCTATGAAGCCTAAGATTTTAGTGCTTGATGAACCTACAGCGGGACTTGACCCCAGAGGCAGGGATGAAATATTAGACCAGATTAAGGAATTGCATGGCAGAGAAAATATAAGTATTGTACTTGTAAGTCACAGTATGGATGATGTGGCTAATTATGCAGATAAAATATTTGTGATGAATAGGGGAAAGCTGGTATTTAATGATACTCCAAAGGCAGTCTTTGCCCATTACAAGGAACTGGAAGAGATGGGACTGGCGGCACCGCAGGTTACCTATATTATGAATGAGCTGGCAGACAGTGGACTTTCCGTGGATATAGCAGCCACTACCATAAAGGAGGCTGTCGCATCTATTGCTATGGCGCTTAGAGGGAGAAGAAACTGACTGATATTTGCTTGTAGGGAGAAACCCAGGTTCTTAAGAGTAGATTGTGTTTTTGGTAAATAGTGTAAAATCACACGATTTGCTGATTTTTCACACATCTCTTTTGTGAGGAAGTGTCGCAAAGGACTGTAGATATAAGAAATCGCCTGGAGAATTTTTTGAGTTTAGGAAGTTTGTGCTTCGGAATGGATAAATAGTATGTTAAGGGACATTACATTGGGGCAGTATTATCAGGCTGACTCCATATTGCACCGACTTGACCCCAGAGTTAAGCTGGTGGGAACATTTGTATATATAATTTCATTATTTGTGGCTAAAAATCCTGTAGGGTATTTAGTGACAACTATTTTTTTGTTGTCTGTAATAGGTTTATCCAAAGTACCTGTAAAGTTTATGCTTAAGGGGATGAAATCCATAATGTTTTTGATTATCATTACAGTTATTTTCAATTTGTTTATGACTCCGGGTATACCTATTTTTACCTTTGGAAAGCTGACCATTACAGGCGAGGGAGCACGGACTGCATTTTTAATGGCAATCAGACTGACCTATCTTATTATCGGCTCCAGCATTATGACTCTTACCACAACTCCAAATCAGCTAACGGACGGACTGGAGAGTTTGCTTAATCCTTTAAAAAGATTCAAGGTGCCGGTTCATGAGGTGGCAATGATGATGTCCATCGCTCTTAGATTTATTCCTATTTTAATGGAAGAAACCGATAAGATAATGAAAGCCCAGATGGCAAGGGGAGCGAATTTTGACAGGGGAAATATAATTGAGCGGGCAAAAAGCCTTGTGCCGCTTTTAGTACCACTGTTTGTATCAGCCTTTAGACGTGCCAACGATTTGGCAATGGCAATGGAAGCAAGATGCTACAGAGGTGGAGAAAGCAGGACAAAGATGAAGCCTCTCCACTATAAAAATGCGGATAGAATAGGATATGTGGTTCTACTTTTATTTTTCGTAGCAGTGGTATTTACCCGTAGGGTTGTGTTTAAATTGCCTGTTTAGGATGGATAAGTGGTTTTGCCATAGGAGTTTGATTGTTATATGAAGTTAAACAATAATATTACAGTGGGAGTAATAGCTCTTGCGGCCATAACTGTGGTGTCCATGGTACTTGCCAGAAGTCTTTCGGGTTCCCAGACCTTAGCAGAATATGCCAGAGAAAATGGGCAGTTGGAGGCAGGGGCAGATAAGACAGCAGAAATAGATGGATTAGAGGCAGATGACAGTAGTGCTACCGAGTCGGAAAAATCCCTTGGAGTAGGCAGTGAAACATCCTCTGTGGCAGGAAGTGCCGTAGAGTCGGGAAAATCCTCAGTGGCAGGTAGTGTCGCCGAGTCGGGAAAATCCTCAGTGGCAAGTGGCAGCTCAGGGGAGGATAGTAATGGTGGAAGCTCTACATATAATAAGGAAAATGTAGGGAAATCCGGTCTGTCAGAGAGTGGACATAAAGGGAGTGGGGAGTCTGATGTGGCATCATCTACTCAAGGGGGAAATATGAAAGTTCTGAATTTTGTTGATGAGTATGCAGGAACCGATATGCGAATTGAATATAAGGATGGTTTCTTTTATGAACCTGTTCCACAGGTTATAAGGGAGAAAATGAAAGGTGTATCATATCCTTTGGATATAGATGAAAGCCGTATTTCCTACAATGAGCTAAGATATTTGAATATCCTATATGTTGATTTTGACGGAAATACTCAAATAGGGGAGCTTGTATGTAATGAGCTTATAGCTAAGGATTTGGTAGAGATATTTTATGAATTATACAGGGCGGATTATAGGCTTGAGAGAGTAAGGCTTATTGATGAATATAATGCGGATGATGTACTGTCAATGAGTGACAATAATACAAGCAGCTTTTGCTATAGAGTCATAGATGGTACTGACAGATTATCAAATCATGCCTATGGTATGGCGATTGATATTAATCCATTTTATAACCCGTATATTGTATTTAAGTCTGGTCAGGAGGATTATATAAGCCCACCCGGAAGTGAAATATATGCTGACAGGAGCGAGGAAAATCCTAATCCATATAGAATTGATAAAAATGATTTAGCATATAAGCTATTTAAGGAGCATGGCTTTAGATGGGGCGGGGATTGGAACAGCTCTAAGGATTATCAGCATTTTGATAAAAAGATAAATTAAAGTAAAAGGATAAGTTAATAGGATTGATAAGGCGTGGACGATTTCTATAATGATAGGACTCGTCCAAGATTATTTAAGGTATTTGATGATGAGAAGAATACTACTTATAGTAGCGTATGACGGAACAGAATATCATGGCTGGCAGATACAGGAGAATGGCAATACTATTGAGGGAGAGCTTAATAGGGCAATTTTCAAATTGACCGGAGAAGTCATTGAGGTAATAGGTGCCAGTAGAACTGATGCGGGAGTACATGGACTCTGTAACAGAGCTGTCTTTGATACTGCTTCAACCATTCCGGCAGAACGGTTTTGTGCGGCATTGAATACATATCTGCCAAATGACATACGTGTCATTTCTTCAAAGCAGGTAGCAGACGACTGGCATCCCAGAAAATGTGCAACTCATAAAACCTATGAATATCGTATAGACTGTGGAGATACAGAAAATCCGTTGATAAGCCGATATGCCTGGCATATAAGAAGTAGATTGAATATAGAGAATATGAAAAAGGGAGCTTCTTTTTTTGTAGGGGAGCATGACTTTACCAGCTTTTGCTCCGTAAAGGGAACAGCCCTTAGCAATGTAAGGGAAATAATCAAATGTGAAGTGATTTGCAAAAGACGAACTCTTTATGGTATAGGAGGGGAAGATAGGGCTATGTTTAATAATGACGGAAAGCTTGTATCGGGAGAAATAGTCATAAGAATTACCGGAAATGGTTTCCTATATAATATGGTAAGAATAATCACAGGAACTCTGGTACAAGTGGGAATGGGAAAATTCACTCCGGAAGATATTAAAAAAATGATAGAGGCAGAGGACAGATGCACAGCCGGACAGACTGCCCCTCCAATGGGACTGACACTTGTAAAGATAGAGGATGTGGAGTAGTTTTGCCATAAGCTTAATGCAATCTTAAAGCTATCTGATAGTTATCTAAAGAGCCTTTACAAGGGATATATGCCTATATAGAATGGTGTCGAGTTAAAGAGCATATATTAATTGTAGGTTGTAATGAAAAGAGTATTCGGTAGCAGGCCAGAGATATGAAGCGGGCAAGACTTATAGCTTTGGATTTGAAGTGGACTAAACAGGTTCTTATTATGGAAGAGATTACGATAGATTTTATAACGGAACAAGAATAGAGGGAAATCTCAATTTAGGATTTAACTTTATATTTACCCCGTTGATGCGACCAGCAGTGCCTAATACTAATGGTGCAGGATTATCCGGCGGAGATGGTAAGAGCATGCAGTCAAATGAAACTTCTGAAGCAAAGAAAGTGGAAGAAAATTATTTGGCTATGTTATCTGTATTAAATACAACTACAGAGGCTGTCAAATCAGCAAATGCAACAGGGAATGTGGCAGTTATAAATGTGACAAAGATGTCAGGAATGACATAGTTGCCAGAAACGGTATGGTCATATGTGGCAGATGAAAATAATATACTCCAGTCAGACGTGATAATTGACTATACATATATGGGAAAGAAAAGAATGTTAAGAGTGGCTAAGGGCACAAATATGGAGCTCTTAAAGGACGAAACGGGAGTTATAGGCGGTTTTGAGTATATTGCGACAAAGCTGGGAATTAATACAATAGCAGAATAGAAAAGCGATAAAACAGTCAATAAAATCAATATTATAAGTATCCGCTCAAAATTATGAAGTGTGAAAGTGAGAAATTGCCAAAAAATGTTGAAAATTTTGTTGAGATTATTGGCGACGTAAAATGTTGAAATGTTGAAATGCCCAAAAAGCCGTTGACACTCACTAGAGGCTGTTGTATAATACCTCAGTGTGGCTGATTACGGCTGTCTTCAATAGCCCCGAAGAAAGCGTGTATCACTACAACAATCAACGGCTGTCCGGTAGGGACAGATTATATTAGTCAATTTAAAAGATTTACGGACATTTTTCTTTTGAAGCTGACGAGTTGAAGTTATTATTATGGAGGATTAACATGAAGACATTTATGGCTAGCCCGGCTACAATTGATAGAAAATGGTATGTAGTTGATGCTACAGGTATGACACTCGGTCGCCTTGCGTCTGAGATAGCTAAGGTGTTAAGAGGTAAGAATAAGGCTATTTTCACACCTCATATTGACACAGGCGACTATGTAATCGTTATTAATGCAGAGAAGATTGCTGTGTCAGGTAAGAAGCTTGACCAGAAGATTTATTATCATCATACAGGCTACGTTGGTGGTCTTAAAGAAGCTACACTCCGTGAGAAGCTTGCTAAGAAACCTGAGCAGGTTATTGAACTTGCTGTTAAGGGTATGCTTCCCAAGGGACCTCTTGGAAGAGAGATGTACAAGAAGTTATTTGTTTACGCAGGACCGGAGCACAATCATGCAGCTCAGAAGCCTGAAGTATTAACATTCTAGTAAGATTTGAAAGGAGATATGGACATGGCTAAGAAAGCAGCTCAGTATTACGGTACTGGTAGAAGAAAGAGCTCAATCGCAAGAGTTTATCTTGTACCCGGTAAGGGAAATATTACTATAAACAAGAGAGATATCGATGATTACTTTGGTCTTGAGACTTTAAAGGTTATCGTTCGTCAGCCTTTGGCAGCTACAGAAACAACTGATAAGTATGATGTTAAGATTACAGTTAAGGGTGGCGGATATACAGGTCAGGCCGGTGCCATCAGACATGGTATCGCAAGAGCACTCTTAAATGTAGACAACGATTTCAGACCTACACTTAAGAAAGCAGGATATCTTACAAGAGATCCTCGTATGAAAGAGCGTAAAAAATACGGTCTTAAAGCGGCTCGTAGAGCGCCGCAGTTCAGCAAGCGTTAATCATTGCTTACAAACCCCGAAAACTCACGGTTTCCGGGGTTTTTTCATGCCCGGAAATCTTTGATGGGTTATCCCCGGTTTTGACGGATTCTGACGGAAATTTTGTAGTTAACCAGGGGCTAACCGGCGGTTTTCGGCCCATTTTCGGCCTCTTTTAGTTAACAGATGGGCTAACTGAGGGAGAGTAAAAAGTTGGTTTTCAGTGGTTTGAAGGGCGGCATGTCTCCTGTCCAAAGCATGACTCAAAGGGTCTCTGAAGGTCTCTGTCCACTCCCAATATAGGATACGGTTCGATTGAAGGAGTATACATCCTGGGAGTTCGTCACATTCTGTAAGAATAAGAATGTTACTCAAAGTATGAGTAAAGCAGGATGCCCTTACGATAATGCTCCAATGGAGAGATTTTATAATACATTTAAGAATAGTTTTTATTATGTAACATCATTCTCCAGTGTAGAGGTTATGGATGAACTTACATCAGAATATATCAATTGGTATAACTATGTTCGTCCCCATTCATACAATGATTATTTAACACCCATGGAGGCACGTTACAAGTAGGTATTTATCGAGCAAGGTGTTATAAAAAAGCTTGACCAGTACAGTGTTTTTGTTTGTCATAATCGTCTTTTATCTGTGATATTGAAATATCGGCCATGGCACATTGACAAATCGTATTTTGATTTATATAATGTAATTGTATCTAATACAAGTACGAAAGGAGAAGCCATATGTCTTTTTTTGCAAAAGCAATGATTAAGGGAAGAAAAAGTGTACGGTCCTTTGATGGCCGCTCGATTAGCGACGAAGATAGAACCGCACTGGTACAATACATTCAGACAATCCAAAATCCATTTGAAGTCCCGGTAAAATTTAAGCTGTTAAATGCCAGAGAGCATGATCTGTCCAGTCCGGTTGTGACAGGAACAGATGAATATATTGCCGCTAAGGTGACTCGGTGTAAGAATTTTGAGATTGGGTATGGGTACAGTTTTGAATCTGTATGCCTGTATGCGCAGTCCATTGGGATCGGAACAGTTATCCTTGCAGCGTCTCTTAGCCGTCATGCGTTTGAAAAAGCAATGAATGTACAGGAAGGCGAAGTGATGCCTGTAGCCACTCCGATCGGATATCCGGCTTACAAGCGTTCTATAAGGGATTCACTGATGAGGAAGGGACTGAAGGCGGACGATCGGATTGCCTTTGACAAACTGTTCTTTGACGGTGATTTTACCAAAGGATTAAGCAAAGAAAATGCAGGTGTTTTTGGAGAAGCTCTTGAGATGACCAGATGGGCTCCCTCCGCCGGAAATAAGCAACCGTGGCGAGCTGTTGTCAATGGAGACGCTGTTCATTTTTATAAGGCCAAATCTATGAAGGACAGCCCTCTTGGAGATATTCAGAAGGTAGATGTTGGCATTGCGCTTGCCCATTTTGGTTTGACAGTTAAGGAAAACGGATACAAGGGATTGTTTAAAGAGAAAAAACCTGAGATTAGTCTTCCGGATGATGTGCAGTATATCATTTCATATGAGAGGTCAGAATAATGGATACGCGTTTTTCGTCAGCGATTCACACGTTGATTATGATTGCCGGGAGTGAGGAGCCAATCACCTCGGAGCGGATTGCCGAAAGTGTCGGCACGAATGCAAGCTATATCCGTAAAGTAACTGGCTTACTGAAGAAGAAAGGGATTATAGAAAGCCGTCAGGGTATCAGTGGATTCACGTTACTGGTTGCTCCTGAGGATTTGACGTTGCTGCGGGTTTATCAGGCGATTGCAGAATCGGAACAGGTGCATGTGTTTGACCTGCATCAGAATCCAAATGATGAATGTATTGTTGGGCAACATATCAGACCGGTGCTTACCGATGTATTCCGTGAGATTGAGGAAAAAGCAGAACTGGAATTAAAGAATACAACACTTGCGGATTGTATGAAGAAAATGCGGATAGAAATAGACAAGGAGAACGCGCAATGAAAGCAGCAATTCTGAATGGATATAATAAAAACGGATGTGATCTTGAAATAAAAGATATTCCCGTCCCTGATATTGGTGAGCAGGAAGTGCTTGTTAAGATTCATACTGCAGGTGTGAATCCACTGGATAATATGATCATCCACGGCGAGGTCAAGATGATCGTTCCGTATAAATTTCCATTGGTAATGGGAAATGAGTTTGTCGGTGTAATTGAAAAGGCGGGAGCGAAGGCCAGCAGGTATTTTGTCGGAGATCGGGTCTATGGAAGAATGCCACTTAAGAAGATTGGGGCATTTGCGGAATATGTTGCCATTGATCAGAATGCCATTGCGAAAGTACCTGAGTATCTGAGTGATGAAGAAGCTGCCTGCGTTCCTCTGACAGCACTTACGGCGCTGCAGGCATTTGGACTTATGAAGCCTAAGACAGGCGAGACGATCTTCATCTCCGGAGGTACAGGAAGCCTTGGGGCAATGGCGATTCCGGTTGCGAAAAGCTATGGATTGACCGTCATCACGAACGGTAGTGCTGCAAACAAAGAGCGAGTGCTTAATCTGGGCGTGGATCGCTTCATCGATTATAAGACGGAGGACTATTCCGAAGTTTTGTCGGAAGTAGATAATGTACTGGATACGCTCGGTGATCGGGAACTTGCCAAAGAATTCAGCATACTCAAACATGGTGGTAAGCTCGTATCTTTGCGCGGTATGCCTAATGGAGAATTTGCTGTCCGCACGGGTATGCCTGCCTTCAAGAAGCTGCTGCTTAAGGTAGCCGGAAGAAAATATGACCAGATGGCCGCAAAGAAGAATCAGAGCTATTACTTCATCTTTGTACATGAAGATGGAGCAGGATTGGAGCGGATATCTGAGATATTTGCGGAGAGGCATATCGAAGCATCGGTTGATGAAGTGTTCTCCCTTGACGAGGTGAATAGTGCACTGCAAAAAGTAGCTGCAGGAAAATCAAAGGGAAAGACAATCTTGAGCATGCCATGAAACATCCCGTTCCAGACAGAACTTTCGGTTTATATCAGAACACGCCTGATGAGTTGACTGATTTCCTCAAAGCAAAATTTCGTGGACTGTTCTAAACCCGACATTTGCGAAACTGTTGACATTCATAGTGAAGTCCCAAGGCACGTGGAGACGGTATGTATTCTGTCACGAAACAAGTAAAAAAGTTCTATAAAAGCCCAGAAATAAAGGGATTCCGAGAGATTGCCGTATTTGGCAGTTTCCCGGAACCCCTTTTCTTTTTTGAAGGAACGGATCAAACGAATTTCTCCGATACCTTCAGCCGACCATTTTTTATTTAGCTTTACGGCAGTATGATAGGAGCCTTCCGGCATACCCTCAATATAATACATTCCGATATTCCGACATACATTCTTGATATTGTTTTGTGAGACCAGCACATCCGATTCGTCCAAGGAAGCACGGGATACATATCCTACTGCAATTTCAAGGTAATCTGTCTTTGCCTGCTGTTCATGCATGACTGTGGCATCATGGGTATGGCAGTACCTCATCACTCATACTCTCTATTGAAACATCAAGCTATCTTTTAATAAAAATTGATTCTTGCTGTACTCAATAATTCCGTCTTTTTGCATTTTTGAAAGCTCGTTACACATGGTACTGCGGTCCACATTCAGATAATCAGCTAACTGTTGGCGGTTGTAGGGGATCAGGAAAGAATTGCTCCCGGCACGTTTGGCGCATTCCGAAAAATAGGACATCAACCGCCCCCGAATGGATTTGGAACTGGTATGCTGGATTCTTTGAGAAAGCTGAAGGTTTCTGTGAGCGCAGACAGTCAGCAGATTTCGGACAAGTCTTGTGTGGAATGGACAGGCATTGATACAAGTAGCCAGGACACGCCCCACATTCATAAACAATATGGATGTATCCTCCGCAGCGGACACCGTAACCAACATCGGCTCCCCCGGAATGCAGGCATACACCTCGGCGAATACAGAGCCGGGCGCAACATGACTCAAAATACTGGTATTGCCCCAGATATCGTTGCAGGAGATCACCGCCAGGCCGGACAGCAAGATCCCGATATTTTCCGTGATGTTTCCTTCTGAAAGGATTACCTCTCCTTTTTGAAAACTACGCGTTGTGGCATTCAGGCAACCCAAAAGAGATGTAATCTCTGCTTCTTCCAGTCCTCGAAACAGTTGTGTATTGGATAAATTCATATTCTTCACTCCTTGTTGTTATAACAACAGACTTTCATTTCGCATTATAGTATACTAAATCCAGAAACGCAAGAGAAAGGATGCATCAAACATGATTCGGAAAATTATTCAGATAGACGAAAAAAAGTGCAACGGATGTGGGGCCTGCGCCGAAGCCTGCCATGAAGGGGCTATCGGCATGGTAAACGGGAAGGCAAAACTCCTGCGGGACGATTATTGCGATGGTCTGGGCGATTGCCTGCCCACCTGCCCCGATGCAGGCTGAGTCACTGCTGAGGCAGTGGCCCTGCCAAATTCAGCTGGTTCCAGTAGGTGCCCCCTATTTTGAAGGAGCCAAGTTGCTGATTGCGGCAGATTGCAGCGCATATGCCTATGCCAGAATGCACGAGGATTTTATGCGTGGGAAGGTTACGCTGATTGGCTGCCCCAAGCTGGACAACGTGGATTACAGCGAAAAGCTGACGCAGATTATCCAAAACAACAATATCCAGAGCGTGACCATTGTGCGGATGGAAGTTCCCTGCTGCGGCGGACTGGAGTTAGCTGCTAAAAAGCATTGCAGGCAAGCGGAAAATTCATTCCCTGGCAGGTGGTCACTATCTCGATTGATGGAAAGATTCTGGAATAACCTCTGATTCGGTTCTTCAGTTTTTGGAATATATCCGACAGACAAAAAACAAATTATATTGCAGGAGGTGATTTTATGAAAATAAAAGTAGATCAGAATCTCTGCATTGGCTGCGGGCTTTGCTGTGGAATCTGCGACGAAGTTTTTCGTATGAATGAGTACGAGAAGGCGGAAGCATACCAACCAGCAAACGATGACAATCAAAGCGCCGTGCAGGATGCAATTGATTCGTGTCCTGTGTCTGCAATCGCTTGGGAAGATTAATTCAAGCGCATCTATATACTTTTTTGATTGAAAAGTAACTACATCATTTCAAATTTTAAAAGCTTTTAGGAGGTCTATTATGGAACAAAAAATGTTTTGCTATCAGTGTCAGGAAACCGCCGGGTGCAAAGGCTGCACCATGTCCGGTGTATGCGGGAAGAAGCCTGATGTGGCAGCTATGCAGGATCTGCTGGTCTATGTCACAAAAGGGATTTCAGCTATTACAACCGCACTGCGTCAGAAAGGGAAGCAGGTATCTGCGGAAATCAATCACTTGATTACCCTGAATCTGTTCACCACCATCACCAATGCAAATTTTGACAAAGAGAGCATTGAGGCAAGAATCCGTGCCACACTGACTGAAAAAGATGTGTTGTTGGCGCAGATTGCCGATCCTTCCGGTCTGCCCGAAGCAGCAAAATGGAATGGCTCTGGCAATTGGGAAGAAAAAGCCGCAACTGTCGGTGTTCTTTCTACTGAAAACGAGGATATCCGTTCTCTGCGAGAACTGATTACCTACGGTCTGAAGGGATTGTCCGCATACTCCAAACACGCAAACGTTCTACTGAAGGATGATGAGGAGGTCGATGCCTTCCTTCAGCGGGCGCTGGCAGCTACACTGGATGACAATCTCAGCGTAGAAGAATTGATTGCTCTGACAATGGAAACCGGAAAACACGGAGTATCCGGTATGGCTCTGCTGGACAAGGCCAACACGGAAGCCTATGGAAATCCCGAAATTACGAAGGTAAATATTGGCGTTGGGACAAATCCCGGTATTCTGGTTTCCGGTCACGACCTGCGGGATTTGGAAATGCTGCTGGAGCAGACACAGGGAACCGGCGTGGATGTTTATACCCATTCAGAGATGCTCCCTGCCCACTATTACCCGGCATTCAAAAAGTATCCCAACTTTATCGGCAACTACGGCAATGCGTGGTGGAAGCAGAAGGAGGAATTTGAATCCTTCAACGGTCCTATCCTGATGACGACCAACTGCATCGTGCCTCCTAAAGACAGCTACAAAGACAGACTCTACACTACTGGCGCAGCAGGATATCCGGGATGTACCCATATCCCAGGAGAAATCGGGGAGCAGAAGGATTTTTCCGTTATCATTGAACACGCAAAAAGATGCGCTGCACCTACTGAAATTGAAACAGGAGAGCTGATCGGCGGATTTGCACACGCGCAGGTTCTGGCTCTGGCGGATCAGGTGGTCGATGCGGTAAAAAGCGGCGCGATTAAAAAGTTCGTTGTGATGGCGGGCTGTGACGGCCGTGCCAAGAGCCGGGAATACTATACCGAATTTGCCAAGGCACTGCCGAAAGATGCTGTGATCTTGACAGCCGGATGCGCGAAATACAAGTACAACAAACTGCCTTTGGGCGACATCAACGGCATTCCTCGTGTTCTGGACGCCGGGCAGTGCAATGATTCGTATTCTCTGGCTGTCATTGCTTTGAAGCTCAAGGAAGTTTTCGGTCTGGACGATATCAACGACCTGCCCATCGCCTACAACATTGCGTGGTATGAGCAGAAGGCTGTCATCGTTCTGCTGGCGCTTCTGTATCTTGGCGTGAAGAATATCCATCTCGGTCCCACTCTCCCGGCATTCCTCAGCCCCAATGTGGCAAAAGTTCTGGTAGAGAACTTTGGTATTGCGGGAATTAGCACAGTAGAAGAAGATCTGAAATTCTTTTTTTAAACTCATGTATAAATAAAAAAGACAACTTTGCTTCTGTAAAATCAGAATAGCAAAGTTGTCTTTTTGTTTTCTTACATTTGTGAAATATGGTGTTACTTTATATGGCACATTTTTTCGTATTTCGTGTTATTCACGAACTCGCAGAACGTTCGCGCCTCGATACCTGAACTGTAAAATGGTATTGGAGGTGAACTGATAGTGGCTGAAACAGAAAAAATGGATATTTCCTACATGGGGCGAACGACCTTATTTATATCCACGTGAACCAAGGCAGTAAAAACATATATTGTCAAAAAAATCATAGCTTTTGGGATGGAAACAAAAGAATTGCAGAATCTAAACCAGGCGAAATGGAAATGATGATTACAATTATAATGAACTGTATGAAAAAATAGAGAGATTTTATGGCCATAACCTCGGTGGCACTGTGCTACCGAGGCTGATTTGTTTATAGGCATAAAAAACACTTCCGTACATTTAATTGATTTATACCCGCAGTATTGGTAATATATAAAATAATACAAAAAAGTAGAGAGGGGAAAGAGATGGAGAGCATTTATCATTTAGCTGAAACGATTTTAATATATGTGGTGGAGTGTTCCACACTTATTCTGGAGCTGCTTGGAATTGTTATATTGTTAATAACAGCGGCAAAGAGTTTTTGTGGATGGATAAAGAAAGAGGATGAGTCAGTAAGACTGGGGCTTGCCCAGGGTATTGCCCTTGCTTTGGAATTTAAGCTTGGTGGCGAGGTGCTTAGGACTGTTGTGGTAAGAGAATGGTATGAGCTGGGTATTTTGGGAGCAATAATAGCACTTAGGGCGGCATTGACATTCCTTATTCACTGGGAAATCAAAAACGAAGAAAAGTCATTGATTGAAAAGCAATTATTACAAAAGACTGAAGAAAAAGAATAGCACAGTAAATATGCTTACCGCATCAATAGTTAGGGTGGATAGAATATGGCAAAACAAAAGCATCTGATGGAGTATAGGTATTATGAAATACCTGCGGGTCATTATGTTCTTGCGCTTTTAGGAGAAGTGTGGGAGCGTAATTATGGTGCGGATATGAAAGATTTGCTTCATTTTCACAATTATATGGAAATAGGCTACTGCTATTGGGGAAGTGGAACTCTGGTAATAGAGGACAGTATGCTTACATATAAGGGTGGAATAAATACAATTATTCCTGAAAATGTGCCTCATACTACAGAAAGTGTAGAGGGAGGGCTGTGCAAATGGGAGTATCTGTTCATTGATATAGAGGGCTTTATCCGGCACGAGATGCGGATTAAGGGTCTGATGTCGGAGGAAATCATAAAAAGGATAAATAAACAAAGCTACTGCCTGCAGTGGAATCAGAATAAGATGCTGACCTCCATAATAAGGAGTATCCTGGAGGAATATAGAGAAAAATCCAATTACTATAAGGAAACTGTAAAGGGATATTTGCGTTCTCTGGTAGTGGAGCTTTTGCGTATTAATGAGGATATGAGTTCATCCATTACCTTAGAGGAAAAGAAGTTAAATAGCTATATAGAAAAAAGCGTGGATTTTATCTCAAAAAATTATAAAGATGAGATAAAAATGTCGGATGTTTCAGATGAGTGTGGACTTTCCGAGAGTCATTTCAGACGGATTTTTGAAGAGACAATGGGGATGAAGCCTTTGGATTATCTGAATATGATTAGAATTGATAAGGCATGTGAGCTTATTTCCAACGAAGATATAGCGATGGAGGAAGTAGGCTTTAGAGTAGGCTATCAGACGCCCTCCACATTTAATAGAAATTTTAAGAAATTAACAGGAAAGACACCCTACCAGTGGAAGCAGGAAGAAAAGCATATGGTAGGAACAAAGAAAAATTATAAAATCAGTGCAAAAAAAGGCTGGTAGTGGCAATGGCTGTAAAAATAGCAATAAAGCGAGGATGGTTTTCCATCCTCGCTTTATTGCTAAATAGAAAACTACCACATAAGTCTATGCATACTTTTATACATTAAAGCATAAATAAATATACGCAAAAACAGATATTAATTGAGCGATAATAGTCGAATTTGCACATTATTTAAACATATTTGGTAGCACAAAATCCTCGTTACCTAGTATTATGTCTATAATAAAGATGGGCGGGGATAAATTATTTGTGAATAGTGCACAAAAATGAACCCTAATCTTTTACACTAAGGAGGATTGAAATGAAAAAGAAGTTAGTATCTCTTTTGCTTGCAGGAATTATGGCAGCAACAATGACAGCTTGTGGTGGCGGAAGCAGTACAGCTCCAACAGCACAGACAGTAGACACACCGGCGCCAGAAACTACTACTGAAGCAGCAGCACCTGTTCAGTCGGCTGACGCACAGACCCTTACAGTATATGCATGGGATGAGAACTTTAACATTCCTGCACTTAAGGCAGCAGAAAAGGATTTCCAGGAAGTAAATCCTGATTTTAAGCTTGAGATTATTACTCAGGGACAGTCATCGGACGTAGAAAATGCTATCACATTGGCAGCAGAAGCCGGGGACTACAGCACATTACCGGATATTGTTCTTTTCCAGGATCATTATTTCCAGCAGTATGTTACAAATTATCCTGATGCATGGGTAGCAGCAGATGATGCAAATGTTGATTGGAGCGGACTTGGAGCAGAAAAGCTTGATTACTCTACATACAACGGCGTACATTATGGTTTCCCTGTAGATGCAGGTACAGCAATCTTTGCATATAGAACAGATTTACTTGCAGAGTGTGGATACACAATGGATGATGTAAAGGGTATTACCTGGGACAGATTTAATGAAATCGGTAAGGAAGTATACGCTAAGACAGGAAAGTACCTCCTTTGCATGGATGGCAACGGAAATGACCTTATCTATATGATGATGCAGTGCGAGGGCGCTTCTCAGTTTAAGGATGGTGCACCTTACATTACAGAAAATGACACATTAGTACAGGTATTTACAGCAATCTGCACAATGGCACAGGACAATGTACTTTACCTTGCAAATGACTGGTCAGATTATACAGATCAGGCTATCCAGGGCGACATGGTAGCAGGTGTATTCAACGGAAACTGGATTATTCCTACAATCAGACAGGTTGCAGATAATGCAGGTAAGTGGGAAATTACAACAGCTCCTACATTAACAGGTAAAGAGGGATATGCTTCAAACGGTGGTTCATCTCTCTACATTACATCAAACTGTACAAAGACAGACCTTGCTAAGGAATTCTTAGCATATACATTCGGTGGCGGTTCAGCGGCAGACGGACAGTCAATCACATATGATGAAGCATTACTTAACGGTGGTGTTATCGGAACATGTGCGGCAGCAGCAGGCTCTGAGGTTTATCAGCAGGGAGTTGATTTCTTTAACGGACAGTCAATCTATGCAAACATTGTTGAATTTACACAGCATGTACCCACAGTAGAGCAATCAGATTACCATTACAATGCACGTACATATCTTGCAACAGCAGTTATCAACGTGGTACAGAATGGTTACACTGTAGAGGATGCTCTTAAGGAAGCAGAGCAGAACCTTAGATTTGAAATGGGGCTTTAATTAGCATTAACTAATGAGGGGAGCGAATGCCGCTCCCCTTTTTTGAAAGGAAGGGCTTCTAAGTGAATAAAAAAAGAAGAGGTTTGACCCTATCGAATAAACAGTTGGCAGCAGGATGGTTATTTTTGACACCAGCCACACTGCTTATAACAATAATGAGCTTTTATCCGATTATCAGGGCATTTTTAACATCACTTAAAACAGGAACAGGTGTCAGTATGAAGTGGGCAGACCCTGCCACATACAATTACGCCAGAATGCTACAGGATAATATTTTTAAAACATCAATGAAAAATACTTACCTGTATCTTCTGATAGAAGTTCCTATTATGCTTGTTTTGGCAATTTTACTTGCACAGCTTTTAAATAATAAAAACCTTAGATTTAAAGGTCTGTTTAGAACATGTATATTCCTGCCATGTGCGACTTCACTGGTTTCATATGCTCTTATTTTTAAGTCAATGTTTGCCACTCAGGGATTGATAAATTCCATTCTTTTAAACTTAGGGCTTATAAATGAGAACATTAATTTCTTAGGAACAGCCAGTACCGCAAAGATGGTAATAATCATTGCCCTTATATGGCGCTGGACAGGCTATAATATGGTGTTCTATTTAGCCGGATTGCAGAATATTGAATACTCTGTATATGAAGCGGCAAAGATTGATGGAGCAAATGGCTGGAAAACTTTCTGGTACATTACAGTACCCCTGTTAAAGCCTACAATTGTAATGACAGCTATTATGTCAATAAACGGTACATTGCAGCTCTTTGATGAGTCGGTAAACCTGACAAATGGTGGACCTGCAAACGCTACAATTACAATGTCCCACTATATTTACAATCTGTCATTTGGACAGGGTACAGCTAATTTCGGCTATGCTTCGGCACTGTCATTTATTGTATTTATAATGGTTGCCATCTTGGCGTTCATTAATCTGAAAGTAGGTGATACACGTGACTAAGAAAAAAAATCGTTCTATGATACAGCGCAGGCTTATTCCTGCATATATATTTTTGACGATTTGTTCCTTTATTTCGATATTCCCTCTGTATTATATGGTGGCTGCTGCAACAAATTCGTCTTTAGATGTAGCAAGAGGTGTTATTACCTTTGGTAATCAGACGCTTGTTAACTTTACAAACTTAATAAACAACAGCAACAATCTGTGGAAGAGTATGGGAAATTCATTCCTTTATTCCACAGCACAGACAGTTGTAACAATATTTATTTGTTCATTGGCAGGCTATGGCTTTGAGCTGTATCATGACAAGGCAAAGGACAAGGTTTTTGCAATATTATTATTGGCGCTTATGATACCTCAGGTGGCTACAATGGTGCCTCTGTATAGTATGATTGCAAAAATGAAGCTGCTTAATACGGTTTGGGCATTTGTGTTGCCGGCAATTTCCACACCCTTTATGATTATGCTCTTTAGGCAGAATTCACGTAATTTCCCTCCTGATATTATGGAGGCGGCCAGAATTGACGGACTGCCTGAGTGGAGAATTTTCTTTAAAATGTATATGCCGGTACAGAAATCCACATATGCGGCGGCAGCAGTTATATGCTTTATGAATGCATGGAATGCTTATATGTGGCCCAAGGTAGTTATGAGTGACAACAGGGCTCAGACTATGCCTATGTTTATAGCCAATATATCCAGCGGATATACAGTGGATTACGGAATGTTGATGCAGAGCGTACTTTTCTGTTCAATTCCTACAATTGTAATATTCTTTATACTTCAAAAGCAGTTTGCCGAGGGCATTACCGGCTCTGTAAAATAAAATAAATCTATTACAAAAGGGGCAGTAAGCCACTGCCCCTTTTGTAATAGTTTGGTAAGGGGACACATTATGTCTGAATTTAATTATGAAATAGTAAAAAATCCGGAGATTTTTGCACAAAATCGCTTGCCGGCACATTCCGACCACGAATTTTATAGCAGTGAAGAATATAAATATGGAGATTTTTCTGATTTTAAATACTCCTTAAATGGTATTTGGAAATTTAACTATGCCACAAATTATGAAAGCTCCGTAAAGGACTTTTTTGAAAATGAGTGTGACTGTAAGGATTGGGATGATATAAAAGTTCCGGCACACATTCAGTTAGAGGGATATGACAAAATACAGTATGTAAATACCCAGTATCCCTGGGATGGGCATGAGGATATTCATCCGGGAGAGATACCGGAGGACTACAATCCTGTGGGCAACTATGTTAAATATTTCACACTTCCTGATTTTATGCAGAATAATCCTGTATATATTTCTTTTCAGGGTGTGGAAAGTGCATTTGCTCTATGGGTAAATGGAAAATATGTGGGCTATAGTGAGGATTCCTTTACTCCTGCTGAATTTGACATTACCACCTTTGTAAATAGCAGGGAAAATAAATTGTCAGTACAGGTATTTAAGTGGTCTGCGGGAAGCTGGTGTGAGGACCAGGATTTCTTTAGATTTTCAGGAATTTTCAGAGATGTATATTTATATACGATTCCCAAAATACATATATCTGATTTGAAGATATCTACTTATTTGGATGAAGATTATTCCAAGGGAAAACTGGTAATTTATATGCTTGTGGCAGGAAAGTTTGCAGAAGAAAATGGAGCTATGCAAGTCCTCCTGTCCAATGATGATACGGATGTCATAAGTAAAGGGGATATAAGAGAGGGAAAAAATCATTTAGAAATCTCTATACGAAATCCCATACTTTGGAGTGCGGAAAATCCATATTTATATGATTTGAAGCTAAGTATATTTGAAAATGCTGACATATTGACCGAAGTGGTCATGGAAAAGGTGGGATTTAGACGTTTTGAGCTTAAGGACAATATGATGCATATAAATGGTAAGCGTATTGTATTTAAGGGAGTAAACAGGCATGAATTTTCATCTTTTAAGGGCAGATGCCTGGATAGGGAAGATATTCTAAAGGATATTATTACTATAAAACAGAATAATATGAATGCCATAAGGTGCAGTCATTATCCAAATCAGACATTATTTTACAGGCTCTGTGATATGTATGGACTGTATGTGATTGATGAAACAAATCTGGAAACTCATGGCACGTGGCAGCAGCCTATTATGATTTATAAGCTTCGTGATAACAGCTATGCAGTTCCCGGAGACAGAGAAGAGTTTACAGAAAATGTATTGGACAGAGCCCGTTCCATGTATGAAAGGGATAAAAATCATCCCTGCATACTTATCTGGTCGCTTGGAAATGAAAGCTATGGTGGCAGCAATATGCAGAAAATGCATGATGCCTTTAAGGAATGGGATGATACAAGACTGGTTCATTATGAGGGTATTTTTAATGATAGAAGATATCCGGATACCTCGGATATGGAAAGCAGTATGTACGAGCCGGTGGAGAATATTCGCAAATGGCTGTCAGAGCATAGGGATAAGCCATATATAAATTGTGAATATCTGCATGCAATGGGCAATTCCTGTGGTGCAATGGACAAGTACACTGAGTATGCTTATGAAGAGCCTCTTTTTCAGGGCGGATTCATATGGGATTATATAGACCAGTCCATTGTGACAAAGGATAGATATGGAAATGAGTTTGAGGGCTATGGTGGTGACTTTGACGACAGACCCAATGACGGAAGCTTTTCAGGGGACGGAATTTGCTATGGCAGGGATAGAGAGCCCTCGCCGAAAATGCAGGAGGTAAAATATAATTATCAGAACATTAAAGTAACCCTTTCAAAGGATGAAATACACATAGAAAACAGACATCTGTTTACAAATACCAATGAATTTGTGGCTATTCTCACTTTGGAAAAAGAGGGGAAAGTGGTGGCAAGAGAGGAGCTTACTATTGACTGCGAGCCTTTGAATGCAGTAGTTATTCCTAAAAAAACAGTGGCGCCGGATGACAGTGAGCATATACTTACTCTTTCCTTTGTGCTAAGGGAGGATACCCTTTGGGCAAAGGCAGGTCATGAAATTGCCTATGGACAGGTGGTGCTGGGAGAATTTAAGGTACCGAGAGAAAGCAAACAGAAGCTTAAAGTGGTAAAGGGCTTTAATAATATTGGTATACAGGGAGAGGATTTTGAACTTCTATTTACCGGCTACAACAGAGGCTTGGCTTCATATAAATATAAGGGAAAGGAGCTTCTGAAAAAAACAGTGCGTCCTAATTTCTGGCGTGCACTGACTGAAAATGACTTAGGTAATCAGCTTTTCTTTAGAGCAGGTCAGTGGAAGCTGGCATCCAAATATATGGATAGTATGATAATGGATGAGGAATTGTTTAATATGCCAAAGGTCACAGAACTTAAGGATACTGTGGAAGTGGAGTTTACATATTATCTGGCTGCCAATCCAAGAGGAATATGCCATGTAAAATACAGGGTACATAGTGATGGCCTGGTGGAAACACAGCTTACATTGGAAAAATCCGATGAAATAGGAGAATTGCCGGAGCTTTCAATGATGTTTGCCATGTCTGCCGACTATGAAAATCTTTGCTGGTACGGTATGGGATATGAGGAAACTTATAATGACCGTATGCACGGAAAACTGGGGGTATATACAAACAAGGTTGCTGACAATATGGCAAAATATCTTGTTCCACAGGAGTGCGGAAATAAGCAGGAGGTACGTTTTGCAAAGGTAACTGATGACAGTGGAGCAGGACTAATCTTCTATGCCAATAATCTGGGCTTTTCAGCATTGCCCTACAGCCCCCATGAGGTGGAGGAGGCTATGCATCCTACAGAGCTGCCACCTGTACACTATACCTACATAAGAGTGGGCAGGCAGATGGGAATAGCCGGAGATAATAGCTGGGGAGCTAAGACCCATCCGGAATTTATGCTGGATAACAGCAGGGAAATGAAGATTTCATTTATGTTTAAGGGAATATAGAATTATGTAAACCTCCGTGACGTTTCGAATAACTCACGGAGGTTTTAAAAATTTTGTGACTTGACCCATCAAATGTGCTAGAATATATTCATATTCAGATTTGTGAAAGGAGAAATATACTATGCATGAATCAGGAGAAATGTATTTGGAAACCATTCATGTGCTTTCTCAAAAAGGCTCTGATGTTCGTTCCATTGACATTGCAACACATATGAATTTTTCCAAGCCCAGTGTAAGCAGGGCAATGGGTGTTTTAAAAAAGGACGGCTATATTGAAATAGATGAGCATGGACATATTAAGCTGACAGCTACAGGACTTAAGGTGGCAGAAAATATTTATGAGCGGCATAATGTGCTTTCAAAGCTATTAATGGAAATTGGGGTATCGGAGGATACTGCCATACAGGATGCCTGTAAAATAGAGCATGATATCAGTGAGGAAACCTTTGAGGCAATAAAGCGTCATATGAAGCTGGTATAGTGTAAATAAGCAGGTGGAACTTATAGAGGAATGGAGGATTACTATGGAGTTAATGCAGGCTGTTAATGAAAGAAGAAGTATAAGAAATTACAAAGAGGGAATTGGTATAACTGAGGACCAGCTAAAAGAGCTGATTGCATGTGCACAGCTTGCACCCTCTTGGAAAAATTCTCAGACAGGAAGATACTATGTGGCACTTAGTGAGGAAGCTAAGGCAAAGGTATATGCTACACTTCCTGAGTTTAATTCAAATTCTTCAAAAAATGCCAGTGCTTTAATAGTGACTACGTTTGAAATGAAGAGGGCAGGCTTTGACAGAGAGGGTAATCCCGATAATGAATTGGGCGACCAGTGGGGAGCCTATGATTTGGGACTTCAGAATGAGAACCTGCTTTTACGTGCCAGAGATATGGGATATGACACACTTGTCATGGGCATTAGAGACAGCCGGGCAATCAGAGAAATATTTGATATTCCCGAGAGTCAGCAGGTGGTAGCCGTAATTGCTGTGGGCGTAAGAGAAAATGATGGTGTAATGCCAAAAAGAAAAGATATTGAAAGTATATTAAAGGTTTTATAAGATAATGTGGACTAATAAACAGGCCTTTCGCAATGGAAACAGGGATGGTATTCCTATCGCCCTGGGCTACTTTGCGGTGGCCTTTACTCTTGGAATTGCTGCAAAAAATGCAGGCTTTACTGCATGGCAGGCATTTGTTTGCAGTGCAACAAATTTAGCTTCGGCAGGACAATATGCAGGCTTTACAATGGTGCGTGAGGGTGCCACATATATTGAAATGGCACTTATGATTTTGGTGGCAAATGCCAGATATATGCTGATGTCCAGTGCACTGTCGCAGAAATTTTCGCCCCAAACCCCATTTTTTCACAGATTTTTAGTGGGCTATAGTGTGACTGACGAGCTCTTTGGCATATGTATAAATGTACCCGGAAAGCTTAATCCTATGTATGCATATGGAGCAATGATATTTACCATTCCCGGATGGTCCCTTGGAACCTATTTAGGGGTAATGATGGGAAATGTGCTTCCCGGAAATGTGGTAAGTGCTTTAAGCGTAGGATTATATGGAATGTTTATTGCAATTATCGTGCCACCATCAAGACGGGATAAAAAGATTTTTGGACTGGTAGTTATTTCAATGGTATTAAGCTTTATATGTGGGGCATTGCCTCTGCTGACAGCTATTCCCGGGGGGGCCAGAGTAATAATACTGACAGTGGTTATTTCCTCAGTGGCAGCAGTACTGTTTCCCGTAAAGGATGACCCATATGGAGCACCTGTAGCACCTGCTTCAGCCAGTGAAAGAGGGGTGCGGCATGGAGCGTAATATATACATATATATGCTTATTATGTTTGGAGTGACCTATCTTATTCGAGTGATACCTCTGACATTAATAAGAAAAGAAATAAAGAATACCTTTATCAGGTCCTTTTTATACTATGTACCCTATGTTACCTTGGCAGTAATGACATTTCCTGCCATTATCAGTGCAACAGAAAGCCCCATTGCAGCCTGGTTTGCCTTTATTGTAGCAATAGGTCTGGCGTGGGTTGGATGCAGTTTGTTGACTGTATCGGTCATAGCATGCATTGTGGTATTTTTAATAGAGCTGTTACCCTTTGTTTAGAGAATATAGCGTTGTAGAAATATATAACAGGAAATTGCTTTGAATTTCCTGTTATATAAAAATATACTAATTAAATTTAAAAAATCTCTGTGCTAATTTATAACCCTCGACGGAAATTTTTCGTCCGCCCTTTCCGGGTAAATTCATGCTGGCACCAAGAGGTCCAAATCTAAGTCTTCTGAATAAATAGGCATCACTATTTTTTAAATATGCCCAAAGCTCTTTTTTCTTTTCCAGATTTTCTTCAGTACCGGAAAGAATAAGCATTATGGAACTGATGGTGGTAATAATATCCAGATAATTAATCATATAATTCTTTAATGCTTTTTTGGCAAAAATCATTTTATGATTGCTCTTCATATAATCAATCATAATGCGGTTTACCCTAAGCTGCTGGTCTACTCTGGAAATCATAACCTTTTCATTTACAGACTGGTCATCACGTCCAATAAAATATCTGTAGAAGTTCACATCAAGATAATACATTGTTTTAACATAGGGTAGTGGATGGAATACAAAAATATTGTCCACATAGAAAGTGTGCTCCGGTAGCTTAAGCCCACATTCCTTTAGAAGCTTTGTTCTATAGATAACGGAGTGCATAAGGATGTACTGACCCTTACGGAAATGTCCTACATCTTCCCAACCAAAGGTGCATCCCTGGGGCAGAGCATGTCCATAGCGCATTACACGTTTGGTAGCAGCTCCCTCTTTTTCGTATACAAAATTGCTGATAAGCATATCAAGCACAGTACCTGAGCCTGCAAATTCTCTAAGCTTTTCTAAAATTTCCATATAGGCCTTGTCCTGAACCCAGTCATCACTGTCAACAACCTTAAAGAACAGACCAGTGGCAGCCTCAAGTCCTGAATTTACGGCAGAGCCATGACCGCCGTTAGGCTTATCTACGACCTTAACAATATTTGGATATCTGTCTGCATATTTATGTCCTATGACAGATGTGTCATCTTTGGAACCATCATTTACGACAATGATTTCAACATCTTCGCCACCAATTAAAAGTGACTCGATACATTTTTCCATATATGCGGCTGAATTGTAGCAGGGTATAGCTATTGATAATAGTTTCATCTTTAGTATAAGGCAGTTAGCTGCCATTCCTCCTTATGATATTAGTGAGCGTTTGTTAATACTAAATTAACATTTATAACAGTAATTTCAAGGTATAGCCTTTAGAGTAGCAGAAATACTTTTGTATTAGCGCAGTCTAAGGGTTTCAAATCTGCTTCTTGTATCAAGGCAGTGCAGGAGTTGCCGGTAGCGCTCCTCGTAATCAAGTTGGCTGTCAATCTCGATATCCATAACAGAGGACATAATGGTAATATCCTCCTGAGTAGCT
>JBHAJK010000047.1:0-36055 GCA_041826605.1 Lachnospiraceae bacterium | reverse complement strand
CCACAATCCTTAAAAACTCCCGCAAAGCCTCTGCTGTTATACCCCAAATCGTACCCTCACTTGTTTTATAAAACCAAAAGGTTCTCTCTCTTTTTGAAAAAGGATAGCTTCTGCCTCCCGGAATCAGCTCATAGGGAAAATCATCACTTTCATCCACACTATAGGTTGTTTTGGCACTGATAGGCTCATATTTCATAAGCCATGAAAGTGGTAGTGTAAACACTCTTGCCACCTCATCCTCAGAATATGTCATCTTATAGTTATGCAATATTCCCACATAGGATTTGACCTTTCTGTTTTTAGGTCCCATCTGCTCTGCAATGGGAGCTAAAAGCTCAATGGTATCCGGCTCAATCAGCAGCTCTTCCGAGGTTTCACGAATAGCAGCTTCCTCTCCTGCCTCATCCTCTTCTATTCCTCCTCCCGGAAAACATATTTCTCCTGCCTGGCCTATTCCCTCCGCGCGTACTTCAAACAATACGCTAAAGCCTGTTTCATCTCTTTCATCCTTAACAAGAGGGATTAATACGGCACTGGCTTTTTTAGAGGCAGTTAAATCCTCCATTTTATGTTTTCTTAACCCCTCAAAATCTAAAGCCATAATAGTCCTTTCATTCTTTCTCATCCATCATATTCAGGTCTTCTGTCCCTAAATACACCCCAGCTCATTCTATATTCTTTAAGCTCATCCAAATCAAAGGCTCTGACAATGACCTCTTCCTTATCACGGGATGCTAAATAAGGCTCTGTAATCTCTCCCACACCATCTGTAATAAAGGATGAGCCATAAAATCTAAGAGCTGATTTCTGTCCTCCGTTTTCTTCACAGGGCATTACTTCCTCCAGTCCTATACGGTTTGCCGCCGCAACCGGCATCAGATTACACGCTCCGTGTCCCTGCATTGCTCTACGCCAATGTGGCATACTGTCCGTTTCCAAAATAGGCTCTGAACCAATAGCCGTAGGATATAAAAGCATTTCTGCCCCTGCCACAGCCATTGCCCTTGCAGGCTCCGGAAACCACTGATCCCAGCAAATTCCCACACCTATTTTACCAAATTCCGTATCCCACACCTTATATCCTGTATTTCCGGGTGTAAAGTAAAATTTTTCCTGATAATAATGGTCATCGGGTATATGGGTCTTTCTGTATACTCCCATAAGCTCTCCCTTTTCATTAATCATTGCAATACTATTATATAAAACAGTACCTGCCTGTTCATAAAAGGAAATTGGCATTGCCACATGAAATTCCTTACATATTTTTTGAAAATGTACTACAGCATCAGAGTTTTCTACGCTCTTTGCAAAATCATAATACTCATATCTTCGCTCCTGACAAAAATAGGGACGCTCAAAAAGCTCAGGCAACAATATAATATTTGCGCCCTGCTCTATTGCATTTCTTGTCAGAGTATCAGCTTTAGCAATGTTTTCCCAAACCTTATCCGTCATACTCATTTGCACTGTAGCTATTGTTACATTTCTCATAAATATATGTCCTCTACCGTAAATTTGTTCCTATCCCGGAATTTGCTGTGTAATACAATGAATATTTCCACCCCCCACAATAATTGCTCTTGCAGGTATTTGCACAATCTTTCTATCCGGTATAAGCTGGCGTAATAATTCAGCCGCTCTGTTGTCATTTTCATCCCCAAAGGCGGGTATTAGCACACAGCTATTGGAAATATAAAAGTTTACATAGCTTGCAGCCAGACGCTCTCCCACTACCCTTTCTTCTTCCCCATAATCAGGCGTAAGTCCACGTAAATCATATTCGGTAATACACACAGGCTTACTTGGAATATACATCTTATGGACCTTGATTTTTCGTCCTTTTGCATCTGTAGCCTGCTCAAGAACTTCCAAATTCTTTCGACTTAGCTCATACTGTGGGTCATTTTCATCATCTGTCCAGGCAAGCACCGCTTCTCCTACTGCTGTAAATGCAAAAATATTATCCACATGCCCGTCGGTTTCATCATTATAAATACCATTTGGAAGCCATATTACCTTTGTAACTCCCAGCATTTCTTTAAGCCTTGCCTCTATTTCGTCCTTTGAAAGAGTAGGGTTTCTTCCCTTACTCAGTAAACAGCACTCTGTCACAACCAAGGTGCCGTCCCCGTCCGTATGAATGGCTCCACCCTCCATTACAAAGTCCGAAGCATCATATATATCCATCCCGTGCTCTTTTAAAAATTTCAAAGCAAAGGCATTATCCAGCTTACAGTCACTGTAAAGACCATTATATTCCCCGCCCCAGGCATTAAATTTCCAATCAATTCCCCTGCGCTCCATATTGGAATTTTTAATATCTTTAGAAGTATTCTCTTCCAAGGCTTTAATTACAACAGTGGGCCCCACATCCCTTGCCCAACTGTCATTGGATGGAATTTCAAGTAAATAAATATTCTTACTTAAAAGCTCTCGCTCCTCTGCCCCGACCTTTTCCAAAAATATATGAAGTGCAGCTTCCATTCCCTGAAAATCTGCTTTTCCCGCACATAAAAATACCTTTTCGCCCAAAGCGATTTCAGAAGCTATCTGCAAGAAAATCTGCCTGGCTTCTTTTCCTCCATAGCTCCAGGTGCCGGGTCTTGTGGGCCAAATAAGTATTGTACCCTCATGATGTTCAAATTCTGCCGGCATATGAAAACCGTCAGCCCTTGGACTTGACTTAAACACTTTCGTCATAATTATTCCTATAATACATCCTTACGATAATCTCATTTTAAAATCTTCATACCCAAATTTCTTAATAAGCCTGCACTCTCCTGCCTCATCCATGGCATATATGGAGGGTAAGCCTATTCCGTTAAAGGTATTATTCTTTACCATAGAATAAATTGCCATATCTTCAAATACCAGCCTATCCCCCGACCTAATTTCATGGTCAAAGGAATAGTCCCCAATAATATCTCCTGCCAGACAGGTCAGTGATGACAGACGATAGGTATATTTTTTCTCTCCTGCCTCGCCACTGTTTCTAAGAGGTGGTCTATATGGCATTTCCAATACATCCGGCATATGACAGGCGGCAGAAGCATCCAATATCAATGTGGTAATATCATTTTCCACCATATCCATTACTTTAGTTACAAGATAGCCTGCATTTAATGCAACAGCCTCTCCCGGCTCCAGGTATATTTCCAGACTGTATTTTTCTTTTAATCTTAAAATTAATTTAATTAAGGCTTCCACATCATAGTCACTGCGGGTAATATGGTGTCCGCCCCCTAAATTCAACCATTTAATCTGCTCTGAATTAAGAATATCTCCAAATTTATCCTCCAGCGCTTCTACGGTTTTTATTAAATCATCCACATTCTGCTCACATAGGGTATGCATATGCAGTCCGCTTACCATTTCAAAAGCCTTTGGAGTGGTAAGCATTCCCTTATCAAAATTTGCCCTTGTTACACCAAGACGTGAGCCTATGGCGCAGGGGTCATATATGGCATGATCTCCCTGAGTGGAGCACTGCGGATTAAGGCGCAGACCAATCCCTGCGCTTCCTCCCTGCTTTGAGCACACAGTCTCTCCAAAGCGTACCAACTGAGAAAAGGAATTAAATATTATATGGTCACAGATTTCTGCAATCTCTTTAATCTCCTCCTCTCTGTAAGCCGGGGAAAAAATATGATTTTCCTTTTTCATTTCCTCATATCCAAGCCTTGCCTCATAGAGACCGCTGGCAGTAGTTCCCGAAAGGTACTGCCCTATAAGGGGATATTCCGCAAAGCCTGAAAAGCACTTCTGAGCAAGCAGGATTTTACACCCTGCCCTGCTCTGAACATATGCCAATATTTCCAGATTTTGTTTTAGCTTCTTTTCATCAATAACATAAGCCGGCGTAGGGATTTTTAAAAAATTCATAATTTACTCTTTCTATTCTACAAGCACCGGGTTCTCTTCCACTTTCCAAGGCAGACCGTACTTATTTAGCGCCTCCATATATGGGTCAGGATCAAACTCATCTGTAGTAAATACACCCGGCTTTCTCCACTCCCCATTTGCCACAAGCATTGTACCAATCATAGCCGGCACACCTGTGGTATAGGAGATCGCCTGAGAGCCCACTTCCTTATAACATTCCTGATGGTCACATACATTGTAAATATACAGGGTTTTATCCTTACCATCCTTTTTTCCCGTAAAAATACAGCCAATATTTGTCTTGCCCACTGTTCTTGGTCCCAAAGATGCAGGGTCGGGAAGTAAAGCCTTTAAAAATTGAATAGGCACAATCTCCTGTCCGTTAAAGCTAATGGGCTCTGTGGAAAGCATACCCACATTTTCCAGACATTCCATATGCTTTAAGTAGCTTTCTCCAAAGGTCATAAAGAAACGGATACGCTTAACCTCAGGCAGATTTCTTCCCAAAGCCTCGATTTCCTCATGATGAAGCAAATACATATCTTTCTTTCCCACTCCCTCAAAGTCGTAGGTTCTATGGATACTCATGGCAGGCACCTCTATCCATTTGCCGTTTTCCATATATGAACCCGGAGCAGATACTTCACGTAAATTAATTTCCGGATTAAAATTAGTAGCAAAGGCATATCCGTGGTCGCCTCCATTACAATCCAAAATATCAATGGTATCAATGGTGTCAAAGTAATGCTTCTTTGCATATGCCACAAATACAGAGGTAACTCCGGGGTCAAAACCGGTTCCAAGGAGTGCTGTCAGACCTGCCTCCTTAAACTTCTCCTCATATGCCCACTGCCATGAATAGTCAAAATAAGCAGAAAAGCCCTGCTCCTTACATCTGTTTTCATATATTTCACGCCACTCTTTGTTTTCCGTATCCTCAGGCTCATAGTTTGCAGTATCCACATAGTGAACACCTGCTGCCAAACAGGCATCCATAATTGTCAAATCCTGATAAGGAAGTGCCACATTTAATACTACATCAGGATTATAATATTTTATAAGAGCAATAAGCTCCTCTACATTGTCCGCATCAACTGTAGCTATTTTTATCCTTGTTTTAGAGCCGGTGCTCTCAATCTTTTCTTTCATCATCTGACACTTGGATATGGTTCGACTGGCAATCATCATTTCGTCAAACACACCATCCACCATTGCTATTTTCTGAATTGCTACCTGGGCAACACCGCCACAGCCTATTACAAGCACTCTGCTCATACTCTCTTTTCCTCCTCTGAAAGAATATCTTCTACATATTTGGGAAGCATAAATGCTCCTCTATGCAGATTAGTTGTATAATACCATGTTTTAAGATTACGTTCATTCCATCGCTTAGGGTCAAAATCCTTTAAGGGATGATATTTTTTTGAAGCAAAGCCAAACATCCAATAGCCTGCGGGACATGTGGGTATGCTTGCCTGATATACACGGCTTATGGGAAATGAACTGAAAACCTTTCTGTGCATAGCCCTGAATGCCGCCTCATCCTCGTCATAAAAGGGGCTTCCGTGCTGGTATACCATTATTCCGTCTGCATGCAGTGCCTTGAAGCAGCTTCCATAAAACTCCTTTGTAAACAATCCCTCAGTATGTCCAAAAGGGTCTGTGGAGTCATTAATAATCAAATCGTACTGCTCTCTTCGTCTGCGCAAACAGCGCAAGCCGTCCATATGCATAATATTTACCCGCTCATCGTCAAAGCCCTTTGCCGTCTCAGGAAAAAACTCCCTTGAAACATGAACGAACATTTCATCCTGCTCCACCACATCAATATTCTCAATCTCAGGATACATAGTCAGCACCTTGGCTACACCACCATCTCCTCCACCGATTATAAGAACATTTTTTACATTTGGATGAACCGCCATGGGCACGTGAACAACCATTTCATTATAAATAAATTCGTCTGCTTCGGAAAATATTATTTCTCCATCCAGTACAATTACTTTTCCAAATTCTTTAGTCTGGAATACATCTATCCGCTGGTAATCACTCTGCCCTGAAAACAGTTGTTTTTCTACGCGGTACTGATGATGCACATTATCGGTATCCATCTGTGAAAACCAAATTTCCATTTTTTGCTCCTCTTACATCATTACATCAATAATTTTACACTCCGGGTCACGGGTGCCCATAAGTGAACATCCCATTAGCTCCGAGTATCTTATATATTCAATAATTTCCTCAGTTATACGCTCGCCCGGTGTAAGTATGGGTATTCCCGGAGGATAGCACATCACAAGCTCTCCACTTATGCGTCCTGCCGCCTCCCCTATTGGCATTGACATTTTTTGTCCGTAAAAGGACTGCTTAGGCGACATCACAAGCTCCGGCTGAATAAACTCCCCACAGTACAAATCATCACTATCTTTCTCATATACCCTTTTAATATCTTCAAGAGCTCCTACCAGACGCTCAATATCCTGCATACGGTCCCCTATAGAAATATATGCCAATATATTGCCAATATCTCCAAATTCAATCTGGATATCATATTCATCACGCAATATATCATATACTTCTATACCGGTAAGCCCTATACCCTGAGTATAAATAGAAAGCTTAGTAACATCAAAGTCATATACACTGTCTCCGTCAATAAGCTCCTGTCCATAGGCATAGTAGCCACCCAGGTCATTGATTTCCTCTCTGGCATACTGCGCCATTCTACTAACCTTTCTAAAAGCCTCCATACCGTTTAGTGCCAGATTTCTCCTGGAAATATCCAGACTTGCAATCAGCAGATATGAGGCACTGGTGGTCTGGGTCAGATTAATAATGGACTGCATATATTCGCCATCCACATCCGGACCTGTTAAAAGAATGGAGCTCTGGGTCAGGCTTCCACCTGATTTATGCATGGATATGGCAGCCAAATCAGCTCCTGCCGCCATACCCGAAACAGGTAACTCCTCACTAAAATATAAATGAGTTCCATGAGCCTCGTCCACCAGAACTTTCATTCCCGCCTCATGGGTAATCCTCACTATTTCCTGTAAATTTGAAGCGATACCATAATAGGTTGGATTATTTATAAATACGGCTTTTGCCCTTGGATGCTCTTTAATTGCCTTTTCAATTTCACTCACTTTCATTCCTGTGGCAATTCCAATCTTAGGATTGACCTCCACCGGAACATATACAGGAATCCCGCCACATAAAACCAATGCGTTAATTACGCTTTTATGCACATTTCGCGGCAGAATAATCTCCTCCCCCTCCCGTACTGTTGCCAAAACCATACTCTGTACCGCAGAGGTAGTGCCATTTACCATAAAATAAGCACGATTTGCCCCAAATGCATCTGCTGTCAGCGCTTCTGCTTCATGTATTACCGAAATAGGATGTGAAAGATTATCAAGCATCTTCATGGAATTAACATCCACTCCAACGCATTTCTCTCCTAAAAATTCTAATAATTCCTTATTTCCACGGCCTCTTTTATGCCCCGGCACATCAAAGGGCACAACTCTTCTCTTTCTGAGTTCTAATAGCGCATCATAAACCGGCGCTAACTGCTGTCTTACAATATCCATATTTTTACCTCTGCCGAAATTCCTTATATCGAACAAAAAAACCGGAATGCTTTCACATCCCGGTCAATCAGTCATATGTCTATTATTTGATTTTATGCTTTTATTCGTCACTGAGCCTACGAAATATTTTACAAAAATCTTACGATAGTTGACCATTAACAAGGAATACATCCTGAAAATTTAAGTTCTCCTGACCGATGCTTAAAAGCATATCCCCGATACAGGACCGACCTTTCACTGTCTGTCAGTTTCAGTGCCGCCGGCTACTCAATCAATGTCGCTTTGCAAAACATCTCTGTCTGCTCACTAGGCAAGAATATAGCATAAATAATTATAAAATGCAATTACCGCAAAAGAATTTTCCATATTTTTAAAGCTTAAATACGGAAATTGCTTCCTCAAGGTTTTCCTTTATGCCCTGCATTTCATCAGTCTTTGTCTTTGTATACGCACAGGCCTCCGCTACGGTAACACAGCTTGCCGATACCTCTTCTGAGCTTGCTCCCAGCTCCTCACTTATTGCTCCCAGATCACCTGTTGCATTTGTGAGCTTAACCTTTATATCCTCCAAATCCCGGCTCATTTTATCTATTTTTTCAATTTCAGCGACGCTTATGTCAACAGATTTTGACAGTACCGTAAATTTAGACTGCGCCTCATTAATATATACCTTCTCTCCCTCTATAATATTGGCTACCCTTGTGGCTTCGGCAACGGTCTCTCCTGATATTCCCGTGACCAAATCAACTATAGCCCTGATTTCTCCGGCGCTCTGAGCCGACTCATCCGCCAGCTTTCTTATTTCACCCGCAACTACGGCAAAGCCCTTTCCCGCTTCTCCCGCTCTTGCAGCCTCGATAGAAGCGTTAAGGCTCAGTAAATTTGTCTGTGCGGAAATGTCCTCTATCATCTGAACACAATCCTGTATTCTGTAAACAGCCTCGTTTGTTTCATTTATTTTCTCGGAAATCTTTTCTACCGCAGCAACGCTTTCCGAAGAGGACTGCATTACATTGTTCATATATTCTGAGGCTTCCCTGTTTATATTATTTATTTCCTCTGAGGATTTCTTTAAATTATTTATATTATCCGAAATCAGGTCGATATTTTCACCAAGCCGCATTGCCTTTTCAGCCATATCCTGTGCAGCCTCCGCCACACTCTGGGACGTGGAGGCCACCTCTCCCACAGCGGAACTAATCTGATTAATACTGTCCGTATTCTGTGCTGTCTTTTCATTTACCACCGCAACAGCTTTAGCAAGATATTCTTCGTTTTCCACCACATTTCCTACCGCAGTTCTTAAAGACTCTCTCAATATCTTTGCCGAATTGATTATTTCCGCAGTTTCAGTTACATGTGAGGTAACGTTAATTTCTTCATTCAAGTTTCCCTCTGACAATATCTTGGTTGCAAGCGATATCTTCTTTAAGGGTCTTGCAATAAGGTTTGCCACTATAATCACCAATACCAGCCATACGATAAGGGAGGCGGCCAAAAGCAGCATGCTTAAATTGCTCATTCTGATTACGCCCGCCAAAGCATCCGCCTCGTCACAGGAAAAAACCAATACAAAGGAATTATCGGTTGCTACATAATATGAGGAATATTTTTGAACTCCCTTGAAATCATAGCTTGTAATGTCGGCTACAACCGACTTTCCCGCTGCCATTTCAGCGCATACTGCCTGTATAGCGGAATTTACCACAGGCTGTCCGATTTTATCCGCCGTGGGATGCCACAGCATCTTCCCCGATGCATCCGCCACATATACATAGGATGAGGAAATGCCTCGCATGCTTATATCGGAGCAGTATTTTGTCAATGCTTCTTCAGACAGGGCCTCTTCCCTTCCGAAAATCTCTATATGCTCCTGCAAATTCATACCCTCATGCTCTGTCATGGACAGCATATAATTTGAGATTGTCGCTCTTATCTCCTCTCTGGCAGTACTGCTCAAAAAAACAGAAATAATAGCGGAGGTTGTTACCACCGGAATGAGAGCACAAAGTATAAGTACCAGATACATGCTCAATTTCTTTTTGCTATTTTTGACACCTTGCTTTTTCATCTTAATTATCTCCTTATTAAAAGCTATTAAAAAGCTGACCGGTGCCCCAAAATGTCGGCCTCACGGTCAGCAGTTTTCCCATGTAATTCAATACTTAATTTCCCTCATTCCCAATATTCAATTCTTTAATGCTTAAATATCATCCTTGCAGATTAAGCTTGCTCCGTTTTCAAGCAAACACCTTTCAGCCCCCGGCACATCATCAACTCTGAAAACCACATATGCTCCAAGCTCCCTTGATGTAAATGCGTAGGAATATTCCACATTAATCTCCGCTGCATCAAATACTCTCAGCACCCTGTAAAGAGCCCCCGCATTGTCCTCCATCTTTACGGCAATAACATCATTGGTGGTAACCAGAGTATTTTCGCCCAATATCTCCTTTGCCTTATTTGTATCCGATACTATCAGCCTTAAAATTCCAAAATCCCCGGTCTCCCCAATACTTAATGCACGTATATTTATACCTGCTTCAGAAATGGCTTTTACCACATTTGAAAGTTCACCCTGTCTGTTTTCAAGAAATACGGATAACTGTTTAATTGCCATATCAAACCCTCCACATTAATCCATAAGCATACGCTTGTCTATTACACGAACTGCTTTGCCTTCACTCCTCACAATACTTTTAGGCGCAACTAAATGAACTTTGGGAACAATTCCGAGCATAGTCTTCATTGCCGCCTCCAATGATTTTTCCATAGCCTCAATATCGGATACCTTATCGGAAAAGCGGTTGGGCACAAGCTCCACATTAATATCCAGAGTATCCGTATTGTGCTTACGGTCTACAAAAATCTGATAATTCGGCGCATAGCCCTCATTAAGCAGCACCGTTTCAATCTGACTGGGGAATACATTAACTCCCCTTATAATCATCATATCGTCACTTCGTCCCATTGGCTTACACATTTTTACATGAGTTCTGCCACAGGAGCATTTCTCTCTGGACAGAACACATATATCCCTTGTTCTGTATCGCATAAGAGGAAATGCCTCCTTATCAAGAGCTGTAAATACTAATTCGCCTTTTTCCCCCTCAGGTAATACCTCTCCTGTATCCGGGTCTATAATTTCCGCATAGAAATGATCTTCATTTATATGCATACCGTTTTGAGCCTCACACTCAAATGCAACACCGGGACCACTGGTTTCTGTAAGGCCATAAATATCATATGCCTTAATTCCCAGACTCTTTTCAATACCGCGCCTCATTTCCTCAGTCCAAGGCTCCGCTCCGAAGATTCCTGCCTTAAGCTTATTATCCTCAGGCTTATAGCCTCTTTCTTCCAAGGTTTCCCCTATATATGCCGCATATGACGGAGTACAGCAAAGGATTGTAGAGCCCAAGTCCATCATAAACTGAAGCTGTCTCTCCGTGTTTCCTGATGACATGGGAAGTGTCATAGCCCCCACCTTATGGGAACCACCATGCAGTCCTGCACCACCTGTGAAAAGACCGTATCCATACGCCACCTGTACTACATCATCCTTATTGCCGCCTGCCGCCATAATGGCTCTGGCACAGCAGTCCTCCCATAAATCCACATCATTTTGAGTGTAAAAAGCCACAACTCTTTTTCCTGTAGTACCGGAGGTTGAATGAATACGCACACAATCCTTTAAATCTGTTCCCAACAGTCCATAGGGATAGGCATCCCGTAAATCCTCTTTGGACAAAAAGGGGAGCTTTCCCATATCCTCGATGCTCTTAATATCTTCCGGCTTTACCCCCTGCTCGTCCATAAGCTTTCTATAATATTTTACATTATCATAAACATGCTTAATCTGCTTAACAATTTTTTCATTCTGGATTTTTAAGATTTCCTCTCGTGAGGCTGTTTCTATTTCTTCCTGATAATAGTTTCCCATTATTAATTCCTTTTATAAATCCTTATAATAATGCTGATTTAGTCCGCATTATAGCCCAACTCAAATGCCTTAATATTAATATCCACAAACTGTGGTTTTACAGTATTTTTAATTGCCGCAATCCACTTATCATATTCAATATCCAGATATTTAGCCATTCTGCCCATTAATACAATATTTGTAGATTTTCCATTTCCTGCCTGTGTCGCAAGAGCATAGGCATCTATACTATCCACAAATACTCCCTTATCTTTAAGTTCATCAAGTACTCCATCCGGATACTCTGCATTGCCAATTATAACTGGCATGGGGTCTATGGACTGAAGATTTACAATAATCTTTCCATCCTTTTTAAGACAGTTTGCATATCTGGCAGCCTCTATTTTTTCAAAGGAAATAATATAATCAGCTTCTCCCTCCGCTACTATGGGAGAATATACCTTATCGCCATAGCGCACATAGGTTACAACCGAGCCACCTCTCTGGCTCATTCCATGCACTTCACTTACCTTTACATCATATCCCTCATCTGTAAGCAGTACTCCTAAAAGCTTACTTGCAAGAAGACTTCCCTGTCCGCCTACGCCGACAATCATTACATTCTTTGTTTCCATAAGCCTACTCTTCCTTTCCCATTGCTCCACATTTACAAAGCTGCATACATACATCACAGCCTACACAAAGGGAACTGTCTATTACTGCCTTACCCTCCTTAAAGCTGATAGCCGGGCATCCGATTTTCAGACACATCTTACAGCCTACACACTTATTCCTGTCCACGCATACCGGAGGCTGTGGCTTAACGTATTTAAGGAGCACACAGGGACGACGGGAAATAATAACAGAGGGTTCCTCCACCTTTATTTCCTCTAAAATAGCATCTTCACATTCCTTAAGATTATAAGGGTCTACTACTCTTACTCTCTTTATGCCCAAGGCTTCACATAATTTCTCTAAATTAACGGCAGCGGCTACTTCTCCCCTAATATTATATCCCGTTGTAGGGTTTTGCTGATGTCCTGTCATACCTGTGATTGAATTATCCAATATAATGACAGTAGAATTTGTGGAATTGTATGCAATATTCACAAGTCCTGTCATACCCGAATGCATAAAGGTAGAGTCGCCGATTACACAAACTGTATTTTTTTCCGCTTCATTGCCACCGGCTTTATTAAATCCGTGAAGCCCCGAAACTGAAGCCCCCATACAAAGGGTAGAATCCATGGCAAAAAGTGGTGCTGCACTTCCAAGAGTATAGCAACCAATATCTCCAAGGGTAGTAATCTTATGCTTTGACAATGTATAGAACAAACCTCTGTGAGGACAGCCCGCACACATAACGGGAGGTCTTGGGGGAATTGCCGTATATGAAGAAATAGTTGGCAACGCATCCTTGCCAAAGGCTTTTCTGACAGTATTCTGTGAAAACTCTCCTATATTGGAAAACATTTCCTTTCCAATACATTCAATGCCAAGTCCCTTAACATGAGCCTCTATAACTCCATCCAGCTCTTCTATTACATAAAGCGTTTTTACTGAAGCCGCAAAATCCTGTATTGCCTTAACAGGAAGCGGATGTATCATTCCAAGCTTGAGTACCGATACACTGTCTCCAAATACTTCCTTTACATACTGATAACTTGTGCCGGAGCAGATAATTCCCATTTCAGAAGATACTATTTCTACACGATTTAATGACGAACTTTCCGCAAATTCTGTAAGCTTTGCTATTCTCTCCTCCACAAACGGATGACGAGCCTTTGCATTTGCAGGCACCATAATAAATTTCTGAGGATTTTTTTCATATTTTCCAAGGGCAATTTCTTCCCTCTCTCCCAGCTCCACCATACTCTGAGAATGGGCAATTCTTGTGCACATACGTAAAAGTACAGGAGTATCAAATTCCTCTGAAATTCTATAGGCTTCCTTTATAAATTCCTTAGCTTCTCCGGAGTCGGCAGGCTCTAGCATAGGAACCTTTGAAGCTATGGCATAATGTCTTGAGTCCTGTTCATTCTGTGAGGAATGCATAGCGGGGTCATCAGCCACTATAATAACCATCCCCCCGTTTACACCTGTATATGAAAGGGTAAACAGTGGGTCCGCAGCTACATTCAGTCCCACATGCTTCATAGCTGTAGCACTTCTTACACCGCGAAGTGAAGCACCAAAAGCCACTTCTGTTGCTACCTTTTCATTGGGAGCCCACTCGCAGTATATATCATCATAGTTTGCCGCAAACTCCGTTATTTCAGTAGAGGGTGTTCCGGGATAGCTTGATATCAGCTTAACGCCTGCTTCATACAATCCCCGGGCTAGAGCCTCATTTCCCAGCATTAACTTTTTCACAAAAATCCTCCTTCTTATACAACATCCCATATATATATGAATTTCTTAGGGCTACACAAACCCTAAGAAATTCTGTGGGATTAAATTATAATTTAATAATACCCAATGATTTAAGGAGAAGAATTAATAAGAGAACAGGTGCTATATATTTTACCATAACAATATAAAGCTTCTTTCTTCCAAATTTTTCTCCGTTTTTTGTAGCTTCATCAATAATAGTATCAGGTGTAAGCACCCAGCCCACAAGAATACAGGTTCCAATAGCGCCAATAGGCATTAAGATACTATTACTTATATAATCCATAATATCCAGTATCTGACCTGTTCCGCCATTGGGAAGTGGTACGTTAAAGTAAAGCTTGTTATATCCTAAGCAAACTAAAATTCCGAAAAACAGTGCAATTAAGCCCTCGATAACAGTCGCTTTCTTTCTTGTGGTATGGAACTGGTCCATAATACTTGAAACTATTGCCTCATAGATTGAAACTGCTGAGGTCAGTGCCGCAAAGAGCACCATTGCAAAGAACAAAATACCTACAATAGTTCCAATAGCTCCCATATTTACAAAAATCTTAGGAAGAGAAATAAATACAAGGCCGGGACCTGATGCAGCCATACCCTCTCTACCCATAAATACATATACCGCAGGGATAATCATAACTCCTGCCAAAAATGCAATAATTGTATCAAAAAGCTCAATCTGGTTAATCGAACCAATAAGGTTTGCATCATTATGAACATAGCTGCCATAGGCAATCATAATACCCATTGCTACACTTAAGCTGTAGAAAAGCTGTCCCATAGCGTCCACTACTACAGTCAAAAAGCCTCCGGCTGTAAGTCCCTCAAAGCTGGGAATAACATAAATCTTAAATCCCTCAAAACCTGTTCTTAGCCCTGTTCCATCATCATGCTTTAAGGTAAGTGAAAAAGCGGAAATAATAACAACCAATACTACCAAAGCCGGCATGATAAATTTTGATGAAGTCTCAATTCCCTTATTAACGCCAAGTAAAATTACTACAGCACAGGCTGCCATAAATATTATCATATATGCAATCGGCTCTCCCGTGGAGGTTATAAAATTTGTAAAATAACCGTCCGTTGCCGCCTCTGCTCCCTGACCTGTTAAAAATGCCACCAGATACTTAAGAACCCAACCACCGATTGCGCTATAGTAAGGCATAATTATAATGGGTACCAAGCATGCAATATAGCCTAAGGGCTTTGCACCCTTTGCCAAATATCCATATGCTGTAAGAGGACTCTGCTTTGTCTTTCTTCCGATTGCCACCTCTGTTGCCAAAAGTGTAAAACCAAAGGTAAGGGCAAGTATAATATATACAAAGAGGAATAATCCTCCGCCACCCTTTGCAGCTAAATATGGAAATCTCCATATATTACCTAAGCCTACGGCACTTCCTGCTGCCGCCAGTACAAATCCTATTGAACCTTTAAACGAATGTCTTTCTTTCATTACAATAACTCCCTCTAAAAATAATATTTGTGGCTAAGTGCCAAATCCTTGATAAATAAAAAAACTTGAATTTTTATTAAATTCCATATTTTAATAAATCTACTTTGCCCCCGTTTACTTCTACCCCCTCCTTTTTAAGTCTTTCTGCCTGTACTCCCTCGCCTCCGAAAACAAAGGCTTTGGCTAGCTCTCCCTTGGCATTTACCACTCTGTGACATGGAATATTATCAGGGTCCGGATTTTTATGTAGAGCATTTCCTACTGCCCTTGCCATCTTTTTATCCCCTGCCATTTCTGCCACCCTGCCGTAAGTAGCTACCCTGCCCCTTGGAATTTGCCCTACCGCTTCATAAATCCTCTTTGTAGGACTGTCAGTAAGTAAATCATAGCTTTCTCCAATCATCCTGCGTATATCTGTATCAGGGATTGTTCCATCCAGAATAATTGTATTCCAATGCTCCTTATTCTGATGATATCCGGGAATAACCGAAGAATATGTGGCACGCCATAAATCCCGCCATTCAGGGCTTGTTTTCACATTTAAATTTATATATCCGTTTAAGTGATATATCCATAAAAATGCTTTCCTGCTTCCCCTTATTCTAATTAGTTGCCAGTTTTGTTCTCTAAAAGGCGCATCCAAATATGTATTGGGAAAAGAGAGTCCGTATTCTATTGCTTCTTTTCGTGAAATCATAGCCATCTCCTCTCTCTCGCTTTAAAGCATCAAACTAAATTCGCTACAATGCTCCAAAAAGGCACTTTAATACTATAACACATTTAATCGTAAAAGGCACTCTTGATTTTAAAAACTTACCTAAAACTTAACTAAAAAACATATACATACACATATTCATAAACATACCCGGAAACATCTCCAAAAGCGAAGTGCGCCACAAGGCCCACTAAAAAACACGTCCGAAATATTTTCGGACGTGCTCTCTGTTTATCTTAATAAAATTATTTATTTCACATCAATTATTTATCCATTCCACAGGAAAATGCCTGCTCTACTGCCAGCTTTTCCTTTGTTACAATTTCATAGAAGCGATATCCACCGGAGAAATTATAGCAATTATAGCCCTCTGCCGCTAAAATTCTGCATGCAATATAGCTTCTTATTCCACTTTGACACATTACATACAGGGGCTTTTCCTTATCTATTTCCTCAAGCCTCTCTCTTAAATCATCCACAGGTATATTTATAAAGCCATCCACATGACCTCTCCCATATTCCTTAACAGTTCTTGCATCTAACAGTGTAACACTGCCATCTCTTGGAAGCGAATTAATTTCATCATAATGGAACTGCTTTACCTGACCCCTGGCAATGTTTTCAATCATAAAGCCTGCCATATTTACAGGGTCCTTTGCCGAAGAATAGGGTGGCGCATATGAAAGCTCTAAATCCTTTAGTTCGTCAGCCTTTAATCCTGCACTTATGGCTGTAGCAATCACATCCAGTCTCTTATCCACTCCCTCATATCCCAGGATTTGAGCACCTAAAATCCTTAGACTCTTCTTTTCGTAGACCACTTTCATAGTCATAACCTTTGCACCGGGATAATATCCCGCGTGGGAATTGGGAGAAAGCACTACGCTATCGTAATCAAGACCTGCGTCCCTTGCCATAGCCTCTGTAAGTCCTGTGCTTGCAGCCGTCATATCAAAGAGCTTTATTACGGAAGAACCCATTGTTCCTTTATATGTGCTTTCCAGTCCGCATATATTGTCAGCAGCAATTCTTCCCTGCTTATTTGCAGGACCTGCTAAAGAAATAAGGGCATCATTACCTGTTATAAAATGTTTAACCTGTACTGCATCGCCTACAGCATAAATATCAGAAACGGAGGTCTCCATCTTATCATTAACCTTAATAGAATTTCTCACTCCCAATTCCAGCCCCGCCTTACCTGCAAGCTCTGTATCAGGACTTACTCCTATTGCCATAAGCACCATATCTGCTTCTATGGGTTCATTATCCTTTATAAGCACACGAAGTCCATTAGCACCTTTTTCAAAGCCGGTTACACTATTTTCCAGCTTAAGCTCTATTCCCTTTTCTCTCAGTTTTCCATGAACCAAAGCTGCCATATCATAATCAAGTGTGGTTAGGAGCTGATTAAGCAACTGAACAATTGTTACCTTTATGCCCAGATTGCACAGGTTTTCAGCCACCTCTACCCCGATAAAGCCTCCGCCTACCATTACCGCAGTTTTAGGCTTATTTTTATCTACAAATTCTTTTAGCTTAAAGGTGTCCTCAACCGTTCTTAAAAAGAAAATTCTCTCGTCATCCATTCCGGGAAATGGTGGCTTTATAGGCTTTGCACCGGGAGATAGTATCAGCTTATCATAGCTTTCCTCATATACCCTGCCACTTTCCAAATCCTTTACGGTAACACTTTTCTTTTCCGTATTAATATCCGTAACCTCATGCCTTACACGGACGTCAATTCTAAATCTATCCCAAAAGCCCTCCGGTGTCTGTAGGGTAAGCTCCTCCTTATCTTCAATCACACCGCCTACATAATATGGCAATCCACAGTTTGCATATGAAATATAGCCGGAACGCTCAAACACTGTAATCTGGGCATTCTCATCAAGTCTTCTAAGTCTTGTGGCAGCAGTAGCTCCGCCTGCTACACCTCCTACTATTACAACTCTCATAATCCTACCTCACAATCTTTCCTTTATAGTTGCCTATTCCACCTATGTTTTTTACATTTGAATATCCCATATTTTTAAGAGCCGATGCAGCACTTGCACTTCTTCCGCCACTCAGGCAATGGACAAAAATAGGCACATTCTTATCAGCCACCTTATTTCCTATGCCTGCAATTGCCTGAAGAGGTAAATTAATGCTTCCCTCAATATGACCCTCTCTATATTCCTCCGCTGTCCTTACATCAAGCAGCACCGCCTTATCGGTATTCCTATATTCCTCAACTCCTGCGTTGATATCGTTTGGTTTTAAAAAATCAAATACGCCCATATGAACCTCCTTAGTTAATATCTTTTTGTTTATGATACTACTCTAACAGTTTTATAGGCGTATTTCTGTAACCTGGTCGCATTATATTAATTTATTTGCAAGTACTGCAATTATTCCAAGCATCAACACCCTGATAAGGGCATATTCCATGGGTAAAAGTATTCTATTTGCCCTATTAAATGCCTTTATAAACCTTTTATTTCTAATGTAACATTCAATAATGGACAGACAAAACATAAGTAATGATATTGATATAAAAGCCATTTTTAAAATATTATTTCCTGCTTTTGCGGAACCATTTTCCTCTTGTCCTAAGGCTATATGTCTGTATATCTTTACTTCACGTTTTTCCAAAAACTCCTTATATATATCAGTCACAAAGGAGACCGCTTCCCTTTGGGCACCATTTTCCTCCATATATTGCTTAAGTAATGTCTCGCCACTTATTGTTAAAATATATGGATATATTATTTCCTTTATTAAATAACCATCCAAAGAGCCTGACAAGGTATATAGTATTACCTCTCCGTCAAAGGATGCCTCTTTCACAGCCCGGTCAAAATCCTCTGTAAATACAAATCCACAGGGGGCTTCGCCCCTTATCACACTTTGCATTACTTCATCACGATTAGAAGCTATAGTAAAGGTAAAGCCTTGTGGCTTCTCATACTTAATCATATCCGCCACTACCTGCCCTAATTCACTGTCCTCTATACATAACAGAACCTCCACTTCCTCCATCTGCTTTTGGGATATATGGGAAAATAATCCTCCTGCAAATATGCACAAGGAAGCTGTCAGCCAAAAAATCACATCCCTCAAATTAATTTTGATACAGGCCTCTGCCCATTTTAAAAAAATCATATTTTAAATATCCCTTTAATTTGAAGTCCGCAATCTGTTTGAATACAACAAAATTGATAAAACACCAAAAATCGTACTAACACAGGCATTTCTAAAAAACAGACCGCCTGCCCTTACCCCGTCCCATATCTGTAGAATATATCCATGCCAGGTGGACAGTAGCCAAACAGAGGATATTCGCCTAAATATATCAGGCAAATAATATACGGACACAAATATTCCGGACAGCACTGACATTAAAAACATAATTAGTAAATAGATTATTATGCTCTCAGCCATATTTTTAGATAAGGTTCCGATTATCTGTATTATGCTTCCCATAAGAATTGAAAAAAACAGGACCGAAAGACACATCTCCCATGGATTTCTTAAATATCCCCCAAAGCTTTTATAAACCGGGAATATTCCTATAAGAATTATAGTCACCATTGCCATAATGGTTATTACATTTCTACCAAGCTTAAATAAGGCTCCCTTTATGCTTCCCCATTTTCCCATATAAAAAATTCTTTCCAGCATTCTCTCCTCTTCTCCGTAGAGAGTCAGAAGTGGGGTGGCGCATAAAAATACAAACACAATTATAATGGTTGCCCCATAGAAGCTAAAAAGACTGTGTCCGCCATAGGGGGAGACTTCTATTTTTGTATAGCAATCATCCCTTATCAGCAGATTTGATATACAGATTTCCATCATGGCATTTTCCATCTCCGCATACGACATAGTAAATTCATACCTGTCCATTCCCTCGTACATAGCCAGTATGGAGCTCTCTGTATTTCTCATTACTCTTTCCACAGCTCCGAACAGTGCCAAAAGCTTATATTGCACAAGGGTTAAACTTTTATTTGTATATACCACAAACTCTGTTTCTTCCATGTGCACAGCCTTATCCATAAAGCCCTCCGGAACAATCATAAGCATTTGTATTTCGTCATTATCCAGTTTTTCAAAGGCCTCATTCTCCTCAAATAACTCTATCCGGCATATTTTATTTATGCCGGATAAAGTATTTGTGAAGCCTATCATCTGTTTCCAGGCGGCCTCTTCATTATCATTTACCACTATTCCAAATACAGTTCTTATTTCGCTCCCCTGCTCCTCATCTGCTCTTAGTATTCCGAATATGATTCCAAAGAAGCAAAGAAGCACTAAGCACAATACCGCAAATAGCAATAAACATTTTTTTAATGAGACTTTAAGTTCATAAGCAAATAATTTCATAATTATTTATGAGTCAATATCTTGGAAAAAATCAAGTCCTAATTCGTCAAGCTCAAGCTCGTCTATGATATCCATAACTTCTTCCATGAGCTCATCTTCATCAGCTCTTCCCAGGTTAAATACATCTCCTGAAAGCTTCTTTATCTTTCCTCCCTCTGTAATGCTTAAAACAAGAGATACATTTGTATCATAGTCTATCTCTCCCTTGTATTCCACTGTAATACCATCTTTAATACGTATCTTCCAAGGCTCTATATCTTTACAGGCAAGCTCGCCGGTCTTTTTATCAAAGGAATATTTAACACTTAATCCCTCATTGTCTTTAATCTTTCCTTTTTCTACACCGCCCTCTACACTACTCTCACGGGTTAGCTTATATTTAGAATACTTATCCTGTATCTTAAGCTCCATATTTGAGGTTCTATTAGAGCCACCCTTAAATAAGAGACTAAATTCTTCTTTTCCCTCTTCATATTCAATAGCTGCCAGCTTGCCTTTCCAAATGTAAATATCTAAATAAGCATCCTCTAAATTAGCAGAGTCATATAGGTCTAAAATTTCATCACGCAGATCTTCCAGTTGTTCTTCCATATCAATGTCCGCCAAAATCTCCCCATACACTTTTTCCATAGTATCCAGACTCTTATTTACTAAATCTTCATAGCTCTTTTCATCAATGGAAACTCTATAGCCTACACATTTTCTTTCCTTATCATCTATTTCGAATTCTTTTTTACTGATTTTTTTAATATTGAGCTTTGTACCACTTATAACCTTTGCAAGCTCTTTTTGATATTCCTTACGCTTTTGTCCGCTTTCACTTATTGCTGATAACTGACTGTTTAATTCATCTACACTGTATCCCATCTCTTCCAGGAATTCTTCAATGGCGCCGTCATTATTCTTTGCCTTATAATTATACTCATATAGACTTTTTGAAGCCTCAGGCAGCTTGAACTGTATTTTTTCTTTATCATAATAATATTCCAGTGACTGCTCTGTTATTCCTGAAATATCCAATTTTGTTACACCACCTATGGTTGCATCATTAGTATTTTCTGTAACTGTAGAGTCCACATCTATACTTATGACATTACTGTCATAATATCCTGTATATACTCTGGTTTTTACATTTCCCTTAAGACTTACCGTTGTCACATCACTGTTAAGGACTTTATAAGCCGAAATAATAGGGTCTGCAAAGGTGTCCTCTTTCAATGTTTTTACCACCGCTGCAGCAATCTTCGCCTTAGGGTTTGCATTAAGGAAAATTGTACAAACACATGCCAGTACTGCCACCACTGCCACACATATAGCTACAATAGGAATTATCTTTTTACCTTTTCCCTTAGACACTTTTTCCTTAGCGCCCTCCACTATAGCAGGTGCTGCGGGAATAGAATAGCTCTCCTTTTTTCCGTACAAAGGCTTTCCTGTATCACTATCAAAGCCCATCTTCTCAACTTCAGCATAAAGAGGCTCGCCACTCATACCATCAAAGCCTACACGCACCTTGTTAACCATAATCGGCTCGCCTGTATTAGTATCAAAGCCCTCCTGAACAGTCAGTAGTTCCATTTCCTCTTTCTGTCCATTCAAAATAACCATCACAGTATCTCCATACTGTGTAGCTGTCTCTTCTACAACTTCGATATTCTGTGTAGCTGTCTCCTCCACAGCTTCGATATCCTGTGCTACCGTTTCCTCTACAACTTCGATATTCTGTGTAACCGTTTCCTCCACAGCTTCAATATTCTGCGCGGCTGTCTCCTCTACAGTTTCTACGTTTTCTACAGCTTCTGCCTCCTGTGCTACCGCATCCGCTGTATCTGTAACCTGTTCATTCTCCGTAGTCAAAATTTCAGTATTCTGTTCATCCTGACCCATAATTTTTTCATCACTCATACTTTTCCTCCCTTTCTTAAGCGTAAGTCTACACTAAATCAAACTACTTTACCGTTCTCTATATAAAAAATATGATTGCACATTTCCATTTCTTCCTTTTCATGCGTAACCATGATTACGGTTTTACCCTTTGCTCTGAAATCTTCTATTACCCTATGCAAAAGCTGCTTATTCAAAATGTCTAAAGACGCCGTAGGCTCATCCATTATAAGCAGCTCCGGTTCATTGACCAGAGCACAAATTATGGCAGTCCTGCGCTTCATTCCTCCCGACAGCTTTCCCACTCTTTTCTTTCTAATATCAGAAAGTCCAAAGCTTTCCAGCACATTCGTAATCCGTGATTTGTTTTTTGTCCATAGTTTTAAATTATCTTCTACGGAAAGCCCCTCAATAAGGGGATTAATCTGTGGCAAATACCCTATTTCAAAGGCTTTATCAGGAAAAACAACTCTCCCCCGGTCCGCCTTTTCAATACCTGTGAGAATTGACAGCAGGGTTGTTTTTCCACATCCGTTTTTTCCTGTTATTGCCACGCAGCTGCCTACTTCAATCCTCATACTGACATCCTGTAGTACCTGCTGTTTTCCATATCTCTTACTTATGTTTTCAATTATTATATCCATTTATTAAAGTCCCGGAGTCTCTAATTTTCCACCGCATTTTTCGCAGAATTTATAGCCCTGCTTATTAGCAGCTCCACATTGGGTACAATATACAACTGCCGGTCCTGAATTCCCCAATATCTGACTTTCCCGATAAGATAAAGCCTTTATCTGTTCCTTTGCATCCTCAATAGCTGCCAGCTTTTCTTTTATCTTATCCATATACTGTACAAACATTTCCTTTGAGAAATCTTCACTTTCCCAATTCTGTGCCACCAGGTCTCCCATAGTAAACTTCAGCTTATCTATCTCCTGCTGCTGTGTGGAAATTAGAGTTTTTAGCTTACCCTCCTCCATCATATTTGAAGTTTTTAAGTTTATTGCTACCATACCCTTTGTAAATGTATCCTTTATTCCGGCCATATTATTCCCTCCTATTACTTTAAAAAACAAAACAACCAGAAAAAAACATATTTCTTATGTAATATATTTTTTCTGGTTGTTATTATTCATTTATTCACAAAAGCTGTAGCAGATATGCCTATCCACTACCTTAATATATTTACTATTCATATTTCCCTACCTCACAATCTATACATTGCATTATAGGAATGAAATATGCGTATGTCAAGTTTTTGCACTTTTGTGCATTATTACGATAGCAAGTCAATTTGATAATAAAATCTGAGCATATCCTGTATTTTAATTCAACAGTGCCTTAAGAGCCTCTACATTTTTAATCGTAACTGCACCTCTGTTTATTTCAATATAGCCGTCCGATGCAAATTGCTTTAACATTCGTGCCACTACCTCGCGAGCTGAATTTGCCTCCTGCGCCATAGCCTCCTGGGTCATTTTAATGGTTTTATTCCCTGTTTTTTCATATATGGACAGGAGCAGTCTTGCCAGTCTCTCATCAAAATGAGAAAACAATATCTGCTGCATAACCCATACTACCGTAGAAAATCTATTGGTAGAAAGCTGGTAGGCAAAGCATTTTACATATATATTACTTTCCATAAGCTTCTGAAAGCTACCGGAATTAATGGCAAGCAGCTCTGTATCCTCTTCTGCTGTCAGCAATACATCCAAAGATATTTGACCTATTACGCAGGACGCAGATAAAATACAACATTCTCCCTGTGAAATATGAAACAGGGTAACTTCCCGTCCCTCCCCTGAAGTGATATATACTCTTATAGAGCCTTTTTTAATATAAATCATTCCAAGGCAGGAGTCTGAAAAGCCATTTATGCTTTCATTTTTTCCATAGCACCTAAAAACCGCACTGCTTAAAGCATATTCTTTCTCATTTTCAGTAAGATTATTCCAAAAGGGAATTTTAGAAATATCCTTATCCACGTCCACTCCTTTAGGCTGTATTATTAATTCCTGCTACTTAGATTTTACCACAGCAACTCCTCTTCCCTCAAGCTTTAAGGTGCTATCCGTCTTTGTTCCCGTTACCAATTCAAGTCCTGCTCTACACTGAATTTCCACTGCTTCATCACTAAAATTAAGATAGAAATCATATCGGTTATCCTCTGCAAAGCGTGAATGATATTCTACTCCCACCGGTAGCTTTCCATACTCCACTCCTGCATTTTCAAGCATTTCCTCAAATATAAATTCCATATCAGAAGCATTAAGTCTACATCCTACATAATAGGCTCTTCCCTTACCTAAAGTATTTCTTGTAATAGCAGCTTCATCCTTGACATAATCATTCTCATAAACTGCCAGCACTTCACTTCCCTTTACCCGTATAAGCTCCTGATAATCCTTTACCTCCAGCCTTGAAGCCTCTTTAGCATTAGCTCCCTTTACCGGTTTTATACTATTTCTGTCAGTGGGATAAAGAGCATCAATTTCCTCGCTTACAAGTCCAAAAACCTCACTCAATCCCTGACCGGGGAAACCTCCCAAATAGCATAGAGTACTTTTATCCACATAGCCTGTAAAATATGTAGCCATGAATTGTCCACCATCACTTACAAAGCTCTTTATTTTATCTCCCACACCATCATGGAGCAGGTACATCATTGGAGCAATAATTACCTTATATTTTGAGAAATCTCCATCCTGAGGAATAATATCAGCCTCTACTCCCAGCTTCATCAGGGCTTTCCATATATCAATACAGGTGTCATCAAATTTCTTGCTTTCCTGGGATAAATATCTTACATCCTCTACTGCCCAACGATTGTCCCAATCCCATATAAGAGCAACCTTATTATCAGCTATAGAGCCTGCTACTTCACTAATATTCTTAAGTACCTGCCCTAAATCTGCCACCTCTTTAAACACCCTTGTTTCATTGGTGCCCATATGGTCAATAACCGCGCCATGGAACTGCTCCGATGAGCCCCTGCTCTTTCTAATCTGGAAATACTGTACCGTATCTGTACCACTTGCTACAGCCTGCATACCCATTAGTTTATGGAAGCCGGGACGTCTTACCTTATTTACTTCCTGCCAATTTACCACTCCGGGAGCGCTCTCCATAAGCATAAACGGGCGGTCAGGCTTCATGCTTCTAAACAGCGAATGGCTAAAGGCAGTTCTGAGAGCCGTTTCCCAGACAGGCTCATAATCATTATGAAGCTTGGGATAGCTGTCCCAGCTCATATAATCCAGTTCCGGAGCCATATTATGATAATCCAGACCATCATATATTTCCATAAAATTGGCAGTAACCGGTATATCCTTATTAAACCTATGAACTGTATCTATTTCAAATTTCATAAAATCCCTGGTATTTTCTGTAGTAAATCGTTTCCAGTCCAAGGTCTGACATAAAACACAGTTTTCTCCATTTGAATACGGAGGGTCTATCTGGTCAAAGCTTGTATAGCGGTGGCTCCAAAAGGTAGTCCACCATGCTGTATTTAAATTCTCAATATTATGGTCATATCTGTCTGCCAGATACTCCTGAAATTTCTTTCTGCATAAATCACAATAACATTCTCCACCAAATTCATTGGAAATATGCCACATTAAAATCCCCGGATGATTGGCAAATCTTTCCGCTATTTTTCCGTCTATTATCTCCACCTTTTTTCTGTATTCAGGGGAGGTCATACAATGGTTGTGTCTAAGACCATGACGATTTCTCACTCCATAGGCATCCACACGCATAGCTTCAGGATATTTTGCATCCAGCCATGCAGGTCTGGCACCGGAGGGAGTAGCAAGTATGGTATATATCCCGTTTTCGTATAAATTATTTATTATTTCCTCCAGCCAGTCAAAATTAAACTCCCCCTCCCTGGGTTCATATACCGACCATGAAAATATGCCTAAGGATGCAGAATTAATTCCTGCTTCTTTCATAAGTTCCACATCTTTTTTTAATATATCAGGTCTATCCAGCCATTGCTCCGGATTATAGTCTCCTCCATGCAATATACCCTTTACCGCTGGAAATATTGGTTTTCTGATTTTCATTTTTATCCTCCAATTTTCAATACTGGTACATCCTTTTCTAAATAACCGCACCATTTACGCAGTATATTTTTTTTACCGGTGCTATCCGGAAAATAGACGGGTAACTATGGTGCAATTAATTTAAAAACAAGGTGCCGGTTTCCTATATATCTACACTATACAATTTGAGCAACCGATTGTCCAGTTGTTTTTCGGCATTTTTCGCAGCATTTTTCACATATAAAAATACCGACCTCACGCCAGACTTTTTAATCTGACTTTTGAGGTCGGTATTTTATACTCTTTTCACTTTTTATAAAATTATTCCGCTCTGCTCATAGCTATCTGGAAATCATGGGTATCTGCAAAAATCTCATTTGTATAAGGATTTTTCTTCTGCTCAATTGCTCTCTTAATAACAAAGGCAAGTACAAGCACGTTTACTGCAATGGATATAACTGATATAAGTCCCTGCATATGAGGATTTGCTGCTGTAGGCGTTGTTGCGCCCATAGCCGCTGCTCTTCCTGCTTCTCCATATACAACAGGTACAGTTGTGAATACACTGTTGTCCTGGAATAATGGGAATACCTGAGCAAACATACACCAGAGTGCTAATGTGTTGGCACGGTTCTGAATCCAGCCACCCTTGTTCCAAAGTGCATTGGCAAAGGTAGGTGCAAGTAAAAGTGCAAGACCGCAATACCAAGAGTGTGTAGGCAGATTAAGGTATGTATACTGGAAGTTCCATACATCATATGCAATGATATACATCCAAATCATATCAGGCCATAACATATCTTTTTTGTTTTTTGAAGCGTAAACACCCCACCAGCCTGTCATACAGAAGATATTGATAATGCCGGCAAGACCGTTTAACACATTCCACCAACCACCATAGAGCCATACGCCCTCTGATGAAAGCCACCAGCCACCGGCAAGTGAGCCTGCTCTTACTGCTGATTCAAAATCTGATACTACTGCAATAAGAATGTTGATTGCAACGATTGCAAATGGGAATGCCAGGAACCAATGAGCTTTACCAAGCTTGCCCCATTTGTACTTAATTACCATAAAGCCCACACAACCGATTGTTGCTGCATAAAGCTTGGCATAATGGAACCAACTGTTCATATGAACATAGGTATCATTATTAAGTGCCCAGTCTGCGCCCATTGCTGCGCCTACATAGATAGCGATGAAATAAGCAGTCAATACCACAGGAAGTATTATAAAACAAGCAATTCCTCCTGCCTTGGTGCGACGTGCCACCTCATTCATTACTACCAGTGCGGTAAATACAAGCAGCCAGCCCAGTAGCTGATATCCTGCTGTTTCACCATAGATTTGAAAAAACATATGTTTCTTCCTCCTTTTTTTATTTTTTATTCTACTTCAATATCTTTGATATTAAATTCATTACCCTGTAAAAGATATGTATTTTCACTTTTGCAATGTGGACATATCTTTCCATGCTCTACAGTGGAAAATGTTTCTTTACAGTCCTCACAATATGTAATTGCAGGCCATTTTTCAATTATAAGCTCTGCCCCATCAAACAATGGACGCTTTTTGCTTGCCCAGCCCCAGCATTTTGTAAGATATTCCGGAATAACTGTTGATACTTCTCCCAGCTCCAAAGTTACCTTATTTATTTTTTCCACCTGATTTTCTTTGGCAACACGCTCCAATGTATCCATAATGTGGAATGTTACGCCTAATTCGTGCATTTTAATCTCCATAACGCAATTCTGCCAAGACAGTCAAGCTTTTGACCGCTCGGCAGAATAGATATTACTCTTATTATTTGTTTTTCTTTCTCTGATTTCTCTTTATCTCAAGAGGACGCTTAATCATATTGGGAAGTACATATTTAAGCTTATCTTCCGCAGGTGTCATAACTGAGGCTCCGGGGATTTCCCTCTTCAAGTGAATTGCATCAAATACACACTTAGTAGTACAAATACCACAGCCGATACATTTATTTTCATCAACCACAGAAGCACCACAGCCTAAGCATCTTGAGGTTTCAGCCTTTACCTGCTCCTCTGTAAATGTATTTGACAAATCTCTAAAGCTTTCCGCCTGCTCCTTAACATCATATGCTACGGGCTGCTGACGTCCATCCTTATCATATTCACCGAAGCTTAAATCATTCTTATCAAGCTCAATGAAATCTCTTCTGTTTCTTCCTATTGTAAGAGTACAGTTGTCATGTACAAATCTGTGAAGCGAAATAGCTCCCTCTCTACCTGCTGCAATAGCATCAATAGCAAACTTAGGACCTGTATATACATCTCCGCCTACAAAGATATCAGGCTGAGTTGTCTGGTATGTAAGCTTGTTTGCAAGAGCTCCACCATTAGGACGACGCTCAACATTTTCATTGTCAAGCATATTGCCCCAATCAATTCCCTGACCAACTGAGAAAATAACCTGTGTGCAAGGCACTGTAATAAGTTCATTTTCATCATATGTAGGGCTAAATCTTCCGTCAGCATCAAATACGCTTGCGCACTTCTTAAATACAACACCTGTTACCTTGCCATTCTCTGTAAGAATTTCCTTAGGTCCCCAGCTATTGTTAATAGTGATGTTCTCAGATGTAGCATCATGAATTTCTTCTTCGCTTGCAGGCATTGTGGCTCTGTCCTCAAGACAGTACATAGACACGCTACCCTCTGTGCATCTGACTGCTGTTCTTGCAGCATCAATGGCTACATTACCACCACCGATTACTACCACATCTCCTGTTAAGGGGAATGTCTCATTAGCTCTTGCTTCTCTTAAGAATTCAACTGCTGTATAAGCACCCTCTGCATCCTGTCCATCGATACCCGGCTTTCTTCCTGCCTGACAGCCGATAGCTGCGTAGAAGCCCTTATACCCCTGTGCTCTTAGCTCATCAAGGGTAATATCCTTTCCGACCTCAACACCACACTTAATTGTAACACCAAGTGCCTTTATAACCTCGATTTCCGCTTCAATCAAATCAGCTTCCAGCTTAAATGCCGGCACACCATAGCGAAGCATACCACCCGGCTGCTCGTTCTTTTCAAAAATTGTAGGACTATAGCCCATAAGAGCTAAATAGTATGCACAAGAAAGACCTGCCGGACCTGCACCTATAATAGCTATCTTTTCATCAAATTTACCCTCAAGTGAAGGTACAATCTTCTTAGGGATAAATCTTGTATCAGCATTTAAATCCTGCTCTGCAATAAAGCGCTTTACATTATCGATAGCGATTGCTTCATCAATAGTTCCTCTTGTACATGCATCCTCACATCTCTTGTTACAGATACGTCCACAGATTGCAGGTAATGGATTATCCTTTTTAATAAGCTCTAAAGCTTCTTTATATCTGCCCTCATTTGCCAGCTTCAAATAGCCCTGAATAGCAATGTGCGCAGGACATGCTGTCTTACAAGGTGCAGTACCTGTATCGTAGCAGTTGATACGATTTACATCTCTGTAATTGTGGGTCCACATATGCTCGCCCCACTTCTGCTCTGTAGGAAGAGGCATCTTAGGATATTCAACCTCTGAACCGTCTTTTTTACAAAGCTTCTGTCCAAGCTTAACAGCTCCTGCCGGACAGCTCTCCACACATTTACCGCATGCCACACATTTTTCTTTCTGAACATGTGCAATATATGCTGAACGTGACATATTGGGAGTATTGAAAAGCTGTGAGGTTCTAAGGGCATAACATACATTTACATTACAGTTACAAATAGCAAAAATCTTGTTTTCGCCATCAATATTTGTAATCTGATGTACAAAACCATTATCCTCGGCTTTCTTAAAAATCTCCAAAGCTTCTTCCTTGGAAATATAGCGACCGTCCTTTTCAGCCTCTACTACATAGTCCGCCATATCTCCTACAGCAATACACCAGCCCTCCGGATCATCGGCACAGCCCTCATCATGGGTCATTCTTGAGCGACGGCATGAGCATGGACTTGCTGCATATTTTCCCTCGTATTTTTCAAGCCAATAAGAAATATGCTCCAGCTTAACTGACTCATTCTCCATTTCAATAGCCTTTTCTACAGGAATAACGTGCATACCGATACCGGCACCACCCTCCGGTACGAAAGGTGTAACCTTTTCCAATGGAAGTCTTGACATCTGCTCAAAGAACAGACCTACATTGGGATGCTCATTTAAAAGCTTTCCGTTCATATTAAAGAATTCAGCAGAGCCCGGAACAAACATTGGAAGTATATACTGCTTTGTATGTGTTTCATTCTCCCAATTGTACTCAAGAATACCTATTCTTGACATTTCATTAAGCTGTGGTTCCAACTCTTTTTCGGAAATTCCTGTAAGCTTTACCATTTCTGCCAGGGTCTTAGGCTTTCTGACATCCATCTTCAGTGCTATCTCTGCCTGCTCATCTGTTAAGAGCTCGGTAAGCATAATATACTCCGGATCTTCATAGCCTATCTTCTTAAGTCCCAGTCTATAAGGGATTCTGTTGGTAATCATCTTGCTAAGCTTAGCAATGGGCTCACGGAATGGCTTGCTGGTATCAGCTTCCATTGTCGGATATACATAATCCGGATAGAGCTCTTTGTCTAACTCTTTGTTCATTCTTTTTCCTCTTTCTTCCTTGTTTATTCTTATACAATTATCATCATTATTGATGTTAATTTTTTCACAATTTGGGCTCGAAAAAAGCCTAATAAAACTAGGCCAATCCAACTCCTTTGTTGGTTCAATTTTTCGATTTAATAATTCTAAATGCTTTTATGATAATGCCAGTACATCCTTTTCCAAATAACTGCACCATTTACGCAGTATTTAATTTAAAAACGAGGTACTAGGCTTTCCACTCCTCTACCGACTCTTTAAGCCAGTTGTACCATTCTTCCATTCCCTCGCCTGTCTTGGCACAAATGGGGATGACCTTTGCATCCGGATTTCTTCTCTTTACATATTCTCTGCATTTTTCCATATCAAAATCAAAATATGGCATTACGTCAATCTTATTTACCAATATCACATCACAGATGGAAAACATCAGAGGATATTTAAGTGGCTTATCCTCTCCCTCCGGAACGGATAAAATCATAGCATTCTTTGAAGCACCTGTATCAAACTCAGCCGGGCAAACAAGATTTCCCACATTTTCCAAAATGGCTAAATCCACATCTCCTGTTTCTAAGCCCTCCAGCCCCTGCTTTGTCATACCTGCATCCAAGTGGCACATTCCGCCGGTGTGAAGCTGAATTGACTTAACTCCTGCATTCGCAATCTTAATCGCATCCACATCCGAGTCAATATCCGCCTCCATAACACCAATTTTATAGGTGTCCTTTAAGGCTTCAATAGTTCTTAAAAGAGTGGTAGTCTTTCCTGAACCGGGAGAAGACATTAAATTAAGCAAAAATACTTTCTTTTCCTTAAGCTCTCTTCTAAGAGCATCTGCCTCCTTATCATTATCTGCAAAAACGCTTTGCTTTATATCTAAAATTCTTACGTCGCCCATTATTACTAATTACTCCTGTTACTTTCCAATCCCCTATAGGGGGATATATAAAAATCCGCAAATAAAAACTACGGCTAAAATTAGCCGTAGTCATATTGTACCATATTTATGCGCTTTTTTCCACGGGAAACTGTTAATAATAAACAGAATATCAAACTTTGTTTATCTGCATTTCCCGGAAACTCTATATATGTTTTATAAAATATATATTAAATTTCTCTAAAATCCATTAATAGCTTCTTTTCAATTCCAGTTCACTTAAAAGCTGCAAATAATTTTCATAGCGTGTTCTGCTTATATCTCCCTGCTCCACTGCCTCTTTCACAGCGCAGCCCGGCTCCTTTTGATGGATGCAATCCTGAAATCTGCATTTGGTATTATATTCCTCAAATTCAGGGTAGTACTCCTTAAGCTTCCACTTCTCCATATCGAAAAGCCCTAAAGAGCTAAAGCCCGGTGTATCTAGAATATAAGTATTTTCATTCACTGCTATCATTTCCGAATGACGGGTGGTGTGCTTACCTCTGTCAATTTTTACGGATATCTCTCCCGTTTCCATTTGGGTAGTATTCTGTAGCTTATTAATAAGGCTGGACTTTCCCACTCCACTGGGTCCCGCCACCGTAGTAGTCTTAGAGCTTATAAGCTCCATAATATCTTCCAGTCCCTGCTCAGTAGCCACACTGGCAAATACCACATGGCAGCCCGCGCCCTCGTAATCCTGCCTAATCTGCTCCATCTCTTCCTTAGTAGCTATATCCTGCTTATTAAAGCAGATTATGCATGGAAGATTTTTTTGTCGCATCATTATGATAAACCTGTCAAGCAAATTAAAATTTGGCTCCGGCTTCTGAATTGCAAAAATAATAAGCCCCTGGTCCACATTAGCCACAGCAGGTCTTATTATCTCACTTTTCCTGGGCATAATTTTAATAATGTTTCCTAAGCTCTTGTCCTCGTCCAGCACCTCAAGCTCCACATCATCCCCCACCAGAGGTTTGATGCCTGCCTTACGAAATATTCCCTTTGCCTTACATTCATAAATGCGGCTTCCATTATGCACGTAATAGAAGCCGCCTATTCCTCTTGTTATTTTACCGAACATTTTTATTCCCTTGTAAAGGTTACTGTTCTTACAATGGTTCTTTCCTCTGATACTTCCGGAATTTCCACTGTTTCCCCTGCTTCATTTGTTGTTGTCTGTCCCGGTATATTCACATTATATATAATGGTTACCGTGCCCATTTCACTATCAGGTATTCCTGATATATTCATTGATACAGGGAATGTGGAGGTGGTTTCCCTCTTTAATTCAACACCTGATAATGTGCTTACTATAATGGTACAGGTACTTCCTGACTGATAAGCATTATCCTCCAAATACGGGCTTTCTACATTTCCCACATAGCTATAGGTTACTGTTCCCACACCTATACTTACTTTCATATCAATTACAGTTCCTGCATCTACTGAAGATGTGGCAACATAGCTCTGATAGCATATCTTATCCATCAGACTTATATCCGCATTAGTGGTCTCCTCAATGGTTCCCGGTGTAAGTCCTGCCTCTACAAGAAGAGCTGTTGCTTCCATAGGGTCCAGTCCGATAAGACTTGGCACCTGTACCTTGGACGCATTGGCACCTGTGCTCACACTTACGGTTATGCTTCCACCTCGTTTTACTACCTCTCCTGCTGCCGGAAGCTGATTTACCACATTTCCTTTAGCCACCTTATCACTGGGTACCTCCACCTTTTCTACTGTAAAGCCCTCTCTGTTTAAGGTAGCTACTGCCTCCGCATAGCTTTTATCAATTACACTGGGTACCATGACCTCATCAGCAGCAAGCTCTGATGAAGCTGCATTTTCCTGTGTTTCCTCACTTACCTCTGCCTTTTTACCCAAATCAAATACGCCTATGGCCTGTCCGATAAAAATTATAATCAGAATACCTACGATTACCGCTGCCACTATGGCAATAATTGTCATAACCTTATCCGCATTATCATCACTTAATGCAGCCTTGGCTTTCTTATTTGGCTTTTGTTTTCTGGAAGTAGCCGACTTTTCCTCCTGTCTTTCAGGACGTCTGGGTGCATTGCCTGCCTTTGTTCCCTGTGGCTTTGCAGGTCTTGCATCTGACTGTCGTACTTTTTTTTCAGGATTTTTATTTACTCTGACAGCATACTTCTCGTCATACTCTTCTCTCTGACGTACCCGCTCAGTAACATTTTTTATTTCCTCATCACTGATTGCTCTGGTCGCAGCTTCTTCGTCCAAACCATTTAATTTTACAAAGTCCTCGTCAGGTGTCATTAAGGAGCGCTTTAAATCATCCACCAGCTCCTGCATATTATGATATCTTCTGTCAGGACTCTTTTGGGTAGCCTTTAAAACAATCTGCTCCACACTTATAGGAATTTCAGACACATAAATCCTGGGGGATGGCATGGGCTCCTGAATATGCTTTATAGCAATTGCCACTGTTGTTTCCCCGTTAAAGGGCACACGTCCTGTAAGCATTTCAAATAAGGATATTCCAAGTGAATATATATCACTCTTTTCATCTGAATATCCGCCACGTGCCTGCTCAGGAGAGGTATAGTGAACAGATCCCATTACATTTGACGTAATGGTGTTGCTGCTTACTGCCTTTGCAATACCGAAATCAGTAACCTTAACCTTTCCATCCTTTGAAATCATTATATTCTGAGGCTTGATATCCCTGTGAATAATATGATTATTATGAGCCGCCTCAAGTCCCATACATACCTGTATAGCAATACTTACAGCTTCTTTAACAGAAAGTCTGGATTTTTTCTCTATATATTTTTTTAGGGTAATACCCTCAACCAGCTCCATTACAATATAATGGATACCGCCCTCTTCTCCAACATCATAGACATTTACAATATTGGGGTGCATCATTCCTGCCGCTGCCTGTGCCTCGGTACGGAATTTTGACACAAAATTAGCGTTCTCTGAAAATTCCTGCTTCAGCACCTTGACTGCCACAGGTCTTCCCAGCTTCTCATCTTTTGCTTTATATACGTCCGACATTCCTCCTGTACCTATCTTGTCCAGGATTTCGTAACGTTCTCCTATCATCATTCCAATTTTAATCATTTATGGTCCTCATTAGCGAAAGGCTGGATAAGTACAACTGCTATATTATCTTTCCCTCCGTTATTGTTGGCTGCATTAATTAATCCCTCTGCTTTATCGGGTAAATCTCTTTTGCCTTGTAAAATCATACGAATTTCTTCGTCTTCAATCATATTTGTAAGTCCGTCAGAGCACATAAGCACAATATCGCCCTTTTCCAGCTTTACCTTAAAAAAGTCAATATCAATATTGGCTTCTACTCCCACGGCTCTTGTTATTATATTTTTATCAGGATGGCTTCGTGCCTGTTCAGGCCTGATGCCTCCCATTCTTACCATTTCCTCCACCAGAGAATGGTCCCTGGTTACCTGACGTATCTCTCTATTGCCCACCACATACAATCGGCTGTCTCCCACATTTGCTACACAGAGATTTTCTCCGTCCACTACAGCAGCTACCACAGTTGTTCCCATGCCGCTATAGGCTTCGTCCGAAGCAGCCTGTTTACGCACAACCTCATTTGCATAATGAATAGCCCTCTCCAACACAGGGATTATTCCCACATCTAAAGAAGACCTTACATATTCCACTATAGTTTCAATGCAGCATCTTGATGCATAGTCTCCGGCCTTATGACCACCCATGCCGTCTGCCACTAAAAATAAATTAGGCAAAGCACCAATGGGCATTTCCGAAGTATATACATAATCCTGATTTAATTTTCTCTTTTTACCGATATCGGTAATCGAAAATGTCTTAATCATTGTTTACTCACTTAATCGGGTTTATCTGCGCTAAGTATACGTCTTCTTAGCTGTCCGCAGGCACCATCAATATCCTGCCCCATTTCTCGTCTAATTGTAACATTAATTCCGTTTTTTTCAAGTTTATTTTTGAATTCCAGAATTGCCCTCTCCCCGCTTCTGATAAAGCTTCTTTCCTTTATGGGATTTACCGGAATAAGGTTTACATGGGCTTTTACACCCCCGGCAAGCCTTGATAATTTCCGTGCGTCCTCAGCACTATCATTGACTCCTGCCACCATACTGTACTCAAAACTAATACGTCTGCCGGTCTTTTCGAAATAGTATTTGCATGCCTCCATAAGTTCAGCTATGGAATAGCTGTTGGCTATGGGCATCAGCTCTCTTCTTTTTTCATCTGTTACCGCGTGTAAGGATAAAGCCAGAGTT
>JBHAJK010000046.1:0-16865 GCA_041826605.1 Lachnospiraceae bacterium | reverse complement strand
TTTTACATTCTTCATTTTTCCACCAACATTTCCTCTGAGCATATATACTATTTTAAGGATATTTTGCTTAGAAACTGACTGTCTTACCAATTTCTCTGTGCATATATTATCAGCACACCTTTTCTATATGACTATATATTATATTATCACGCCATTTTTGTCTAGTTAAGGCTATTTCTTTACTTTATCGCGCCATTTTTGTCTAGTTACAAAACCCTTTATGGATTATTTATCATTCGGTATGAAATATGCAAAAGGGTATATAAATATACAAAAGGGTATCTGCTAAAGCAGACACCCCCTTAATATTCCCTTTGACCTAAAAAATGCCTCTCTTCCGATAGCACTTTTTAAAGCCACTAATCACTAATCAAACTCAAATACCACATTATATTTCTCTTATCTTTATATTACTTTATTTCATATTACTTTATTTCATATTACTTTATTTCATATTACTTTATTTCACATTACTTTTTTCATATTACTTTATTTTATCTTTATCCAGTTTCCCGTCTCAGTATCCGGCTTATGCCACCATATCCCATCTGAATATGTTCTGACATATGTTCCTGTATCGTCTTTATAAAAATCTCCATTACGTATAAGTGGTCTTGGTAGGTCTGATGAAATGTAGTCGCTTGGCGTAAATACTTTTGCGTCAGACAATACTGCCTGAAAGGCACTATTAACATCAGGGAATGTATTGTACATATCAACCACTCGGTCAGGCCATCTAAATACATACTCCATACCATCTATTACATAAACCTTACCATTTATCAAATTTCCATTAAAGGTATTTTTATCAATTACTGTCTTTGAATATGAAACAGTTGATGCTCCGGTCGCACCGCCACTTCCTCCGGAGGATGAACCTCCTGTACCTGCACCTGTGCCACTTCCAGTTCCACTACCTGTTCCTGTTCCTGTTCCTGTTCCGCTTCCGCTACCTGTACCACTGCCTGTCCCGCTACCCGGTACTATTCCGCTACCAGACCAGTCAAAAACTATTCCTGTGGATGCAGTGTAGTAAACCTCACATTGTCCATTTGCCACAGGTGTACCTATCCAGTGTCCATCCGTACTGGCGGGTGGAGTGCCACCAGGGGTGCTTTCAGATTTTACGCCACCTATGGAAACAGGTAAGGATGTTTGCCAATTATCCTGCTGTTGCTTTAAAGGAGAAACTACTACTGAATATTTGCGACTGCTGCCACTTCCCGTAACAGTTACCATCCCTATATTTGAGCTTTCTCCGACTAAAGCCGCAGTCATCACTTCCGCATATGCACTACGCACATTAGCCAGGTCCACAGCCTCTCTGCTTATTTCCAACTGTCCCGTAAAAACAGGTATACTAATCGACACCAGCACAGCTATAATTGCCACAACTATCAAAAGCTCTGCCAGCGTAAAACCTTTATTATGCTTTACTACCCCATTTATTTTCATATATCCACTCTTCCGTTGCCGGACTCTCTGCTATCTTATTGGCAGTAGTCCTGGTAACCGCTCCCACCTGTAATAAATGGGATAGTATTTCACTTTTATAAACTGCCACAATTTCTCTATTAGGTATGGAAACTTCACGCATATACGAACCGTCAGTCTGCAACTGTTTGATTGTTAAGACCACTAAAAATACTTTCCTGAGCAATCCTCAGTATTCCTGTCAAAAATCCATAGGAAAGGTTTCTATTATCCTTAAATGCTCCCGAAAAGAAATATATAGTCAGAGATACCTATGGGGAGAGTTTTCCTAATAAGCTTTTCATTTTTCTTTACAAATTTTCCGGAAGAAAGTCTGCTATCCACAGGCTTCTTTGCATCATCAGGAATTTGCCACACCCTTTTTATCTTTACTGCACCGTAAACTTTTCCTTTTTTGCACAAATCACTTACTGCTCGTTCTGAAATTCCCCATTCTATTGCTTTTTCTTTACAGGTTCTCATAAAATACTCTCCAATAATACGCAATAAGTATTACTCTATATAGAAAATTATAAGTTGTCTTCCGCAATATATCAATATGATTTGATATATTGCGGAAGAATGCCAAAATACAAAAAGGATGGTGCGCCTTTTGGGTTTAACCATCCTTTTTAAATGCTGTACATCAGCTTTAATTAATTTCAAATATACAATTGCTTATACCAATATCAGTCAAATAAATACCACATTACCTAAACAGCATAATAACTATGGTGTAGCTGCTGTAATTTCTGTAATTCCTGCATTAGCATCATATGTAAATGTCAAAGTATATGTAGCAGGAGTATTCTCCATTGCCCCACAACCGAATCTAACCTGAGCCTGTACAACCAAATCATCAGTCATACCGCTCCAGCCTGCCTGAGTTCCCTTTGAAATGACTTTTCCAACAGTAATAGTGCATGTACCATCATCATTCGCTGTATAAGCAACATTATTAATCGCATCGGGTTGCTTGGAAAGATATGCCACCTGAGCCATAGCATATGCAGAACGAATGTTAGCAACTGTTACCGCATCCCTTGACTTCTCCAACTGACTTGTAAAAATCGGAATACTAATCGCTACCAATACTGCAATAATTGCTACTACGATAAGCAGCTCGGCTAATGTAAAACCTTTTTCATTCTGTAATCTTTTCTTCATTTAATCTCTCTCCTTTTCGGGTAAACCCCATATTATTTTGTCTCCCCAAAAATATTTCCCTCTAAATAAAACTAAACTAATTTTACCATAGAGCCACCCTATTATCAATAGATATCAGCCCTTATAGCATGCAAAAATCTCTAATTTGTGGCAGTTGCAGGAAGTCCTGAGTCATACACACCGCCATTCATAGTTTCATAGAAATAGGCATTTAATACCACCTGTATGACACCCTCGTCAAAGCTGTTCTTATCCGAGTTAATATTTATATCGGCTATTAAACACCGAAGTTTACTATTATATAGCTGATTTATAATATTTTTCGCTCCCTCATAGTCAGAGGTACTGAATTGCAGAGAGAACGGACGTCTGATTAAGTCCCCATCCATTGATACATCCGAAAAATCAATATTGTATCTTTCCGTACCTCTCAGTATATCATTTAAAAATGATATTTCCTGCTTGCTGGCATTGTAGCTTTCCATATAGCTGGTATTTTCCGCACTCATATTTTCCAGCTCGCTACGCATTTGACGTAGCTGTGCCACCTTTACATTCATTATGTCCAGCTCTACCATCAAATCCTCTTTGGCATATTCGGCAGCTTTCATATCTGCTCGGATAGGTCTGTCAATAAAATAATAATATCCCAGTCCCATCAATATCAGCACCAAAATAAGTATTATTATTTTCTCCTTTAAAGAAAAGGTATAATTAAGTTTATTCATTAAAAATTACCCCTTTCCGAATTGTTTAAATAAATAGTCACATTGGCAGTCACATATTCGTCACTTTCAGGCGTGGCATCAGTAGTTACAGCATTATTTACAATACAAAATTCTACTAAACTCTCCGTCTCCAAACGACTTACCACATTCTTAATAATTTCCAGCGTGGGAGCCTGCATGGGAACAGTCAGCACATTTGCCTTTAGCTGCCATCTGCCCACCGTTACCTCAGGAATAATGGTACGGTCTATCAGCTTTATCACATCACTTCTATTGAAGTACACAGACTCCTCGGCGGTCATCCCCGAATATGTATAATGAGCATAAATCTCAGCTATATCTCCCATTGAATTATATTCTTCATACAGATAATCTACCTGTCCCTGAATATAGCTTACTTCCCTTTGAGCCTGACTTAGTGCCACATATCTGTCCACCACAAAAAATTTGCTTATAGCTGACGCACCTATTACTATCAATACAATAGCCGGTATTGCCAATAGCACATTTGTCTTTTTTTCTAAATTTGCCGCCAGGTTAATTGTTGTCTTTGTAGGAATTTTAATCTGTTTTTTCTTATTTGTTTTCATTCCCTTACTCCATTACAATTCCTGCCGCAAGCAGCATTAAATATCCATCATTATCTTCAAATTCCATATCGGGCATAAGTTCATTTCCCATATGTACATCCATATCCAGCACCCTTTGCAGAGTCTCTCTCAGTGCGGGTATTGCCACGCCACCACCGCATATCCATATTTCCGATAAATTACTGTCCGGATTGCTAAAGCGGTAGAAGTTTAATACCCTCATTAGCTCCACGGAAATATTATCAAAGGCTGTCTGGCATACCTGGCTGCTCTGACATTCATTATAATTTTTCACAAGGTAGGTATGTGCCAAATGCTCATCCACTCCCAGACTGTCAGCCAATGCCATATCCACATTTGACAGCCCCATTTCCAGAGCTCTTGTTACATTATAATTGCCCCTCTTAAACATATACATTCTGATAGCGCTATGTCCTATGTCCAATATACAAAATTCCTTATTAGACATATCCACATCCCTGTGCTTTCTCATATATCTTTCTATCAGAGTTTTATAAGCACATACGGGTGGGGCTGCTACAGCCAATTTTAGCCCGGCTTTTTTTACCATACGGGCTGTCTCTTCCACCACCTCACGGGGTGCCACCACCGCCATAAGCTCCATGGAGTTATTATCCGCCTCATCAAATGGCTCTGTATCCGGTTCATCAGATACCTTTTTTGTAGAATTATCCACCATAGCATAGTCGAATATATAGTTTTTCGGCTCATTTGTAATATAATCCTTAAATTCATATTTCAGATTATACATCAGCTGTTCATGGTTCATCCTTGGCATCTGCACATTTCGCACAAATATATTGTCCCCGGACAGTACTACCCCTGCCCTTGAAGCACTTATTTTATTTTCTTTCATTGCCTCTTTAATGGTTTCTGCCATAGTCTCCACAGAGATTATATGACCGTCACGCACCACATTTTCAGGCACGGCTACAACCGCCGATTTTTTTATTTTGTTCCCCTTTAAAAGCACCAGCTTCAAAGAGTCCGAACCTATATCCAATCCCAATATTGTTTTTGCCATTGTTAATACGTCAATCCTTTACATTATAGAATACATTTCAAACATAGCCACATAGATTGCAATTACTATAAAGCCTGCCACCAATGCTAAGAATACCAAAATAGTAGGCTCCAGTTTTTTTAAGGCGCTCTGGATTGCCATTTCCAGCTCCGAGTCATAATAGCCCGCTATAGTATGGAGCGTATCCTCCAGCTCTCCTGTCTCTTCTCCCACACCTACCATATCGGTCAATATATCAGGCAGGCAGGCCGAGGTTCGCATACACTCATTTAATGTTTTACCCTCTTCTAGCTTTGCAGTCATAAGACCTACTTCATGACTTATATAATAATTGTCCAAGACCTTTGAGGTTATAGTGACCGCTTTAGTCATTGAAAGTCCTGAGCCTAATAGCATTGTAAGGTTATTTGCAAATTGACTGGATGCATTAAGTAAACTTATATTGCCTAAAATCGGTAGCTTTAAGGCTAATTTTGCCATATTCAGCCTGCCCTCTTCCGTACGCTTATAAAATTTAATCCCCAAAATAACAAGTATTATTAAGCCGATTATAATCCACCAAAAGTTTTTAAAGAAATTTGACATACCTATCAGCATACGTGTCATAAGTGGAAGTGTAGCATCATAGCTATCAAATATGGACGTAAAGGTAGGTACTACTTTTACCATAAGTACGATTACTACTACTATGGCTATAAATAATACAAATATCGGATATGACAGAGCACTTCGTACCTTGCCCGCCATCTTGGTCTGCTTGTCAAAATGCTCATGCATGGTGGCAAAGGCTCGCTCCACATTACCCGACTCCTCGCCTGCCCTTATATTTTCTATAAAGGTCAGAGGAAGTATCTTTTCTCCATGCTCTGCAAAAGCTGCTGCCAGACTTCTGCCCGACTCTATATCCTCCGACACCTTTACAAGCATTTTCTTTAGGGGCTTGTCAGTGGTCTTATCCGCTATAAGCTGGCATGTTCTGGAAATGGAAATACCTGATTTTAAAATAATGGAAAACTGGGAACACATAACAGTAAAGGCTTTGGCATTTAATCTGTCGCCACCTATTTCTTTAGCAAGCAAATTGTCCCTGCCCTCTTCCTCCATCTCTGCTATTTTGACAACTATGTCACATTTTTCCCTGACTCTTTCCACGGCGTCCATTTCCGTATAGCCATTGACTATTCCGGTTATTTTTTCGCCGCCCTTTGTTATTCCCGTGTATTTATATGTAGCCATTCATCCTCCACACTCTGGGATTTTCATTATCCACATTTAAATTTATATAAATTTAAATTGCATTTTTCTTTATATATTCGCTGTCTTTGGCATAGTGAAGTGCCGCTTCACGACTTATATGCCCTGCCCTCACAAGGCGTACCAGCGCCTGGTCCATAGTTTGACCGCCCAGGTCCATACTGGTAGCTATCGCATTAAATATCTGAGGGGTATTTCCCATTCTAATCATATTTCTGATAGCGTCAGTTACCACCATCATTTCACAGGCAAGTATTCGTCCACCTGTTTTTTTCTTTATAAGCTGCTGGGTAAGCACCGACTCTAAGGTCATGGAAAGCTGCAGCCTTATCTGCTGCTGTGCTCCCTCCGGAAATACCTGTACTATTCTGTCTATTGAGTCGGCAGCGGAGCCTGTATGCAGGGTACCAAATACAAGATGCCCTGTTTCTGCCGCAGTAATAGCTGTTTCTATAGTCTCCGGGTCACGCATTTCTCCGATTAAGATAACATCCGGGTCTTCACGGAGGCTGGCTCTAAGTCCGTTGGCAAAGCTCTTTGTGTCCTTACCCACCTCACGCTGATTAATCGCGCTAAGATTTGGTTTATATACATACTCTATCGGGTCTTCCAAAGTGACAATATGGCTCTTTCTTGTATTATTTATACTATCCAAAAGTGCTGCCAGGGTTGTGGATTTACCCGAACCGGTCTCTCCTGTCACAAGTACTATTCCCTTATGAAGCTTTGTCAGATTAAATACCGCAGGAGGAAGTCCCAGTGTTTCTAACTTGGGAATTTCTTCCCTAAGGAGACGAAGTGCTACAGATGGTACACCCTGTTGCTTAAAAATATGTATCCTGCACCTGGCTGCCTCAAAACTTTTAGCCAAATCCAGCTCGCCCACACTCATTAGCTCATCAAATTTGTCCTCTGCCAGTTCTTTTGCATATTGTATACAATCCGCCTCCGTCAAAGGAGTATCTGTCATATTATCCAGCTCTCCATCCACTCTGTATTTTATGGGAAGTCCCATTATTATATGGATATCCGAGGCATTAGCCTCCTTTGCCTGACGCACTAGTTCTTCTACATTAATCATATAATTCCCTACTTTGAAGCCTTATAATTTCTACTTTTACACAGCCTAATCCTGCTCATTCACTACCCGCATTACCTCATCCACAGTAGTTATGCCCTCTTCAACAAGGCGAATTCCATTTTCCATTAAAGATACATAGCCTATATCGGACATTTTAAGCAGTTTTTCCAATTGCTCGCGACTACCCTGTCCTGCAATTATGCTTCTTATCTCTTTTGTAATAGGTAGCATTTCAAAAACAGCTATTCTGCCTCTATAGCCTGTGTCAAAGCAGTCCGGACAGCCCTTTCCTTTATAGAAAATTCTAGGCTTTCCATCCTTTATTCCCAGGTTTTCCAAATCATCTGCACCAGCCTCATAGCTTGTTTTACATCTGGTACAAATGCGCCTTACAAGTCGCTGGGAAATAACACCCTTTAGGGCTGCTGATATAAGGTATGCCGGAACTCCCATATCCACCAGTCTGTCGATTGTTCCCAAAGCGTCATTTGTATGTATGGTGGAAAGCACCACATGTCCTGTTATGGCGGCACGCATGGAAATCTCCGCAGTTTCCCCGTCTCGTATTTCTCCCACTGCTATAATATCAGGGTCCTGTCGCAAAATAGAACGCAGACCACCGGCAAAGGTCATACCTGTTTTTTCATTTATCTGAACCTGATTTACACCATCAATATTGTATTCCACAGGGTCTTCTAAGGTCACAAGGTTTACATCGTCATTATTAAGCTCCCGTACCATGGTATACATGGTTGAGGACTTACCGCTACCTGTAGGACCTACTATCAGAATAACGCCGTTGTGGCATTTAATCATCTGCTCATATTTCTGCAAATCCTTACCCGACAGGCCTATCATTTCCTTTGTCAGCATTCCGCCGGATTTATCTAAAAGTCTTGTAACAATCTTTTCTCCATAAACCGTAGGCAGGGTGGACACACGGACATCAATATCCTTTTCCTTTATACGTACATTAAATCTTCCATCCTGGGGAATACGTCTTTCCGACACATTGACCTCAGCCATAATTTTCAGTCTGGAAATAACAGAATTTTGCAGTTCTTTTGGCACTATAAGTATGCTCCTCAAAAGCCCGTCAATTCTCATTCTCACATGAAGTCCGTCATCTCTTGGCTCCAAATGTATGTCACTGGCCCGCTCTGTGACAGCTCTTTCTATTATAGAGTTAACAAGCCTTATGGTAGGAGCATTATTTACTCCATCATCCCCCAACTGATTAGCAACAAACGCCCCTGTCTCAGGAGTAGCCACCTCCGCCGATGCACTTGCCTCACGGCGCATCTCCTCAATAGCCAGTGCTGCACCCTCATTTCCATATAAAATGGTAATAGAATGGTCAATGGCTGTAGCTGTGGCAATCATGGGGATAATCTTTTTCTTAACAGCCTTTCGCACTTCCTCTATGGCAATAAAGTTTAGAGGGTCTGCCATAGCAATATAGACCTCATCCTTTTCACTTTTAACAGGGATTACCTGATACTGCTTCGCCAAATGCTTTGGTAAAAGCTGTGCCATGGAGGTAGGAATATTTACCTTTGTCAAATCAATAAAATCTATTCCAAGCTGCATCTGGAGAGCTTCAATAAGCTCCCACTCCGTAATAATATTATTTGAAATAAGGACTGTACCCAGTCTGTCTTTTGTTCCCTTTTGCAGCTCCAGACCTCTTTCCAGTTCCTCCTCGGAAATGGTGCCTGCTGCCAGTAGCAAATCTCCCAATCTTTTATATAATGCCATTTTTAAGACCCCACTTTTATTTTAATTATATACTAACACATCGAATATTGTATCGGACAGCTCTTTCCCATCCCTATTCTGTATATTGATTTTTACTGTATAATACATTCCATCCGTTTCAGGATAATGAGTAATCTCGGCTTTTGCTTCTAAATCATAGGTATAAGCACTTCTGGGTAATAAGGGAACAGGCGTACTTTCCGTTCCATCCCCAATATCTCCACTGCTCACAAAGGCTATATAGCCAAATTCCGTGGCACTTGCATCTGCCGTATTTTCCCTGTCCATAGCCTTAAGCTTAGGGTATATTTCGCCACCTGTAGTAGTGGTAATGGTGGCAGCCTGCAGATTAGCAGAAATTTTATTTTCCAGTGTGGAGGTAAGTATCCGTGCCTGTGACAGCTCCATACTCCGTCCATATTGAGTCATGGCAAATCGAATGCCACCTGTCATAGCTTCTGTCACAAGAAGCAGTATGAGCACACACATTAGGGCCTCTGCAATGGAGTAGCCGCCCTTACCTTTTACCTTATTTTTAAATTTATCTATAATAGTAGTAGAGGAGCTTTGAATTGCCCTCTGCATCTGTTTTATAAATCTCATAACGAGTCACTCGCCTGTCTTCCGAATCATTGCCCACATAACTGCTTATATCATTTTCACAATTAAATTCCATAGTAAAATCACTTGCAGGTCCCGGATTATACCCCTCTGATGAGAGCGCAGTTGCTGTTTCCACTGTCACAAAGGAGGAAGTGTCCTCTCTTATCATGCCATTTATCCGTGCCGCAGTCACTATTGAGGTAGCTAAAAAAGTAAAGGGCAGAACCGCAATAATAAGTGCCACCAGAGTCTCCACCAGGGTTTCTCCCTTGTTTTTATGAAGTTTTTCACTTATTTTATTTATATTTTTCATATACTTTTCAAACTCAACCTGATGTGCGCAGGCTTCCTGATTTTGTTTTAATGGATGCGAAGCTACTAAACTCAACCTGATGTGCGCAGGCTTCCCTGCCATGTGACTGTAGTGGTGGTTGTGGTAATTTTCTTTCTCACACCACCCTCCATTACATAGGAATCACTGGGGCTTGGAGCACTTTCTCCACCTGCGGGCACTGTCAAATAGGCTTTTTTTCCTGTGGACACATAATTTCCACCCTCTTTATCCATAAGCTCTATTTCAAATAATATACTATATTTACGCTTTCCCGCCTCCTGCTCTTCGGCTGTGGGCTCACAGGATATAGTATAAGTAAGCTTTGTATATATACTCTCTCCATCAGGGTCAAGCAATGTCACATATACCACACCGGCATGTGCTGCATTTTCACTGCTTTTATAGTCACTTAGAGTACGCTCCATTTTTAAAATACCATAGAGCAGACCCTCCTGTAGCATCTGAGGCATAATAAAGGGATTTGTGGTTACATTTTTTTGGTACTCAAAGGTCATAGCCCCATTATCAAAGCTGGGAGATGTGCCCATTTGTGCAAGCTCCACATATTCCTCAGCGTTTTCTGTTACTCCGTTTTTAGTTTTTTCTGTCTTTAAGCTTTTCTTTACCTTATACTCCGGTGTACCCTGCTCCGTCTCAACACCACCGGTATTCTGAACCGCAACAGTCCTTGTCTCCACCACCGTATATTCCATATTAGCCACATAGCCGCTAATTACCCCCAGGGCACTGTCCAGTGTCAGCTCCACCTGCTTATCCCTTTTTGCATTTTCATGTCGCTTCATTGCAGTAAGGGCTGACGCCAGTATTAATACTGACACCAGTGTGGCTACCATAAAAAGCATTATGGAATATAGGATGGATATACCACTACTGCTATTTAGTTTTTCCCTAATGCTTTTTAATATCATATTTTAAAATCTCTTATCGGTAACTTTTAAAGCAAAGGAACTTACTCTGTTGTAAGCTACTTCCACGCCACTCTCTGAAATACTGCATCTATAATACTGATAATTATTGGTATCATCTGTTTCCTGTAAGGCACCAATATCCAAGGCATATCCATAGCTTGTTCCCTCCTCTGCATAGGTACCGTCAGTCTGCCTTGTAAACACTACCGTATTGCCATCTATTACAATGGTAATATTATCCAATGTGACCAACGGATTGCCAATGACATCTGTGTCATTAAGGGCTTTATCTCCCTTTGTACCATAGATATAGAAGCCATCTTCCGCACCTATTGCAGTGACCTCCACAAAAGGTATGGCATTGTTATAAAAATCGTTATTGCTTAACGATGAATTAAGCCATAAGTTTGAGGTATTTCCTCTAGTATATGTGGTGGTATATTCTCTGTCTTTTCTGGGCATAAGAGCTGTGGAATGTACCTCCCCTCCCTCTTTTGTGGCTATTCCCACAAAGCCATAGCTTACAACCTCAATTTCCTTTACATTTGAGGTATAGCTCTCACAATTATAGGTTTCTCCACCAATATTTACAGTAGCTTCTCCATCAGCAGGCTTTGCCGGGTAATAGTAGGTTGCCTCCGCATCTACAGTACGGGAGGTTCCGGCCTTTGTACTATTAAGTGTTATATCCGACTCCCACCACTCATCAGTTCCTGTTGCCATTCTATTAACAAAAGTCAAATCACTGCTGTTTCTTTCAAGTAACTTCCAGATTGTATTATTCTTTCGCAGCGCCACAGGAAGAGTCTGTTTATTTTCTGCCTTTAAAGGAGTAAGTGTCTTTGTGGTAGAGCTGCTAAGCTCAGTGGCAAGGTAGGTAAGCCTATTAGGTACATTGGCACGAATATCCGCTCCAATATTTAAATTAAAGGTAGCTCCCATTGCTGTAATATTGACAGTACCTCTCTTTAAGGCTTTTATTTTTACTTTTATCTGTGTCTTATCTACATTTCTGGCTAATGATATTACCTTAGCAATGCTTGGGTCACTTATGGTAACATCTGTAATTTCCAAATCCGGTGCTGTAGCAGGAAGTGTTAAAGTAAAGGTCTTTACCGAAAAACCATCCTCTGCACTGCCATCCATTACCATATCTTCAAATAAATCCATGGTTTCCATCGCTCTGCCCCAATAGGTATCGGCATTGCCCCAAACTCCATAATGTACATATATGGTATAGTCCCTGGTTGAACTGTTGCTTAATATGTCTTTCTGCTTTACCACTGCCGCAAATGGATAATTACTTCCATTAAGTGGCGAAGAGTCGCCGGGGAAGCTATACTTTCCGTCAATATCCCTGCCATTTTCCTTGATGGTTACATAGTTCCATACCTCGGATGACGTCTTTATATTTCCTGAACCCAAAGTCGCTGTAGTACCTCTATATGAGCCACTTTCTGTATCCAGACTTATAGCGGATGCAAAATCATCAAAGGTCACACCCCGCACAGCATCACTTGTATATGTATCTGCAGCATCCAACGGATTTTTGGTTACAGCTATGGACTGCCCACCATTTCTGCTTGCCATTTGAGCATAGGTAAGGGAGGTTACGCCCTGATAATTCTGGTTTGTATAAGGTGTCTGACTGGATGTTATATCCCAATGATAATCCATCATATAATTAAGATTACCCATAAGCATTTCATTTACTCTATTCTGCATGGTATCATCACTTACTGTAACACCATTACTTATTCTGTATGCCGGCATTTTCAATTCTATATCTTTCGAGCTTTCCAGATAAAAGCAGTTATAATACTTGGGTCTGATGCCCCCCGAAAATCCGTCTGCTACCGAACCTATTAATGAGATTGAACGTATTGTTCCCTCTAATTTAGGAAATGAGGCATAGGTATAACAATTTTTAAATACCGGTGCACCCTCTTGGCGCATTTCAGTACCCTCAAAATTTTTATAGGTGCTGGCAAAGGCACTGCCTGAAATTCCTCCAATAAATATATGGGTAGTTATTTTTCGCTCTGCCCAATCATTGGTTGTTGTAGAAATATGTATAGCTTCACTCTTATACGCCTGTTCTAAGGTCTCTGTACCCACAGTTATATTTCCACCGGTGTAGCAATCTGCCACAGTTCCCTTATTGGCACCTGTCAGCATACCACATCTTACAAAATTGCCCTCTCCTCTGGGCGCACCGATTTTATGAACACAGTTTAATGCTATATCTACCACCGAGGAGCATTTGCTTAAATTAACATTTGCAATTCCTATTAATCCACCTACATTGGCTTCGCCTAATGTCAATTTATTTCTGCTGTTGTCCTGTATGGTATAGCCTGATATGGCACAGTTTCTAATGGCACTTATCGCATTTTTATAATCATATGCAACCCCTGCCAAACCGCCAAGAGCATAGGCTCCATCGGCATCTGAGGCAGTAGCATTTCGTTGAATTATGCTACTTCCATTTCCATCCAGAATTATATTTTCCAGATTTGCACCTGCTGTTATTCCAAAGAGTCCTACCGCAAATGCTTTTGACTCTATATTTAATCTTTCTATCTTATAGCTCTGACCGTCATAGCTATCTCCAAACCAGCTATATAGAACAGAGCTGTATTGCTGGTTGGTTCTAATATTTTCATCCGCGGAAATATTGGCCGGGCTTGAGGTGGCAGGAGCAGCTATAGGGGTATATCCCGTTACTCCTCTTCCCTCCAAATCATGGGTCTGCTGCCAGTATTTATTCTGATTATTCAGTGCCGTACCCCTGCTTTCAGTGCCAATACCCGTTATACTTGTCTGCAATAAATATGTAAATTGTCTGTAGTTGCTTTCAGTTACAAGCTGGTTGCAATCCTTTGTTGCATAATTCCAGTTTATAAACTGTAGCTGTTTAATAGAACGAATATCATATTTATTGTCAGTATTTATTCCAGGCTTTTTACTGTAATTTGTATTGCTATAATCCGAAGAAGTGACAATAATGTCAGTATTTATGGAGGTAGCTGCTCCACCATTCACTGCAAAGGAGTCAAAGGACATAGCATTTGCAAAGAACGGAGAAATTGTAAAGTTATAGGTGGTTCTATCAGTTCCGGTTTTAGGATAGGTAACGCTAAGCGTACCATCAAGAGGACAATTTCTATCTGCTGCTGCCGGCTCCGCCGTGAGAACAATATAATCCCCTGTTCCCGCAGTCTCCCTGGTAGTATAAGGATACACTGTATATTCCTTTAGCTGTGCCTCAAGAGCTGCCTTTGCTCCTGTATTAACTGTATTTCCGCTTATCCTTATGCCACTTGCCCCATTTAAGGCAGAGTTTGCTATTTCTATATTTCCCTCTTCGCCCTTTTTCACATAATAGCCATAGCCATATTCTGTTATGACACCATTGTCATCATGAGCAGTACAAAGAGAGGTGCCACTTACATATCCACCCTCCTTAGTACCTATATATGTATAATGGTATCCATCATTAGTGCCACTTTCTTCCTTTTCCCAATAGAAAATACCCAGCTCTCCCATAATACCGTCATTCTGCCACTCGCCATAGTGAACAAACGCTCCTGCATTATTTTTCACTACAGCCCTATAGGGATATGCTCCACCGTTTGATGTGGAATATTTATGGTAATAGCTCTTTACTGCATTATTTCCTGAATTCACAAGGTTTTCTCTTGTAATAGCACTGCCTGCGGAAGTGCCCGCCGTATAATTATAGCTATAGAGGGTATTCACATATTTTAATGTACTTCCATCTAAATAACGACTGTTACTTACGGTGCCACCTGTATTTGTAAAGGCATATACCTTAGCAGTACCGCCACCTCTAAGGGCTGTAGCGGCGTAGCTTGAGTCTATATTTCCCGTATTATAGCCTGCAAAGCCACCAAGTCTCATATCTCCTCTTGTGGAACTGACAGTGATTATGGCTCCCAAAGCATAGCTATTTACAATGCGCCCCGTATTATAACCCGCAAAGCCACCTGCATAAACCTGGGCATCCGTCATGTTCATCCTGTAAAGAGGTGTATCCGCAGAAGAATTGGCTATTATCCCCCTATTTACTCCTACAAGACCTCCAACATATATAATATTTCCACTATATGCGGAAATAAGCCCCTCTGAGGTACCCAAAACAATACCTGCTGACGCGCAATTATCTATATAACCATTTGTATCATTAAAGCCTGCCAATGTACCCATGCCTACGTTGACGCTGCTGCTGCTGTCTTTATTTACCACAGCATATCTGTTACCCTGCCCTGACACATTAAAATCAGCAGGTAAAAATACATTTTTAATGGTTCCGCGATTTATGCCAAAGAGTCCTGTATAATCGCTGGTAGCAGTCGCCTTAAAATTAACATTTCTTATTTCAAAGCAACCACCATCATATGTGGCGATAAAAGGCTTTTCAGCAGTATTATCTCCCGCGCCTATGGGCTTCTGCTCCAAAATAGTCACAGGCTTTGGTGTTGATTCCGTACTGTTTACATATGTATTAGTGTGGAAGCCTGTCCAATCATAATATTTATAGTCTATATCCCTGCTCTGCTTAAAAATAGCAGTACCGGTTTTCGCCTGATATATGGCATAGTCCGTAGTAAGTCTGAACAGTTGTCTTGGAGTACGCACAGATATTATGCTGCCATTTGTAAATACAGGCATTGTAGCAGTATCTGATAATACGGGAACAACCGACTCCGCCATATGAAAATTTCCATAGTAGTAGCTTTCCGTTCCTGCTCCTGTTTCTAAGGGCTTAACCGTTATATGCTGGTAATAATTTGCAGACACCTCCTGCCTGTTTACTATGTTTTCGCTAAGGGGGAATATTCTGTAGCTTGTAATAGCAGGAGTTCCCGATGAGGCTTCCGCCACATCCACAGGATAAAACTTGGCATTAGAAGTCTTTATAAGCACATTTTCACTGACAACCTGAGTATCCCCATCTTTAAGGGTAACAGTAATCTGCGAGGGAATATTGGCTAATGAATTTACATCATCAAAGCTCTTTTTTAAATATACAATTCCATATCCATCCCCTCTGACAACTCTGTCATTTGTCAATGCGGAAATACTTCCGCCACTAAAGCCATAGGAAACACTGGAGTTTAGATATGCTTCAAGCTCGGTCTCCGTATAGCCCGGATGGTCAGCCATCCATTGATTTAGCTCTGCAAAGGTTACGGAATATTTTTCATAGTATACAAGAGTTCCATCTGTAAATTCCTCTTTCCAGTCATTGCGATGAGCCATAAAGGACTCTTGACCATCTGGGTCAGCAAGCCTTGGATATGGATATGCTGTAATGCTCTGTCCCATTAGTCTATAGGCTTCTGTGTCACTGAAATTTAAAGTAAAGTTCCCACCTAAAGCCGTCTTTAATTCCGAAATACTAAGACTCAAAATAGACGATGTCCCCGTATGTCCGTCTATTGAGGTGGTCTGAGGGTCTTCCTCTCCGCCCTGCGCCGCATCATCCAGCTTCATTGTGGAAATAAGATAGTAAACATTCGATGCACTCTTTACATTTAAGGCTGTACTTAAAACATAGCGCCTGTAATTTGTAGCTTTCTTACCATCAATAGGAGCCAGGATAGTATAGGAATTGCCAAGCCTATTCACATTTCCCACCACCATGCCTGCCATACAGTTTTTACTGGAAGTTATATTTTCCAACGCTATATTTTCTTCCGTATCGAAGCCATAGGCAAAGCCTGCGGCATAGGAGTTTTCTATGTTGACCTCGCCACTGCTCTTTCCAATAAATCCGCCTGTCTGCTTTCCCGCCAGATAATTGTCAGCAAAGGATTTATTTATATTTACAGTACCGTTATTTGTTCCTACAAGTCCCCCTACGCTCATGCTCATTG
>JBHAJK010000045.1:0-5195 GCA_041826605.1 Lachnospiraceae bacterium | reverse complement strand
GGTCACAGGAGCAGTACCTGCCTTTGCACCGGAGCCCTTACAGCTCTTACATTCTTCCTTAACAGTAAGCTCTATTTCCTTTTCACAGCCAAATACTGCCTCTTCAAAGGTAATACGGATACTGGTGCGTACATTACTGCCTTTCATAGGTCCGTTGTTTACGGAGCTGCTTCTTCTGCCACCTCCGAATAAATCTCCAAATAAATCTCCGAATATATCCGTAAAGTCAGCACCATTAAAATCAAAGCCACCGCCGTAGCCACCGCCGCCACCATTTTCAAAGGCCGCATGTCCAAACTGGTCATACTGGCGTCTTTTTTCAGGGTCGCTTAAAACAGCGTATGCTTCCGACGCCTCTTTGAATTTTTTCTCCGCTTCCGCATCTCCGGGATTCATATCCGGATGATATTTTTTAGCAAGAGCCCGATATGCTTTTTTCAGTGCCGCATCATCCGCGCTTCTGTCTACGCCCAGCACCTCATAGTAATCTCTCTTCTGTTCTGCCATAACACTCCTCTATATTAAAGTGCCTATTATTTTTTAATAAACACTATTATCTCAACGTGGCTAGAGGGGACTTAGAAGTCCCCTCAAAGCTTTATATATTCAGCTATTTAAACCTCTCTGAAATCTCCGTCAATGATGTCATCATTGCCATCTGCTGCTTCTGACTGTGCTGAAGCACCAGCGCCTGCAAATCCGCTCATATCAGGGCCGGCACCTGCCGCCTGGCTCTGCTCATACATCTTAGCAAATAAGTTCTGAGCACCTGTCATAAGCTTTTCCTGAGCCGCTTTCATTTCAGCCACCTGGTCTGCACTCATCTCTACATCCTTTGTCTTTTCAAGAATGTCCTTAAGCGCCTGTAAATCAGCTTCTACTGTTGCCTTGTCACTTGCCTCCAGCTTGTCTCCGGCTTCATTCAATGCCTTTTCTGTCTGGAATACGTATGAGTCAGCTTCATTTCTTGCATCAATTGCTTCCTTACGAGCCTTGTCCTGAGCTTCAAACTCAGCAGCTTCCTTTACAGCCTTATCAATCTCATCATCTGACATTGATGAGCCTGCTGTAATTGTAATATGCTGTTCCTTACCTGTTCCCAAGTCCTTAGCCGATACATTTACGATACCATTTGCATCAATATCAAATGTAACCTCTATCTGAGGAACACCTCTCATTGCAGGAGGAATACCATCAAGTCTGAACTGTCCAAGAGATTTGTTGTCCTTGGCAAACTGTCTTTCTCCCTGTACTACATTAATATCAACTGCTGTCTGGTTGTCAGCCGCTGTTGAGAACACCTGACTCTTCTTTGTAGGAATTGTAGTATTTCTCTCAATAAGTCTGGTTGCCACACCACCCATGGTTTCAATAGAAAGTGAAAGGGGTGTTACATCAAGCAACAGGATTTCGCCTGCACCTGCATCTCCTGCCAGCTTTCCACCCTGTACCGAAGCACCGATTGCCACACACTCATCAGGGTTAAGGGTCTTAGATGGCTCCTTGCCTGTAAGAAGCTTTACCTTTTCCTGTACTGCCGGAATTCTTGTAGAGCCACCAACTAAAAGTACCTGTCCGATATCTGCGTTTGTAAGACCTGCATCTTTCATAGCGTTCTGAACAGGAATAGCTGTTCTCTCAACCAAATCATGAGTCAGTTCATCAAACTTTGCTCTGGTAAGGTTCATATCAAAGTGCTTAGGACCCTCTGCCGTAGCTGTGATGAAAGGAAGATTAATATTAGTAGTTGTAGCACTTGAAAGCTCTTTCTTAGCCTTTTCTGCCGCTTCCTTAAGTCTCTGGAGAGCCATCTTGTCCTTTGAAAGGTCAACACCCTCTGCTGCCTTAAACTCTGCAAGCATCCAATCTATAATCTTCTGGTCAAAGTCATCGCCACCAAGACGTGTATCGCCATTTGTAGCTAAAACCTCGATTACGCCATCGCCGATTTCAATGATTGATACGTCGAATGTACCACCACCAAGGTCGTATACCATAATCTTCTGTTCTTTTTCATTATCAAGACCATATGCCAAAGCTGCTGCTGTAGGCTCGTTAATAATACGCTTAACCTCAAGGCCTGCAATCTTTCCTGCGTCCTTGGTAGCCTGTCTCTGAGCATCGTTGAAGTATGCAGGAACAGTGATTACTGCCTCCGATACCTTTTCTCCCAAATAGCTTTCTGCATCTGCTTTAAGCTTCTGCAAAATCATTGCAGAAATCTGCTGAGGAGAATATTTCTTGTCATCAATGGTTCTGCCATTGTCGCTACCCATATCTCTCTTAATAGAAGCTATGGTCTTGTCCGCATTTGTAACTGCCTGACGCTTAGCCGGCTCTCCTACAAGTCTTTCTCCTGTCTTTGTAAAAGCTACTACTGAGGGAGTTGTTCTTGCGCCCTCTGTATTAGCGATAACGGTGGGCTTTCCACCCTCCATAACAGCAACACAACTGTTAGTTGTTCCTAAGTCAATACCTATAATTTTTCCCATCTCTATTTCCTCCTTAAAGTGAGCTGATTTTCTAAAATCACGAATTTCGCTTATTAATAACGAAACTCGTATATAACATCTGTTTCTAAAAATATCTTACTGTGCTACGCCAACCATACTATGTCTTACCACAGCTCCTCTATATGTATAGCCCTTTAATAATTCCTGAGCTACAATACCTGACTCAAACTCGTCTGTCTCTACCTGCATTACAGCGTTGTGTAAATCCGGATTAAATTCTTCTCCCAGGCACTCAATGGGCTGAACGTCCAGCTTTGAAAGCTCATCCATCATCTGCTTGTAAATCATATTCATTCCCTCGTACACAGGACCTCTCTGCTCCTCTGTAATGGAATTTAACCCTCTTTCAAAATTGTCTACTACAGGAAGCAGCTTTTCAATAACACTTTTGGCTCCCATTTCAAACATTGTGGATTTTTCCTTTTCAGTACGCTTTCTGAAATTTTCAAATTCTGCCATCTGGCGCTTTACTCTGTCTTCAAGCTCCGCATTTTTATTTTCCAGAGCCTCCAGCTTTTTGTCGCCCCTGTGTTTTTTGCCCTTTTTGTCCTGTCCCGTCGTTTCTGCTTCAGCTTCAGGATTTTCCACGGCATTAACCGGATTTTCCGCATTTTCTAAATTATTCTCATCATAATTTTCCTCTTTAACCGCTTTATCATTTAAAATCTCTTCCGTATTGTCCGCCATCTCAATTCCTTTCTAATCCTTTTTATATATCGAATCCAATTGGTGCATAACGCCTTTCAGATTGTCGACCACCTTATCATAATCCATTCTTTTGGGACCGATTATTCCTATCGTCCCCCTCATGCCGTCACCCAAATCATAAGTCGCGGTGACAATGCTGCAATCCTTCATGGTTTCCACCGAGGACTCATCGCCTATATATACCTGTATGCCCCTCTCGCCCTCATTTGAAAGCGTCCGCACCACCAATTCGTTCAAGACCTCTTTTTCTTCAAATGCGCCTATGAGCTTGCTTGCTTTATTGTTTTGCGCAAGTTCGGGATATTTGAATATATTGGTCGCTCCCGAAGTGTAAATTTCCAAATCGTCCTCGCTGTGAATGGCTGCGGCAACCGCGTCGATAACATGATTTACAATATCCGAGTGCACACCCGCCTGCTGCTTTATGGCTGTGATTGCAGCCAAGGTTATTTCCTCAATCGAAAGCCCGTTTAAATGCGTATTTAGCAGAATATTCAGTTTCAGCAGCGTTTCCGCGTCCACCTCTTCCACATTGTCAATGACGGTATTTTTAATCACATTGCCTTCCACCACCACCACTATGAGCAGTCTGTTATCTCCCACTTTGGAAAGCTGTAAAAATTTAAGCTTGTTATGATGTATGACGGGAGCGGAAATCATCGTGGCATAATTGGTATTGGTAGCCAAAAGCTTTGCCGTTTGTTTAAGCAGCTGGTCTAAACGTTCCTCTTTTTCAAGGAGGGTAGCTTTCAGCTCGTCCACCTCTTTTTCCTTTTGTGCCATCATGGCGTCCACATAGAGGCGATATCCTGCGTCCGACGGAATACGTCCTGCCGAGGTATGGGGCTGCAATATATATCCCATCTCCTCCAAATCCGCCATTTCATTTCTGATGGTGGCGGAGCTTAAATTCAAATCGGTGTATTTTGAAATTGTGCGGCTTCCCACAGGCTCTCCCGTTTCCAAATAATTGCGAACGATTGCCTGCATAATCTTCATCTTGCGTTCTGTAAGTTCCATATTTTATTCCCGTCTGTTAGCACTCATTTGCTTCGAGTGCTAACATCCTCTAAAACTAAAATATCACTGCTCCCGCCCCGTGTCAACAATATAATTATTAACATTTTATAAAACCGTATCTGCCAAATCGGGCGGCTTGCCTGGGCAACAGAGCTTACCGCCCGCTTTTACTGTGCCCGGTAAGCATTTCCTGATAAGGGAATAAAGCGTCTTGCCTGCAGGACGCTGCGCGCTAAGCGAAGTTGCGCCCGCAACATTTTCCTATCGCGCGAGTGCGCATCCTTAGCGGATTTTCTATAATAGGAAATGCAAAGCAATTTCCTATTATTAGAACAAAACAACCGGGCGAAGCTTAATGCCCCGCCCGGTTGTTTTAAAATATATTATATGCATACATGGCAATGCCCGTTATTCCATGCGGTAAGCCTATGATAATAAATCCCATTACTTAAAAATATCTTGCCAATGTTTCTTTAGCATATTCATTTCCAAGTTCCGCCGACTTTTCCAATAATTCCCTTGCTTTATCTAAGTCTTTTGCTACACCCCTGCCTTCAAGATAGAGATTTCCTAAATTATTCATTGCCATAGCATTACCCAGCTCCACTGACTTTTCATACCACTCCAGCGCCTTGGCATAATCCTGATTAACTCCCCAGCCCTTCTCGTAAAACCAAGCCATACTATTCATTGCTTGAGCATTACCAAGCTCAGCTGACTTTTCATACCACTCCAGCGCCTTGGCATAATCCTGTTCTACTCCATTGCCGTTTTGGTACATCCAGCCTATATTATACATTGCATCAGAATTACCAAGCTCCGCTGACTTTTCATACCACTCCAGCGCCTTGGCATAATCCTGCGTAACTCCGTTGCCTCTGTAGTATAGATTGCCTATATTATTCATTGCAGTAGCATTACCATGCTCCGCTGACTTTTCATACCACTCCAGCG
>JBHAJK010000044.1:0-15121 GCA_041826605.1 Lachnospiraceae bacterium | reverse complement strand
GATAAGGATGTACTGCTGTCAGCAGATAAAGTGATTTTGCCGGGAGTTGGTGCTTTTGGGGATGCCATGGGAAAGCTTACAAATTACGGTCTTATTCCTACTATTAAAAAAATAATAGAGAAAAAAACTCCGTTTTTGGGAATATGCTTAGGCTTACAGCTATTATTTGATAGTAGCGAAGAAGCCCCGGGGGTTAGTGGACTTGGAATATTGCCGGGGAAAATAGTGAGATTTTCAGATGATTCTGTAAAAATTCCGCAGATAGGATGGAATAAGTTGAGCTTTCCTAAGAAAAGCCCATTATTTAATGGAATAGAGGAGGGAGCTTTCGTATATTTCGTACATTCTTATTATCTGGTGGCAGAGGATTTTTCAGATGTGGCGGCTGTTAGTGAATATGGTAATACCATACATGCGGCAGTTTGCAGAGATAATATTTATGCCTGTCAGTTTCATCCGGAAAAGAGCTCGGAAACAGGTCTTAAGATAATTAAGAATTTTTGTGATTTATAGATGGTAGGAGACGATTTTTACCGGTAATATTTGGAGCAGATTTAAGTTATGCATACAATACGAGTAATACCATGCCTTGATGTAAACAATGGCAGAGTGGTAAAGGGAGTAAATTTTATAGATTTAAAGGATGCAGGAGACCCGGTGGAAACAGCAGCGGCTTATGACAAGGCGGGTGCTGACGAGGTGGTGTTTTTGGATATTACTGCCAGTAGTGACGGAAGAAATACTGTAGTGGATATGGTACGCGAGGTGGCTAAAAAGCTGTTTATTCCTTTTACTGTTGGAGGCGGTATTCGTAGTGTAGAGGATTTTAGAGCATTGCTTCGTGAGGGGGCTGATAAGATTGCAGTCAATTCTGCTGCTATTAAGAGGCCTGAACTGATAAGGGAAGCCGCAGAAAAGTTTGGAAGTCAGTGTGTGGTGCTGGCAATAGATGCAAAAAGAAGAACTGACGGCAATGGCTGGACTATTTATTTAAATGGTGGTCGCGTGGATACAGGCATAGATGCGATAGAGTGGGCAAAGAAAGGCGAGAGCTTAGGTGCCGGAGAGATATTGCTGACCAGTATGGACTGTGATGGAACAAAGGCAGGCTTTGATATAGAGCTTACCCGTGCGGTGTCGGATGCAGTGGGAATACCTGTCATTGCATCAGGCGGAGCAGGAACATTGGAGCATTTTTCTGATGCTGTTTTAAGTGGACATGCAGATGCAGTACTGGCAGCCTCATTATTTCATTTTGGAGAACTGGAAATCAATGAAGTAAAAAGGCATATGGAAAGCAAGGGCATAGAGGTGCGTATTTAGTTATAGGCAAAGGAGGGCAGTGTATGAAGAAGAAAGTTATTGAAAGAACTGTTATTTTAACTGTTATTATGGCTGTGATACTTACAGGCTGTAGCAGCACTGTCGGACGAAAGGCTACTGATGCTTCGGAAGATGATGAAGAAATTGAAGAAGTAGCGGAGGAGGAAGAAGAAAAAGAAAAAGAGGAAGAAACTAAAAAAACAAAAAAAGACAAGGAGTCCTACACCCTGGAGGTTCCATACGACAATGGAGACCGGACCTATACATCGGTGTACATTCTTGAAATTAATGATGATAAAAACGCCACGCTTACAGAGAAGACTGTTCCGGATACTACAAGAGAGTTTATCTCCATATATAGAGGTGTTTATAGCAAAAAAAATTACGGTTATGAATTCTCATATATTGCAGATGGCGAGGATGGCTCGAACATTATATATAAATGCTATATGGATAATGGTGTTATGACGGAAGTAGTGTCGGATAATATCGGAGCGGCAGAGCTGGCAGGTATTTATACAGGATATTCAGATGAATATGGCTACCTGATACTTACCTTAAACAGGGATGCAAGTGCCACATTGGCAACTGATGTAGGAGATTTTACCGGATATATTTCCAAGTACCAGGGCAGATGGGAGCTAATGGCATATAATGATTATATAGGAGAAAGCGTTGACTGGTATATATATTTCTCGGACGCCACCTTTGCGTATAAGGAATATTATGCAGAAACATACCGTTCATATGCAGGAACCTTTAAGGCTGATGGTATGTTGGGAGTGTTGGAATTTTATTTAACAGATGACGGCAGAGCCTATACCAACATAGATTTAGACGGACATTCAGTGGGAATGTATGGTTATTATTATGTGGATGTTGCGGCAAGAGAGGTTTATCAGATTACTTTAAACTCTGATGAGGGATATTCATTGTATCTTAATGTTAAAGAAATAGGAGAAATGTATCCTAATTATTCAGGAACTATATCATATCCTTTGGGAGCAGGCTGATGAAGATTACAAACGATTGGTTGCCAATTGTGGAAAGTGAATGTAAAAAGTCGTATTATAAAGAGCTTTATACTTTTGTGAAAAAAGAATATTCGGAAAATGTGGTATATCCCCCAAGTGATGAAATTTTCAGTGCCTTTCACTTGACTCCTTTAAAGGATGTAAAGGTATTAATACTGGGACAGGATCCCTACCATGAATATAATCAGGCTCACGGACTGTCGTTTTCGGTGCCGATAAGCCAGAAAAAAATTCCACCCTCGTTACAAAATATCTATAAGGAGCTTAGGGAGGATGTGGGATGTTATATTCCCAATAACGGTTATCTGGAAAAATGGGCAAGACAGGGTGTGCTTATGTTGAATACAGTGTTAACGGTACGGGCAGGAGTTGCCAATTCCCATAAGGGGCAGGGCTGGGAGCAATTTACTGATGCCATTATAAGAGCAGTTAATGAAAAGGAAGAACCTGTTGTATATATGCTTTGGGGAAGTCCGGCGCAGAGTAAAATTCCAATGCTGAATAATCCGGGGCATATGGTACTTAAAACAGTCCATCCCTCTCCACTATCTGCCTACAGAGGATTTTTTGGCTGTAAGCATTTTAGTAAATGTAATGAGTTTCTGGTAGAAAGAGGGCTTGCGCCCATTGATTGGCAGATAGAAAACATATAGTAGCATCTGCTAACTTTTTCTTGACAATGCAGTGCTAAAGTCAGATAATGAAACAGTGCAAAGAGGCATATCCCGGGACGGACTAAGTCCCGGGTGTTTTTAATTTAGAAACATAGGAGGTAATTATGAGAATTGGTATTTTAGGATATGGTAATCTTGGAAAAGGTATAGAATGTGCAATAAAGCAGAATGAGGATATGGAGCTTAAAGCTGTATTTACAAGAAGAGCTCCTGAAAGTGTGAAAATATTAACACCGGATGTACCTGTATATTCTATTAATAATATAGAAGAGCATAAGGATGAGATAGATGTACTTATTCTCTGTGGTGGAAGCGCTACAGATTTACCGGTTCAGACTCCTGAATATGCTAAATATTTTAATGTGGTGGACAGCTTTGATACTCATGCAAGGATACCTGAGCATTTTGCCAATGTAGATAAGGAAGCTAAGGCATCGGGACACATAGCTATTATTTCCTGTGGATGGGACCCCGGTATGTTTTCTTTAAACAGATTATATGCCGGAAGTATTCTGCCTGTGGGAAATGACTATACATTCTGGGGAAAGGGTGTTTCACAGGGACATTCAGATGCTATAAGGAGAATAGAGGGAGTATTGGATGGAAAACAGTATACCATACCTGTAGAAGCGGCTCTTACCAGCGTAAGAAATAGTGAAAATCCGGAGCTTACTACAAGACAGAAGCATACAAGAGAATGTTTTGTGGTGGCCAAGGAGGATGCGGATAAAACCCGCATTGAAGCAGAGATAAAGAATATGCCAAATTATTTTGCAGATTATGATACCACAGTTCATTTTATATCAAAGGAAGAGCTGGATGAAAGGCACAGTGGTATTCCTCATGGGGGATTTGTATTTAGAACAGGTAATACAGGCTGGGACAATGAGTTTAAAAATGTGATAGAATACAGTTTGAAGCTTGACTCAAACCCTGCCTTTACAGCAAGCGTAATTGTGGCATATGCAAGAGCAGCATTTAAGATGAATAAGGAGGGTGCTGTTGGATGCAAGACAGTATTTGATGTAGCCCCTGCCTATTTAAGTCCTTTGTCGGGAGAAGAGCTTAGAGCTCATTTGCTGTAATAGATATATTTGAAATGAGGTTATATGAATTCGTATATTAGAGAAACAGATTTTTTTAAAGGGAATAATCCTGAGGATATTGCAAGGCAATACGGAACTCCCGTATATGTATACAGTGAAGAGATTATAAGAAATCGTATGAAGAGGGTAGCAGAGGTTATTACAAAATACCCTTATACTGCCAATTATTCCGTTAAAGCAAATACTAATATAGAAATTTTGAAGCTGGCTTTAGACGAGGGAATAAATTGTGATGCTATGAGCCCGGGAGAAATAACTCTTCTTTTAAAGGCAGGTTTTCCCCCTGAAAAGATTTTCTTTGTATCAAATAATGTATCTGCGGAGGAGATGCAGTTTGCCATAGACCGTGGGGTTATGGTAAGCTTGGACAGCCTTTCACAGCTTAGACGGTTTGGGGAAATAAACAGAGGTGGAAGCTGTGCTGTGCGTATTAATCCGGGGGTGGGTGCAGGTCATAATGACAAGGTGGTAACTGCCGGAAAAAATACTAAATTTGCAGTAGCTGAAGCGGATATTGATAAAATATTTGAAATTGCAAAGGAATATGATTTAAAAATTGTAGGAATCAATCAGCATATCGGTTCGGGTTTTTTAGACCACACACCCTATATTGAGGCAGTGGTTAATTTGCTTCAGATTGCCCATCGATTTAAGGATTTGGAGTTTATAGATTTTGGTGGCGGATATGGCATACCCTATCATAAATTAGATGGAGAAGCAGAATTTCCTATGGAGGCATTTAAAAAGGAATTAGAGCCTATTTTAGACGAGTTTGTGGAAAGCTATGGAAAAGTACCCCTTTTTAAATCGGAGCCCGGTCGATATTGTGTGGCAGAGGGAAGTGTACTTTTAAGCCGTGTTCAGGGAATAAAAGAAAATTCAGGTGTAAAATATGTAGGCTGTGACGCAGGAATGAATACTCTTATCCGTCCTGCAATGTATGACTCATACCATGATATTGAAGTAATACGAAATGGTAATTTACTGGAAAATAGCAATGATACAGAGATAGTCAATGTGGCGGGACCCATATGTGAGTCAGGAGATTTGCTGGCTGTAAACCGCAGACTACCTAAAATGGAAGAGGGAGATTTGGCTTGTATTCTTGATACAGGAGCCTATGGATATTCTATGGCTTCTGTATATAATTCACGTCCAAGACCGGCGGAGGTAATAATTTGTGCTGACGGAAGTGTCAGACAGATACGCCGTCGGGAAACCATAGAAGATTTACTGGCAATGTTTTGAGGGTAAGTGAAGCAACAAAAACCGCTATCTACAATTAAGTGGATAGCGGTTTTTTTACTGCCGGCAGTGGGACTTGAACCCACACGGGCGTAAGCCCAACAGATTTTGAGTCTGCATCGTCTGCCATTCCGACATGCCGGCATACAACTATGTGAGTATAGCACAGAAGTTATTTTATTGCAATGTGCATATTAAGAAAAATGTTAGTTTTTTGAGGCGAGCTGTATTTTGAAGAAAACGATACAGAAAATGGCTGAAAACAATTCTTGCGAGTCGGACTTTGACGAGGTTTTGGCAGATGTATATAGTCTTTTGCGATAAATGGGAGACTATGAGAAAGAGAATACATTAAGGATTAAGGAAAACTAAAGAGGGTGTGGCACTTATATTTAGATGATAGGGAAAAAGTTAAATTTTGAGGAAATACTAAAGAGAGCGTGGCACTTATATCAGATGATGGGGGAAAACTTAAATTTTAAGGAAATACTCAAAAGATAATGCATCCTTTGTATTAGTGTATATGGGAGTCCACAAATTTTAAGGAAACGCCATTAGTTGGTCGTTTCCTTAAAATTTAATAGGCGATAGGTATTGGGAACATTGTCTTGATGGGAGCAGACGCTTAAATTATATGTGTCGTTATCCGAAATAAAGGAAAAATGCTTGACAAAAGCAGTCTGCTTGTAAGCAGGTGGATTTTGTGAAACAGAGCCTTCTGAGGAGCCTGCAAACTCTGAAATAGTACCCGCCATCATATTGACTACACATTGGCGCATATCGTAGAAAAGTCCCAAACCTGTTAGTTTTATATATGCTTCTTTTATACTCCAAAGAGTATTTAGGTACTGTTGCTTATTTTTATTCTGTGGAGATGCCATATCATTATGTACACAGAGTGGGGCTCCCGGAGTGCTTGGACAATCGTGGGGAAATGCCATATCGTTATTTGCACAGAGTGGGAAGTGTGATGTAAACCAGCTATCACAAGCTTGTAGCACTTCATATTCTGCGGTAGAAAGGAAACGCTTTGCCACTCCATCATTGATGTTTCTGAATTTTTGAATGTCAATTCCTACAGGAGTATTTCCGTAGGCAATGGTGGCAAAATTTCCGGAATGTGAAATATTGAAGAAAAGCTCGGAATTATTATCCCAGAAGAGTTTGCCATTGGAGTCGGATTTAATTTCGCTATTTATATTAAGCTCTCTCATTGCATAATTAATTAAAAGACCTGCTGTAAGAGAACGTTTTTTATCCTCAGGACTTTTTAGGTAATTTATTCTGGAAATTCGTTTTTTGTCCAATTTGTTTAGAGCTTCTTTGAAAGAAAATTCGCTATCAAATTGTCTTATATCAGATACAATAATTTTCATAATTATATGCCATTACTCCTCGAATACCGTATTTCATAATTATACGCGTAGAACTGTTTTTTTACTACTTTATTTACTAAATACAGGAAAAAGCCAAAAACAAAGCACAAATTTGCTATATTTTAACAATAATTTGCTAATAAAACCATGGGCACACATGGTAGAATATTATAAGGAAGTTATATGGTCATTTATAAAATGGGGAATATCAAGGAGAGAAAAGGATGTCTGAAATGAAATTTATAAAAAATGTTTGCGAAAATATAAAGGCAAAGGGGAAAGCATTGGGAAAGAGTAAAAATAATAGAGCAAAACAAAATAATGAAGTGGGAAGCGCAGACAATTCAGGGAACATATATAATTTAGAGAATATAGAAAATATTATCGCGGTAGAAAATAGTGATGCTATAGAAAGTAGTAGTACCGAAGATAGTAAAAGCGAAGCAGAAGCCAAAAGCATTGCAGATAATACGGGCAATACAAGAAGTAAAGCTACTAAGAATAATAAAAAGAAAATAAACTTAGGCAAGACCATGAGTATTCAACGTAAGATAAATACTATGGCTATTGCTGTAATTGCGGTGTTTACCGTTCTTATAGCCATTATTTTATTCCAGATGAATAATTACAACAGTAAGTATGCATCTGTTTTGGAAAACATCAGTAAAATTTCATATATCAGTAATAATCGAAATACAATTGCCAAAACATTACCAAACTTATGTAAGTTTGGAGATAATATTGAAAAAACCGGATACAACGAAATCGTTGCCAATATGGAGCAGTATATGCTTGATATTACCGAGAATATTGGGGGTGAGGAACTTTACAGCCAAAATCGCTGGATGGCGGAAATGTTAGCTAAAGGCGTTGAGGAATATGCTAAAAATTATAGGGAGATTGTAGAGGTTTGCGGGGGTGTTGAGTTCAACACAAAGGGTAATGAATTGGCTGAACAAATGGTAGCCAGCTCAAGCTTCATGGTAACTGATGCAAACAATCTTTTGAAGACTGAAATTACAAGAAGTGAAGCTTTTCAACAGGAAATACAGTCAAGTATGCGAGAAATGATACTTATTATTGTGGTTCTTGTAGTGGTGGCTGTAGTATTATCAACCGTAGCATCCTTAGTGGTGTCAGGCAGTATAACAAAGCCCTTGCAGACAGTTACAAAGAGGGTAAGTATCATAGCAAACGGAGACTTGACAGGAGAGGATATAGAGGTTAGAAGCCTTGACGAGGTAGGTCAGCTTGCAGTTTCATTTAATAAGATGAAAAGCAGTGTGTCTGAAATTCTGAAAAAGGTTTTAGCTTCTACAGATAATTTAAAGGACTCCATGAACAGCGTTACAATAAGTATGGAAGAAAATACTCAAAGCTCTACCAGAATTGCAGAGGCTGTTATGGAAATGGATGAGAAGCTTAAGCAGCAGCAGTCAGAGGTATCAAAGATAGTATCTCAAATTCAGGAAATGGAAGCTATTGCAGAGGCTGTTGTGTCAAATGCAGATCATATTTCGGCAAATTCAAAGGAAACTATGAATAATGCGGAAAAGGGAGCGGTACAGCTTGAACAGTATATTGCACAGATGAATGCTATAAATACTGCTATTGAAGAGGTAAATGCTATATTCGCAGGCTTCAATGAAAATGCTGTGAAAATGAACCATTCCCTCAAATCTATTTCAGACATTGCATCGCAGACCAATTTACTTTCTCTTAACGCCTCTATCGAAGCGGCAAGAGCCGGGGATGCAGGCAGAGGCTTTGCGGTAGTTGCGGATGAAATAAGAAAGCTTGCAGATGATTCACAGATGGCTGCCAAGGAAATCGGGCAGATGATTGATACAATTCAGAGTGAGTCTGAAAATATGAGTAGCAAGCTAAAAGAGAGTGTACGCCAGCTTAGACAGGGCAATGAGCTGACAGAAGAGACAAAGAACAATTTTGCACTTATTAAAAACGGAACTGATGAGGTCAGTGAGAGTGTATCAGAGATTATTGCGAAGCTGAAAAACCTAAGTGGCAAAATTAATGAAACATCAAATAGTGCAGATGCAATCTGGAGTGCAGCAAATGCTTCGGTAACAGATATAGATGAGATTAATGCAACTGTGGCTGAGGAAAGCGCAAACATTGAGTCCGTATCGCAGACATCAACAGACTTGCTGGGATTGACTGCTGTACTGGAAGAGGAAGTACGCAATTTCAAATTGGACTAGTATAGGGTGTGTTAAGATAAAAAATACTTTGCAATAAAGTGCAATTATGCTATACTTAGACACGATATAAGTAGTTAAGAATTTAAGGAGGCTATTTTTGCATGAAACATATTAAGACACTTACAACAAGAAATCTTACAGAGTCAGTTAAGAAAGGTGGATGCGGCGAATGTCAGACATCATGCCAGTCAGCATGTAAGACATCATGCACAGTTGGAAATCAATCTTGCGAAAAGCTTAAATAGTACCAACTTATCAGGATAATAAAACCAAACTCGAAGTCGTGACTGGTAACGGTTATGGCTTCGAGTTTGTTTTGAGTAATAAGAAATTAAGGAGAATCTTGATGATTCATCAGTATAAAAATAATGGATATAATATCGTATTGGACGTAAACAGTGGCTCGGTTCATGTGGTTGACGACTGTGTATATGATATTATTCCTGTGTTTGAATCTATTATTAACGCCGGACTTACAGGCGAAACGGCTGTGGAAGCAGGCTGTATGGCTTGCGAAAAGCTGCCTTACAGCAGTAATGATATTAAGGAAGTATGTGAAGAGTTGTTGTTGCTTCACGAAGCAGGACAGCTTTATACAAAGGATGTATACGAAGACTATATAATGGACTTTAAGAATCGTCCTACTGTGGTAAAGGCACTTTGTCTGCATATTGCTCATGATTGTAATTTAGCCTGTGAGTATTGCTTTGCAGAAGAGGGCGAGTACCATGGAAGAAGAGCTTTAATGAGCTATGAAGTGGGAAAGGATGCCCTTGATTTTTTGGTGGCTAATTCAGGCAATCGAATAAATCTTGAGGTGGATTTCTTTGGTGGAGAGCCAACACTTAATTTTGACGTGGTAAAGCGTCTTGTAGAATATGGTAGAAGCATTGAAAAAGAGCATAATAAGAAATTCAGATTTACCCTCACCACAAACGGAGTTCTGTTAAATGATGAAATACTTGAATTTGCCAATAAGGAAATGGCAAATGTGGTATTAAGCATTGACGGACGTAAGGAAGTAAATGACAGAATGAGGCCTTTTAGAGGCGGACAGGGTAGCTATGATACTATTGTTCCTAAATTTAAAAAGGTAGCGGAGAGCAGAAATCAGGAAAATTATTATGTAAGAGGAACCTTTACCCATAATAATCTTGATTTTTCAGAGGATGTAAAGCATTTGGCGGATTTGGGCTTTGAACAGATTTCAGTGGAGCCTGTGGTGGCACAGCCTACAGATGCCTATGCGCTGACTGAGGAGGATATTCCTAAGATTTTAGAGGAATATGATAAACTGGCTGTAGATATAATACGGAGACATAAAGAGGGAAAGCCTGTTAATTTCTTCCATTTTATGATTGATTTAACAGGAGGGCCCTGTGTGGCAAAGAGGTTGTCCGGATGTGGTTCGGGTACGGAATATCTTGCCGTTACTCCATGGGGGGATTTTTATCCCTGCCATCAATTTGTAGGTAATGAGGAATTCCTGATGGGAAATGTAAAGGATGGAATAACTCGTACTGATATACAGGATGAATTCAAGGGCTGTAATGTATATGCCAAGGAAAAGTGCAGAAAGTGCTTTGCTAAATTTTATTGTAGCGGAGGCTGTGCGGCAAATTCATATAATTTCCATGGTAATATAAATGATGCATATGACTTAGGCTGTGAGCTTCAGCGCAAGCGTGTGGAATGTGCAATTATGATTAAAGCTGCTCTTGACGAGTCAGACAAAGGAGAGTAAAAAGATGAAAAAGAGAAATGCAGTCATATGGTTGGTTGCACTGATTGCCTTATTGGCAGGGGGAATTTACGCTTGTGTATACGGCTTTGATGCAAATGGCACAGGCTCGGCGGCTCAGATTAAGCAGGGACTTGATTTGGCAGGCGGAGTTAGTATTACATATCAGGTAGTAGGCGAGGACGAGCCTAGCAGCGAGGATATGTCTGATACTGTGTATAAGCTTCAAAAGCGAGTTGAGGGCTATAGTACCGAGGCACAGGTATATTCTGAAGGTAAGAACAGAATAAATATTGAAATTCCCGGTGTATCAGATGCAAATGCTATTTTAGAGGAGCTTGGAAAGCCGGGTTCTCTCTATTTCATTCGTCAGACTGATGATGATGGAAATTTGAATTATGGTTATACCTACACGGATACAGGTCTTGGATATGTTCTTACCAAGGATATAGAGACTCTTATTGCTGATGGAAGTGTGGTATTAGAGGGAACAGACGTAGCAGACGCTACTGCGGCTTCATATAAGGATAGTATGAACAACCAGCAGTTTGTAGTATCTCTTACATTTACACCGGAAGGAACCACAAAATTTGCGGAGGCGACAACTACAGCTCATCTTTTAGGAGAGAGTATTGCCATCTATTATGATGGACAGATTGTCAGTGCTCCTAATGTAAATGAAGCAATTACCAATGGACAGGCTCAGATTTCAGGCAGCTTCACATATGAGGAGGCAGATAAATTAGCTTCTACCATTAGAATTGGTGGACTTAAGCTTCAGCTTGAAGAGCTTCGCTCTAATGTGGTAGGAGCACAGCTTGGACATGAAGCAATTACCACAAGCTTAAAGGCGGCAGCGATTGGATTTGCCATTGTGGCAATCTTTATGATTTGTGTATATTATATTCCGGGCCTGGCATCTGTGATTGCACTTGGAATTTATACAGTTTTAACCATTCTTTTGCTAAACGGCTTTAATATTACACTGACCTTACCAGGTATAGCAGGTATTATCCTGTCTGTAGGTATGGCAGTGGATGCGGATGTTATTATCTTTGCCCGTATCAGAGAGGAGCTGGCAACAGGAAAGACTGTGGCATCAGCTATTGATATAGGATTTAAGAAAGCTCTTTCGGCTATTATAGATGGAAATATTACGACCCTTATTGCGGCTTTAGTGTTGGGTGTTATGGGTACAGGCTCAGTAAAGGGCTTTGCTCAGACCTTAGGACTTGGTATTGTAGTATCAATGTTTACAGCACTTGTAATAACAAAGATTATTTTAAAGGCTATGTATGCAGTGGGGCTTAAGAATGAAAAGCTTTACGGTGCAGCTAAAGAGAGAAAGACTATTGACTTCCTTGGAAAGAGAAAATTCTTCTTTGTGATTTCTGCGGTATTTGTATTGGCAGGCTTTGTATTTATGGGAGTTAATAAGAGCCAGAGTGGCGACCCTCTTAACTATTCTTTGGAATTTAAGGGTGGTACTTCAACAAGTGTAGTATTTAATGAAGATATGCCATTGTCAAAGATTGACTCAGAAGTAGTGCCTGTAATTGCTGCTGTAACAGGAGACAATCAGATACAGTGCCAGAAAGTACAGGGAACAAATGAGGTAATTATCAAGACACGTACTCTTTCGGTAGACCAGAGAGAAGCCATGAATAAAGCTTTATCTGAAAGCTTTGGAGTGGATGTGGAAAAGATTACTGCTGAAACGATTTCTTCTACCATTTCATCGGAAATGCGTAAGGATGCAGTGATAGCAGTGGCAGTAGCTACTATTTGTATGCTTGTTTATATCTGGTTTAGATTTAAGGATGTAAGATTTGCAGCAAGCTCAGTTGCGGCACTTATACAAGATGTACTTGTAGTACTGGCATTTTACGCGGCAGCAAGGGTAACGGTAGGTAGCACATTTATTGCTTGTATGCTTACAATAGTAGGTTATTCAATCAATGCCACAATCGTTATTTTTGACCGTATACGTGAAAACCTGCCGGGACTTGGAAACGGTAATTTAGAGGAGCTTGTAAACAAGAGTATTAATCAGACTCTTTCAAGAAGCATCTTTACTTCGGCTACAACCTTTGTGATGGTAGCGTCTCTCTATGTGCTTGGCGTTACTTCCATTAGAGAATTTGCCCTTCCTCTTATGGTAGGTATTATCTGCGGTACATACTCATCAGTATGCCTTACAGGTGCAATGTGGTATGTATTCCGCACTAAGCTTGTGAAAAAAGAACAGTAATAAGATTTGAATTTATAGTGATTGTAGAAAGGCTTCAAGCGTATTTACGCTTGGAGCTTTTTGTGTTGAAAAGAGTGTGAGATATAGTAAATATAGTAAATATAGTGAAAATTCACAAAACTCACAAAAATAGTAAAACTGCACATATTTTTAAGGGGGGGCAGAGTCTCTTTTTGTGAATATTTTTGTACGCATAAGTCTGCATAATATGGGAAATCATGACGCTATCCCGTCTTTGACAGTTGAGAAAGAGAAAAAACCTCACAGCCAGTATAAATACGCTATTTGTGAGGTTTTATTTATTAAAAAGTATGTGGTAATATTTACTTCTTTTTGGTCTGATTTAAAATTTTTCTCATATTCTTCTGAGATGTTATCTGATAGTCAGTCCTAAAGCCAAAAGCTTCATGAAGGGCATCAGTTATATCCGTGCGAGTGTAGGTTGGTATATATCCTTCTCCAGGCGCAATCATCATATCCATGGAACGTATTGTATCTATCAGTTTTTCGCAAGTGTATTTTTCATGCAGCTTCTTTTCGAGAATTCTGTAAATAACAAGTGCTGTAAAACAAGTAGTAAAGTGAGCTGTAATTCGGTCTTTTCTGGATAGATATACAGGTCTTGCCTTAAACTCTGTTTTCATAATGCGGAAGCATTCCTCGATTTCCCATCTTTTCTGATTGATTTTAATAATACTTGATACATCGTAATCAAGGTTTGTACAGACAGCATAAAGTCCATCATATTTGGCTTCGTTATCTATCTGTGTGTGATTTAATGAAATAATTGTTTTGTTTGCAACTTCACCATCTGGGGTGCAATGTCCCTGTTCAATAAACCGCTTAGGGTCATTAGAACTATTCTTTGTAAGCTTAGATGACGCCTCTACCAACTTTTTAGCTCTTTCTATTTGTCGTTCTCTAATAATTCTTTGGTAATTACGATATTTGATGGAATAGGTAACAATAAGGTGTTGCTCCAGACCATTTTCCTTAACCCATCTGTCTTTATAAAAGACTTTGTCATAATCAGCCTCTTCATCTAAATCGCTTAGCTTATATTTTTTATTGCTTCCGGGAAGAAACCAGCCATCATCAGAAAGACAGAAATCCTGTAAAAATCCTTTTAGCTTTTTGATTGACTGTGTGGTTACAAATCCTCTTCCCTGAATACTGTTAAATTTTCTGTTTGCATTAGGGGAAAGACCGGCATCAGTACATACAATGAAGTCAGAGTTACCAAAGTCTTTAATAATCTTTTTTCCAAGTGGAGACATTGAAATCTGTTCATTCTGATTGCCGTCAAAAACAGAGAATGCAAGAGGTATGCCATCGGCATCCATAAACATCCCCATTTGAACAATAGGATTAGGGCGATGTTCTTTCGACACGCCATATTTTCTAAAATCATCCTTATCAGTGACATCAAAATAGTAGTTAGTGCAGTCATAATAGAGAACTTCTTTGTTGCGATTAATTACAGTCTGGGAGTTTTTATATAGCTCAGCCTGAAAGAAATCATTTTCCTTTGCAATAACTTCAAGAGCTTTGTAGACCTGATGCAATTCACATTTAGGCTGTTCAAGGAATTTTTGTGCACTATCAAAAGAAGATAGCTTAGAACCGGGAGCAATAATTCTTGAATAGACAAGCATGGAAAGGATGTCATTTAAATCATAGTTGAATTTATATTTTTCGGAAATTGAATTACATATCTTATTAAGCCCAAGGGAATAGTAAATATCTTGGAGGAAAAGATAGCCTGCACTGCAGGAATGACGAACCCCTTTATCAATCAGTAATGAAGATGAGTAGCGCATAAGGATATCTTGTTTATGCGCTTTTTCTTCTGAGGTTCGTTTTGACGCATACTCTTTGGCCCAATCTAGTGGCTCCATATCTCCGCAAATCTTTTGTATCTCTTCATGAGTTCCAATTTTTTCAACGGTTTTGGTTGTTGTTTTATTTCCAACTCTTACAGATTTGCTTAAGTAGTAGATGGTAGTATTTTAGACTTTGAAATGCTGACTTTCATGGCATACCTCCGATATGCTTATTGTATCATATATAGCCATATATAGCCACGCAAAATAAAGAAAAATTTGACAAAAAAATGCAGGTCACTCAAGACCTGCAAGGATTTTCTATT
>JBHAJK010000043.1:0-4521 GCA_041826605.1 Lachnospiraceae bacterium | reverse complement strand
TCTTGCTTCCGTTAAGACCTGTGCATTTTCCACCTTGGATTTCTGTTTATCCGTAAGCGAATTATAATAATCCTCCACCGCCTTTATGCTATCCCCGCTCTCAAGGGTTATCTCACCCATTGCGGCAATATCGCTTTCAGCTTTTTTAGTTGCCTCATCCTTCATACAGGCTGTAAGACACAGTGACAACAGCAACGTTAAAAATAATGCCCTAATTTTCATTTGATCCTCCATCCCAAACTGTAGCAAATCAACATATCAACGTGATTTTTTACACTGTTTTCGATAAAATATCCGTTAATACAAAATTAATAAAGTTATTTTATATTAACACACCACCCCCCCGAAAACCAGCATTGCGTATAATAATGAAATATTTTTTTGCACGGGGTTTGGGAGTTTTTAAGGTATTTCGGGGGGCTTAATTTCTTTTGAAGCTTGATTTTGTATTTTGCGGTTTTCCGAAAAAGCGCCTTACAAATAAAAAAAACTGCCCACCCTTTCAGGTGAACAGTTTTGCTTTGTTATAATATTTACTGCGTTAATCTGCCATGGCTCTATTGCAGCAGATTATATTTTGAAGCTTCCAACAATATCGCCATTGAAAACATAATATACTCTGCTCTCCAAAGGCTTTACATACAGCTCAACCGTCTTGAGCTCTGAAGCTTTCTTTCCATAATCATATACCCAAACATCTGTGGCAATCTTCTCAAGGTCTGCCGTGGTATATTTTTTATCTGAATATTCCAAAGTGATTGCTGTCTTTGTAGCTGCTTTCTTAGGCTTAGCCTCCTTAACAGTCTCTGCTGCTTTCCTGGTAGCAGTCTTTGTAGCTGTGCTTGCCTTTTTAGCTATTGTCTTTGTAGCTGCTGTTGCTTTTTTTGCTGCTGCCTTTGTCTCTTCCGCAACTACCTTTGTAGCTGCCTCTACCTTAGGTGCAATTTCTTTTTTTACTGTTGCCTTAACTTTTTCAACTGCCATAATAGTTTCCTCTCCCTTTAGATATCTATTGTGTCATTTTGCTTTGCTATTTAATAGTTTACCGTAGATGCAATCAATGCGTCAACATAAAACATCACAATTTGCACAACAAGGCTTATTGAATTCTGTTAGTAATCAACAAAAAATTACCGTGCACTGCACGCTTGGCATTTAATAATTTTCTTTAACGAATTTTCTAAGTGCCTCCAGGGAGCGCTCCACCTTTTCTGTTTCAATACAGTATGCCAGTCTGAAATATCCCGGTGCCGCAAATGAATCAGCAGGTACTCCAATAAAATCATACTTTGTACCCTTTTTACAAAAGGCTGCCGCATCCTCCTCCAAGGCCTTAGGGAAGATGTAGAAAGTACCGCCCGGCTTTACCACTTCAAAGCCCAGAGCCGTCAATTCATTATAAAGAATATTCATATTCTTTTCATACACGGAAATATCCGCAGTAACATAAAGGTTTTCAGCTACTGCCAACTGAATAACCGAAGCCGGGCAGTTGTGACCTATTCCCCTTGATATCTGTCCGCACATAACAACCATTTGCTTTGCGTCCGGACATTTGGGATTAACAGCTATATAACCGATACGCTCGCCGGGTATCGAAAGAGATTTTGAAAATGAGTAGCAGGTAATTGTAGCATCATAATGCTTTGCTATATATGGTGCATCCACTCCCCTAAAGACAATCTCTCTATAGGGCTCATCGGATATAAGGTAAATAATATGACCGTACTCTCTGCTCTTCTCCTCTAAAAGCTTTGAAAGCTTTTTAATAGTCTCTGTAGAATATACAATTCCTGAGGGATTATTAGGAGTATTTATAAGCACCGCCATGGTTTTTTTTGAAATCATACTTTCAAAGGCTTCAAAATTAATCTGAAAGCTCTTTGTATCAGGGGGCACCACCGAAAGCACCGCTCCTGAGGATGTAACATATGGATTGTATTCAGGGAAGAATGGAGCAAAGGTAATCACTTCATCTCCCGGCTCTGTCACAAGGCGTACTGCATGGGCAATAGCACCTGCCGCTCCACTTGTCATAAAGATATGGTCGGTTTCATAGTTCATATCAAATCTTTTATTTAAGGACTCTGCCACCTGATGTCTCACTTCAAAAATACCAAGGCTCTGGCTGTATCCGTGAAGCTCCATGGAGCCTTTTGTCTGAAGAAGATTTATTATACTGTCATTAAAGGACTTTGGCACAGCTACAGACGGGTTGCCTAAGGTATAGTCAAATACATTTTCATAGCCTATTTCCTTTCCTCTGGCAACTGCATATTCTGAAAGCTCTCTTATTACAGATTTTTTTGACAGCATATCAATATATTTTTGTGATAACATTATTTTCTCCTTTAAAATGGATTTTTAAAAGCAAAGAGTGCTGCTATGGGAATTACTATTTCGCATACAGTAATAAAAAATCCTCCCAGCTCCTCTGTCACTCCTCCAAAGCTTCTTTTTGCGACTATAAGATAATATATGTATGAAAGGCCTGCTCCTACAAGGCTGGCTGTTGCCACTGATATATTATCAAATGTAGATGCAATTTTTACCATTAACAGGGCACATACTACTATATAGCCCACATTAACAAGTACCTGACACCATTTCACTCCATTATTCTCCGGTATATATAAGGATGCCTTATTATCTGTGGCATGCTTAGCGGTAAGCATGGAAATGCCAAAGAGTGCTCTTGAAATAATATAGGCAAAGGCAATTACAAATATTCCGTCAATAGGCATTTCGCTCCATATACCTACAGCTACCATAAAGTAGCAGATGCAAACAACAATTGCCGAATATCCGCCATGATTATCCTTATGCAGTATATCCAGCTTTTCTTCCACAGACTTATGAGAACGTAAGGCGTCAACTGATTTAAAAAAGCCCTCCAAATGGGTACCACCTGCCAGGATTGTAGGAATTATGGCTCCGAATACCGCGGGAAGAATATGGTTGTCACAAATATATGGGTATAGAACCGCCCAACGATTTATTATTACTGTCATAATAAGTCCCACTAAAGGCAAGAATACCAATATCCATGAACAGTTTTCCTTATTTCTTTCCATTTTAGCTTTCGGGCTCATAGAGTACTCCGAAAACGCCATAACAAAGCTTTTTAAAAAGCCGGTCATAACCGCACCTCCACTATTCTATTACCACATCATCTGCATAATCATTCCAGATTAGGCAAACCCAGGTTTTTCCATAATTAACGGCTATTTCATTACCGTCTTTATCATAATATTTAGCAGGAGCATATATTTCAGTTCTGCTCCATGTACCCTCAACCACCTTACCATTTGTGAAGATTTTGCAGGGATACTCATTTTCTCCCAATAGTCCAAATGCCAGATAGTCTTTGCTATCTCTTACTATTCCGTTGCAATACTGCAATACCACATTATCATAGGTAAGCTGTTCGCCTGTTTCTCCATCAATATGCTTATCGCCGTACTGGTATCTGTAGTATTTTTTATCATCCTTATTATATTCAAACCTTGCCTGCACACCTGCAAAGCCATTGCGGGCACCACTATTTTTTCCACCGGGATAGATTATTGTAGCATCCTCCATATCATCATAGGTAACACGCTGCCCCAGCTCAGGATATAAAAATTTCTGCTGAAAGCCTGTTCTTAAGGTGGTTCTATATCCAAAATACTCTATATCCTTTTTTAAGCCCTCATTACTGATATATACATTATGAGGTGCTTTTCTGTCCGAGCTTCTATAAAATGTGTTGGGAGCCGGATTTTCAATGCCTGCCACCGCACCTGAAATATTGTCCACACCCTCAGAATTTAAAAATTCGCCTACATATACTGTTGCCTGACCGAAATGAGCATATAGCGCATCATACTCTAATGCCAGATATACAAAATAATCGCGGCTGCTTCTGATGGAACCTATCTTGGGGATTTCCTCATATTTTTCAAAAATACCCATAAGTCTTGTAATACGCCCCTCCACCGGACATTCATATACAATGGACGCCTCTGCAATACCTGACTGCGGACAGCCCTCCTTTATATTATTAAGCATTACTGCCAAAGGCCTGTGGTCAAGCCAATTGTAAGTAGTTTCCATTCCTGTAAACAATGAACGGAAAACCTCTGTTTCCTCTTCTGTTTCTTCCGGTTCTACCGTGGCTGTAGAGTCTTCATTACCGGGATTTTCCTGTACTGCCTCTGTATTCTCTTCACTTTCCTGTTGTGCATTTGCCTGCTGTGCCTGTTCCAGTGATTCCTTTTCCTTAGCGGCCTTAACGCCACTTGTGGGAGCAATGGCTGAAATATCACAGCCTGATAATATAAGCATCGATGCAAGCAGTAATCCTGCTACTAATCTATTTCGCATTTTGCCTCCTGAATGTAAGCTAAAAGCATTATTTTCCACAATAACAGTAATTTTACAACTAAATAGGATAAAAAGCTAGATTTTTCGTTTCCTAACCGTCATTTTGCAGCTACTAAATTCTGATATTGCTTGTTAATCCCGAGAAATCGGGCTTTT
>JBHAJK010000042.1:0-5815 GCA_041826605.1 Lachnospiraceae bacterium | reverse complement strand
ATCATTCTTATTACCAATATGATGGTCTACCATCTTATAAACTTCTTCCATAATTAAGATATCACAATTTGTCAGGATGAATGTACCTGTCATTACATCCTTTAACAGCCTTAATCCCCCCCCTGTACCAAGGGGTTTCTCTTCATCCCAAAATGTCAGTGAATAATTATAATTTAATTCTCCAAAATATGATTTTATCATATTTTTTTTATAATTAACTACCATATGGAATTCATCACATCCCTCATCGTATAGAGAGTTTATTATCCTCTCACATATAGGAGTGTCTGCTATTGGAATTAGTGGCTTGGGTAATATTTTAGTATAAGGATATAACCTTGTTCCTAAACCACCAGCCATAATAACTGTGGGAATTTTAAGTTTTGAAAGTCGTTTTTTATTTTTTTTATTATCTTCATAGTATATTTTTACCACTTGTCCTTTTTCGTCCACTTCCGGTATTGCTGATATACCATATTCAGTAAAAAGATTATTTAATAAATTCTCTTTACCAGAAGTTATTATTTTAGGATTATATGAGGCAATTTTTTCTATTGTGCTCTCCACTGATATATTGGACAAAAATGCGCGTCTTATATCTCCATCAGTTACCGTTCCTATTAATTTATCTTCTTCTGTTACAAATAGTACTTTAACCACCGATTTATCCAATAGTTCCAGCGCTTTTAGCACTGTTTCATTTTTCTTTACAATATTTTCTAATATATTTTCTAAAGATTTAATCATTCGCCTATCCTATTCACAACACATTGGGTCTATCCTGATCCGAGTCCGCCTTATAAAATATCGGTTTATAATCTTTCAATACCGTTTTGTATGCATAATCCAAATCGATATTTTTTTGAACAAATGGCTCAAAGTAACCTGGTACAATCAAAGTAGGGTAATTCCTTCGATTATAAAATCCTGCTTCTTCCAATACGTTATCAGCTATCCCCGCTTCTACAAAATCCAGATACTCGTAATTTTTATCCTGAATATATTTGTATAACTGTTTTTTCACTCCAATTATGCGCTTAATGTCTCCTACATAATCAACAATTCTCGAACAATAATTCCCTTGACCATCTGTGCAAGCTCTTGCAATGATTATGCCAATAATATTTTTATTATCCTCTATCTTTAAAAAAGAATACTTATACTTTGGATGATTAACGAATCTGTTATAATAATAATCTCTGGATTTATATCTATTATTGATCAAAAAGATGGGATTATCATTTGTGATTTTCTTTATATCAGAGCCTTCTATCTCGCATAATGTAAATATATCATCTTCTTCATTTTTTCTCGGCTTAATGATGTCCATATTAATTGCCATATTTTGTTCCAAATCAAAATTAGGAAGTATATAATGTTCCAACTTTCCAGTGGTAAAATTCCAATGCTTATATATACTAAGAGCAATCTCGCTAATTCCTTGTATTGATATTGTTTCTATGTCAATACTGCTTTTTAAATGATAATACATTGTCACTCCTAGGCCTTTTCGCTTTATATCGTCCCGGGATTTCCAGATACAGGGCCATACCATAGTATTTTTAATATTCTCATCATAATGTGAAGTCGGTATAAATCCTAATGCCGCATGTATTTCTCCCGTTTCCTTTTCTTTAGCAATAACATAATTATATATTCCCTTTGAATTCTCTAAATGTTGAAAATCAAAGATTTCTTTAGATAGCACAAAGATATGATCAGCTTTCCAATGTTCTTTTAAAAACATAGATAATTCATCATGCTCATCAATGCGCGCAAAGCGTATTTCGTAATCATTATACAAGCCGGCAGTATATTCCTTATCATTAAGTTCTTGTAATATATCCATCATAATATAATCCTCTTTATATGTACTTTAATATAATTTAAAATTGTTACTAATCGGCGGAAAGTCATTGCAATCTAACCTTGGCAGTTCAAATACGCTATCCTTTAAAATATCTGTAACTCCAACTTTTATAGTAAGAGCTGCCACTGCCCCTTTTGTACTTATATAATCTATAGTTTCGTAATTATAACTACCATATGGAAAATTCATTACCCATTTATCTTTATCAATAAAATCATCCAGTGTGTCCAAGGAACGTGCAATATCTCCTTGCATTTGCTCTTTTGGCATATCACCTAGCCATCCATGGTTATATCCATGTAGCCCTATATACATATTGTTTCGTTTCAAAACACCAAGTTGCTCTCTATTAATATATAGTTCACGAGCTATTATTTCCTCGTCTATATTAATGTATTCTTTAAACAACTCATCTATTATTTTATACCTTACCGGCTCTGGAAGAACTGTTTGTAACATTTTTTTTACGAATACTATATCTTTTCCATCAAACCGACGTTCTACTGCAAATTCATTCCATAATTCACTAGTGGTGGGAAATGTAAATTCATTTCCACGATAAAAATCCATTTTCAATTTCACATCGTTAACCAATCTTTTTATGTCTGCACTCTCTAAAATGTAATGTATCTTATTTACGTCCAACATTTTATGGTCTTCTAAAATCCTTCCTGGTATAAAGAAGGAGCCCTGTAATCCATATGATTCTAACACCGGAAAGGCACACAAAAAATTATCTATATATCCATCATCAAACGTTAACAGCAATGCTTTTTCAGGAAGTTCATACTTTTCAGTATATGCCGCTATAACTTCCTCCATTGTAATTATGTTAAAATTATTATTTAAATATTCAATTTGACTACGAAACGCCTCTAATTCAAGTCCTTTTATACCTGGATATCTGCTTTTTTTTAATTCTCTTGTGTAATGGTACATTACAATATATAAATTACTCATTTTTCCTCTCTATTAATATTAATACGTCAGTCTTCAGAAACAATTACCCTAGTGCCATAAAATTTTATATAGCACTCCATATCATATGTTATCTGCTCATTCAGATAGTTTAAATTATATCTATTATGTGATAATTTTTCATAAAATCGGTGGACAACAACCTCTTTTTTCCCTTCCTCCAATGCCTCTTTGATTAAATTCTGCCTTGTAAATGAAGTATGTGAGTACGAAGCAACTTCTCTTCCCGATACTATCAAAAAGATAGCAAGTATTATAGGTGTCACATACACATTTATATTTTTTTTAATACTTTCTATTCCTAACTCTTTATCATTAATTTCGCGTATTATCCTAAATAAAAAAATATATACCGTAATTATAAACCAATCTAAGCCATAAACCGCAACTCTGGGAGATACTGCCCAAATAACAATAGAAATAATATCTGCAACAACAAAGCCACTTATATCTTTAGCAATATTTTTAAATATCTCCTTTTCCCTTTTTGTCCATAATATTACAAGTGCTGTATACGCTAAGATAAATATTGATAAAATTATCAATATAGCACCCTTAGTTCCCATTAATACTCTTATATGAGTTAAAATACTGCCTCTAAGCCTTTCACTATATGTTGATGTGATAATATCATGTGATTGCTTTTGTCTATTAAAATTACCCGGCGAAAAAAACCTATACAATATCCTGTTGCCAAACCTATATTATATATTACAAAATCCACGTACCGTCTTTTGTTAATAATTGTGCCTAAACAAGTTATCAACAGTGCTATCATCAAGCAAAATGCAATTACCTCATGCGACATTCCTGCCAGAATTCCTAATATTTGTAAAACAAACCATTCCTTCCTCTTTATTATGTGGCTTCCATCAAAATAATCCATAAAAATAACATAATAAAGTAATATAAGCAGCAACGAGAAGGGATATATACTTGTCATAGTCCACATATATGTAAAATAAACTAGATGGCAATACCAATACATAGCAAAATAGAGGGCCAGTATATACATCGGTGAGTTAAATATTTTGTCCCACCTCTTCCAAATAATCTTTAGTGCCAATACAATATTAGCTGAATAAATACAACTTGTAATAATTGACAGTAATAACCTAGGCAATATCTTGCCCCAATAATTTAATATGTACCCGGGCACCCTTCCGGTCCAGTGAGAATAAGCGAATCGCAATGCTTTTAAAACCTATCCTATATGACTAAATCTTTCCCCCAGTAAATTATCCATATCATCCAAAGGGTATGTCAAACATCCCTCAAAATAACACAATATATCATCCCCTCTTGGCTCATTAATATATATAAAAAAACTCATAAATATAGTTAGTACCAATAGAGTTAATACTCCAATTTTGACTTTAATTAAATCAGTTTTATAATTTATTTTTTCTCCATTTTAAATACTATTCTCTCTGTCAATAATCTTTTCTATTTGGAAACACATATTCTTTAATCCATTACATTTCCATAAGGCCTCTCCATTGCTAACATTACTCACATTTACTGTATAAATTAATTTTATTAAATCATCACCCGTTTCAAAAAAATTTATATATCCAGCTTCATACAAATCATTAATAACGCTCATACTCCTTTGTTTAAGAACAAATGTTGGTAAGGAGAAAAAAAGGCCTTCAAATATAGTGGTTGAGCCGGCACCACTTACTTGAAAATCTGCATTCAAAAACAGCTCATACAAGTTTACGGCCGGAGTGTCATATATTTCTATGTTCCTACCTATTAAATTGGGGTATAAGTCCCTCCATTTCGCATATTCTTTAGGATGAAGCTTAAAATGAATACTATATTTATCCATATCTAATTTTTCGCTCAGCTCTATAGCAATACTTGATAGCATCTTTCCTACGGGTTCTGAAGATAAAAATAAAATATTTTTTTTATTCTCCTTCCGCTCCACAGAATATGTGCTCATTTTTTCCAAATAAGGGTAGCCTACAGGCATAAGGCATTGCTTCGGAATAGGAAAGGAGGATTTATTTATCCAAAATTCTGAAAACAGCAAGATGTATTTCGGAAACTGTTTTATATTATATCCAAATGGATAGTTATACGCAAAATGCTCATTTCCTATTGCGCCATGTTGTAGTTCAATCGATGGTATTTCCATTTCTTTTGCAATTTCATTAATGATTTTGCAATGCCTACTGTAGGACACAACTTCAATTATAGCTTTGGGGGTGAATTTCTTTAATTGTCTTCTATAATATAATTTTTCTACTTTATATATATATAAGCCGTATAAGGCATTCATCACGAAGTTATCTATTGATACGTTTACGCCATATCGTTGACTTAATTCAGCTATAGGCTGTTTAAGATTATGATATATATTTTTCTTATATTCTTTAAATTTTTTAGAAAATATAATTCGTGCTACAGAGCAATATATATATGCATATACATTTGTAATATCTGTATATATAATATTTGCTGTCCTTATTGGTCTAAAGTGATCTCCATTATAATCATCTTCCAAAACTATTGCGGAACCTAATTTTTGTATTAAATCTTCCGTGTAAATACAGTCATAGGTACCATCAACTAATACGCGTCTGCAATGGTTAAGCACTACATAGTCAAAGTGTTTTGGTCTCACATAACTATGTAACAAAATATTTTTTATTTTCTTTAGCCTTTTATTCCATGCTGCTGTCTTATCTGTTTTTTGGGGTGAAGTGGAAATGTTCCCCTGTAATCCATCGGAATTAAATACCTCCTGCTCTATTGCACCCGCCACAGCCTCTCTTAAGTAAATCCAATATGAGTATCCTTCTATTGATTGCTCACATAAATTATATTTTTTTTCAACTTCATTAAATATTTCTATGTGCATACAATCTTTAATCTACTCCTTAAATTCAACGATTTCTTTAAATATTTTATCTAAATTATTTATAAATTTCCTTATTATTTTCATTTTTAATATTT
>JBHAJK010000041.1:0-28099 GCA_041826605.1 Lachnospiraceae bacterium | reverse complement strand
CCTGTACCGCATCTGTATGGAATAAAATATTAGGATTTGCCGCCTTTATCAGCGCCCCCGCCTCTTTTAGGGGTTGCATCGAACCGATTTCATTATTGGTATGCATAATGGACACCAGTATGGTATCGGGTCTTATGGCCGCCTTCAGCTCCTCCAAATCTATTATCCCCTGTTTATCCACCGACAGATAAGTAACCTCATATCCCCTATCCGATAAATATTTTAGAGGTTCGGATACTCCATGATGCTCAATGCAGGTGGTAATAATATGTTTGCCTCGGCGGCTGTTTGCCTCCGCCGCTCCTATCAGCGCCATATTATCAGCCTCAGTTCCTCCTGAGGTAATAATTATTTCCTTAGGTTCACATTTTAAGCTTCCGGCAATAACAGACAGAGCCTCACTTACAAGCTTTTCCGCTTCGATTCCCAGTCCGTGTCTGCTACTGGGATTGCCATAGCTTTCCAACATTATTTTTGCAGTAAGCTCTGCCACCTCTTTATATACTCTGGTAGTGGCAGAATTGTCCAAATACGCTTCCATTTATTTCTCCGCGGGATAATCCCCATAGTTTACATAATGTCTAATTCACTTTACCGGCAAGTTATGTATGCTAGTTTACTCTACTATAAGTTGCGCAATCTTATTCTACAGTAGATCACGCCAGCCTGCTCTACTGTAAGCTACGCCTTATTCTACCCCTCTAAAATATAGGACAGCCAGCTAAGCAATGTAAGTCCTGCGGTTTCCGTCCTGAGTATTCTTTTCCCCAGAGTGACAGGCTCAGCTCCCTGTTCCCTTAAAAGCTCCATCTCTTCCCCAGCAATACCACCCTCCGGTCCTATAAAAAATGCCACAGACTCTCCGGGCTTAATACTTGACAGCACCTTTCTTGTGTGGCTCATATCCTCAGCCAGTTCATAGGGTACAAGTAAAATATCCTGCTTTTTGGCATAGCTGACAGCTTCCTTAAATGTCATACACTCATGGATATTAGGTATAATCCCTCTCTTGCTCTGCTTTGCCGCCGCCTCCGCAATAGTCCGGTATCTTGCTACCTTTGACGCTGCCTTTTTATCATCCAGCTTGACAATGCACCTTTTCATAAATACAGGAATTATTTCAAACACGCCTAATTCCACTGTCTTTTGAACAATGAGCTCCATCTTATCGCCCTTGGGAAAGCCCTGAAAAAGATAAATTTTTGAAGGAAGCTCATTGCCCTCCTCCTTAATAAACCTAAGCTCACATTCTATCACATCCCCAAGGCTCACTATTCCACAGCGATATTCCCGTCCATCCAGACCATTGCTGACCGCAATTTCTTCTCCCGGCTTCATTCGCAATACATTTTTTATATGATTAACATTATTTCCATCTAAAATAACTCTGTTTCCCCGTATATTTTCGGGCGCTGTGAAAAATTGGTACATATCCTAAAAATCCTTTCGGGCAGTTACATTTCTCCACTCCCCAAGAGCCGTTACCTCTACAATAGTAAGTCCCGCCTTTTCCATTGCAGCAATGACACTGTCTTCCTTACCCTCAATAATGCCTGAGGTTATATACATACCACCCTTTTTCAGCTTAGGTACAATGGCAGGGGTTAAATCAATCAAAATAGGTGCCAGGATATTTGCCATTACAATATCATATCGGTCATTACCCACTCTATCCTGAGTTTCCTTATTGTCAATCAGATTACCTATCATCATTTCAAAGCTGTCCGGAGAAATATTATTAGCTTCCATATTTTCCCTAACCGCTTCTGTAGCACAGGGGTCTAAGTCCGTACCCACACAGTGCTTGGCTCCATACATAAGAGCTAAAATCGCTAAAATTCCACTGCCTGTTCCCACATCCAGCAGCTCCGTTTCATTGGTTAAATATTTTTTCATCTGGCGAATACAAAGCTGTGTGGTTTCGTGCATACCTGTACCAAAGGCTGTTCCGGGGTCAATATGAAGTATCATCCCATCCCTGTCCTCAGGTGCCACCTCTTCCCAAGAGGGAATTACCAGCAAATCATCAATATAAAACTGGTGGAAATATTTTTTCCAATTATTTATCCAGTCTAAATCCTCTGTTTCATCTACGGTAATAGTTCCCTCGCCTATATCCATAAATTCTTTCAGACTGTTAAGCTCCTCTTTTACAGCCTCCACCGTAGTATCTATATCCAAATCAGAATCCTCAGCTATAAAGAAGCTTAAATACGCAATTCCATCATCAGGCTCTGTTTCCGGCATAATGTCCACAAACATCTGCTCCTTTTCCAAAGGAGAAAGAGGTACTTTATCCTCTATCTGAGCCCCCTCCAGACCATAGTCATAAAGGGAACAGATAATAATATCCTCTGCTTCTGTAATTGTCTTAATTCTAATCCTTGTCCATTTCATATTTAATAATCCATTCTTTAAATCTACTATAATACATATGCGCCATATGCTTTAAAGGCTTATTTGCCATATTTTAGTTTTTTACATAGCTGTCTATAACGCTCCAGATTGCCTTGTCCTCCTGTCCAAGCTGCCATGCTGATACACCTGCCAGATTATATTTTTTCATAACTGTAAGCTTGGTCTCTATGGAAGCGGCGTCCTCCATCCATACCTGATACAGGGTACCATTTTTTTCCATTTCAAAATAATGCGCTCCCGCATCTTCGTCCCAATGGCCACTATCCATTGTATTTTCTTTTACAAAATTAAGCGCCGCTTTCATGCCCAGAGCATCGCTTGTGACCTCGTCACCCTTTGTTTTCCACACTCTTGTATAGAACGGAATGGCATTTATAAGCTTGTCCGCAGGTACTCCCTGTTCCAAAATCATTTGAATGCCCTTTTCCACAAAGCCTATCGACGCCACCGGACCAGCTTTTCCGCCGCTTCCCCAGTGCTCATCATATCCCATCATAATAACATAGTCCGCAAATATCCCCTGTTCTCTGAGGTTATAGTTGCTGCCGCCCTGTGGTGGGTAATTGTCTATGGAAAGTACCAGCCCTGCTCTCCTACAGGCTACTGATATTTCCCTTATAAACTGCACATAATGAGGTACCGCTTCCTCCGGCACCAGCTCAAAGTCCAGATTTATTCCGTCAAAGCCTATTGTGCCGGCCTGCTCCATTAAAGCCGCTATAAGCTTTGTCCTTTTGCTGGTGTAGGACATAACCTCATAAGTGATTATTCCTTTATTATTAAAATTGTCTACCATTGCCCAAACTTCCATATTTCTGGCGTGGGCTTTGTCCACATACGCTTTAGAAGCAAAGCTGGTAAAATTCCCGTCATTGTCGCTAAGGCTGTACCATGTGGGCGATATAATACTCATAGTACCTGTACCCTGCACATATTCGTCAAAGGTATCGTTGCCCGCTGTGGAATATATGGCATGCCATGCCATATTTATTACATAATCCTTTTTAATTCTTGTAAATTCCTCGGTATAATCTGTAACAGGTATCTCTGTTTCAGTTGATATATCGTTTAGATGCTTTTTCTCCACATATCCGATAATACCATCCTCTGTCTTTACCTTATTCCAATCCTGAAGCTCTTCTAAAACAGTAAGCCTGCTTCCCTCTGCGACATCCTCTAAAATATCACTTTTCACTCCACCCTGATATCTTACCCATGTGTCTTTTTTAGCTGTGGTAACCTTTATTTCTCCCCACTGATTTTTTATGAGTATTCGATTGGGGGATGTATAGGGTGTGTATGAAAAGTTAGTATATTTTTTCACAAATTCCAGCGCCACAAGAAGACTATCCCCTTCCTGTACTGTTATGGGATAGTCGGTTGTTACATCCTCCCCTGATATATAATATGTATCTGTGCCAATGGGATTTTGTATTATGGCATCTGGAGTAGTGTATATGAGAAGCTTTTCATGCTCATCCACATAAAATCTATCATTTAAAATATTGCAGACTGACTCATAATCAAGATAATAGTATCCGTCAATCAGCTTCGCCTTTATATCTAAAATCTCATCCTGTAGCTCTATCGCCACATCTGAGTTGTTTTTAATTCCAAAATAGCTGTTTAAATCCCTATATTCCTTGCTGTAGCTGTATTTTTCAAGTAATGTCTTACCTCCTGCAATTCCTACAACTACCATAATAAGGGCAATCGCAATAAGGGCGGGTATAATCTTTTTCTTCATCCTAATATATCCTTCCGAATTTTTTGACTGCCCTATTATATCAGTTTTTATCCTCATTATCCAATATCTTTTCCCACATCTGCAGGGACAGTTTGGGTTAATGTTCTTTTGGGCATGTAGCATTTACCAAAAGGATTATGCGTGATATATAATTCCCTATTGGATAATATGAAAATATAAAGATAGACATTGGACGTGCAAAATTTCCTTTAGTTTAAGTAAAACATTCCGTAGTTTGGGATTATTTGTCGAATTTATAACGGATGTGTATGATATCAATGCGCCCTTATAAATAAAGTATTAGCCTGTAAGACTATATAAACGCTATTAATAATCAATTTGGAAAAACCGGTCTGAACAGACCTTGTGTGAAGTATAGGCATCCTGCCTTATACAATTGAACAATATATAGGAACAACCCTCCTTTCGGCACAGATTGTCCAATGCTGTCTTGTGAATGAATTATAAATTGCACATGCTTATATTGCAATACCTTTTATTAAAAAAGTATGAATTTTTACTTTTTTTCGTTTCTTTGCTTGACTTGATACCATCATCTGCTAGAATAACAATATCATTTTCGGAAGGAGAACATCGAATTATGAAGATTGAAAAACTTAATGACCGTCAAATTCGCTGCACTCTTACCAAGGCTGACCTTGCCGACAGACAGCTTAAATTAAGCGAACTGGCATATGGTACGGACAAGGCTAAAGCTCTTTTTAAGGATATGGTCAGACAGGCTTCCATCAAATTTGGCTTTGAAGCTGAGGATATTCCTCTTATGATTGAAGCTGTTCCTCTTAATTCCGACTGCATTGTTTTGATTATAACAAAGGTTGAGGACCCGGAAGAACTGGATACCCGTTTCTCCAGATTTGCTCCATCTGTTATGGAGGAGGATGATGAGAATGAGGACAATCCTGATGTTCTGGATCATGCTCCTAATGATAAGGCTCCCCTTATAAGCGGAGAAATACTTGAATTGTTTAATAAGATTAAACAGGAGGCTGCAAGCATTATAGGAAATGAGGCTGATATTTCAGTTTCTGTAACTGAAGTGAAGCCGGAGACTGAGAAAAGGTCCAAAAAGTCTGATATCGCTGCCAAAGAGCCTGTTACAAAGATTTTCTCCTTTGATACTTTAAGCGAGATTATCACTCCTGCAGGTGCTGTAAGAAATCTTTATTCAGGCGACAATACCCTTTACAAGGATGGCAAAAATGACCGTTATATGCTGGTAATTAATAAGGCTGATGATAAAGAGGCCTTTAATAAAACCTGCAATATTATGTCAGAGTATGGCAGACTGGAGCGATTAACCCCGGTAAGTGAAGCATTTTTTGATGAGCATTTTGAAGTGATTATTGCCAATAATGCTCTTGAAAGGCTGGCAAAGATACAATAGGCTATTGCCAATTATAAGTATGCGTCATCAGGCGCACTATAAAATAAAACCCCGTCTTTGGTATTAAACCGGAAACGGGGTTTTATTTATTGATTGATAAATTAATTATAATGCATTAATCTTTGCCATAAGCTCATCAGCATCCATTCCGTGAACAAGTGCTGCATCTGCAAGGCTTTCGCCCTGAGCTGACGGACATCCCAAGCAATGCATTCCTGCTTCCATAAGGATAGGTGCAACTGCCGGATTGGCACGTAAGATTTCGCCTATTGTCATATCTTTATTGATAGTCATAATATTACCTCCTGTTAAATATATTTGATACGATACATATTTTTATAACGCAGTATCTCTACTCTCTATATACTTCCACTTTTTTCCAATTTTGTCCAGTACATTATATGTTCATAAAAAAGTACATTCCCTATTCTTGACGCTCTAGTGTACACAATCTATAATGATTTTACACAAAGTAAATGTACATATACTTTATGTAGCTACTATTATAATATATTTTTTACAGGAGGCATTATCAATATGAGACCAGAATGGACAGGTTTTGTAGGCGGCAAGTGGGAAAATGAAGTCAACGTACGTGATTTCATCCAGAAAAACTACACTCCATATGATGGAGATGAGTCATTCCTTGCGGATCCTACTCAGAACACTAAAGACCTTTGGGCACAGGTTATGGAGCTTACAAAGAAGGAAAGAGAAGCAGGCGGCGTTCTTGATATGGACACCAAGGTTGTTTCTACAATCACTTCTCACGGACCGGGATACCTTGACAAGAGCAAGGAAACAATCGTTGGTTTCCAGACAGATGCTCCTTTCAAGCGTTCTATGCAGCCTTACGGCGGTATCAGAATGGCTGAGAAAGCCTGCTCTGACAACGGCTACACAGTAGACCCTGAAATTTCAGAGTTTTTCTCAGTTCATAGAAAGACACATAACGCAGGATGTTTCGACGCTTACAATGAAGATATGAGAGCTTGTCGTTCTTCACACGTTATTACAGGTCTTCCTGATGCTTACGGACGTGGACGTATCATCGGCGATTACAGAAGAGTTGCTCTTTACGGTATTGACAGACTTATCGAGGATAAGGAAGCTCAGAAAGAGTCAACAGGACGCGTTATGACCGATGACATCATCCGTCTTCGCGAAGAGCTTTCAGAGCAGATCGTTGCTTTAAAGCTTATGAAGCAGATGGCAGCTTCTTATGGCTGTGATATTTCAAAGCCCGCTACTAACGTTCAGGAAGCTATCCAGGCTACATACTTCGGATACCTTTCAGCAGTTAAGGAGCAGAACGGTGCAGCTATGTCACTTGGACGTACTTCAACATTCATTGACTGCTACGCAGAGCGCGACCTTAAGAACGGAACATTTACAGAGGAACAGATTCAGGAATTTATCGACCACTTCGTTATGAAGCTTCGTTGTGTTAAGTTTGCTCGTACTCCTGAATACAACCAGATTTTCGCCGGCGATCCTGTATGGGTTACAGAGTCAATCGGTGGTGTGGGTATTGACGGACGTTCACTTGTTACAAAGAGCTCATTCCGTTATCTTCATACCCTTGAGAACCTTGGTGCAGCTCCCGAGCCTAACCTTACAGTTCTTTGGTCTACAAGACTTCCTATCGGATTTAAAAAGTACTGTGCTAAGATTTCTATCACAACTTCTTCAGTTCAGTATGAGAACGATGACCTTATGAGAGTAACACATGGTGATGATTATGCTATCGCTTGTTGTGTATCTTCAATGGTTGTTGGTAAGCAGATGCAGTTCTTCGGAGCCAGAGCTAACCTTGCTAAGTGTATGCTTTACGCTATGAACGGTGGTGTGGACGAAGTTACCAAGAAGCAGGTTGGTCCTAAGTACCGTCCTGTAGTTGGCGATGTGCTTGATTATGATGATGTAATGGCTAAGTTCACTGATATGATGGAGTGGCTTGCTGATGTTTACGTTAATACACTTAACGTAATCCACTATATGCATGATAAGTACTGCTACGAGAGAGCACAGATGGCTCTTCATGACAGAGATGTACTTCGTTACTTCGCTACAGGTATCGCAGGTCTTTCAGTTGTAACTGACTCACTTTGCGCTATCAAGTATGCAACAGTTAAGCCTATCAGAGATGAGGATGGAATCATCGTTGACTTTGAGACAACAGGAGATTTCCCTAAGTATGGTAATGATGATGATAGAGCAGATACTATCGCACATGACCTTGTTGCAGCATTTATGAAGATGATCAGACGTCATCATACATACAGAAACGGTTTCCCTACAATGTCAGTTCTTACTATTACTTCTAACGTAACTTACGGTAAGGCAACAGGAAATACCCCTGACGGACGTAAGAAGGGACAGCCTTTCGCTCCCGGTGCTAACCCAATGCACGGACGTGATACTCATGGAGCTGTAGCTTCACTTTCATCAGTATCTAAGCTTCCATTTGAGCATGCACAGGATGGTATCTCAAATACCTTTACAATCATTCCCGGAGCTCTTGGTAAGGATGATCAGGTATTCGCAGGAGATATCGAATTAGATTTAAACAAGTAATTTTGTAAATTTCTTCGGGGGTCTTAAAAGCCCCCGAAAATTAAGAAAAGGGAGGCAACGCCAATGAATGAAGAGCAGATGATAGAAGACCTTGTGGCTCAGCTTGACTCAGGAATGGGAAAAGGCGTGGGACATATGAATGTTTTTACTGATGAAGACTCTGATGAAGTCAAGGAAGTTGAAACTATGGGATGTACAGATTGTTCTCGTACTCCAACGGCATGCAGCATCCCTACACTTCATCAAGGAATTGATGACTACCAATAATAAGGAGGAAAATAATATGACAACAGCAGCAGCACAAATCGACAACCTGGTTAATTTATTAGATGGTTACGCTACAAAGGGCGGACATCATCTTAATGTAAATGTACTTAACAGAGACACACTTCTTGATGCACAGGCTCATCCTGAGAACTATCCTCAGCTTACAATCCGTGTTTCAGGATATGCTGTAAACTTCGTAAAGCTTACACCTGAACAGCAGTCAGACGTAATCTCTCGTACATTCCATTCAGCTATCTAATTAATAGCGAATAAACAGTTTGTATAATAGAAGGTCGGTGCGATGCACTGACCTTTTGTTGCAAGTGAGTATAATTAGTTGTTACGCATAAATTGCAATAAATGGAGATTAGTATGAAAGGTCGTATTCACTCTTTACAAAGCTTCGGTACTGTAGACGGTCCCGGAGTAAGATATGTGGTATTTCTTCAGGGTTGCCCTATGAGATGTAAATATTGTCATAATCCGGACACCTGGGCGATGACAGGAGGCGAGGAATACGAAGCCTCTTACATTATTGAGCAGTACAAGCGAAATGAGGGCTTCTATAACGGTGGCGGTCTTACTGTGACCGGTGGCGAGCCACTGCTTCAAATTGATTTTGTATTGGAGCTTTTTACCCTTGCCAAGGCAGAAAATATACATACCTGTATTGACACCTCAGGTATTACCTATAAGCCTGGCAATGATGCCTATAATGATAAATTAATTCAGGTTTTGCGCCTTACAGACCTTGTAATGCTGGATATCAAGCATATAGACCCTAAGCTTCATAAGGAGCTTACAGAACAGCCAAATGATGGTATTCTTGCCTTTGCAGAGCTTTTGTCAGAGCTTGATGTACCTATTTGGATAAGACATGTGGTAGTTCCCGGCATTACGGATGATGATGTATATTTGGAGAAGCTGGGTTATTTTATAGGCGGACTTAAGTCCTTAAAGGCTTTAGATGTACTTCCCTATCATGATATGGCAAAGCCTAAATATGATAATCTTGGTATGGATTATGTGCTCAAAGATGTAAAGCCCCTTGAGAAATCTGTGGCTCTTGAGAAGAAACAGGTTATTCTTTCCGGTGTAAAAAGACGCCGTGCCGAACTTGACGCATAAATATTTATGTATTAAACTTATTTTGTATTAAGAAGTTAAGGGAGATATCCCTGAATAATAAGGAGGAAATTATTATGGCATACGTTATTAGTGACCAGTGCATTAGCTGTGGAGCATGTGAGGCTCAGTGCCCTGTAGGTGCTATTTCAGCAGGAGATTCACAGTTTGAAATCAACCCTGATACATGTATTGACTGCGGTTCTTGCGCAGCACAGTGCCCTGTTTCAGCTATTTCTGAGGGTTAATTAAATAACGTTTTATACGACGTTAGTCATTGTTTTACAGATAAAAGGCCTTGTCCGACCGGACAAAGCCTTTTATTTATTTTGGAATTTTATTTTTCCACAAATTTAATTATCAAAATTTTTTCTCTTCTCAATATTACCAAATTTAGTGTATTCAGGCATCCACACAAGCTCCACTGTGCCTACAGGTCCGGAACGCTGCTTACCTATGATAATCTCGGAAATATTCTTCTTGTCCGTGTCCTTATTGTAATAGTCGTCACGATAAATAAACATTACAATATCCGCGTCCTGCTCTATCGCTCCTGACTCTCGCAAATCCGACATCATAGGTCGCTTATCAGGTCTTGACTCTACTGCACGGGAAAGCTGTGACAGGGCAATTACAGGAATATTAAGCTCACGCGCAAGAAGCTTTAAAGACCTTGATATCTCTGAAATTTCCTGCTGCCTTGACTCTATTTTTCCCGAACCTGTCATAAGCTGCAGGTAGTCGATAATTATTATATCCAGACCTTTTTCCAGCTTATATTTACGGCATTTTGAGCGCAAGCTCTGGACTGTAATACCCGGTGTATCATCTATAATAAGCTTTGAATCTCCAATTACACTGGCAGCCTCTGCCAGCTTATCCCACTCTGAGTCGTCTAACTGACCGTTTCTCAAATGCCCCGCTTCAATATTTCCCTCAAGTGCAAACAAACGATTAATAAGCTGCTCCTTACCCATTTCCAGAGAGAATATAGCTACAGATTTTTTCTGCTTAAACGCCATATGCTGGGCGATATTAAGTACAAAAGCAGTCTTTCCCATAGCAGGTCTTGCAGCAATAAGGATAAGCTCTGAGCCATGTAAGCCCGAAGTCATATAGTCAAGGTCTATAAAGCCTGTGGGAATACCTGTAATACTTCCTCCGGCCCTAAATGCAGCCTCTATCGCCTCCACTGCATGAATTACTGCCTTATCTATGGGTTCAAAATCCTCTGTGTTTCTACGCTGTACTAAATCAAATACCTTTTTCTCAGTATCATCTAAAATATATTCTATATTTTCTTTTCCATCATAGCAGTTGTTCTCTATTTCGCCCGCAACTCTTATAAGTCTTCTGAGAGTTGCCTTTTCAGCCACAATTCCCGCATAATAACGTATGTTGGCAGAGGTAGGAACTGCTGCAATAATGTCCCTCATATATTCCAGATTAACAATATCCTCCGGTACATCCTTTTCCTTTATTCTGTCCATTAGGGTTATTATGTCAACCTGTTTTCGCTCGTTATTAAGCTCCAGCATAGCTTCATAAAGTATGCCGTACTGTCTGTTGTAGAAATCCTCCACCTGCACTATTTCCGAAGCTATAACTATGGCCTCCTGGTCTATAAGCATGGAGCCTATAACAGCCTGCTCCGCCTCTATGCTATTTGGCATTATTCTCTTAAGCATGGATTCTTCAGCCACTTTCCACCTCTAAATCTTATTATTTCTGTTCCTGAACCTTTACTTTCAGAGTACCTGTAACCTGAGGATGAAGCTTTACCTTGACCTCATATACCCCAAAGCTTTTAATACTCTCTTCCAACTGAATTTTCTTTTTATCAATATCCACATTGCACTGGGCCTTAAAAGCCGCCGCAATTTCCTTGCTGGATACCGAGCCAAAGGTTCTTCCGCCCTCGCCCGCCTTAATATGCACAATTATTTCCTTGCTTTCCAATTCCTTTGCAAAGTTCTGTGCGTCAGCTAACTGCTCTGCCGCCACCTTTTCCTTATTTGCATTTTGTAGCTTAAGGTCATTAAGATTTTTATTATCGGCAACTGCCGCTAATTTTTTAGGGAGCAAAAAATTACGTGCATATCCGTCATTAGCATCTACAATATCCCCTTTTTTTCCTACCGATTTAACATCCTGTAATAATATAACTTTCATACATCCTCCTGTAAATAATCTTTTATAGTTCGCCCTCTTCTATCATTCTATCCAGTAAGCTCTTTAATTTGCCCATAGCATCCGCTACGGAAATTCCCTCCAACTGGCAGGCTGCCACATTCATATGACCGCCTCCTCCCAGCTTTTCCATAATTACCTGCACATTAACCTCGTCAATAGAGCGGGCACTTACATATATCATATCCTGGTACTCCGTAAATACAAAGGTAGCTTTAATTCCCTTAATATTCAGAAGCTCATTGGCAGCCTGGGCACCGACTACAGTGGGGCTGGCCACCTCATCTCCTGCTGTACATTTTGAAATCGCGTAATAATTTCTATAAACCTCTGCCTGACGTACCGCATCTGCCTTTGCCCTGTATTCATTGAAATCGTCCCTAAACAGCTTTCTGACTCTGGTAACATCTGCTCCCGCACGCCTTAAATACGCTGCCGCTTCAAAGGTACGTACTCCCGTCTTGGTCATAAAGTTATTAGTGTCAATCATCATACCGGAGAACAGACAATCTGCTTCATCCGACTTTATCTTAATACCGTCAGTAATATACTGTAAAATCTCAGTAACCATTTCGCAGGCAGAAGAAGCATATGCCTCTACATATGAAAGTGTAGCATTTTCAATAGTTTCAGTGCCCTGCCTATGATGGTCGAGGACTACTATGGACTTACACATTCTAAGCAATTCGGGACATTCCGTAATACTTGGCTTATTAACATCCACCACTACCAGTACAGAGCTTCCACCGGCTAAATCCATTGCTTCCTCGGAAGAAATAATCATATCGTCATATTCTTCCCTGCCTTCAAAAAGAGCACGCATTGGTTGAACCGAGGTAGTAACATCATTAAGTACAATATGTGCCTTACGCTCTAAGCTGGTGGCAATTCTGTAAATTCCCACAGCAGCACCAAAGCTGTCTACATCGCCGTTTCGATGTCCCATAATAATAACTCTGTCCTTGGCCGCAATAATTTCTCTAAGTGCATGGGCCTTAACTCTGGCTTTAACTCTGGTATTTTTCTCAATCTGCTGGCTCTTTCCACCATAATAAGAAATAAGCTCAGCCTGCTTGACCACCGCCTGATCTCCACCTCTGCCCAGTGCCAAATCAATAGCTGTACGGGCAAATTCGTAATTTTGAGAATAGGTAAGTCCGTCCAGACCCACTCCGATAGAAATAGTAACTGCCATTTCATTTCCAATATTTACAGTCTTTACTTCCTCTAAAATATCGAATTTATTATCCTTTAGCTGGGTAACTGATTTCTTTCTAAGAATAATAAGAAATTTATCCTTTTCAATTTTCTTTGCAATACCGTCAAGACCTGAAATATATTTATTTATTTTTCTGTCAATAAGAGCTGTAAGCAGTGAACGTCTTACCTCTTCTACTGACTCCAAGGCTTCATCATAATTATCAAGGTAAAGAAGAGCTACAGCCAGGGACTGGTCATCATTTTCACGCAATGCCAGTTTAAGGGCTGTTTCATCAAAGAGGTATACTGCAATAAGATATCCGTTGTAGTCCTCTCCAAACTGGAGTAAATCACTGTTTTTTGCCATATCCTTAAGGGAAATTCTGCGGCATTTTGCCTGAAAATCTCTTTCGTCATATGTGACTGCCAGGGTGGTCTCCGCAGTGTCCTCCGGCAGCTTATCCTTTGTCATTTCCGGAAAAATCGCATTTATAGGCTTATTATAGCCCTTGTTTTTATGGACCAGTTGTTCAAACGCCTTGTTTGTCCACATAATCCGTCCCGTATCATCTAACAGGGCATAGGGCAATTCCAGCTCTCTTAACAGCTTTCTTTGTATCTGCCCATATTCCGTGGCAAAGCTTACCAGCTCATGCAAAATCATGGGCTTATTATAAAGCAGCACCACGGCAGCTACCAAAAGATAAAGAGATGTGAAAATAGTCATCAATATTCCTGCATATATATCTATAATCCACATGGATGCGCAGATAAATACCATCAATATTCCAAATACCAAAGAAAAGAGGAAAATTGATTTTAATGAACCTTTTACTTTTACTCTGTTTTTCATATTTTTCACACCCGTCTCCATTACAAAGCTTCAAACTCTAATTTAAATATTATAACACTTTAAGTCCGGGACTTCCATAGCTCAAAGTCCAATCATACACCAAGCAGACTCCGATAGGCTCCATATGAAAGTCTGCTTGTGGGTTTGCGTATAACCTAAGTACGAGGTACTACATAGCTCTCTGTCCGACCAGAGTATAAGCAAAATTCGCACAATCAACGCAAAAACTCCCCAGACCAATGGTTTGGGGAGTTGTCTTTTGTAAATATTAATCTACTGTGTAGGGCATAAGTGCTAAGTGACGTGCTCTCTTGATAGCTACTGTCAGTGCTCTCTGATGCTTTGCACAGTTTCCTGTAATACGTCTGGGAAGAATCTTTCCTTTTTCTGATACGTATCTCTTAAGCTTTGCTGTATCCTTGTAATCAATACTGTTATCCTTGCCACAGAATACGCATACTTTCTTTCTTCTACGGAGTCCGCCCATTCTCTTACGAGGAGCGTCGCCGCGGTCTGTCTTATTAAAAGCCATGCTACATGCCTCCTATCTTACAATTAGTTGAATGGCAGTTCTTCATCAATTCCATCAGGAATATTCATAAATCCATCATCTGCCGGTGCTGCCTGACCCATAGGCGAGGCGCCTCCCATCGGTGCATAACCCCCGTTATTTCCCGACTGAGCTGCTTTGCTTTCTGCAAATTCAATATCCTCAGCAACGATGTCTGTGGTATAGACTTTCTGTCCATCCTTATTTGTATAACTGCCTGTCTGAATACGACCGGTCAGAGCTACCTTTGTACCCTTGTGAAGATACTTTTCAGCAAACTCTCCAAGTCGTCCGAATGCTACAATGTTAATAAAATCTGCTGTCTGACCCTCCTGATTACCTGTGCGACGCCTGTCAACAGCAAGAGAAAATCTTGCGATTGCCATGGCCTGCTCGCCCTGTGAATATCTCACTTCAGGATCTCTGGTCAAACGACCCATAAGAATAACTTTATTCATCCTTTGTTCTCTCTTTCTATTATGCCTCGTTCTGTCTAACGCATAAGTATCTGAGAACGTTGTCCATAATTCGCATTCTCTGCTCGATTTCTGCGGGAGCAGTAGCTTCTGCGTCAAACTGGATGAAGTAGTAGAAAGCTTCTCTCATCTTCTGAATCTCGTAAGCTAATCTCTTCTTACCAGCTTCATCAACGTTCGTAATCTGTCCACCGAATCTCTCGATAAGAGCCTTGCACTTGTCAACAACTGCTGCTCTTTCTTCATCTTCGATTTGCGCATTAACAACAACGGCTAATTCATACTTGTTCATGCTTGTTACCTCCTTTTGGTCTCCGGGCAGGTATCACTCCTGCCAAGGAATTATATATCACGATTAATTATGATAACATACCTGCGTGTATATATCAAGGGCTTTTTCATGGAACTTTTCATGGAACTTTTCATTAACTTTTGGAAACTTTTAGAGTTAATTTCTGCGTTCTCCACACACATTGCAAATCCAGTAACTTCCCCCACTTGTAGGGCCCTGAATATGTTGCCAATTATGTGCACAACCCTGTGCTATAGGTGCTGATGCCGATGGGTCACTAGCTCCGCAATCCGTACAGCTTCCTCCGGAATAGCTATGCCCCTTGGCAGGTATGGTTTCATTTGCCAATACAGTACCGCATGCAGAGCAAATCTGTTGACGTCCACCTGAGAAAGTACAGCCAGGGTATGAGTAGACTACCCAGGTAGGACTATGAGCTCCTGTAGCAGGAATTGTAGTACGGTTTACTACCTGTCCACAGCCTGTGCAGAGCTGAACATTTTCTCCCGGTGTGACACATCCCGGTGCCACTGTCATAATAGCCGCCCCCGGAGTGTGCACATGCACAGGTGCCATCGTAGGCGCTGCTACAGCTTCCTCTTCCACAATATCCTCTTCCTCTGTTTCTGTTTCTGTTTCTGCTACTGCCTCTTCTGTATTTTCTTCCACTTCAGTATTTTCCTCATTACCGCCAGAAGATGTTACATCTTCCTCTACAGGCTCTTGTTCTGATTTCTGAAGCTCAGTATCGCCTATAATAATATTTCCACTAGTATTTTCCAAAAGTGTCTTAAGACGCTCTACCGCCTCCTCCGGAAGCACCTCATAATTAAGCTCCAATACCTTTTCGTTCTCTTCTCCTACCAAGAATTCCGACAAATCTGTATTACCTCTGACCAAAGCACTCTGACCTGCCGAAAATACTACCTTTTCTCCTGTATATACTCCGCCTGTGGTTTTAAGAGCACATTCTACATTACCCTCTATTACCTCCAGCAGGGTATAGGTATTTCCATCTGCCCCTTTATATACTGTTACTCTAAAGGTGGTTCCTCTTACAGACATGGTGGAGTTCGGAGTATCTACCTCATATGTATCTCCTGCTCCCAGCTTGCTTTTAAGCTCATTTAGCTCCGAGCCCTCCTCTAAGTATAGCTTTATAAGACTATCCTCTTTGGGCGTGGATGCCTGGATTGAAAAACGCGTATTTGCATCTGCATAGACATACTTGTCATTATCCATACACATAGTCAGCTCTGAAGCCTCTTCTACAGACACATTATCCCCGCTGTATAGCTGCTGACCCACATATGCCAAACCATTATTTTTCTCGCCGGTTACATTGACCGTTCCCGCCATCTGCTCTACAGAGATGCTTCTAAAGCCCTTTCCCTGCATCGCCACTGCCACAGCAATTCCCACCGCTGCCACAGTTGCTCCTCCTGCAATAGCCACTGCCTTTCCTTTTCCTAGTGCCATCAATTCTTTAATCCCCATAATGCCTCCCTCCATATGAGTTTTGATTAATCTATACATTCATATAAATACTCTACCAGTTTTGTATCAATCTTTCCCGACGACGCCATTCCCCTAAGTATTTTAAATGCCGCTTCCTTGGGCATTGGCTCCTTATAAGGTCTGTCGGTTGCCAGTAGCGCATCACATATATCAGCCACCGCTATTATCCTTGACTCTAATGCTATTTCTTCCCCTTTTAATTGATTTGGATACCCCGTTCCATCCAACAGTTCATGATGTTCAGCCGCCCACCTGGGTGCATTCGCAAAATAATTAATAAAGTGAACCTTATCCAGTATTTTGGCAGTTACCTCTACATGCTGTTCCATAATCTTTCGCTCTTTGTATGTAAGTGTACCTTTTTCTATTTGAAGACATGCCTTTTCATCCTCTGTAAAAAACGGTAGCAATTCTCCATTATCATCATAATTTAAATCTATAACATCATTTAGAGCAGACTTTAAACCATCATCCAAAAATCCTGTATTATTTATTTCATTCATCACTTTTAGGGCTTTATCTATATTTTGAGTAATATTTTCATACACACCCTTATCCATTTCCCCCTCTAAATAAGCCACTTTTGCCTTGAGACCATATCTCTCAAGTCTTTTTTCAATCTCAACTTCCCGTCCATTTAAGCGGGTGCTTTTATTCATTACCCCCAAAGGTGTTACTAGCTTTCCTATATCATGAAGCAGAGTAGCCATTACAAGCTGCTCTTTTCTATTTTCCGAAAACTCCTCCTCTTCCTTTCCCTCTTTATGCAGCTTATTTATATAATCAGCCAGCTTCCCCGAATATTCTGCCACCTTTCTTGTATGATTGGCATTATACGGAGTTCTCTCATCAATTGCAGTAGCCATCGCTTCTGTAAAAGACCACATCTGAGCTTTTAATTCTGCCTTATATTGCATATTCGAAAGTGCAATGGCTGCAAGAGATGCCAGAGATTTAATTATCTTCTCTGAATGACCTGAAAATGGAACTATTTTCCCCTGTGCATCCATGGCATTTATCATTTGAAGTACTCCAATAGTCACATCATCTGCATCTACCAAAGGCACTGTAAGCATTGTTTTTGTTAAATAGCCTGTTAACTTGTCATATCGTTTGGGTCCTGAAAAATCAAACCTGCTGTTGGAATAAACATCTTCTATGTTTAATACCCTTTTGTGAATAGCAGAGTAGGCACATACATTCTCCTCACGCATAGGCGCAGGAGGTATATCTATTTTTTCCCCTGCTCCCCCCTTGTCTATTCCTTGTGACAGGGTCTTCATTATTTTAAATTCCAAATGATTATCTTTTACTATATATAGTGTCCCTGCATCGCATCCGGTAATTTCCATGCTTTTTGAAATTATAAGGGAAAAGAGTTTGTTTTTATCCTTTTCCATTGACAGAGCAAGGCCTATATCTAAAATTGTTTCCAGCTTTTTTTCTTTTTTCATATTTGTCTCATTTCTTATAGGTTTGAAACAAATTCAAGAGCTTCCCTCTGTGCCTCAATTCCATTTAATTCCAACAGAATTGGCACATCTATTTTATATTTATTTATAAGCTCCTTAAATTGTCTATAATCAATCTGTCCTCTACCCGGTATCCCATGCAAATCATTTTTTAAGTCATTATCATTCGTATGCATATGTCCTAAATATGGCAACATATCTGCAATCCATTCCTCAATGGGTGTTTTAGCCAGACTGGCATGAGCATAGTCCAGGCAAAGCTTTACATTTGGAAAGGCGTTCATCTCTTTCATCAAGTCCACCAGAGGCTTTGCATCCCTCTCAAAGGTATTTTCCATATATATATCAATGTCAGCATATTTTCCCGCCAAGGTAGATATATATTCTGTAGCATTTTTTACCCATGTGGAAAGATATGGCTCCATCCACAGATTTGCCAGAATACCCGTATGGAAAACCACGCCTCTACAGCCTAGTCTGCCAGCAATATCCATGGACTGCTCCATCAGAAATCGGCTTCTTTCTCTTATAATACTGTCTCTGCTTGACATAGCAATATCAAAAAAAACACCATGAAGCGTGTCGTTGCTTCTATCTCTGGAAAGGGATTTATATTCTTTAATTCTCTTTTCTACCTCAAGAGCATCCTCATATATCTCCGGCAAGAAAAAATCATTATATTCAAAGACTGCACCATATTTTTCTGCCAGTTCCACCGACTCCTTAAGACTATCATATTCCGGTATTATTTCCCAAATTCTTTTCATTTGTACACCTGATTATTTATATCCTTAACACTATAAACCTGAAGTTTTTTGCTCTTACCCTTTAATGGAATTTCCCCTATAGGCTCTGCCAAAATTCTGTCCTTTATTTTTTCATAAACATATTCGCTTATTAATATTTCTCCTGCTTTTGCATTTGACTCAAGACGCGCCGCCGTATTAACGGTATCTCCAATAGCTGTGTAATCCATTCTGAATTCGCATCCGATATTTCCAACTACCGCCTCTCCACAGTTTATTCCCACCCCAAAGGCAACTGTCTTTCCTACTTCCTGTTCCAGCTTCCTTTTTAATTCGTCCGCTCCCCGTCTCAAATCTAATGCCGCGGCTACTGCCTCATAGATATAATCATTCTGGTCAAAGGGCGCATTAAATATTGCCATAGCTGCATCCCCTATGAATTTATCCAGAGTTCCGCTATGGTTTAAAATACTTGTTGTAGCCAGTGCCAGATATTCATTTAAAACAGACACTACCTGTTCAGGCTCCAAGCTTTCTGAAAGAGGTGTAAACCCTCTAATATCCACAAACAATACTGCAATATCTCTTTTTTCTCCTCCAAGCTTTAGTTTGAAATCTCCACTTTTAGATATTTCCTCCACCACCTGTGGTGCTACATATTTCTTAAACACCTCCAGAGTCTTCATACGCCTAAGACGTTCAAAAACATATTTTTCCACAATATGATAGATTGCCACAATAATGAATGTCAGCAATAAATAAATAAGAGGAAATACTATTCCCTTGGAGGCGGCTAATTTTCCTGCAAATATAGTAATCACAAAAGCTGCTGCTGTTTCAGCCAAGGCTACCGATAGCTTTTGCCTCCATGTAAGGAAGATAAACAGCCCTACTACCGCCGTTGTTATAATAAGGATTGCTAAATTGGTGGGACTATTCGCTGTTTTTTGCTGAATATATGCCTGAATTATATTGGCGTGTATCTCCACACCATACATACTGCTTCCCCTGTCAGCAGCCGTCTGATAGGCATCCTGAAATCCGGGGGCATATGCACCCAATAATACAATTTTATTTTTGAAAGCATTGGCAGGAATTTTGCCATCAAGGACATCCGCCAGAGAAACATGGGAGAATTCTTTACTTTCTCCCGAATAGAAAAATTGAAATTGACCTGCCCTGTTTGTACTTGGGACGGACAGATTTATCCCTTTTTTTTCTGCATAAATCTTATATATTGAATATGCAAAGCTATCATATTTTTCAATCTCATTTGTAAGAGAATTATTATATATAGCATCATTCATAGCATATCGCACACAACCGTCCGATGCTATGCAAGCATTTGAAAACGCTCCTATTGTAACCTGATTTAATCCCTCAAAGGGCATTTCAACAGCAGATATATGCTGACCATTATATACAAGATTGCCTTTACCATCCTGCTCCATAGCACCGCGATACACAAGATTTCCTGCCATTACCACATAATCAAGCCCTCTTGCTGCCTCAATCAAGCGTTCATCCACAGAATCATCAAGAGCATCTGTAAACATAATATCCACGCCTAATACGAGGGGCAAATTCTCCTTATCTGAGGCAAAATACTCCATAAGCTCTGCCGTCTTTTCTCTGGACCATTTATTAAAATTGCCATAGGCAGACAGGGTTTCCTCATCCACTCCTACAATAATAATATCAGAGGAAATACCCGTCATTCTTGTATACAGGTAATCTGTTATATAGCTATCCTGAGCATAAAAGGGATTGAGCACAGTTATTAGTGCCACTGTAATCCCTATTACAGCAGGCACCCATAGCTTGAACCTCTTCTTTTGCTCATAAGCCTGTTTATCCATACATAGCCTCAATGGTTTTATCCAGTACTTCGCCTATCGCTCCATGAATAACCAAATCTGCATTCCTATCAGCAGATGTTTCTGTTTTATTAATTAGTATCAGCTTACTTCCATTAAAATATTGAATTAATCCCGCCGCCGGATACACCATAAGAGATGTTCCACCTATTATTAGCACATCCGCAAGACTTATGGCATTGACTGCTCTGCTTACTATATCATTATCCAAAGCCTCTTCATACAGCACTACGTCCGGCTTTACCCTGCCGCCACATTTGCTGCACACAGGTATTCCATCAGAATTTATTATATATTTTTCATCATAAAAGCTATGGCAGTCCTCACAATAATTTCTAAGAACGGAGCCATGAAGCTCATATACAGTTTTAGAGCCTGCCACCTGATGAAGTCCATCTATATTTTGAGTTACAACAGCCTTAAGCTTTCCCAGCTCCTCTAATTTAGCTAATGTAATATGGGCTTTATTAGGCTTTGCATCCGGGTATATTAACTTGCTTTTATAAAATTCAAAAAACGCCTCCGGATATTTTCTATAAAATGTATGAGACACAAGCTGTTCCGGTGTACAATTAATATTCAGCTTTTCATTCCACAGGCCCTTTGCACTGCGAAAATCCGGAATATTTGACTCCGTACTTACTCCTGCTCCTCCAAAAAATACAATATTATCACTTTCTTTTAAAATTTGAGCTAATTCCTTAATCTGTGATTCCATTGAATTTCCTCTTTTTTATCAGGCTTCTTTTTTATAATCCTTAAACCATTTATTAAGACCTAAATTTTTCCTGTTTTGTGCCAGGTCCTCAAGCTTGTTTTCAATCTGCTCTTTGACTAACTCGCTTACCTCTTTACTGCTCATTCCCGCATAATCTTCAGGATAAAGAGGTGGCATAAAGTATACCTGGGTTGTTACTTTTCTAAGAGAATTAAAGTCAAAGGGAATGTATGAGTCATAAATAGCTACAGGTACTATCGGAGAGCCTGCTCTCATGGCAACCCTAAAGGCTCCCGGTCTAAAATGCTGCAATTTATTTCCATTGTGCTCATATCCGCCCTCCGGAAAATACACAAATTTTCTACCGGCCTTTGTGTCCTCACTCATTTTTTCCAAAACCTGAAGTTGCTGCCTGAAATCATTTCTGTCAAGACGCACTCCGTCTACCAGCTTTACCACCTGGTCTGCCAAAAGCATTTTACTTCTATCCTTGTCCATAATCACTGAACAGGGCACGTCATTATGGGCATCTAAAATCCCCAGAGCATCATATTTGCCCTGATGATTGGCATACATAATATATCCCAGCTCCTCAGGCGGAAGATTTTCCAGACCATATGAAATCGTCCTTATATTGGAGCGTCTCTGGATGTCCCTAATCATCCTTAGAGCCAGTCCATACCTCTTTTTCTCACTATATTTATCCAAATGTCTGCTGTAGTGCTCCGCTACAACTATATAATATATTATAAGATGAATTGAAATTATAATTACAAAATAAAATCTAAACATATTTTCCTCTCTGCAAGGATAATTCTATCAAATTAAATATTTTAATGCAAACCGGGAGCTCCCTGTCTAATAGGCATTATTAAAAGGTATCCGTCTGATTTAACCAATTTTTTTCATAGAAAAGCCAGCTTTTATATGGCAGTACCCGAACCCCATCATTGGTGGCGGTAAAAAGAAAATATGTAAAATAAATTATACCTATAAAGATAAGGACAAATATTAAACGTCGCTTCTTTTCGCTGTCTTTAACCGCCATTATTACATTTGGCACTAAAAGTATATGGGGCGTTATAAGATAATAACCAAATCGGGTAACAAGGGGTAGCCAGTAGCAAAACACATATAGACCTATTGCCATAAAATTCATATTAAAATATAGCTTATTTCCTCTGTTATGCTCTATCGCCTCCCTGTAGCACGCAAGGCATAATATCAGCACCAGTACACAGCGCAGTATAATGGGAGCATTTTCTGTAATACTATGGCTCTCCTCTATATATATGGTGTTTTTATAAGAGGGATATAGTATGAGTACAATCTCCATTATCTTATTTTGAAAAATCAGCACTCCCAGTCCAAAGGCAGAAAGTACCATTGCCACCCATTTGTTTAATGATAGCCTGCATATAAGATACATAGGTATAACTGCCAATACGCTCTTATGAAAAAGAGCCGCGATAGCAATTAATACAAGAAACTTTATTAAATCCTGAAGCTCTTCATTATTAGCCTGTATAAAGCTTTTAATTCCTGCTTTAGAGTTAGTTGCAAATTTTATGTCGACCAGATATTTGAGAGAATATACGGCAATACTCAACGCAAAATAGTACCTTACAGTATTAAAGGTTCTAAAATATATGCCAAGGCTCATAAAAAGAAAAAATGTAAGAACAAAGCTTTCGCTCTGCTCCTTAAAGGTCTTTAGAAATACAGCCACAATGGCAGCTCCAAATACGGCAAACATAAGTATATGGTCTTCCTTACCCGACAGGGTATATAAAAGTCTTACTACAAAGTTAAAGCCACGCTCTGTTACCACAAAGCCTCTCTGAAATATTTCATGAGCCGTAACTACATAGGTACCATAATCATTGCCCACCTCCAGCCTTAACGCCGCCAGGGCAGTCAAAATACAGAAAAGGGCAGAAAGTATGATACCATTCAGCACCCTCTGCCTGCTAAGTCCACGGTCTTTATCTTCGGTTTTTTTCACAAATGTTGCAAGTATAACAGTAATACCGGCAACGAAAGAATAAAGAAGCATTATTAAAATTCCCTGATTCCCTTTCTCATCAGCCCAAAGGCCTGACTGAAGGTTTTCTCTTTAAGCAATAAAGCCCTGTGTCTAAGTAAAAATCTAAGCCCCATAGGAACAGCCAGCCTGCCGTAAAGGGCCTTATATAGCACACCCCTGTCATAAAAAAACTTATCCGTATATCCATTAAACCAGGTACTTGGTCTTGGAACCTCTCTGCCTATATTTATAGGAAGCGCATATGCTTTTAATCCCTTTTTCAGACAATCTCTTATAAACAGACTGTCCTCTCCGTTACTATATCTGGCCCCTCCACCAAAAAGCAGATTAAAGGTTATATTATTTTTATGAAGTGCCTCCCGTCTACAGGCAATACTGTAGGTGGGATATCTGCCACTATTATACCAATGTATTCTATGCTCTTTTTCCGTGTGATAGGTAGCACGCTCTTTCTCCACCTCTACATTAAAAAACAGCACACTGGCCCAAGGTCTATCCTCAAAGGCTTTAAGCACCTTTTCGGCATAGCCCTCCGCATATACAATATCTTCATCGGAAAAGAGCAGAATATCTCCTGTGGCCCTCATCAGTGCATTGTTTCTGCTTAGGCCTACGCCCCTTTCGTTAAAGGAATGGCAACGTATTTTATGATTATTAAAATCATACTCTTCATAAGCATTATTCTCACACTGATTAATAACTATGGCATCCGCCTGCAAATTCATACTCTCTGCCACATCAGCTATATTTAATTTCATTCCAGAAATAAGCATTTCCAAAGTCATACTACTTGTCCATCTCTAAAGCCTGCTGCCACTATTTTTACATCCTGTTTAACAAGGGTACAAATGGCCTTATCCAATAGCTCTCCATCTGTCTTTTCGCTAAGGCTTATTACAACCCCCTTAGCTTTCCTCATTTTCTCAAAGCTTTCTGCATTAAAGTTAAATTCATCTATACTAAAGCTTATATAGTCTGTACTACCCAGTATATAATCCTTATTTATACGGTACTCCTCACTGCCTGCCTTGCCAAGCCAGGGAATATCGGGATAGCGTTTTCTCCAATCCGCTTCATTATAAATATGATTATCCATAATTAAAATAATCATTACCCCAAATACACTGCACAAAAAGCCTATAAGACCGCCTAAAAAAGCCGCATTGCTCTCTCTGGTATACTCGTCATATTCTTCTATAGACGCATCCGTCCACAGTTCTATTTTTTCCAGCATATCTATTCTGTCTGCAAATTCAGGTAATGCCTTTTTATACGCATCAGATATTTTCTGTACCGAAGCTTCCGCATTTCCTCTGACGATTACCGTCAAAATCCTATAATCTCCCAGCATTTCTCCCGAAACACTCTTAATTATTTCTTCCTTTGAAATTCCCGCCAGTTCCTCTAATGCCACATCTACTATGGGGTCATCACGCAAAATACCATCCCAGGTAAAGGCATTATAATAATCCGGGGCATTGTCAAAATCTGCATAATTAAAATAAATGTAGTAGTCATTCCTAATCTGATATACCGTATTTCCTGATTTTATATGGCTATATCCCATATATGCCAGTACGCCAATAATAGCACCGACTAAAGTCGCTGCTATTATTATCCAAAGTCTTTTGAAAAGCATATGTATAAATTTTCGTAAATCTATCCGCTCTTTTCCAAAATCAGTTGTCATATTTTCTCCACCGTATCAGCATCGCTCTTAGCTGCTGTTGTCTGGTTGCTTTCCACTCCCTCTGTAGCATCGGGAGTAAAAAGAATTTTAAGAGTCAAAAGCATTAGCTTTATATCCAGCCATACCGAATAATTTTCAATATAGCTTAAATCTAATTTTAGCTTGTCATAGGGTGTGGTATTATACTTGCCATACACCTGAGCATATCCTGCCAATCCTGCCTTTACCTTCATTCTAAAGGCAAATTCCGGCATATCCTCCATATACTGCTTTATAATCTCAGGGCGTTCCGGTCTGGGACCAATAAATGACATATCCCCCTTTAAAATATTAAATAGCTGGGGCAATTCATCAATTCTGACCGCTCTGATAAATTTCCCTATAGGAGTAATTCGATTATCATTTTTAGAGGCAAGTCTTGCCACTCCATCCTTTTCCGCATCAGTTCTCATAGAGCGGAATTTCATAATCTTAAATTCCCTGCCCTTTATGGTACATCTTGTCTGACGGTAAAGAATAGGGCCACCATCATAGCATTTTATAATAATGGCAGTAAGCAGCATTATTGGCGATGTAACCACTGCCAAAATAAGAGCACATACAATATCAATCAGTCTTTTAGCGGCTCTCTGCTCTACCTTTAAGCTATATTCCCTTGTAAGGAAAATGGGTGTATCAAACAAATGGAGCTGGTCAGAGCCCTTTATAATAACATCGGAAATCTTCGGCATCATATATACCCGCTTATTATGAGCATATAGGTATTTCAACTGCCTGTTTCTAAGCTTTGCCGGAATATCCCACAGTACCACTCCATCATAAGCATCACTTAACATTTCCTTGCGAAGCGCGCTTTCTGTAGTTTCCATACTTATTTTATTGGCAATAATATACTTATCTTTTCTGGTAGCAAATTTATTTAAAATATCCTCTGTATTATGGTCTCCATAGACAAATAAAAGCTTTCTGGGCGGAAAAAATACTCTATATAGAATATTACCCAAAATTGTCCAAATGCCGGCAAATATTATTTGAAATACAGCCATAGCAATCATGGAATCGCCCTTAAAAAGACGGGTTTCCATAAGGGCAATCTGAAAATAGCTGACTACATCCACTATTATTATGGCAAAGGTATTGGACAAAAATACATCCATGGGCTTTAAATAACCTATTTTAAAGCCACCCATTACGCTGCTAAAGAAGAATAGCAGGGCTCCATAAATAACAATCATAAGAATATGCCCCTTAAAATAAAGGTTTATTCTCCAGACGTAAGTGCCCCTAAGTACATTAAGCCATTCATAGCCGTAGATTAGGGTTGTGCTTAAAATACCGAGCAAGCTCCAAAATAATATAATTATGCGTTTTAAAGTCTCTTTATTACTCATATTCTTCTAATGGTTGCCCTATATGCCCATCCTGTAAAATTAACAAGGGAGCTTATAAGACCCAATCCTTCCACTTTTCGATAAAGATACCAAATTCTTTTTATTGCCAATAGCTTATTGCTTGAAAGGCTTTTAGCCGGACGCCTGTATATTGCCAGCACTTCGTCAATTCCATATGCACATATACCTGTTTTTAATATCTGCCACCAGGTTGCGGTATCCTCACTGGGTACATGGGGCATATAGAGCAGACCTTTATCCAGTTTCTTTGTATCAAACATTGTGGTTGTAGTAAAAATAACCGTTCTGGACAATGCCTGTTTATAGCTCAATGTCTCAGGTACCCGTACATATTTACCTGTACCCACTCCATTTTCGTCGCCAAATTCATAGGCAGTAAAAGAAAAGGCCACCTGCTTTTCTTCCATAAAGGACAGTTGTCGCTTTAGCTTATCAGCCATCCAGATATCATCCGCATCAAGAAATGCTATATAGCGTCCTGTGGCATTATCCAGCCCTATATTTCTGGCTCCTGCTGCTTTATGAATATTTTCATCTGCCAAAATCAGCTTAATTCTCCTGTCAGCAGCAGGAGACTCCATATATTTCTGAAGCTTCTGCCTTGTACCGTCTGTGGAATTGTCCTCCACAATTATCCATTCAAAGTCCCTATAGGTCTGTGACAATACCATTTTAACAGTATCATCTATATAATTTACAGCATTATATACAGGGGTAATTATGCTTATCATAGCTCTTCCTTAACCAAATATTTAGGTCTGTTCTTAACTTCCAAATAGGTTTTAGACATATATTGTCCTAAAATCCCTATACATAAAAGCTGCACACCGCTTATAAGAGAAATTATACATACCAATGACTGCCAGCCACTGGTTGGGTCTTGCCAAAATATAGCACGTATAAGAATAAACAGTATCAGTGCAAAGGAGAGTACGCAAAATAACACTCCTAAAAATGATGCCAAAGCCAGGGGCGCCGTGGAAAATGCCACAATTCCCTCCAGAGAATACATAAAAAGTCCCCAGAAATTCCACTTGGTTTCTCCCTTTAGGCGCTCCACATTTTCAAATTCTACCCATTTGGTTTTAAAGCCTACCCAGCCAAAGATACCTTTGCTAAAGCGATTATATTCTCCAAGAGAGAGTATTGCGTCCACTACCTGCCTTGTCATAAGGCGATAATCTCTGGCTCCATCCACAATATCCGTCTTGCTGATTTTATTCATTAATTTATAAAATTTTCTTGCAAAAAAGCTTCTGATAGGAGGCTCTCCCTTTCTGCTCACACGCCTTGTAGCAACAGAGTCATAGCCCTCATCAATATATTTAAACATTTCAGGCAGTAAATGAGGGGGGTCCTGCAAATCCGCATCCATCATTACCACATAGTCTCCCTGTGCTTTCTCAAATCCGGCATAGATGGCAGCTTCTTTTCCAAAATTCCTTGAAAAGCTTATAAGCTTCACTCTGTCATCCCTGCTTTTAAGCGCTTTCACTTCCCTGACAGTACCGTCCTT
>JBHAJK010000040.1:0-6859 GCA_041826605.1 Lachnospiraceae bacterium | reverse complement strand
TATCCAATACCTTTAAAAGAATATTTTTCGCCGTCTTTTTATTGCCGCTTATAAGTTCCAGATTACTTATTGCTGAATAGTCCTCACACAATCTGTTCTCTTGAAATACCATTGATATTTTTCCATTTACCGATATATTCCCTGCCTCCGCTTTTTCAATACCGGCTATCAGCCTAAGCAATGTAGTCTTTCCCAATCCTGATTTCCAATCTAAAAGATATTCCTCTCCCTGTTTAAATGTACCCGAATAGTTTTCTAAAACAGGAATGGCTTCAAAGCTTTTATATATATTATTTAGCCTTATTGCAGTGTCGGTTTCCTGTATACCATAAAGCTTTGCTCCAATACATACAAAGGGATATTTTACATATACCTCATACAGCCACAACAAAAGCTTTTCTGTAACCATACTAATGACAATTATAGTCAGCGTCCAGGCAAGTACCCCTGTGGTATCCAAATGTACCTTTGACATATAAAGTCTCTCTCCTATGGAATACTCAGGCACTCCTATAACCTCTGCCGCCACCCCTGACTTCCATGCCATCCCGGTAGAAATCTTTATAGCCCCTTTGATATAAGGAACCAGCCCCGGTCTGTATATGTAATGATATTTATCAATAGAATGTATTTTAAAAACTTCAGCCATCTCTAAAAGCTTTTTATCCGTACCTCTAAGTCCCTGCAAAACACTTACATAGAATTGGGGAAATACCACACAGATACAAATGGAGGCAGCAAGAAACCTGCTGCCATACCATATCAGAAAAAGAACCACAAAGGATGCCACCGGTGCTGCCTTAAAAAATGCCACCGGAAATCTTAAAATTTCTTCCGCAAGGGCAATTTTATATGATAACACCGCCAATATTATTCCAAATATTGCTCCTGCCAAAAATCCAAAGCCTATTTTTTCAAATGACATCAATATTGACATCCAAAAATCAGCACTTTGCCATTTTTCTGTTAAATTAGCAAGCACCTGCACCGGTCCTACCAGCAATATGGAATTATCTACCGCCCTACTTAATATTTCCCATATAATAAGCCAACCCAATATGATTAATACATATTTTATTCTGAATTTTGTAAATTGATATTTGCAAAATATTTTATGCTTATTCTCCATTCGCTAACCTTTTTCTATTTAATATCATATCATTCTAATAGTAGAAATCCTCATCAGGAAGCTGCCCGCCTACACTGCCTGCGTCCATAGCATATAAAACCTTTAAATAACCTGAAAGCGCTTCTTTCATCTCATTGCCTGTAATGCAGGTAATATTACACTTGGGAATTGCCTTTTTTGCAATAGGCTCTTTAGGTATAATCCCGGCTTTGACCGCTAATGCCGCCGCATTATCCACATCTTCATTAACAGCTTTCACACTTTCCATATGCTCAGTTATAAATGCATCTACCATAGCTCTATGTTCATTTAAAAAGTCATTTCTTACCACAGTTACTCCTGTTACAAGGCTGCCACCCCCGTCTCCTGCTGCCTTATTCCATTCTTCATTCATATCCATTACTATAGATAACCTTTCATTCTGGGCACAGGCAACTGTTACAAAGGGCTGTGGTAAAAGTCCGATAGCTGTTCCCGTACTGTCTGCTTCAAGCAATGCAGCCACCTCGGTTGCTTCTGATTTATATTCTAAAGTAACCTTGTCACTTATGTTATTTTCCTTAAGAATATACTGTAACACATAATCAGGTGTAGTTCCCTTGCCTGTTAAATATATGGTTTTTCCCATTAAATCTTTGGGGCTGCTTATAGAATTATCCGCAGATACCATATAAAGTACTCCCAAAGTATTTATATCTATAACAGATATGCCGCCCTCTGTTTTATTATATAGCACTGACGCCAGATTGGCAGGGATAAGTGCTATATCTACCTCTGACTTCATAAGCTTTGCTGCCATTTCATCAGCGGCAGTAACCATTGTAAATTCATAATCAATATCTGTGCTACCCTGTGTAGCTTTTTCCATAAGAGGCAATAAGCCTAAAGTAGTTGCCCCCTTTAGTCCGCCTACCCTTACAGTAACAGGTATATTTTCCTCTGTTTCTGTTTCTGTGCTATTTGTGCTTTCCTGTTTTTCTGCCTCCGGTACTTGCTCACTTACCACCTGCTCATTTGTCTCTGTGGTTTCTCTTTCCACAACTACATTCTTTTTCCCGCAACCTGTTAGCACTGTTGCCACAAGTGCTGCACTAAATAGCAGTGCCATAAATCTTTTTTTCATTTCTCCTCCTGTCTGTTCTGCCTGTTAAAATGAAAAAAGCGCAGAAAATCTGCGCATTTTACTTAACATTTTTTAGCAAAAGGCTTCCTACGCAGAACGAATCTTTGTTATCAGTCTTTATAATTATATGGCTATTTAAAATCAGGGTCAAGCAGGTGTTTTTTTATCTCCTCAAGGCTAATATCCCTGTCAGTCGCAAGCCTTGCCAAATCCTCATACTCATATTTTTCCTTAGTCACACCATATCCGTAGGAGCGCTTTATCTGCACCTTACCAAAATTTGTATTTATACTTTCCTCACTTCTATCCAATGTGTACCTTGAAAATAGATTTTCCCTTATCCCAATAGTTGTTGTATGCTCAAACAAAAGATGAATAAATTTATCCCCATCCTCTGTTTTGCATATAACAGAAAGCTTAATTCCCAGTCTGTTTTTCTTCATTCCAATAGGAGTGGTATATACATCTAATGCTCCTTTTTTCAGTAAAACCTCCATCGCAAAGCCAATTTGTTCAGGTGTCATATCATCAAGATTACAGCTAAGCTCTAAAACCTGTCCCTGCGAAGTTAAACCAGTTTTATTATTTTCTTCAAAAGAGCTTCCCAATATTATCCTTAATACATTGGCTCTTTCAAAATCTTTTTTGCCTACGCCATAGCCTATTTTTTCTGTGCTCATTACAGGCATATTGCCATAGGAGGCCACAAAGTGTCTAAGCAGTGCTGCCCCTGTAGGTGTGCAAAGCTCTCCCCTTATACTGCCACCGTAGATAGGTATATTTTTCAGCAAATATGCTGTGGCCGGAGCCGGTACAGGTAATATTCCATGAGCACATCTCACTTCGCCACTTCCAACGTGAATGGGAGTTGCTATTATTTTATCTGCCTTAATTTCATTCATCAGCAGGCATACTGCCGAAATGTCCGCAATGGCATCCAGATTTCCTACCTCATGAAAATGTATTTCTGTTACGGGCTTCCCGTGAACAGCACTCTCCGCCTCAGCAATAAGTCTATAAACCGCAAGCACATCTTCTTTCACATTCTCCGGTAAATTCAATCCCCTTACTATGCTTTCAATATCTGACATATTATGATGAGTATGTGCCGTATGCTCGCTACTATGGCTATGTACCATATGCCCGCCATTATGGCTGTGAATATGTGCCGTATGCTCTCCCTCGTCCACAGCCTCTTCTGCTCCATTTATAACCACTCGCATATGAGTTCCGGTAATACCCTGCTTAGAAACCCTATCGGCAATATAATTGACCTCCGGCAATCCTATATTATTCAAGCGCTTTAAAAGTTCTTCTTTATTATCCATAAGTTCAAGAAGTGCTGATGTAAGCATATCCCCTGCTGCTCCCATGGAACAGTCTATAAATAATATTCGTTTTTCCATTGTTTTCTTCCATTCCCAGGTATTAGTGAAGTATCTTGATATTCTCTATCAGCTAATAGCCTTTGTGACCTGCATTATTTACTCTGTCTGTTTTTAATATCCATATGGTTAATCATACTTGCCATATAGCCTGCGCCAAAGCCATTGTCTATATTCACTACCGAAACACCACTGGCACAGGAATTCAGCATTGACAGCAATGCTGCCAAGCCCTCAAATGCAGCACCGTACCCCACACTTGTAGGTACCGCTATAACCGGGCAGTCAGCCAATCCACCAATTACACTGGCCAGCGCTCCCTCCATACCTGCTATGACAATAATCACAGTTGCACCCATTATTTCTTCCATATGGTCTAAAAGTCTATGAAGCCCTGCCACCCCCACATCATATAGACGAACCACTTCATTCCCCAAAGCCTCTGCGGTAATGGCAGCTTCTTCAGCTACCGGAATATCACTTGTTCCGCCTGTTGCAATAATTATTTTACCAATACCGTTTGGAACAGGCATATTTCCTACAATGCCAATTCCGGCATCCTTATAATATTTTAATTCTATTTCATCAGAGACCCGAAAAGCCTTTTCTCTATCCAGCCTTGTAATCAGAATAGTTTTTTCTCCGCTTTCAAGCATACTCTTAACTATTCCCACAATCTGTTCACCGGTTTTACCGGCACCATATATAACTTCCGCAACTCCCTGCCTTATCTTACGCTGAGTATCAATTTTGGCATATCCCATATCCTCATATGGCTTTGCCTTTATTTTTACAACAGCCTCCCTGACAGAAATACTGCCATCTTTTACCCCCTCAAGTAAAGCCTTTAATTCTGTATTCATCTAAGGTCTTACCTCCTGTACTTGAGCCTAAAAATACTACTATTAATTTCAATCCCCACTACTGTTCCCTTAAATTTCATAATACCATACAAAGATATAAAAAAAACCGCCTAAACTTCTGTTTAAGCGGTTTTTCTAAGCAGGGGATGAGAGAATCGAACTCCCACCAAAGGTTTTGGAGACCCCTATCATACCATTTGACCAATCCCCTATCCGTTGGAGCTTAGCACCAACGAAGCTTATTATATCAAAAGCATTTTATATTGGCAAGTGTTTTTTTAACCTACCAAGTCGATTGATATCAAAGATAAATCTCACACTACTATTGATGAGCACGAACATCGCATATATGAGTCTTTATTTGCTGAAAGTCTCAGCAAGCAGCATGCCCGCAATGAAGCTGCGCGTCATCCTGAACGCAATAAATCCATAGATGACTTGCTCAACAGTAAAAACACCTGTCCTGAGGAAACCATCTTCCAGATTGGTTCAACCGAAGACGGATATCCACCGGTAGAAGTTCCCATGGCTATTTTTGAGGATTATCAAAAAGAGTTGATTGATATATATGGTCATAACCTACACTTCTTGGACGTAGCACTCCACATGGATGAAGCCGTATAATATCTTTGCATCCTCTGGAATCATGCTTCGAATTTTTAAGGTTCCGTCATCGTAATATGTTTTCATATATCTCCCAGCATCAACGCTTTACAGTACTTTATAATCATTAAGTTCAATTTCATTAATTATCTTTTCCAAGGGTTTATCAGTATTATCATAAATATGCCCGGCATTCTCAGGTAAGGAGTCGAGCTTTCTTTTTAAGAATTTTGCTCGTTCAATCATATCTATATCTCCTCGATTCCGAATGCGTCTTTCCAGTTCATCCTCTGTAGCAGTAAGCACAATATAATAAAGGCTTGCATCATGCAAAGAAGCAAGTTCTCTGACTCGTGGCAATTCATCTTCAATTACATAATCAATAAGTACGTCTATCCCCTGACTGAGCACCCTGCCTGCCGTGGTAATGATACAGTCCCAATTAAACTTTAGTATGTCTTCCCAAAGTACATTGTCCGATGCTTCTCCGTTCACGAAGAAATCGCCTTTGTTTTCCGGCTCTACGAATCCGGCATGAAAATCGTCTCCGTGAATGACATAAACAGTCTTCCCATTTTCGGAAACCATGTGCCTTGCATACTCGTCCGTAAAAGTTGATTTACCTGTTCCGCACGGACCGGAAATAAAAATAATTTTGTTCATCTATGTTTCTCCACCACGCAAAAGGAACTCATTACCATAAACATCCCTGTTTCCAAACATGCTGTCCTCTGCTACGTTGTTCAGCAGGTCCAGTGCCGCATGCGGATTATCTCCAAGCACAGCACTTCCCATTACTCTACCGAAAGGATTATGCTTGATTATAGACAAAGTACCTTCCTGTTTTAATACTCCGGCCAATTGCTTTAAGATTTCTTCCTTGTTTTCTCCATCATTTGCCTGCCTCAGCAAATCTTTTCAACATCCGTCCGGTTTCATATTCAGTATATCCATGTTTCGGGTAGAACTCATAAGACTCAGTCCACTGCTCCTTAGGTGTGCCGAGATTGACTTTGGCTATGGTAATCCCTCTTTTCTGAAGATCCTTCTCTGCGGTTTCTAACAGCATTGATCCAATTCCGTTTCGCTTCAGACTTGCTTTAACAAACAGACGATGTATCACAGCTTCGTTCTTACCCACTTCAATTGAGTATCCAATGCTTCCGACGACTCTGTCATCAGCATCCACAGCAATCCAAAATTTATCGCCCTTTTCAAAGTAGTTCTTCTTAATATCAAGAAGATCCTCATTCAATCCCGGCTTACGTCCCAGCGCATCTTTTGCCTGAAGGACCATAAAAATCAGATCATCACGGTATGCAGACTCAAATTCTTTTATAATCACAAAAAACCATCTCACGCATGCCTAATTAAATAGTTTTATCCGGTTTAGTCATAAGGTTATCTATCACCGGATGAATAAGAGCCGTATCTTCGATAGCATTGATGGCGCATACCTTTTTCCCGGCATCTTTACTTGACGCTCCACAATGAAAGACCTTCTCGTCTTTTGTTCCATAATCCAATACGATAAAGCGGTCATGGCAGTCTTGATTAGGTTTGATCTGCAATGTTGGATATTCGTTCATAAAATCGGTTACCTCTGAAGATGTCAGAAATCCCGGTCTTCCAAATCCATTCTCAGTAAACAATACAACATGAACACCTTTCTTCTTGTGAGACAGAAGATGCAGCGTTTTGATATTAACATAGTCATCTACCACATATATGCTCTTTTTAGCCTTTTTATAAATAT
>JBHAJK010000039.1:0-17621 GCA_041826605.1 Lachnospiraceae bacterium | reverse complement strand
TTATAAGTAACCTGGTTATAATAACAGAAGGTACAGGATAAAACAATCTGACGTATTATACATCAGAATAATTTATACTGTACCTTCTTTTAATTTGCAGAATTTGAGAGGGATTTGGAGCAGGTAAAGTTACGAATAACAATTCGTATACAACCAGAAATTGAAAAGAAAAAACAACAGGAGATGCTAGATAATCAGATAGTTGAATTCAAGGATAAAAGGATGAATTATTTTGCCTGTATTGGTGTGGATAGATGTAGATTACTTCTTACGGATGATGCTCCTTTTGATGTAACAGTTAAGGAATGTAAGGAGATTAAATATATAAACATACAGAGTGCGACTCTATATAGTATAGAAGCATTAAATGACTTGTTAGTATTTCCTAACTTAGTTGACCTGGATATGGTAATTTTAAAAAAAGATATTGAGCTTGAACGGCGTCAAAAGTATGTTGAACATAGTAAGGAGGTCTTGGAAAAGCTGTCTGAAGTATTGCCACAGTTAACAAGCTTAGAGGCAATATCAATGGGAAGGGATGTGACGATTGAAAACCTTGATTTTTTAAAAGATGTAAAAGGACTAAAGATAGTATACATTTATGATAATTCCATTAAGGATATATCAGCACTATCTGAATTAAAAGAATTGGAGTATATAGGTCTTAAAAATAATGAGATTGAGGATATCACACCGATACTGGGACTAAAAAAGGTTGAATATATAAATCTTACAGGCAATCCGGTACGTGAGGATAAGGAGCAGATGGAGTTGTTAAGGAAAGTTTTTCCGGATGCAGAGATATTTTTAGATGAAAATCAAAAATATCCAAAATACTGGGAGAATAGAAAGAAGAGAAAAGAAGAAAGCAATGATGAATAGGGAGAAGAGAAAAGAAGATTAGAAGAGGTTATGGGAATTTATGGAGAAAAAAGAAGAACTTTATGAAATTGAGCAACGTCTAATGAAAAATCAAGAAAGCCTAACAATGCTTCAGAAGCGTCTGTATGAAGTGGAGGAGGAAGAAAAAAGCTATCGTAGAGATATACCTTTGTTTGAAGAAAAAATTGATGCTTTATGGAATGTGTTAAGGGGGCAAGTTCTTTTGGAAATTCAAAAGGAGGCATTTTCCATGATAGAAGAAAGCCGGCAGGAGGTGGAAAAAGCCTTTTGTATGGAAAATGAGTATCTTAAAGAGGAATTGTGTGCTGTTGAGCGGGAACGGAGTGCTTTACTATATAAAAAACAGGAGCTCATAAGCGGAGATAAAAATGAGTAACGAGTGGAACTTGTAGAAAGTGCACAAAATAAGTTTCGTGAAATTTAGTAAAATGACGAAAAAGTATAAGAGGTGTTGCAAGGGGTAAGGTTTCGTGATAATATCAACTTACAACATTGGTAACGTTACCGACAACGTTACCGAAACGAGTTGGTAACTTATTTCATTATTTGAAAGGGAGAAAAGAATGAAAAAGAAACTTCTTAGCGCTTTACTTAGCGTAGCAATGGTTTCAGCACTCCTTGCAGGATGCGGAAGCAAAACAACAGATGTAGTAGAAACACCTACAGAGCCTACAACAGATGCAGTTGTAGAGGCAGATGCAGATGCTACAGTTGACGCAGGTTCAGGAAAAGTATATATGCTTAACTTCAAGCCTGAAACAGATGGCGTTTGGCAGGAGCTTGCAGCTACCTACACAGAGCAGACGGGCGTAAAGGTTACAGTGCTTACAGCAGCAGACGGACAGTATGCTACAACACTTCAGGCAGAAATGGCTAAGTCAGAAGCACCTACAATCTTCAACCTTGGTAGTGCAACAGATGCAAAAACATGGAACGAGTACACATATGACCTTAAGGACTCAGAGCTTTACGGACATTTAACAGACAAGTCACTTGCTATTGAAAATGATGGCAAGGTTGCAGCAGTAGCTAACTGCTACGAGTGCTACGGTATTATCTATAACAAGACAATCCTTGAGCAGTACTGCACAGTTGAGGGAGCAGTTATTTCATCTGTAGACGAAATCAACAGCTTTGATACACTTAAGGCAGTTTGTGAAGATATCAACAGCCGTGTAGATGAAATCAACGAAGCACTTGGAACAGAGCTTACAGGCGCATTTGCTTCATCTGGTCTTGACAGCGGTTCTTCTTGGAGATTTTCAGGACACCTTGCAGGTATCGCGCTTTACTATGAGTTCCTTGCAGATGGCGTAGACCTTACAGCAGGCGAGGCAGAGATTAAGGGTACATACCTTGACAACTTCAAGAACGTATGGGACCTTTACACAAATACTTCATCAGCATCAAAGGCTACTCTTGCATCAGGTACATACAATGCTGAGCAGGAATTCGGTATGGGCGAAGCAGTATTCTACCAGAACGGAGATTGGGAGTATGCAGCATTCGGAAACGAAGAGAACGGATACCTTGTAACAACTGATGATATCGGAATGATGCCTATTTACATGGGTGTTGATGACGCTACACAGGGTCTTGCAGTTGGTACAGAAAACCACTGGGCAGTGAATGCAAAGGCTCCACAGGAAGATATTGACTCAACACTTGCATTCCTTAACTGGGTTATTACATCAGATGAGGGTCGTGATGCAATCACAAATAAGATGGGTCTTTCAGCTCCATTTGATACATTTACAGGCGACTTCGCTTCAAAAAACAAGCTTGCAGCAGCAGTTAACGAGTATGCAGCAGCAGGCAGAACATCAGTAGCATGGTCATTCAATGCAACACCAAACGTAGACGACTGGAGAGCAGACGTTGTAGCAGGTCTTGTAGAGTATACATGTAATGGTGGAGACTGGGAAGCAGTTAGAACAGCATTCGTTGACGGATGGGCTACTCAGTGGGCACTTGCACACGAAGAATAATTTATAGTAGTATTACAGAAAAATATATTTACTAGTAATAGAGGGGGTAGGTGTCAAAGCTTACCCCTTCTTTAAGGGAAAGGACTATATAATGGAAAAGGCTATAAAGAGATATTTTCCTATTTTTGCACTTCCAACATTTCTGGCATTTATAATAGGCTTCATCGTGCCTTTTGTATATGGTATTTTCTTATCATTTTGTAAGTTTACAACGGTAACTGATTGGAAATGGATAGGGCTTAGAAATTATACAAGAATTTTTTATATAAACGGTAAATTAGATACAACTTTCTTACATTCAATCTGGTATACCTGCCTGTTTACAGCAGTGTCAGTGGCAATTATCAATATATTGTCATTTGCTATAGCAATGGCACTAACAAAGGGGATTAAAGGAACGAATATATTTAGAACAGCCTTCTTTTTACCCAACCTGATTGGTGGAATTGTACTAAGCTATGTATGGTTAATGATTTTTAATGCAGTATTACAGAACTATGATATGACAATAGTTACTACCAAGTGGACTGCTTTCTGGGGACTTATTACAGTAGTAAGCTGGCAACAAATCGGTTATATGATGATTATATATGTGGCAGGCTTGCAGAATATTTCCTCTGATTTGATTGAGGCTGCAAAAATCGATGGAGCAAATGGCAGACAGATGCTTACAAAGATTACATTGCCTCTTATGATGCCTACAATTACTATCTGTACATTTTTAACACTTACAAATGGATTTAAGCTTTTTGACCAGAACCTGGCACTTACCGGAGGAAATCCCGGAAAGATGTCACAGCTTTTAGCACTTAATATTTACGATACTATGTATGGAACTACAGGCTGGCAGGGTGTAGGACAGGCAAAAGCGGTTATATTCTTTATAATGGTGGCAATTATTGCAGTGGCACAGAATAAACTTACAACAAGCAAGGAGGTAGAGGGATAATGGCTAAGCAGGAAGTATCAGCAGTAAAGCGGGCAAAGCACGGAAACCTTTTATCCCTGTTTATGGCATTCGTGTCAATTGCATGGGTATCGCCCATATTTATAGTGTTAATGAATTCATTTAAGAGAAAGGCTTATATATTTAAGTACCCTTTCGGATTTAGTACACATAAATTAAGTGATGGTTTGGACAAATATATTGATGGCGCAAAAAAGATGGCAGTAGGCTTTTTAAACTATACAAATGCCATTAAAAAAACAAATTTCTGGGAAAGTTTTGGATATTCCTTGTTTATTACGGTAGCATCGGTTACTCTTATTATAATCTGTTGCTCAATGTGTGCATGGTATGTAACAAGAGTTCACAGTATGGTATCAAAAGGACTATATCTATTGTTTTTATTTTCAATGATAGTACCTTTCCAGATGGTAATGTTTACACTTTCCAAGTTTGCAAATATACTTCATTTGTCATCCCCTCTGGGAATAGTAATAGTGTATTTGGGCTTTGGAGCAGGGCTTTCCGTATTTATGTTTACGGGCTTTATTAAAAGTATTTCTATTGAGATAGAAGAGGCTGCTATGATTGACGGATGTAATCCGGTAGAAACATTTTTTTACATTATTTTTCCGATTTTGAAGCCTACCACTATTACTGTAGCAATTTTACAGTCAATGTGGATTTGGAATGACTATTTGCTTCCAAGTTTGGTGCTTAATATTAACAGATATAAAACAATTCCCATAGCTATACAGTATCTGAAGCAGAGTCACGGTCAGGTAGACTGGGGCGCAATGATGGCAGTGCTGGTGCTTGCGATTATTCCTATTGTTGTATTCTATCTGATATGTCAGAAATACATTATTGAGGGTGTAATGGCAGGTGCGGTTAAGGGTTAATTAAAGGGAGACGAGTAATGAAAAGAAGTAGTGGCGTTTTGCTGGCAATCTCCAGTATTCCATCAAAGTATGGAATTGGAGGATTTTCAAAAGAAGCATATGAATTTGTAGACTTTCTTGAGAAGTCAAAACAGAGGCTGTGGCAGATTTTGCCATTAGGTCCCACAGGATATGGGGACTCGCCATATCAGTCATTTTCCACCTTTGCGGGAAATCCATATTACATAGATTTAGAAGAGTTTATTAAAAATGGATGGCTTACAGAGAAAGAATGTATAGATAAAAAGTATGATAATGAAGAGTATGTAAATTACGAGAGAATTTTTGAAACTCGTTTTGGCTTACTTAGAAAAGCATTTAAGAAAAGTAATATTACAGAAAATAAGGATTTTATAGAATTCTGCAAGGAAAATGAATATTGGCTGGACGGATATGCTCTTTTTATGGCAATCAAGGATGCTAAGGGCGGAAGCTCGTGGAATTCATGGGAAGAGGATATCAGACTTCGTAAGGCTGATACTTTGAATAAATATAAAAGTGAGCTTAAAGAGGACTACGACTTTTATTGCTTCCAGCAGTATTACTTCTGTAAGCAGTGGTTTGCGCTTAAAGAATATGCAAATAAAAAGGGCATTGAAATAGTAGGAGATATTCCTATCTATGTGGCAATGGATAGCGCTGATACATGGTCTAATCCGGAGCTTTTTAAGCTTGATGACGAGTGTAATCCAATAGTAGTGGCAGGATGCCCGCCTGATGCATTTACAGCATTAGGCCAGCTTTGGGGTAATCCCATATATGATTGGGAATATCACAAAAAAACAAATTATGCCTGGTGGATGAAAAGAATTGCTTATTGCTACAAGCTGTATGATGTGGTACGTATAGACCATTTCAGAGGCTTTGATGAATATTTTACCATCAAATTTGGTATGCCTGATGCAAGAGAGGGTAAATGGATGCCTGGTCCGGGCTATGATTTATTTAAGGTAATGAAAGAACAGCTTGGAAATAAGCCTGTTATTGCTGAAGATTTAGGTTTTTTAACAGACAGTGTAATAAAACTTGTAAAGAAAACAAAGTATCCGGGAATGAAGATTTTGCAGTTTGCTTTTGACTCAAGAGAGGAAAGTGATTATCTTCCATATAATTATGACAGAAATTGTGTGGTGTATACAGGCACCCATGATAATGACACGGTTATGGGATGGTATAATTCATTAAATCGTAAGGATAAAGCGTTTGCAAAGAGATATTTGGATATAAAGAGCTCAAAAAATGTTTGTGACAGAATGATAAGACTGGCCTTGGGTAGTGTGGCTGATACAGCAATTATCCCGATGCAGGATTATTTAGAGCTTGGTGGAGAGGCTAGAATGAACGTTCCATCAACCCTGGGTACAAACTGGAAATGGCGAATGAAGAAAGATGCCTTAACTGATGAGCTGGCACAGCGAATAGGTAAATATGCAAAGATGTATGGAAGATTACATTAGGATGTGCTATTGTTAAATAGTCATGGATAATAAAGCCGCGTGCGTACTTAGTGACGCACGCGTTTTTTGAGGAAAATATGAGTCAGAATAATCCTGTTGAAATTACAATTAAAGACATTGCCAGAATATGCGGAGTGGGTGTAAGTACCGTATCAAGGGCCATCAATAATCATAGTGATATCAATACCGAGACAAAGGAGAAGATTATGGAGGCTATTGATAAATATGGGTATATACCCAATAACAGTGCAAGAAATTTGAAGCGCACTGCAGCCTCTACAATAGCTATTTTGGTAAAGGGAATTACAAATCCGTTCTTTTCCGATATGATTAAGATTATCGAGGAATATGCGGGCAAACGAAAATATTCTGTAGAGCTTAGGCATGTAGAATATAATGAGGATGAGGTGGATGTGGCATCCACCCTGGTAAAGGAAAAGAAATTGCAGGGGATTGTGTTTTTGGGAGGCTTTTTCAATCATTCAGAGGAAAAGCTTGGTAAATTATCAATTCCATTTGTAATGGCTACGGCAGGATGTACACCGGAGTATTTGAATAAGAGCAAGTATTCTTCTTATACAGTGGATGATGAAATAGAGGGATATAAGGTTACAGATTATTTGATTTCTCTGGGGCATAAAAAAATTGCAATTCTCTGTGGCGAGCGGGGGATTACTTCGGTAGGACAGCTACGTCTTAAAGGCTATAAAAGAGCCTTAAAAGATGCGGGAATTGAAATTAACGAGTCTTTAATATGTCCCATGAAAGATGATGTGGAATACTATTCACTTCAAAATGGGTATGAGACTATGAAAGATTTATTAGATGTAACAAGGGATATAACGGCGGTTTTTGCAATTTCGGATGTGTTGGCAATAGGAGCATGTCGTGCTATAAAGGATGCGGGGCTAAGAGTCCCGGAGGATATTTCAGTGGTAGGCTATGACGGAATAGAGATGGGACGCTTTGTTAATCCCTCACTGACTACTTTGAAGCAGCCGGTGGAAAAGATTGCGAAAGCCTCAGCAGAGCTTATTTTTGAAATGATTGAGGGAGAAACTGCCCACAGCCATCGAACCTTTGAGGGAGAGCTGATAGAGCGGGAGTCCACATGCAGAGCAAACCGATAGCAGATAGGTGTGTTGATATATTATTTTCTGATTTAGGGATAATTTGAGGAACTGTTTATGGAAATTGAAAAGAAATATACTGTAAAGGAACTGCCGGATTTGTCTAAGTATGAATATAAGTTTATAGAGCAGGCGTACTTAAACCGCAATCCTGTAATGCGCATTAGGCAGGAAAATGATGAATGTTATTTTACCTATAAGGGTAAGGGATTGCTTGCCAGAGAGGAATATAACCTGCCCTTAAACGAGGAGTCCTACAAAAATCTTTTGCCCAAGGCAGAGGGAAAGATAATTACAAAAAAGAGGTATTTGATACCCTTTGAAGAGTATATAATCGAGCTGGACATATTTGAGGGAGAGCTGGCGCCTCTTATTATTGCAGAGGTGGAATTTACTTCTGTAGAAGAGGCAGAAAGCTTTATTCCTCCGGACTGGTTTGCGGAGGATGTGACCCAAAATCCAAAGTATCATAATTCTAATTTATCAAGGAACACTGATTAAGGTGTTCCTTTAATGTTTTCCGGGATATTTATATATGGGAATTTATACCTATGGAATAATAATGTGTTATACCACAAATTGTGGTATACTTAAAAAGCAAAATACAATGTTAAGGGAGGTTTTTATGGGGTACATCTTAGCTATTGACCAGGGCACTACCAGCAGTAGGGCTATCATTTTTGACAAAGGCGGAAATATTGTGCAGGTGGCTCAAAAGGAGTTTACACAGTATTTTCCGAAGCCGGGTTGGGTGGAGCATGATGCCAATGAAATATGGCTTTCAGTAGTGGCGGTTTATATGGAGGCTATTTTAAAGGCAGAGATTGAGCCTGACGAAATAGAAGCCATAGGTATTACTAATCAAAGGGAAACAGTGGTTGTGTGGGAAAAAGCAACCGGCAGACCGATTTATCACGCTATTTGCTGGCAGTCACGTCAGACAGCAGATATATGTGACAGCTTAAGAAGCGCAGGAAAAGAGCCTAGTGTAAAGGAAAAGACCGGTCTTGTAATTGACCCTTATTTTAGTGGTACAAAGATAAAATGGATACTTGATAATGTAGATGGAGCAAGGGAGCGAGCTGAGGCAGGGGAGCTGATATGCGGAACGATTGACTCATGGTTAGTATATAAGCTTTCAGGTGGAGCCACTCATGTGACGGATTATAGTAATGCGTCAAGAACCATGCTCTATAATATATATGATTTAAAATGGGATGAAGAGCTTTTAGAGATGCTGAATATTCCGGCATCTATGCTGCCGGAGGTAAAACCATCTTCCTGTGTATATGCTCACACTGTGCCATACCATTTCTTTAATATGGAAATTCCTATTGCAGGAATTGCGGGAGACCAGCAGGCAGCACTTTTCGGACAGACCTGTTATCATCCGGGAATGGCGAAAAATACATATGGCACAGGTTGCTTTTTGCTTATGAATACGGGGGAAAAGCCCATACATTCCGATAATGGACTGATTACTACTATTGCGTGGGGGATTGACGGTAAAGTGGAGTATGCCTTGGAGGGCAGTGTATTTGTAGCAGGTTCGGCAATTCAGTGGCTTAGAGACGGCTTACAGATGATTGAAACTGCTCCCGAAAGCGAAGAAGTAGCATCAGAGTGTGATGATACTGATGGAGTATATGTGGTGCCGGCCTTTGTAGGACTGGGTGCACCCTATTGGGATGACAGAACACGTGGTGCCGTGTTCGGGCTTACCCGCGGTACAGAAAAATCCCATTTCGTCCGTGCAACCTTAGAGTCTCTTGCATATCAGAGCCGTGATTTAATTGAGGCTATGGAAAGAGACAGTGGAATAAATCTTAAAAAGCTTAAGGTGGATGGAGGGGCTGTTAAAAACAATCTTTTAATGCAGTTCCAGTCAGATATCTTAAATGTGCCTGTGGAGCGCCCGGTATTAAATGAGACTACAGCTTTGGGAGCTGCATATCTGGCAGGTCTGGCAGTAGGATTTTTTGAAAGCAAGGAAAGTCTGGTGGACAGCTATATGGTGGACAGAACCTTTACCCCTGAGTACGACGAAGAGACCAGGGAGAAAAAGTATAATGGTTGGAAAACCGCCGTAGGTGTGGCTCAGATGTTCCGCCCCGCAGGATTTATGTAAGGAATGATATTATTAATATAAGAAATATAAACAGGTCTGGCGAGAGCCAGACCTGTTTAGTTAGCATCCTCAGTCGCCAGACTTAGCAGTAGGACTGTTTTTGTTAAAAAAGTTGGTGGAGTAAGAGTGTATATGAAACTTTGAGACATTATGAGTCAGAGTTGTGAGTTAGAGGGGCAGGATTGTATAGTTAAGGTGTTGATATGTATATAAAAAGAATTGCATTATATAAAATAATGATATACAATTAAAGCAAACGGAGGATGTACATATGGCACAGATTAATTTGAGAATAGAAGATGAAATAAAAAGCAGGGCAGAAATGACACTTGATGATATTGGGCTTAGCATGTCGGCTGCTATTACTGTTTTTTTAAAGGCTGTGATTAGAGAAAATCGTATTCCTTTTGAACTTTCAGCAGACCCATTCTATAGTAAAGATAATATGGATAGATTAAAAAAATCTATTAAACAGATGGAAGAAACGGGTGGAACAGTTCATGAGGTAGATTTGGATGATTAAAGCTTGGACAGATGAAGCGTGGGAAGACTTTGAGTACTGGACAAAACAGGACAAAAAGACACTGAAAAGGATATTACAGTTGCTTAAAGATATTGACCGAAATAGATATGAGGGGATAGGAAAGCCCGAAAGATTGTCGGGAGAACTTTCGCACTATTGGAGTAGACGGATTGACGACTGTAATCGTATTGTGTATAGAATAGAAAACGACATAGTTAAAATAGTGCAGTGTGGCTCTCACTATAGGGATAAGTAAAGGTCTGGCGAGAGCCAGACCTGTTTAGTTAAAGCTAGTTGATATTATCTTCTATAGGTATAAGCTAATTTTCTTATCCAGTCGGAGCGTTCTTTGGAAAGGGTGTGCTGACTGATACGCCATTGCCAGTTGCCGCCAATTGTAGAGGGGGCATTCATACGGGCTTCATTTCCAAGCTCCAGTAAATCCTGCATAGGCACAATGACTACATCTGCACAGCTTCCATAGGCTAGTCTTATTATCATATCGGCAAGTTCAGCTTTATTCTCTGATGCCATATAATCATATAAAAATCTCATTTCACTCTCAGAATGTTCTGTTAAATATCCTTTAAGTGTTTCTGTATCATGGTTGGTTGTATACAGAATGGTATTTCCCATACTGAAATTATGTGGCAGATTGTCATTATAAGTATCGGAAATAAGTCCAAGTAAAAGAATTTTACAGGTTGGATATCCGATTTTCTTTGTAAGCTTTTTAACTCCCGGTACAATTGTTTTAGGGCCGGCATCATCAATGATGGCTTGGGCGTCTCCAAGGGCGGGTACGATGGCGTCTATAAATTTTTTTCCCATACCCTTATACCATCTTCCTGCAATAGAGGAGGAAGATGCTGGATTTACTGCAAAATACTTTACAATTGCAATAAAATGGTCGAGTCTAATCACATTAAACAGTTTTGAAGCCATGGCAAATCTGCTTTTCCACCAGTCAAAGCCCTGAAGTTCCATTTCGTTCCAATCATATACAGGGCTACCCCATATCTGACCGGTAGAGGAAAAGGCATCGGGTGGCACCGCAGAAACCAACCTCGGTGTACCATCAGACAGCAACTGGAAAAGCTCTTTATGAGCCCATACATCTGAACTGTCATGAGCTACATAGAATGGGATATCCCCGATTATTGAAAGTCCTTTTTGGTTTGCATAGGACAGTAGCTTTTGCCATTGAAAGAAAAATTCAAACTGACAGAATTTATAAAACTCAATGCTCTCTGCCAGTTCTTGGGAAATAGCTTCTAAAGCCTTAGGTTCCCGGTTCTTATAGCAATTTTCCCAAAGTGTCCATTCTTTATCATTATGATATTTTTTGAGTGCTCTAAAAAGAGCATAATCATCAAGCCAATAGTGATTATTTTGTACAAATTCCTCGTAAGCATTAGAAGTTATGTCAAATCTGGAAAAAGCAATTCGTAAAATATTTGTACGATTGGTATACATTGAGGCATAGTCAATATCCTCATCATTATTGCCCCAATTAACGCTTCTAATCTCATCAAGCGTCAAAAGTCCATCGGCAACAAGGGCATCTAAATCAATTAAATAATTATTACCCGCAAAGGCTGATACCGGTTGATATGGGCTGTTTCCGAAATTTGTAGGTCCTATGGGAAGAATTTGCCAATATCTTTGCTTTAAATCTACTAACATATCAACAAAACTGTAGGCTGCCGCGCCTATAGTACCAATACCGTAGGAAGAGGGCAGACTGCTGATTGGCATAAGCACACCCGCGCCACGATTAAGCTGCTTGTTTTCCATTTTCAAAATCCTTGTTAATTTGTATAATTTTTTAAATTTTTAGTAACATTTAGTAAATACATGTTATACTATAATTCTAAGGGTATAGAGTTTTAAAGTCAAATAGAAAAGCTTGCTAAAATGTGAAAGGAGAGTCTAAAAAATGGCAACTATAAAGGATATAGCAGATAAATTGGGAATATCAATAAGTGCGGTGTCCAAAGGGTTAAACGGTGCTCCTGATATAAGCGCCGAATTAAGAGATATGGTGCTAGATACAGCGGTGGAAATGGGGTATTCAACAAAGCGCTCCAGAAAGGAAGCTCATAGGAAGCTGGCTGTATTTATTGAAAATATGGAGTATGAAAAAGAAAGTGATTTCGGATATGAAATTATTTTAGGCTTTAAGCAGAATGCTTTTAAGAATAAATGGGCAGTGGATGTCATCCCCATCAACCCAATGTTTCAGATGGAAGAAAAATATGATACATATATGCTAAAAAAGGGCTATAGCGGAGCTTTTGCCATAGGACTGACACTTCATGATGAATGGATGAAGCAGTTTGAAACTACTACCATGCCAACAGCTTTATTTGATAATAATATAAGTAAAAACCCAAATGTTACATATGTGGGAACGGACAATTATGAGGGCATAGATTTAGCAATAGAGCATTTGGCAAATCTGGGTCATACAAAAATTGCCTTTCTGAATGGAGAGCTCCATTCCATGGTATCAGAGCAACGACAGGAGGCATATATTTCAGGACTGACAAGGCACGGGCTGAAAGTTGATGAAGAACTGACCGCTTACGGATATTATATGGCTGGAAGTGCAAGAGACCATGTGCCTGCATTTTTGGATAATGGAGCCACAGCAATTTTATGCGGTAATGATTTAATTGCCGTGGGCGTTATGGCTGAGTGCGAAATTAAAAATTATAAAGTGCCGGAAGATATAAGTGTTGTGGGCTTTGATGATTTGCCTATTGCAGGGGAAATGGGAATAACCACAGTAAGACAGGATAGACTGGAGCTTGGAAAGTGTGCATATGTGAGTCTGGCTGCAATAATACAGAATATAGCAATAAGCAAGACACTTATGCGTCCTACATTTATGGAAAGAGGAACAACAGCTCCTTGCAGGTAGTCTATAATGCTCCTATTCTTCAGCATTTGTAATATTAGGAACAACAGCTTCTTGCAGGCAACCTCTAAAAACAAATACAATTATATAGAGAATAAAAAGCCTCAAGAGCGCGACTCTTTCAAAAATTCCAGGTAATTTTAGGAATGAAAGCAGTTAAGCAATCGAGGCTTTTACTATTTTAAAAGCTATATTTTAGACATCTATCTTTGATTTGAGGAAAGTACATCTTCTACATATGAGCGGAGAATTTCGCCGATACTCCATGCCTGGGTATAGCAACCGCCACCCTGATGAGGTGGGTCTCCATCAAATACTTCATTTATACCGCCTATGCAACCGGTAGTTTCAAGACTTTGTAATGATGGCTCAAAAAAATCTCTAAATTTTTGGAAATCATCTCTGGTTAAACATTTTGTTTTCCTGTAAGCAGTGAAAAATGCACCAAGCAAAAAGCCCCAGGCAGTACCCTGATGATATGCTTCATCACGTTTTTCCAAGCTTCCCCTATAAAGACCGTGATAATCAGGGTGTTTAGGAGAAAGGCTACGAAGCCCGACTTTTACAAATAGCTCTTTTTCTACACATTCAGTAATTTTACGCTCATCAGTTGAGGATAGCAGAGAAAAGGGTAGGGACACCGCGTATATTTGATTAGGGCGTATAGAGTCATCCCGGAAAGTATATTCATCCAGGGCTTCGTCATACACTACTACATCATATAAATATCCTGCATCACTATTCCAAAAAGCTTTTTGGAAATTTCTTTTAACCTTTTCGGCAAGCTCTTCATAGTGACTGCCATTCTGTTTGAAAATATTACATAAATAACTCATTATGCAAAGAGCATTGTACCAAAGAGCATTTATTTCCACGGGACAGCCATGTCTGGGAGTCATGACTCTATCATCCACACGTACATCCATCCATGTTACCTGGTCTAAGTCGCTTCCGGCGCTGATGAGTCCATTATTTAGCATACGGATAGAAAAGTCTGTGCCAAGTTCATAGGCGGACAGAATTTCTCTGAGTATTGGGAATAGATTTTTATATACAAAGACAACAGCGTTGCGCATGTATGTATCATCTACTTTTTCGTCAGCTCTTAAATATTTAAGATATTTATATACTGCAATAAAATACCAAAGAGAAGCATCGGCAGTATTATATAGGGGCTCTTTGCCATCACTGGGAAACATATTTGGTACAAGCCCATTTTTAACATATTCTGCAAAGGTAAAAAGTATTTGTCCGGCATCATCATATCTCTTTGTGCACAGAGTAAGTCCGGTAAAGGCAATCATAGTGTCCCGTCCCCAATCATTAAACCAGGGAAGACCTGCTAAAATTGTTTCAGTACCGGTGGAGGCACGTTTGCACAGAAAATGGTCAGCTGACATTACGAGGCGACATGCATTTTCATCCTCAAAGCCGGCATCATCAATAAGCTTTGCATAGTACTGCCTGACACTTCTTACGATTTTGTGGGCTGAGCGGCTGTTTAAGAAACAATCACTTGCCTGTTGCAAAAGAGCCATACCCTGTACTACATCCGATGTTACCACCGAGCATAAAACCGAATATGCCATACGACTATGGGCTGGCACAGATATACCTATTTCCACAGGAGTATAGTGGGAGGTAATGCCCCTTGTTTCAAGGTCAACCTCTGTCTGTAAAAGACTTCCGGCATAATATTTTGTAGGATGGTCATAGTAGGTACCGCTACTTACAGACAAATCTATTCTCACATAGGGATTACATCTGGGGACAAGAGATAGAGTGTCTCCTGTGCGCAAACTGTCGAATTTTGGTACCCGCTCCGGAGTAAGGGTATTATGCTCTCTGAAATTAAACCAGGGAGTTATTACCACCTCTGCAGCATCATCACTGTTATTAACAAATTCATAGCCAATTGCAACTGTATTTTCATTACGCTTAAGGGCTATGGATTTTGTTATTTCAAATTCAGCCACTTCCGCCTTTATATCGGTTAAATCAATACCGGATGAAAGGAGGGATACTGCGTCAGCATCATCAGATGGGGGAGGAGCAGCGGCAATACAGCTTCCACATTCATAGTGGTATGTGACAGTACCGTCATAAACAACCTCCGTTAAATACTCCTGTCCGTTTTTGTATTCAATGTCTTTTCCATTACATCTTTTTGAGGTTTCTAAATCATAAGTATTCTTGGAGGTTTTTATCCATTCGCTTATCTGTTCAAGTACTACATACCTGTCCACAGGGGGATTGAGACTTGCAATCAAAAGTCCCTGGTGGGTACGGTTGAGCCCGCCAATAAGTGAGGAACCACCATAGCTGCCCAGTCCGTTAGTTATAACCCATTCTCTTTTTATACCCTCATCAAAGGTATTCCAATTTTCTTTAGTATATTTATAGTTAATCATAGAAAATATTATATATGTTATAAGAAGTGAAATGCAAGGAAAGAGTGAGAAAGATGCAGAAAGATACAGAAAAGCAGGATGAGGGCTGTATTATTGCTATTCTGGATCTGTTTCAATGGCATCATATTGCTTTTTAAGCTCTTCAATACTTTTATCGGGAGTCGGCAAATCTTCGGGCATTGTACCACCTAATTCCTTTATTGTTTCTCCTACCTTTTGCCCTACATCATAATGCGTTTGATTGGCTTTAGACTTTCTTATGATTTGTTCACGACGGATTTTTTCATCGGTTTGTGTTGCACGGAAGAGATTAGCGGCAAGTTATTATATTAGAGGGTAGCGTTTTAAGTGGGCAAATTTGGGTATTTTGTGGAAAATCAGCTAAAGCCAACACGAAAAAGGAGCAAAGAAAAAGTCGTATAAACACAATGTTTATACGACTTTTCAATATACGTGCGTGAGAAGATTCGAACTCCCGACACCTTGGTCCGTAGCCAAGTGCTCTATCCAGCTGAGCTACACGCACATACGTTGCTTAAGGCAACATAGGTATGATACATATATTTTAAATGGTTGTCAAGTTTTTTATTTAAAATTATAGTAGGAGTAGAAGTAGGAGTAGGAGTAGGAGTAGGTAGATGCTCAAGCAATACGAAATATAAGATAAAACAAGTATAAACAGCCGGAAAATAAAAGGAGGAATAAAAGGGGAACAGAGGATAAAATAAAGCATAAAATGCTAGGAAAAAAGTACCAAAAATGTTATAATGTAAATACATAATAAAGCAACCCGATTTTGACAGGAGGGGGGATATATTATGAGACTATATGATGGACTAATAAAGTTTGCAAAAAAGAATACCTGTAACAATGATGAAGAAGCAAAAAGGATGATTATGCTACTTCGGGTCTTGATGTGTTGTGTCTTTTTATATCTTTTGGGAGGAAGCATACTCTGCGTTGTTACCCAAATACGCTATGGCTTGGTAATGAATTCAGCCTTAATACTTTTACTCGCAGGTATGTTTACAGCATCCTATTATTTGTCAAAATATAAGACGGTAGTTATTTTCAATCTGGGTATGACATTATGTATAACACTAAATATCTGGTTATACGGCTGGTCCAGTGGTGTACAGAACTTTTTACTTCTGTTAATATTGGTTTATTACTTTGCAAGTTATGATAACCTACATAAAAAAATAGGCTTCAGTGTCATAATATTTATAGTATATATGGCGTTATATTTGAATTTTGTAGGAAGAGAAAATCCGGATATCAGTTTATTTGAAAGATATCTTATAAGAGGAGAAAATATTTTTGTAATGATTTTCTGTCTTTCTCTTGTTTCCTATATCTTTAGCTTTGCAAGCCATAGGATGGAGGGGGAGCTGATTGCATATAATGTGTATATGACAGAAAGAGCCAGTCAGGATGCCCTTACAGGACTTTATAACAGGGGCAAGGTCATGGAAATATTGCACGACCTCAGCAATAAAGGGGAACTTTTTAGTATATGCATATGTGATATAGATTTCTTTAAAAAGGTTAATGACAACTACGGACACTGTGCCGGGGATAAGGTCTTGCAAAGTCTTGCAGAGACTTTTAAAGCATTAATGCCGGATAATGAAGGATATGTTGCCAGATGGGGGGGAGAGGAGTTTTTTCTTATCTTTTTAGGACTTAGCGGAGAGGAAGCATTAGAAAAGCTGTTTTTTATTCAGGATAAAATTAGAGAGTCCAGCGTTGATTACGAGGGGCAGAAAATAAAAATAAATCTTACATATGGTCTTACAGAGTATTCACATACGAAGCCACTTGATGATAATATAAAAGAAGCAGATCATAAATTATACTGCGGAAAGAAAAAGGGGCGGGATATTGTAGTATTCTAGGTTTAGCGTTTGACTGAGAGCTAAAAACTAAAATAATAAGCGACTCCTTGGAGTCGCTTATTATTTTAGACAATATATATATATATAGAAATTTTCTGTAATAGAAATATAATAAAAGATTTTATGCAGTGAAAATACAATAAGTAGTGAGGAATAACGGGTATGTTAAAAATATTTTTAGTTGAAGATGAATTTGTAGTCAGAGAGGGAATTAAAAATAATATAGATTGGGCAGCACATGGCTATGAATTTACAGGAGAAGCTACTGATGGAGAACTGGCATTTCCTATGATACAAAAGTTAAAGCCGGATATTGTTATTACTGATATAAAGATGCCCTTTATGAACGGGTTGGAGCTTGGCAAATTAATTA
>JBHAJK010000038.1:0-23913 GCA_041826605.1 Lachnospiraceae bacterium | reverse complement strand
GTAGCAATATTTTCATAAATCTCCGGAGTAAGCAGGGCTTGCTTCCCACAGCCCAATACTTCGGACTTATTATCCAGGCCCTGCGTATATGCCCCAAACATTATTATTTCTTTTGAAAGCTGCTCCTGCATATCTTCTGTTAAAGTACCCATATCCGCTGTGGGCATATCCATCTTATTTACAAAGACAACTGTAGGAATATTATATAAGCCTAACAGTCTCCAGAGAGTCTTGGTGTGAGGCTGCACCCCCTCGCTGCCCGAAATGACCAATACCGCTATATCTAAAACTCCCAAAGCTCTTTCCATTTCCGAAGAAAAGTCCACATGCCCCGGCGTATCTATAAGCACAAATTCTGCAATATCCGTTTTAAAGCGGGCTTCTTTTGAGAATATGGTAATCCCCCTTGCCCTCTCCATTTCATTTGTATCAAGAAAAGTATCTCCCTTGTCCACTCTTCCCAACGCACGAAGCGCTCCTCCATGGTAGAGAAGCGCCTCTGATAAAGTTGTCTTACCTGCATCTGCATGAGCAAGTATGCCTATAACCAATTTTTTCATAGTTTTATCTTAATTATTTGCTAAATTATCTGTCACAGTTTCAAAATTATTTCAGGAAGCCATTTACAATCTGCTCCTCTGCCTCTGCCTCAGTAAGTCCCAGAGTCATCAGCTTAATCAACTGCTCTCCTGCAATCTTGCCAATAGCAGCTTCATGTATAAGAGCGGCATCAATATGATTGGCTGTAATCTCCGGTATGGCTGTAACCTTTCCATTACCCATAATAATAGCATCACATTCTGTATGTCCACTGCATAAATTATTACCATTTATTACTGATAAAAATTTCTGATTGGACTCATCCTTTGCCACAGAGCGGGATATTACATTTGTGCTTGAATTTACTCCATCCAAATCCACGGCAAAATCTGTCTGGGCAAACTGCCTGCCATGGGTCATTATTGACTCGCGAATTATAAGGGTAGCATTATCAGCCAGCTTTCCTTTTGTAATCCTGTTTGTGGAGTCGATACCTCTTATCTGGCTTGTTTCCATTTCCAGATATGAGCCCTCCTCCATCTCTATAATTGTGGTAGGATTCATAACGTTTTCTCCGTTGCCGTCTCCACCGCCCACATGCTTTTCAAAATATCTTACCTTTGAATTTTTGCCAAGATGAAAGGTGTGTATTCCGTCATGTCCCGACTCCTGGTCGCCACAATTATGTATTCCACAGCCTGCCACAATTGTCACATCGGCGTCCTCGCCAATATAAAAATCATTGTATACCAAATCTGTTAAGCCTGTCTGGGAAATAATAACAGGAATATGCACACTTTCATTTTTTGTGCCGGGCTTAATTATAATGTCTATTCCCGGATTATCTGTCTTTGTAACAATATCAATATTGGCAGTAGTATTTCTGCTGTCCAGAGCACCATTTGCCCTAATATTGTATGCTCCCTCAGGAACCTTATGTATATCAGCAATTTCTGTTAAAAGATTTCTTTCCTCTGTTGTCATAGTCGCTCCAATCTATCTTGAAAATCTACACTTCAAGACTACTCCTTAAGTACCTCACAGGTTCTGTACTCTGTACCTGCCAGCAATGAGGGAAGTATTTCATCCCTTGTTCCTGTATCTTTAATAGTACCGCCTGCTATTACAACAATTTTGTCCGCAATATTAAGTATTCTTTCCTGATGAGAAATTATAAGGATTGAACCTCTGTTTTGCTCATAAACATTTTCAAATACTCTGATAAGGCTGTTAAAGCTCCATAAATCTATTCCCGCTTCCGGCTCATCAAAAATAGAAAGCTTGGTGCCTCTGGCAATAATCATGGCAATCTCTATTCTTTTCAGCTCGCCACCCGAAAGAGAGCTGTTAATCTCTCTATCCACATAATCTCTGGCACACAGCCCTACCTCTGATAAAATATTGCAGGCCTCTGCTACTGTAGTATTCTTTCCCGCTGCCAATGTCAGCAAGTCCTTAACCGTAAGTCCTTTAAATTTAACAGGCTGCTGAAAGGCATAGCTTATACCAAGATTTGCTCTTTCAGTAATATTTTTACCTGTAATATCCTCTCCGTCCAAAAGAATTTGTCCCGAAGTAGGAGTGATAATTCCTGCAATTACCTTTGCCAGAGTGGATTTTCCACCACCATTTGGTCCTGTAATCGCCACAAATTTATCATCAATGGTAAGGTTGACATCATGGAGAATTTCCTTATGATTTTCCACCTCATAAGATATATTTTTAAGTTCCAGCATTATATACACCTCCGTTAGGAAACGCCGTTTCACACGCCAATAAACAAGCGGTTATTTTCTTTTAGTTATTATATTCATTTTCTAATATAATAACAATTAAGATATTGTATTAAAAACAATCCAACTACATATGCATACTATTGCATATGCTCGTCTTCTGCCACATCTAAGTATGCTTCTTTCTCATTTTTAATCATTGAAGCTGTCATTCCATAGTCCTTTAGCTTGGAGTAGCTATCCCTGTAAATGGTGCGCAGATGAATGGCATTCTTTTTGGAAAGAGGCTTGAGCACAGGTATGTGATAGCTAAGAAGCGCTGCTGCCGCTCCCTTTTCAAGTACTGACTTTAATGCTTCTATATCGTCACGACTTTCTCCAAAGCACATAGCTCCACTGCCCTGTATAAAAAAGGCTCCATGGTCAAAGGAGACTTTTTTTACTGCTCTTTTATTAAGAAGCTTATTGAAGCCTGTTTTTATTTTTATATTTCTTATATCCTGACCCACAAGCTGTGCCTGGTCATCAATATATGGTCTAAAGCCCTTTTTCAAAGCTCCCTTATCAACACTGCTTACTTCCATAATAAAGGGTGTGCACACATGGGATATAAAATTAATATTTCCCTGCTCATAAATCCCATCATGAACCATAGCAATGGCTCTGAGAGCTTTGGGCACATCTTTTTTCTTTGCCTTTTGTGCATAGCCCAGGGGCCATACCACATTTTCATCCCCTATAGTCATATGTACATAGCCATTTTCCAAATAGCTGCTACCATAGTCCGCCTCTGCCCCGGCTCCATGCATAGCACCTGACACACAGCCACCTACGGTAGCGCCTGCCCCACAGCCACATATGTATTCATATTTTTCTTTGCAGACAGTTTCCAGGCTTTCTACTATTTCAACTGCTTCTTCAAGAGTATTTCCTATAGCCACAGCACCATGATTTTTCATAAGCACCGCTTTAGCATCAGCACACCTTTTAAAGGTGGCACCCACATTCTTTGCCAGACTGTCCGTACCGCAAAGGGCATATTTGGCACAGGGCACCACACTGCCCAGCACCTTTTGCAGAGTATTTTCCTCACTTGATGTATCGCCATATAGCGTCACATCCTCCACGTCCTCTCCCAAAACACTTATGGCAGAGGCATAAAACTGGTGGGTATGAATTATAAAATCAGCATCCTTTCTCAGATTATATATCCGACTATGTACCGCCCGCTCCCCTGAGGGCTTTATCTCCCCCTCAAAGCTTCCATCAGATAAGTTTACAATTACAATATCCTCCGGCGTCAGGCTGTCATAGCTTCTTCCACTGGGAGTAATAACCATTTGGCTATCCGATATTCTGGCACTGATATTGCCCCAGGTTCTGGCAATATAGCCCTTTTCCACCAGCCAAAGACCGGTCTTTATTATAAGCTCTCTTGCTTCCTGTAATTCATAGCTCATAGTCCATCCATTCTGCGCCAATCGGCACCCAAACCTAATTCCATCCAATATTGTAAAGCTCAGACCTCCCTAAAAGAGCTTTGTAAGCTCCATTGGAGTGTCTATTACATAATCAGGCTCTTCTACATTGCCAAAGCCATAGGCGGCAAATACAAAGGGAACTCCCGCCTCCCTGCTGGCATTTGCATCCATATGGGTGTCTCCCACATATACAGGCTTTTTCAGTCCGTTTCGTTCACAAATCATCTTTATATTATCAGCCTTAAGCTTTCCTGTATCTCCGGGGCAAAGATGGTCTTTAATATATGGCTTAAAACCGGTCTTTTCCAGCATAAGTTCGATATATCCCGCCTGACAGTTGCTCACAATAAAGAGGGGATATTTTTCTGAGAGCAGCTTAAGCATTTCTCCAAAGCCCTCGTATACTATTCCTCCATCTCTCTCCACATATTCATGCTCCCACTCAAAGCAGCGTGGAGCAAAGGCATCTCTTTCCTCCCGACCTAAGCCCGGCAATATATCTGCCAAAATATCATCCATTGGCAGTCCGAAAAGCCCCTTTAATCTATCCGCAGTCACTCTTTCCTCAAAGCCCGCCTCTGATAGCGCCATATTCCACGCGCCCTCCACCACAGGGGTTGAGTCCCAGACTGTACCATCCACATCAAATATTATACTGTCAATCATTATTCCTCCGTTTATTTGCAATGTCCTACTATTATAACGACATTCTCTTTTCTATCTCATTTAATACGCTTCTTCCCCTAAATACACATATTCCTATAAAGGTTATTACACTAATCATAAGACATATTGTCCAAAGCAGTGGAACCTCTACTTTACTTATATATAGCGGCACATAGGGAACTATGGCTATAATAATATTTGCAAGCAGATATATCAGAGCATTTCCATGCTTATCCAGCAGGGATAGAATAAGATTTACTATCAAAAGCACTGATACCACTATTGGTACCACGTATTTTACTACGGGCATCAAAAAGCCCATATACCAGCCGGTCAAAATAAGCAGCAGGGATATATGTATTGCCGTATAGGTAATAATTGCCGCAATTACCACATTCTTCTTTATAAAGTATCTGATTAGCCACTCTAAACTTATTGCCCAGAGTGCCACGGAAAGACTCCAGTGCATGCCTGTATTCATATCCAGTAAAAAGTCTAATACAAGGCTTACGAATGTAAGTGCCAGCACCACAAAGAGCTGTATCCTATAAAATATTGATTGAAGTCTAAGCTTTCTTATTGAGGGCCAGTTGTAGGGCGTACCCTCCCCCGTAAGTCCATTTTGGCAAATAGGGCATTGTCTGCCCTCGCCGCTTACATAAATATTACATGATACACATTTTTTCATTAGTGGAATACCTCTGAGGCATGAACTGTAACATCACATCCCTCTACGTGAAGTGCATTAATAAATCGTCTTATCACTCCTGTACCTGTATATGCACTTGAAATACCCAGTACAAAGTCATTGTCATATGTAGTAGTGGTAATAAAAAGCTTTTCCGTACTACAATAGTCGGAAAATCCTGTTACATACTTTTTCATTTCCGGTGGAAGAATTTGTTTTCCAAGGTTGGATAATACCGCAGTTACTCTTCTGCTCTCCTGCTTTGAAAAGCCCTTTACCACCAGTTGCTTTATAATAAGGGGGGAAATTCTTGTAACCAGCAGTCTTTCAATTCCCTCATATCTGTTCATCTGCTCCCGTATACGATCAGGCTCCAGGCTTTCTTTCATCTGACGGTCAAATTCTCCCGCCAGAGTCTCCACCGTTTCATCCCCTGTAAAAATATGGGTAACATCCACATTATTAAAGAAATTTCTCATAGTTTCCGATGGGAAATAATTTCTCAAATTTACAGGCAGAGACACTGTTATAGGAAGTCCTCTAAGCATTACAGGACGGTCTAAATGTATAGCCATCATAAGCTCCGCCCCAAGATAGCTGGTCATACTTACCCCCAGCTCCTTGGCTCTTCCTAAAATACTTTTGGCATCTAAATGCACCTCAATAAATTGAAGCTGGTCAAGAGGAAGCTTTCTGCTCTGTATATGATAAGCATTCTTTTTCTTGTTTAAAATTTTCTTGGGTATAAATTTACTTTCTTTATTTTCATAGAACTGGGCATAGCTGTTTCTAAGCCTGTCATCTGTTGATGCACCATTACCTAAATATGCGTTTTTAAGTCCCTCATCCTCCGGATGTACAAGCTTTAAATAGCAAAGGGTCAATTGCTTTAAAAATGTAAGCGCACCCATTCCATCACTTATGGCGTGGAAAATATCCAGATTAATCCTTTTACCATAGTAGCTAACCTTATAATGAAGTCTTCCCCTGTAATTATTGCCATATAAAATAGGACATGGTCTGTCATCCTCTTCTGCTACCTCCGGCTTATAATTCGTCTGCTCCATATAATGCCAGAACAAGCCACGGCGTATACGCACCTGGAATTCGGGATGAAGTATAATAGCTTCATCCAATGCCTCCTGTAGCTTTTCAGGTATTATATCCTCATCCAAGGTCATGCTCACTCTCATGGCTCTTGGGTCCCTATTTGTGTGTGCAGCTAAAAATACCTTAGCCACATTATCAAGTCTGTACCAATTTTCACTCATATTCTATCCGACTACTCTATCTGTTTTTATATCTAAAATATTTATTTTAAGGTTTCATTTAAAAATTTGCCTACATTTTCCATGGCATTAACAGATTTAGGCAATGGCATCTGCTGAAACACATGCCAGCCTCCCTGATATACCTCAAGTCTGGCAAAGCTTCCTGCCTTAACCATATTTTTGGCAAGGTGTTCACTGTCCCCTCTTAAAATCTCATTGCTTCCCACCTGTATCAGGGTCGGCGGAAAATCTCTTAAATCTGCCATAACAGGACTATATTGCTCCAACTCATAATCCACATTATCCCCTGCATATGCATTCCTTGCAGACTGCACATAGTTTAGGGTAAGCAGAGGGTCTTTTGCGGCATATCTCTCATAGGAAGCCGCCACTGCTCTCATATCCGTCCAAGGGCTCATAAGCACTAAGGCATAGGGTAGAAAGCGTCCGACTTTCCTAAGCTCCAAGCACATTTCCAGTGCCAGATTTCCTCCTGCCGAGTCTCCGGCAAGTATTATATCATTGGCACCATAGCCCATATGCATTAAATAATTCCAGAGTTTCATTCCATCCTCTATTTGAGAGGGATATTTATGCTCCGGAGCCAGCCTGTATTCAAAGGATATGGTTTCCATGCCTGTGTAAAATGCCAGTTTTGCAGCCAGTATTCTGGCATATCCCAAGCCTCCGCTTACATATCCTCCACCATGACAATAAAGAATAATTTTATCTTTTCTATGACCCGCCCCCAAGCTTACCCATTCGCAGGCAATATTCTCCACTGTAAAGCTCTTTATATCCACCGCAAAGGTAGGCGCTACCAGCTTGGAAAACATTTCCATTTCTGCTCTCTGCTTTTTTAAGGCCTCATCGGATTTAAAGGTATTGCTTGTAGCCGCAGAATGGACAGCTTTAATGGTACGCATCATCAAATCCATGCGCTCCGGGTCTTTTTTGTCTTGTGCATCTTTTTTGTCATATGCATCTTTTTTGTCATTTAAAATAGACAGCTTGGGTTTTATATTCATATTTAATTCTTTCTTATAATGTACTTGAAAATGGGCTGACCCAGGGATGAAAACTTCTCCTCATACTCCGTCATAATATTGCCCGCCACCATTTCTTCATCCCTATGCAAATCATAGCAATGCTTTACAAGCTCAAAGCCACCGGCTTCCACTTCCTCCAAGGCAAAATCAAACAACGCCCTGTTGTCCGTTTTAAATTCAATGGTGCCCTTTTCTACTAAAACGCTATGGAAGCGCCGCAAAAACTGTCTTGACTCCAAGCGTCTTTTAGCGTGTCTGTCCTTGGGCCAGGGGTCTGAAAAATTAAGATAAATTCTATCCACCTCCCCCTCTTCAAATATATCCTGTATATATGTGGCATCTAAAAGTATCAGCCTTAAATTTTCAAGATTTCTTTCCTCTAATTTTCTTACCCCCCTAAGGAGTACACTGGAATACATCTCAATTCCTATATAATTAATATGGGGATTGGCTTCTGCCATATCCATTATGAATCGCCCCTTTCCCATACCTACTTCAATATGTATGGGTGCATCATTAGAAAATACAGCTTTCCACTTTCCCTTGAGTTTATCGGGGTTTTGAACCACAAATTCACTGGCGGCAATCATTTCCTCCGCCCCTTTAATATGTCTTAATCGCATTAATAAATATTCCTTTCCCAGCCCTAATGAGTGAGTCTGACAGGTCTGCAAAAACAGCTTACCAGCCAATTCCTACTCATAAGGGGGTATTTGCCCTAATTATTATAGTACATATGGACACAAAAAAACAGAGTACTAAGCGCACCCTGTTTAAAACTTTATATTAAACTTTATATTAAAAGATTATTTCTATATTCATTGGCACTCATGCCCTCTGATTTCTTAAAAACTCTGGAAAAATGTGCCAAATCCTGAAATCCTACCTGCTCGGCTATATCGCTTATTCTAAGTCCTGGATTTCTTAAAAGTAAAATGGCCTGCTCTATACGTATGGCATTTAACAGCTCAAAAAAACTTTTTCCCGTATTTTTATTAAGCAGCTTGCTCAAATGCCACTGACTCACATATACAATATCCGCCACATCCGAAAGCCTAAGCTTTTCATTGTAATGTTCCCTCATATATTCCAGTGCATTATTTACAATAAAACTGCTTGCCTTGCTATTATCAGTATCCTCTCCCTGCTCATCTGTAGAGAAAGCGTCTGCGTCCGCTCCATCAGCGTCTTTTAAAAGTCCGAAACCCGACCTGTCAATTTCTGCTCCCAGCTTTTCTGTCATAACCTCTATTGCTTCTTCCAGCTCCGCAAATTTAGATGGCTTTAACAAAAATCTTGTTACCCCTAATTCAATAGCTTTTCTGGCATAATCAAATTCCCTATAGCCTGTGAGAATGGTTATCTGCATATCCGGAAACTCCGATTTCAGTGCCGCAATCATAGTCAGACCATCCAGCCTTGGCATACTGATATCCGTAATAAGAATATCAGGCTTTGTGGCTCTGATAAGCTTTATCCCCTCCTCTCCATTGGTAGCACTTCCTGCCACAATACAATTATTCTTTTCCCAGGATAAGCCCTTAGTCAGGCCCTCAACTATTATGGGTTCATCATCAATTATTACCGCTTTATACATGTTACCCCTTTACCGCTCCTGCTGTCATACCCTTTATAATGTATTTCTGCATAAATATATATACTATTATAACAGGTACAATCACAAGTGTAACTGCCGCAGCCATTAATCCGTAATTTGTGCCCTCCTGAGAGGTTAATTCATTTAAAAGGCGGGTTATTGCTCTCATTTCAGGACGCCTTAGGAAAAACATCTGGGTAAATAAGTCGTTATAGCTCCATAAAAATGAAAATATGGCTACTGTGGCAAAGGATGGCTTTGCCAGCGGCATAATCACTCTAAAGAAAATCTGATAAGCATTACAGCCCTCCATATATGCCGCCTCTTCAAGCTCTATGGGAAGCGATTTTATATAGCCCGCCAATACTATAATGGCAAATGCCAGATTACCCGCTGTCTGGGGCAATATTACCGACAGCATACTAAGTCCCCAGCTTGAGGTATTGGCAATCCCCCATTTAGCTTCCATTGAAAATACAGGAATAATGGTGGCATATATGGGAAACATCATACTGGCTATTACCACCAAATACATAGTTTTGCTTCCTCTGAATGAATACCTTGAAAGAGCATAGGCAGCCATTCCTGCCATTAAAAGCACAAGCACACATACCATACCGGAAATAAAAAGGCTGTTTTTATATGCATTCAAAATATTCAGATTCGAAAAGGCTTTCCTGTAATTTGCCAGAGTAAAAAGGTCTCCTGTAGGAAGCGCAAAGGAGTCGGCCAAAATTTTATCCTTTGCCTTAAAGGAGTTTTGTATGACCCAGATAATGGGATATATGGTTGTAGCTGCCCAGATACACAGCATAATATAGGCTATGGCACTGCCTATGGTCAGCTTTTCTTTCTTCATTCCTCTTTCTCCTTAAAAACAGTATTTACCACCTTTGAAAGCACCACGCCCAGCAGCACTATAAATACAGCTATTGCCGAGCCGTAGTCCACATTCTTCACTTCCATTGTCTGATAATACATATAGGTACCTGTTAAAAATGTACTTTTAAGGGGCATTCCCTTGGGAAACATAGTCCAGGGCAGGTCAAAGACCTTTAGGGCACCTGTCACTCCCAGTACACAACAGGTTGAGATTACATTTCTTATAAGAGGCAGCGATATATAGATTATTCTCTGTAGCCTTGTAGCCCCATCAATGGTGGCGGCCTCATACATCTGCTCATCAATATTGTTAAGTCCTGTTATAAGAATTACAAAGTAAAAGCCCACATATTGCCATACAACAGGCAGAAGCATTGTAAATATGGCAATTCCCTCTGCTTTCCAGTCTGTAAGTCCCACCTTACCCATTCTTTCCAAAAGCTGATTAAGCATACCCTTGTCATATAAAAAAATAAGATTAAACAAAAGTCCAAGAGCCGTAGCCGAAATTACTATGGGAAAGAAAAATACAGTCTGAAAAAATTTCTTTCCTCTTCCTATATTGTCCACGAGAATAGCTAAAATGATTGCCATTCCCACCTGTCCTATCAGGGTGGCTCCAATCATAATCAGAGTGTTTTTTAAAGATGTGGCAATAACAGGGTCCTTAACCATCTGAATATAGTTTGAATACCAGGGATTAAGAAATCCTGTTCCACTGCCCCCAAGAATTTTTATTTCCTGAAAACTATTTATAATGTTCTTGAAAAAGGGGTAGTAAAGATACACCGCCATAAACAAAAATGCCGGAAATAAAAATATTACCGCAGGTTTTTTATTTTTGTATATATTTGCTCCCATAGTTCCTCTTTTTAAAAGGGGCTGCCCTTAGGCAGCCTCCTTATCTTCATTTTACTGTGCGTAATACGCTTCAAGTCCTGCAAGCACTGCATCCTCTGCTGCAACTGCTCCTGTTACGATTTCAGGCATACCGTCAAAGGTAGATACTCTGCAATCTCCCATAAATAAATCCTGCACTGCTCCTGTAAGAGATGTAACATTTGACATCATTGACATTGACTTAACCTGTAATGAATTAAATGCCGACTCATCTACCTGAGGTGCATTTTTCAGAGCCGAAGCTGTGTGCTGTGCAAATAGAGGCACCACCTCATCACTTGTCATATGCTCTACAAAGCTTACTGCCGCCGCGCGCTTTGCATCATCTTCCCAAGCAGCTCTTGTAATATAATATCCCATTGAAAGACCGCCAATTAAATCTGTAGCCTTTCTGTCGCCCTTGCCCGGAATATATGTAACATCAAATTTATCAAGCTTTGCATTGTCCAGAGTTGATGGGTCTTCCGGGTCTGACTGGCATGCATTTACGATTCCACCGACTTTCCATGAACCATCTATTAAGAATGCCGCCTTGCCCTCTGTAAACATTGCAAAGGTCTCATCATCTGTTGCCGAAAGAGTATTGTCAGGGAAATATCCAAGCTCATAAAGCTCCTTAATATCCTCCATACCATTAACCCAAGATTCAGCATTGTCTGTAGTAGGTATTGTTAAATGGGTTGCCGGAGAGTTGTTATTAAAAATAGCGTACTCCCACCAATAATGAGGAATATTACCAAGGGCTGCTGCTATGGGAGCATAACCTGCTGCCTTAATCTTTTCACAATCAGCCTTGAAATCCTCCATTGTATAGTTTGTACCAGGCATTGCTACCCCTGCCGCCTCTAATACCTCTGTATTTACAAACATAGCTTCCCAGAAACCGTTTACGGGCACTGCATATTTTTTACCGTCTACCAAAGAGTCAGCTATTAAATCATCATTCATATTTGTAGCATATTCAGGAAATTCTCCACGAATTTCATCAATGGAAACAACCTTTCCTGCCTCTATAAAGCTGTTTGCGTCTGCGCCGTTAAAGAAAAACAGTACATCTGCTTCAGAGCCGGTTTCAAAGTCGGTAATTACTCTCGTTTTAAAGGACTCATCGCTTGTAGCAGAGGTATCAGCCACTGTATTTCCCGTTTCAGCGCACCACGCTGCTACTGCCTCCTTAAAATTCTTTGCATTTCCGTCTTCGCCTGCAAATGTGGTACATACAGTCAGCTCTACACTGCCGGCAGCAGGCTCTGCCTTTGTCTCAGTAGTCACTGTTTCCGTAGCAGGTGCAGAAGCATCATTTGCCGGTGCTTCCACCTGTTTATTTCCGCATGCAGCAAGGGAAAATACCATTGCACCCGCAAGCAGTGTTGCCATAATTTTCTTTTTCATACGATAACCTCCTCCTGATTTCGTAAGATAGTTTTTTGTCTACATACTAATCATAGAATAGTTAATATCAATTCTGAATTGCTGTCTTTGTCAATTTTTGACTTTTATTGTCACACCCTTGAGTGCCTGTTTTGCTTTCTTATTAAAATCCTGCTGACAGTGTTTTCTCCCATACCCTCAATGGACAGACCGCAGTCCTCTCCATATATAAGCTTAAGACGATTATTAACATTTCTGATACCAAGGCTTAGACTGTCCTCAGCCTCCACTCTGTTTTTATCTTTTAAAAGAGCGTCTATCTTTTCCCTGTTCTTTTTGTTTAATATTCCGTCATTAATAATATCTATACGGATATATTCCCCCTTTTCATATATGTTTATCTGTATATCTCCTCTTCCAAGTGCTCCTATGCCGTGCTCCACCGCATTTTCTACAATGGGCTGTATAATAAGACGGGGAATTTCCACATCCATCAGGGTTTTATCAATATTTTTTGTATATGAAAATTTGTCCCCCAGCCTTTCTGAAATAATGTATACATATGCATCCACATATTCCATTTCCTTGGACAACAGGTGCATATGCTCCCCACGCCTGTTCATAGTGGCTTCTAACATAGTGGACAGGGCTTCTATCATCTTGCTTACCTTAACATTCCCTTTAAGACGTGCTTCCCAATTAATAATCTCAAAGGTATTATTCAGAAAATGTGGATTTATCTGGGATTGAAGTGCCATAATTCTGGCATCTCTTAGAGCAATTTCCTCCATATATATTTTTATAAACTGCTCCTTAATCTGAGCGGACATATGATTAAAGGACTCCTGCATATAGAAAAATTCCTTGGAGGAGGCATTGGCATTTATTTGATATCCGTATTCTTTTTCCGATATTTTTTTGTAGGCAACCAGCATTTCATCAATAGGCTTTGTAACATGGGTTTTGAAAAATCGGAAAAAAATTATAATAAGTGGCACCATAAACAGTAGCATAAAGCCCAGTATTACCCTGGTAGCATACATAGTGCTGTAAATTTCTCCCGTATTTAACCGGATTATGGCAGTAATCCTGCTTCCATAATAAGTATCCGATACTGTGGCAAAGGTATCATTTCCATATTTTTTAAGCAATGTAGGTACTGTAAGACCGGCTTCTTTTATATCTTCCACATCACCCATTTTAAGCATGCTCTCATTGCCCATCATATATTTCCCGTCCTTTAATATGACTATATCCGAATATCCCCACACACTCTCATAGCCCTCAAGAAAGGAATCATTATTTAACTCAATAGTAAGCACTGCATAGGGTTTAAAATTTGGCAGCATAAGATTTCTTACCATATAATTATTTCCCTCAAGGCTTACAAGCTTTATGCCGGTGCCTAAAGAGGATGCTGTGTTTTCCGCCTCTCCGTATACCTTGTCCAGATAATATTCAATATTTTTGTAGCTGGCTCCTGTACTGTTATTATATGTATAAAAGGTAATGCCATCCTTAAAGGTAATAATCGCAGCTCTGGAAATACTATTGTATTTGTATTCTGCATTTAAAAAGCCCGTAACAGAAGTTTTAAACTCCTTGGCACCCGGAGTTGCAGACCTTGCCAAATATGCTTCACGTATATTTGAATAATATGAGGCATTCTTTGAAGCCTTTTCCGCCGCTGTCAATTCTATTTCAAAAAGCTCCGAAGCCTTGTTGGCAGAAGAAAGTACCGCCTCCTCCACCAATTTCCCGGATTTTTTATCTACATAAATGGCAAAAACCAAAGCAATGGTGAGTACAGGAATTACCCACCCTAACAATAGCAGCATTATAATATTTTCTTTTAATGAGAGTTTTTTTGTTTTTTTCATATTTCTAGTATATATTATTTTGTTCTCTATATATCAAGAAATTTTTCAAAGGCTTCACAAAGCCTTATCCCGTCAGATTTTATCTTCATTTCACTGAAAATTCTAAGCAGTGGCTCCGTACCTGAAAATCTTACGGATATCCAGCCACCGTCCGTAAAATAAAGCTTCAGCCCATCCTCATAGGATATCCTTTCTATTTCAAAGGGTATGTGGGGCAGCTTCCTTTCTTTTAAAAGACGATTATATATTTCCTCACGTCTTTCAGGCGCAAAGGAGTAATCCCTCTCTATAAGCTCCATTCCTCCATACTCTTTTTTTATTACCTCCATTATTTCCGACAGCTTCATGCCGGACACTGCCAGCATTTCTATAATAAGTGCCGCCACATAAATACCGTCCTTCCCCTTTATATGACCCTTTACCGCCATTCCCCCTGATGACTCGCCGCCTATTATGGCATCCACCTCATCCATCTTTGCGGAAATATGTTTAAAGCCCACAGGCACTTCATAACATTTCTGTCCAAACTCATTGGCTATTCTATCTAAAAGATGGGTTGTGCAAATATTTCTTACACAAGCTCCGCTTTCCCCCTTATATTTAACCAGATAATAATACAGCAGTACCAAAATATCATTGGGATGTAAAAAATTGCCCTTGTCATCAATCAGACCTATTCTGTCCGCATCTCCATCCGTAGCAATACCAATATCACAGTTCTTTTCCAGCACAAAATTTCTAAGTAAACCCAGTGTTTTTTCATTTGGTGCAGGCAATTTCCCGCCAAACAGGGTATCGTGTCTGTCGTGTATTGCCTCTACCTCACACCTTAGGGTAAGCAATATTGTTTTAAGTGCTGTTTCGCTTACACCATACATAGGGTCAAAGGCTACCCTTAGACTGCTTTTCTTTATAGCTTCCGTATCTACCGAGGATAATATGCTGTCTATATATTCATTCAAAGGATAAATTTCCTTTATAATCCCCTGCTCCATGCCTTTAGCATAGGGCAATGCCTTGGGCGCAATTTCACACAGAGCCTCTATATATTTTTCTATATCCTTTGTCTGAGCTTCGCTGGCATCCCGCCCACCCTTTGTAAAAACCTTAATACCATTGTAAATAGCCGGATTGTGGCTGGCTGTTATCATCATTCCATAGGGAAAGTCATTTTTCATAACATAGTACATTACCAAGGGTGTGGGAGCTGATTTATTTATAAGAAAGCTCTGTATGCCTGCTGCCGCAAATACCTCCGCTGCCCAGCGCATCGCCTCCTTTGATAAAAATCTTCTGTCATAGCCCAGCACAATACCCCTATCCGTCACATTTTCAGCTTTCATTTTTTCACAAATGGCAGCAGTCAGTATTTGGATATTTTCCTTGGTAAATTCATCCCCTATTATTGCTCTCCAGCCTCCGGTTCCAAAATTAATCATATGCACTCCTCACTAAACATCCGGGATTAAGGTGCGTATAGCACACTTATCTTTTCCTTATAAATATGTAGCTACCCCATAATTATTTTCACATTTGCCACACTGCCTACGGGAAACTTCTGTATAACAGCCTGCTTTTCGTCATTTACATATATTTCCTTTACGCCTTTCATAACACCATCAGGATTTTGTACCTCAATGTTATAGGTAGCTCCCCTCCATACCCGGCGTGCCTTAAATTTCTTCCATTCCCCGGGTATACATGGGTCCACCTTTAATGTGTCAAAATCAGGCTGTATTCCCAATATATATCTGGTGGCTGTAAAATAGCTCCAGCCCCCTGAGCCTGTCATAAAGGGATGTCTCGCCCGTCCAAAGCTCTTATGGTCTCTGCCGGCTATAAACTGACAATAGGAATAGGGTTCGCTCTCCCTTATTTCAATTATGTCATTTTGTGCATACGGACATAGGGCATCATAGTATTTCATAGCTATATCTCCTCTTCCCAGCTTGCAAGCCGCTGCCTGCGCCCATGGGTTTGGATGAGAAAATACTGCTCCGTTTTCTTTAAGTCCCGGATAGACCCTTGTGACAAAACCTATTTCATCATCAGGCTTTGTGTAGGATGGGGCATTAAGCAATAATCCATATTGTGTAAAAAGATATTTGTCCATAGCCTGTAGTGCCAGCTTTCCCTTTTCCTCATCAGCCGCCTCTGACAGCACAGCCCAGGCATTGGACTCCAAGTGCACACGTCCCTCTACATCCTCCTTACAGCCTATTTTTTTGCCAGATGCAGTTATTCCTCTTATAAACCATTCCCCATCCCAGAGGACTGTATTTACAGTTTCCTTTACTTCTGCTGCTAATTTATTGTATTTTTCTACATCCTTTCTTTTTCCCAAATACTCTGCCAGCTCTAAGAAGCTTTTAATTGCCGCAAAATGCAGACAGCTTACCATGGCACTTTCCCCGCCTCCCAGATTGAGACAATCATTCCAATCCGCTCTAAGTCCTTTGCACACACCGCTCTGCCCTCTTTGAGCAGCCGAAAAATCCAAAATCCTCTTCATATGCTCATAGACCGTTTCCTTAAAATCACTTCCCTCTACATAGGTATCAGCATAGGGCAGCCGCATATTGGCAAAGGCAGTATCCCCTGTTTCCTTTATATATTCCACAATCGCCATTACAAGCCAAAGTGCATCGTCAGAGCAGGCAGTCTCTATTCCATGGATAATACTGCTTTTGTCCGGCTTCGGAATAATGGTAGGGGACTTAAATATTTCCTTTCCTGTTTTATCCTCAAACCATTCGGGCTGGAATAGATGGAGTCCATAGCCATATGTGGTAAGACCCTTTAACAGCTCCACTATTCTCTGCCTGCATTTATCGGGATTGGAATGAGGGATTGTCATAGCATCCTGCGCTGTATCCCTATATCCCAGACCTACTCTGCCACCTACCTCTATAAAGGAGGCAAAGCGGGAAAATATTACATTTATTTCCGATTGATAGAGGGTCCATATATTGATATGTGTATTCATGCCCTCATTTGGAGTATCTATAGTAAGTCTGTTTATTTTATTTTCCCAGAAAAGTGCCAGGTCCTCATATGCCTTGTCCACAGCTTCTTTAGTATATTTTTCCCTTATTCTTATACCCTCTGCTCTTCTACCCTCTCCTAAGAAGAATATAAACCTGCACTCCTCCTTAGGATTTAGCTTAAAGCCTTTCATAAGACTGCCACAGTGGTTGTTTCCAAGCTCCGTAGTATTACCACACACTCCCTCTGTTACAGCTTTAGGATTTGTTTCTGTATTATATGTACCAATGAATTTATCTCTGACTGTATCGTAGCTATCGGGGATAAAATCGGCAGTAAAATACTGATATCCCTCCTGCTCGTAGAATAAATCCTCCTCAATCACGCCATCCTCATAGGAGCTTCCTGCACAATAAAGGCTCATCTGATAATTTTGATTGTCAATCATTATATGATGGAAAGAAAATTCCATATATGAAAATATACTTAAATCCCTTACTCTGTCGCTTTCATTCTTTATTTTCACATCCCATATAAGCACATTTTCTCCTCTGGGGATTGTAAGTCGCTGCGAGGATTTAACGCCCCTATATTCACATTCATATACGCTATATGACAGTCCGTGTCGAGTGGTGTATTTTGCTTTATCCAAAGCCTTTCCCACAGGCTGCCAGGATGCCGACCAATAGTCCCTGTCCTCATTATCCCTAAAATATATATAGAAGCCCGGTCTGTCCATAGGCACACTGTTTCCTCTAAATCTGGATATTCTATGATATTCAGGAGTCTTATAAAAGCAATATCCACCCGCAGTATGGTTCACAATTGCCGCCATATCCTCCACCCCCAGATAATTTGTCCAGGATACAGGCAAATCCACCCTGTCAATCACATATTCTCTGTTTTCATTATCAAAATATCCGTATTTCATAATCTCTCCCTTTCCAAAATGCATAAAGGCATTCTCTTCTGGTTACAGTATAAAATTTTTAAGGTTTTGTTAATATTGCTACCTATGTCATTATTTGCATTTTTTTGTTATTCTATATGGGTGGCATTTAGAGCCTGCATTGGGGGAGCTGATGTGGTTAACGGCTAATCTGATTTAGGCAGTAAGATTTAAGGGCTGGGGCAGATGAGGTTATTGACTAATCTGATTTAGGCAGAAAAATGTTTTAGTTTTGTATGCAAGGTTTTAGGTATTGATGGCATGCGGGTATGCCGGTTTTTGTTTACTCGCAGGTTTTGAATTATTTAGTTTTTATAGGAGCATCTATGAGGGTATCATTTTTAAAGAAAATAACAAAAGCACTTGGTTTTTCTCTGGCAGTTTCCATAATCATTTTTACAAATTCAGCTTTTGTAAATGCCGTAGGGTATTATAAAGATAGCGAAAATGACCATGTAAACATTAATTATAGTGATATTACATATGAGGAGTATGATGTCCGGATAATTTATGATTTGTTGGAGCAAATGAATACCTTATCCAAAGAGGAGGGGCACGACGAGGAAATCATCAATCTGTATGAAGAGCTTATTAAAGAATATGATGCCTTTATTACTTCCTACAATATTAATAATCTTAGATATTATCGCAATCCCTATAACGAAGAGTATGCCAATATTGACAGTACTCTTGTAAATAGAGCCACCACGGTGGTGGACGGGATATATTTAGGTATACAAGCCTTGCTTAATAGCTCATACAGCGACTCCCTCTCCGATTATATGGATAATGATGAGCTGGTGGAAAGCTACCTGGATTATGAAGCTATAAGTGAGCGTGAGAATTTTCTTTATGCAGAGGAGGATAGACTTACAAAGGAATATGATAAGCTTTCTCTTGATGATTTCCGGGTTACTGTCAAAGGTAAAACCTGGAATTCACAGAATGTTAATGATGCTTATGAGGCCGGAGAGTATCAGCTTTATGTAGAGGTTTATAATGAATTATTCAGGGCGATGAATAAGCCTGCCGCAGATATTTTTCTGCAGCTTGTAGAGGTCAGAAATGAGTTGGCCGGCCTCTACGAATATGATAACTACGCGGAGTATGCCTATAAAAATCTGCATGAACGTGACTATACCCTGGAGGATGCCCGGAAATTGTATTCATATGTAAAGGAATATATCGTCCCCATAAAGCTTAACTATAATTTTAATTTATATAACCACTATTCTGATGATGTTTACTATTTTACTTTTGGCAGTGAAGAGGAAATGGTACAGGGTATTGCGCCTTATATAGAAAAAATTCATCCTGAGCTTATGACAGCATACAATTATATGATGGACAATCATATGTATGATATGGACGCTTTGGACACTAAGCTTGATGCGGGCTTTACTACAAATCTATATTCATATGGCGCACCCTTTATTTTCAATAAAGCTACCGGCAGTTATATTGATATAGCCACTCTGGTACATGAATTTGGACATTACAACAATGCCTTTCATACCAAGAGTAATGCTCTGGCGGCTCCCTTTGTCACTGATGTAGGAGAAATTCACTCTCAGGCACTTGAGCTTTTAATGCTTGAATATGCCAAAGATATATATGGGGAAGAGTCTGCATCCTATATTGAAGCTCAAACCATCAGCAATATTCTGGACTCGGTTATTTCAGGCTGTCTCTATGATGAGTTTCAATATATGGTATATTCCTCCGACCATGAAATGACTGTTTCAGAATTAAATACTTTATTTGCCCGCCTGGCAGATGAATATGGCTATGAGTCCATATCTGACGAATATGGAGCCTACGATTGGGTGGCAGTAAGTCACACCTTTAACTCCCCTATGTATTACATCAGCTATGCTACCTCCGCATTATCGGCGCTTGATATCTGGAGTATCGCCCAAACCGACAGAGATATGGCAGTGGATATTTATATGCAGACAACTGCCTGCGCCCCCGGCACCACCTATCGACAGCTTGTGAATGAGACCGGGCTTTTGGATATATTTGAAAAGGACTCAATACTCCGGCTACACTACAGTCTGTCTGATAATCAGTATCTAATAGACGATGCATACCTGAGCGACGATGATATAGCAGTGTTTATTACTACATACATTGCATTATTCTTTATCGGAATAATACTTTTAATATATCTGGTTAACAGAAAAAACAAGCGCTACAGTTTCGACCTTATGCCACTTTACTATACCCGTAGCACAAACAGGCAGACAGAGAAAAAATACTATGCCGGCGTCAACCCGGATATGCAGGATTGATACCTGCTTTATTCCGAATAATACTTCGCTTTGTTCCGAATAATGCCTTGCTTTGTTCCGAATAATACTTTGTTTTGTTCCGAATGATACTTTGTTTTATTCCAAATAATACTGATTTTGTGTGGGTGTTTTTAATTCTATACATAATCTATATTGTACCACCTGCGGCTATGTGATAATATCAGCATATGGAGTATAAGTTGTTTCTAAAGGAGGACATTATGGTATTTTACAAGTGTAATTTATGTGGAAATTTTGTAACATTTTTAACAGGAAAGAAGTCTACACCTGTATGCTGTGGAGAGGAAATGCATGAAGTGGTTCCTAATACTACAGATGCAGCACAGGAGAAGCATGTGCCCGTAGTAAGTGTAGAGGGAAATGTGGTAAAGGTAAGTGTTGGTTCAGTAGACCATCCTATGCTTGACGAGCACTATATCCAGTTCGTTATCCTTGAGACCACAAAGGGATATCAGAAAAAGGATTTAAAGCCTGCTGAAAAGCCTTATGCAGAATTTGTTTTAGCTGATGGAGAAGCTGCTGTTGCTGCTTATGAGTACTGCAATCTTCACGGTCTTTGGAAAGCCGAAGTTTAATATTTTGAACTTTAATAATGGTGTCATATGACACAAACATAACATCCGCGATAGAAATTAATTACTGTGCGCGAGGACTACATTAGTTTTGGAAGAGCTTTCGATAGCCGCAGCCACGAAGTGGCGTGAGGGGACTCTTGCAAAACTATTATGTAGGATGAGCGCACCAGCACCAGAATACATTTCTACCGCGGATGTTTTTTAATTAGATAACTTACTTTATCTTATTTAATTGTACTTGTAGAAACCCTCGCCTGCATTAATTCCTGTCTTGCCTGCGTCAATCTTTTCTTTTAAGAGTGCCGCAATCTTTCCGGGTATACTTTCAGAATTTTGTGCCTCAGGGTTTAATACTACTATATTATAAGCAGTTGTCAGGCCTACAATATCCAAAATCTGGAATGGTCCTAAAGGCGCGCCTGTACCTAGCTTCCAGGTTTTGTCAATTGTTTCAGGGTCTGCCACATCCTTAGCTAAAAGCATTTCAGCCGAATTTAGGAAAGGAACCAGCATTGAGTTTAAGATATATCCCGGCTGCTCTTTCTTTAAAAGCAGTGGAACCATACCAATATCTCCTGCAAATTTTGCTACTGCATCATATACCGCCTTATCTGTTCCTGCGTGTCCCATTACCTCTGCTGTATTGCTTTTCCAAATATTATTTGCAAAGTGAAGTGACATATATTTAGCAGGTCTGCCTGTAACCTCTGCAAAGTGGCTGGGTAGCAGAGTAGACGAATTTGTTACAAGAATTGTTTTTTCCGGCATAAGGGGTGCCAGCTTTGTGTAAAATTCAGTTTTCTGTGCCGGATCCTCCGCTAAAGCCTCGATAACAATATCTGCATCCTTTACCGCCTCTGCCAAATCTGTTGTCAGCACCAAATCCTCAAAAGCCTTATTTGCATTTGCAATAAGAGCATCAATGTCTGCGGCTGTTGCCTTTTCTACATTATCCAAAAGTCCTCTTGAGTGAGGTATTGCGGTACCATCAAGTCTTTCCTTTACTGATGCAAGCTCTGCATTATAAATTCCTTTAAGTCTTTCTAACTTCGGCTTACTTCTCTCAATTGATGCATCACTTCTTAACCAAATAGTAACATCAAATCCCTTGTAAGCTGACTGATAAGCTATCTGACTTCCTAAAACTCCTCCACCAATTACTACTACATTTTTAATATCCATTTCTTACTCCTTCCTATATCTTTTATATCTTTCGTATCTTTCTAAAACCATATTTTCTGACTAAATAAAAATATGTTCTCTTTTATTAATATGACTCTCTACAATTTGTTTATGCTAGTACTACTTGTTTGTGATTAGTTTTGGCTAACCGTCGCTTACATAAACAATAATTAATATATCCTGATTATATGGCAAAAATCCTTATTCAGTCAATGGGACTTTAGCTTATTCTCTCTTTTTCACATATGATTAGTAGGATATACTATTATCTTTAGGCAATGTTACAGTTATTCGGATATTCTATTTACAGTTAGCCTTTGCTAATGTATAATTTTAAATAAGATAATTATTATTAATAAGGACAATTTAGTTGAAGCTATTGCTTCAAAAACGGAGGTATTATATATGGCAGAAAAAGAAAAGATTTTAGATGTAATGAAAAAGGCGGGCGAGCCTTTAAATGCCGGAAAGGTAGCTGAGCTTTCAGGACTTGACCGAAAGGTAGTGGACAAAGCCTTTGCCGAAATGAAAAAGACCGGCGAGATTGTATCCCCTGTACGTTGCAAATGGGAGCCTGCGAATAAATAACAACATCAATCCCCTCCGACATATTATATTGTGGAGGGGATTGATTATTTCCTTTTTCTGACTTCACGTTTAGCAGTAGTATGTACTTCTTTAATTGTATCCATATATGAATGTAATTGTAATTTTTCAATCAAGGCGTCTTTCAAAATTTTAGAAAAATTAAATCCCAATTTTTCACAAGCCGTATTAAGCCATGCAGGAATACTTAATGTCTTTTTCACTACTTTGTCATCATAGGCACGCGCATATTCGTCCAAATTTACACATACCATATTAACAAACGCATCCTCTCCATCTTTTTCTATCTCATTTAGTTGCGATGGCGCGGGAAGATTTTCCCCGTCCCTTAAAGCATTAAATAAATATTGGCTGCAAGCCTCATTCGCCATAGCAAATGTATCTGCAAGATTATCTCCATATGTAGCCAGGTCATTTAAATCCGGAAATATTACTGAATATTTCCCATCTGCTTCCGGATAAAAAATAGCAGGATAAATATAATTCACATAGACCTCCTTTAATTAGTACAATACAAATCATTTTAAACCAGCCTGCTTTAAAATCGAGTTAACAACTCTTTGCGGAATGTCTCCCCTATGATTTGGAATTGTAACTTTTCCTTTTTTCGTTGGATGTTTATATTGATAATGTGAGCCTCTTACATCATCTAGCATCCATCTTCAAAAATTTGTTTTTCAATTTTTCTAAATCTCACTTGTTCCCTCTTTACAATTATACTCTACTACGTATTTTACGTAATGTCAATTTTTATTTGCATTTTGCGTATATTATATATATCAAACCCCAGACACACTATCAATTAGCAAAAAGTAACTATTCTGTGCACACGCAAATTGTGTATATTGTATAAAATATGAGTAACTATTAATAAAGGTCACTCCTATTTTTCTTCCATAGCGCATATTTTTCTTTATTACCTTTGTCTTTTTCCAGGACTGCAATTCATCTTTGTCCTATAGTCTTTGATATCAACATATCTATATAAAAATATGACTTGGAAATTAAAGTTATCGCTTTGGCTGGCACAGGTTGGTAGAGGCGAATTGAAGAAACGTAAGTGCTTACCAAGTATGCATAAATAGATTATATGGATGGTTATCAAAACCCCCGAAGTGAAAACTTCGGGGGTTTTGCTGCCAAGTTGTCTTGGCGGTATGCAATTTACTCTTATTTTTAATACAAGCCGCCGGACCCTGGCGGCTTGTATTTTAGGTTTTATAAGTGGTTAATACTTATACCC
>JBHAJK010000037.1:0-52729 GCA_041826605.1 Lachnospiraceae bacterium | reverse complement strand
TTAAGATTATTGGAGATAATACAGATATGTATGCTCAGGCATATTTTGCATACGATTCTAAAAAATCCGGTGGTGTAACTATTTCTCATTTGCGCTTTGGAAAAGAAAAAATCCGTTCTACATATTTAATTAAAAAGGCTGATTTTGTAGCCTGCCACAAGCAGACCTATGTAAATATTTATAATATGGTACAGGATGTAAAAGACGGAGGTGTATTCCTGCTTAACTGCCAGTGGGAGGGAGAAGCCTTAGAGAAAAATCTTCCGGGACAGGTTAAGAAATATATTGCCGACCACAATATTCAGTTCTATATAATAAATGGTGTTCAGATAGGTAAGGAAGTAGGACTGGGCGGACGTATTAATACTATATTACAGGCGGCATTCTTTAAACTTTCAGGTGTAATTCCTGTGGAAGATGCAGTTAAATATATGAAAGAAGCTGCTAAAAAGACATATGGACTTAAGGGCGATGATGTAGTCAAGATGAACTACGAGGCTATTGACAGAGGTGTCACAGGTGTTGTAAAGGTGGATGTGCCTGCAAGCTGGAAAGACTGTGTGGATGAGGGCTTATTAAAGCCTGTTACAAAAGAAAACAGGGATGGCAGAACCTTAAATGATGCAGAGGCGGTAGAGTTTGCAAATAAGGTACAGATACCTGTAACGATGCAGGAGGGAGATAAGCTGCCTGTATCCACATTTGAAAAATATGCGGATGGTGCCACACCTCACGGTACATCTTCTTTTGAAAGAAGAAATACGGCTGTGGATGTGCCTAAGTGGAATCCCGAAAATTGTATACAGTGTAATCAGTGTGCATTTGTATGTCCTCATGCAGTTATAAGGCCTTTGGTATTAACAGAGGAAGAAAAGGCTGCTGCTCCTGAGGGAACAAATACCATACCTATGATGGGTATGCCTGATAAAAGCTTCGGTATCACTATTTCTACAGAGGATTGTATGGGCTGTGGCTCTTGCGCCAACGTGTGTCCCGGTAAAATGGGAAATAAGGCTCTTGTTATGACTCCAAATGAAGACATACCTAAAAGCGAGCAAAAGACTTTCGACTGGGGCAAGACCTTACCTGTTAAAAAGGATGTTTTGGAGAAGTTTAAGCCTGAAACAGTTAAGGGCAGCCAGTTTAAAAAGCCTTTACTGGAGTTCTCAGGAGCATGTGCAGGCTGTGGAGAAACACCATATGTTAAGCTTGTAACTCATTTATTTGGAGAAAGACTGTTGATTGCCAATGCAACAGGATGTTCTTCTATTTGGGGAAATTCATCTCCATCTACACCATATACAGCCAATGATGATGGCAGAGGTCCGGCATGGGCAAATTCTCTGTTTGAGGATAATGCAGAGTTTGGATTTGGTATGGAAGTGGGAATGAAGCTTCGCCGCGAGGCTCTGGGTAATAAGGTATTTAAACTTATGGAAGAGACTGATAGCGATATATTAAGAGAAACAGGAAAGAAATATTTAGATACCTATGATGTGGGCAAGGACAATTTTGAGGCTACAAATGAGTTTGTAGCAGCCTTGGAGGCATCGGATAAGGATAATCCGTTAATAAATGAAATTTTGGCAAGAAAGGATATTCTTTCAAAGAAAGCTCAATGGATAATTGGTGGCGACGGTTGGGCATATGATATTGGCTTCTCAGGACTTGACCATGTATTTGCATCAGGAGAGGATGTTAATATTTTAGTACTTGATACAGAGGTTTATTCCAACACAGGAGGTCAGGCGTCAAAGTCTACCCAGATAGGAGCAACTGCGGAATTTGCCAGCATGGGAAAGGCGCGTAAGAAAAAGAGTCTTGCTTCTATAGCAATGAGCTATGAGGATGTATATGTGGCTCAGGTTTCAATGGGTGCTAATGCAAATCAATGTATAAAGGCATTTAATGAAGCGGAAAGCTTCCACGGAACCTCAATTATTATTGCCTATGCACCATGTATTTTACACGGAATAAAGGGTGGAATGACCTATTCCCAGACAGAGGAAAAGAGAGCCGTAGAAAGCGGATATTGGAATCTCTTTAGATTTGACCCAAGACTTCGCAAGGAGAATAAAAATCCGTTTATACTGGATTCAGGTGCGCCTAAGCTTGATTATAAAGAGTTTATTACAAGCGAAGTACGTTATAGCGCATTGCAGAGACTGGCTCCGGACCGTGCAGAGGAATTGTTTGCCAATGCGGAAAGAGCAGCCAAAAAGCGATTTGAAAGACTTCAAAGAATGGCGGCAGAGGACTATGAGGAATAAGAGGAGAGCGTGATGTATTGTACAAGAAATGTAACGGAGGACATAATATGGATTGGGGGCAATGACAGACGTCTGCCCCTCTTTGAGGGCGTTTACTCCGTGCCCCATGGAGTTTCTTATAATTCATACCTGGTAAAGGATGAAAAAACAGTGGTTTTTGATACAGTTGACAGTGCTGTGGGAAAGGTGTTTTTTGAGAATATAGAAAAGCACTTAGAGGGAAAGGCTCCGGATTATCTTGTGATTCAACATATGGAGCCGGACCACTCGGCTACATTAAAGGAGTTTTTATGTACTTATCCGGATACTAAGATAGTATGTAATGCAAAAACCAAAACTATGATTACAAACTTTTCCGGCCTGGAGCCGGAGGTAATGCTGGTGGCTGAAAATGATACTCTGTGTACAGGAAAGCATACTTTCAAATTTTTCATGGCTCCAATGGTACATTGGCCGGAGGTCATGGTTACTTATGATGAGAGTGCAAAAGCTTTATTTTCAGCAGATGCCTTTGGTACCTTTGGTGCATTAAATGGTGCTCTTTTTGCGGATGAGGTAGATTTTGACAGAGATTATCTTGATGAAGCCCGCAGATACTATACAAATATTATTGGAAAGTATGGTATGCAGGTTCAGATGCTTTTGGGCAAGATAGAAAAGCTGGAGGTAGAAATGATATGTCCTCTTCATGGCTTTGTATGGAGAAAGGATTTACCTTATTATATTGAAAAATATAAGCTTTGGAGCAGCTATACGCCTGAAGAAAATGCAGTTATGATAGCTTATGCGTCCATATATGGAAATACTGCCAATGCGGCAGATATTGTGGCATGTAAGCTTCGTGATGCAGGAGTCAAAACAGTGATGTTTGATGTATCGGTGGCGCCTGCATCAGATATTGTGGCAGCAGCTTTTAAATACAGCCATTTGATTTTTGCATCAGTTACACATAATGCAGGAATATTTGTAACGATGGAAGAGCTGTTACAGGATTTAAAGGCTCATGGCATACAAAATCGTAAGGTGGCGCTTATACAAAATGGTTCATGGGGACCTATGAGCGAGAAGCTTATGAAAGAAATTCTTTCGGGCTGTAAGAATATGACAATTATGGAAGAAAGTGTTACCCTGACCTCATCTCTTAAGGCGTCACAGGAGGCGGAAATCGATAATCTGGTAAAGGCTGTGGCAACAGATATATTAGGTTAATCCATACTTCGTATAATTTAATAAAAATTTAATTGAGTAAGAAGTACTAAAAGAGTAGAATAGCAATTAGCGTCGGCAAACTGTCGATGTTAATTGCTATTTGCGTTTGTGAATTGACTTTTTATAAGTTTCGGAAGCAATGAAACGAATGTGAAGATTAATAAACGATCCGGAATATATTATTTATATTGGGATTGTGCAGGATAAAATATATTTTTACGAGGAAAATCATGTCTAAATTTAGTGTTAAAAAACCATTTACTGTTCTTGTGGGTATTATTGTGGCAGTGGTGTTGGGCTTTGTAAGTCTTACACGTATGCAACTGGATTTATTACCCAATGTTTCACTTCCCTATTTACTTGTTATAACTACATACCCGGGAGCCAGCCCGGAGACGGTGGAGGCAAATGTTTGTCGTCCCATGGAAAAAGCTTTAGGCACTATAAACGGCGTGGAAAATATTACGAGTATATGTAATGAAAACTACGGTATGGTGCAACTGGAGTTTCAGGATGATACTGATTTGGACAGTGCAATGGTAAAGGTATCAAGTGCTCTTAATACTTTACAGGCAGCCCTGCCGGATGATTGTGGCACACCATCCATTATTCAGATAAGTGCCGATATGATGGCTAGTGTATATCTGGCAGTAAGTATGGATAATATGTCCATTGAAGAAACCTCTAAATTTGTAAAGGACTATGTGGTACCGGGCTTTGAAAGACAGGAGGGTGTGGCATCTGTTACCTCTATGGGACTGGTGGATAAGACTGTTCAGATAGAGCTTAATGAAGAAAAGGTGGACGCCCTTAATGACAAAATATTAGCAAGTCTGGATAAAAATTTTGAGGATGCGCTGGAGCAATTGGAGGATGCTAAAAAACAGCTTTCCGACTCTCAAAAGGAGCTTAATAAAAGCAAGGATAAGCTGATTGAGTCTCAAAATGAATTAAATGAAAGCAAGCAGGAGCTGATTGACGGTCAGAAAGAGCTGGATGATGGCAGGAGGGAATATAATCAAAGAGTCGCTGATTTGGATGAGGGCATGGAAAAGCTGGAAAATGCCCAAAATGAGCTGAATAATAAGAAGAAAGATACTCTGAATAAGCTTTCTGAGGCAAGTGTACTTTCGGAAAAGCTTTCTTATTATCAGAATGAGCTGGCAACTATTAATGCAGGTATTGCCCAGTATGATGGAATGGTAGCTTTAAGAACGGCAGTAGCGGCAAGTACAGATTGGGATAATGAAAGGGATGGATTTTTGCCATCTTTATTGGCAGTGGGGATAGATGCCTCAACTCTTACACAGCTTGAAGCTCTGGGAGCCTTGGACGCAGTAATCGGAGGAATTACCTCCCATTATGGAGATTTAAAAATAGAAAAAGCCACAGTGGAGACTATTATAAGCAGCATTAACTCCTCATTATCAGCCCAGGGAGTAGACCCGGCTACAGTATCTACAGAGGCTATAGAAAAGGCGAAGATGGAGGCATCCGCAGGCTTTGGTTCGGCAGATGCTCAGCTTTCTATAAATAAATCCACTATAGAGTCGGGAAAGGCTCAGCTTGATAGTGCCAAGAAGCAGTTGGAGCAGTCGCAGAAAACCATTGACAAGGGCTGGGAGTCATTGGCTGATGGACAACAGCAGATTTTGGAGGGGTTAGACAGCTTAAAGGATGGAGAAAAGCAGATAAAGGATGGTTGGGATGATTATTATGATGCAGTAAAATCCTTTGAAAAACAGAGAGCGGAGGCTGTAAAAAAAGCCAATGCGGATGAACTTTTAAAGCTTACAACATTGGCTCAATTAATATATGCTCAGAATTTTGAGATGCCCGCAGGATATGTGGATGATAGTCTGGACAATTCCTGGCTTATTAAGGTAGGTCAGAAATTTACACAGGTGGATGAGCTATCGGATATAGTGCTTTGCAATATTCACAATGTGGGAGATGTAAGGATTAGTGATGTGGCAGATATTTTCATCATAGATAATGCTGATGACAGCTATGTAAGGCTGGATGGAAATATGGGTATTATATTGCAGATTTTTAAGAGCAGTACAGCCGGTACAAATGAAATAAGCCGTGTGGTACAGGCTCATATTGAAGAGCTGACAGAAGAATATCCTGATATAAAGGTTATGGTCATGGTGGACCAGGGGGATTATATCAATATGATTGTGAAAAATGTATTGCAGTCAATGGCAATAGGTGCATTTTTGGCAATTATAATTCTGGCAATCTTTTTACGGGATGTGCGCCCTACAATTGTGGTAGGAATAAGTATACCCCTGTCCGTATTATCGGCATTGATTGCCATGTATTTCTCCAATATATCCCTTAATATGCTTTCCCTTTCGGGACTCGCCCTTGGAATAGGAATGCTAGTGGATAATTCCATTGTGGTAATAGAGAATATATACAGATTGCGTGGAAAGGGCGTGGAGGCTCCCAGAGCTGCTGTACAGGGAACAAAGCAGGTGGCAGGAGCCATTATTGCATCTACGCTGACAACAGTATGTGTATTTTTACCTATGATTTACACCACGGGGCTTGTAAGAGAGCTTATGATGCCCATGTGTCTGACAATCATATTCTGTCTTATGGCATCGTTATTTGTGGCAATGACTGTAGTACCTGCGGCATCTTCCACAATTCTTAGAAAAACTGCGCCTAAAAAGCAGGTACTCTTTGATAAAATTCAGGATGTCTACGGAAAAATTCTGGACAGATGCTTGGAAAAGAAGAGCATAGTTATAGCTGCGGCTCTGGGGCTTTTGGTGCTTACAGGATGGCTTGTTATGCGAATGGGGATAGTTATGCTTCCTGACATAACAATGAATATGATTGAGGCAGATATAAAATATCCTGAGGATTATGATAGAAATACCTGCTACAGGCTGACAGATGAGGCTATGGATAAAATTCTTACGGTGGAGGGAATAGAGTCTGTAGGCATTATGGCAGGGGATGATACTTCATTTTTTGTGGCAGAGGCATCCAATGCAGAGGGTGTATTCAGAAATATGACTGTCATGGTTACCCTTGAAAATCCTGATGCAGGTAAGAGTGAAATTAAGGGAATAATGGCGGATATTGAAAATGTAATATCGGATATGAATATTGACTTTGAAATAAGTACAGCATCCTCGGAAATGGATGCAATGCTAGGCGGTTCGGGACTCTCAATTAATGTATATGGAGAGGACTTGCAGGAACTTACCCTGGTTTCCAGAGAGGTAATGGATATTGTAGGCCGGGTAGAGGGCTATACTAATATTTCCAATGGAGAAGAGGATGCGGACAAGGTTATGCATTTGATGGTGGATAAAAATAAAGCCATGAGTCTTGGACTTTCCGTAGCCCAGATATATGCAGAAATTGCGGATAAAATAGACAATGAGGAGTCATCTGTGACCATGACCGTTGACGGTGTGGAAATGGATGTAAAGGTGGTAGACAATATAGATGAGCTTACAAAAGAAAATATATTGGATTACACCTTTAATGTAGAAGCATATGATGAGGATGATGATAAAATAACAAAGGAATACAGTCTGTCGGAATTTGCAGATGTGGAGATTAAAGACGGAGTAGCAGTAGTTAACAGACTAAATCAAAAACGATATATGACTGTTACGGCAGATGTGTCAGAGGGAGAAAATATTACCCTGCTTACAAGAAAGCTGAAGCCTTTGCTGGAAGAGTATAAAATGCCTGATGGCTATTCCTATGAGCTGGGAGGAGAATATGACTCCGTAGTAACAATGATTAAGCAGATGGTACTTGTAATGCTCCTTGGCTTACTGTTTATTTACCTTGTAATGGTGGTTCAGTTCCAGAGTCTGCTTAGCCCTTTTATAGTACTCTTCACTATTCCTTTAGCCTTTACGGGAGGCTTTGGAATTTTATGGCTGACCGGAGAAAATATGTCGGTTATCAGTATGATGGGCTTTATAGTACTGATGGGTACTGTAGTTAATAACGGTATTGTGTATGTGGATTATACAAACCAGCTCAGAAAGGGTGGACTGGACAGAAAGACAGCTCTTATTGCCACAGGAAAGACACGTATGCGTCCAATCCTTATGACGGCTCTTACCACGATTTTGGCAGAGTCAAATCTGATTATAGGGGATGACATGGGCTCCCAGCTTGGAAGAGGTATGGCTCTTGTTATAGCAGGTGGATTGGCATATGCCACATTAATGACGTTATTTGTCATACCGGTAATGTATGATATTTTATTTAAAAAGCAACCTCTGGATGTGGATACAGGCAGGGAAAATCTGGATGATATTCCTGATGATGCGGCGGAATATTTGCTGAAAAACTCTTGACGTTTTGAATTGTATATGAGATACTCGAATTGTCAAACAGTTAGTACTAAGGTACTAAACAAAAAGCCGTGAGCCTATGAAAAATAATAAATATTTAGACAATTTTATAAATAACATTATAAATGACGATAATATTCATATAGCCTTTGTATCCGATGTGGGAAACAAGTTTAATGAAGAGAGTGCTTTAAAAAGAAAACTTCAGGATAAATATGGCATGGGGTATTTTTATCATGAGTTTAATACTGTGGAAATTCCCAGCCCATATGAACCCTTTTTAGAGGTTATAAAAGCATGCTACCAAAATTATTACAGTAAAGAGCTTACTCTGGAGGAATTTATAAATTCCTGCGGAGTATATTCATTGCAGAAAAAAATATTCCTGACATATTTGGAAACAGGTACGGCAAAAAGGGAAGAAAAACCGATTATAGCGGAGACCCATTATGAGAGATACAGGATGGTTGCCTCTGTTGTAAATATACTTAAATTTATAGCTAAAAAATATCCCCTGCTTATTATGCTTGGCAGCTCCCAGTGTGCTCCCTTATCCACAATAGAGCTGGTAAAGGAAATACATGGACTGAAAGAGGAGCTGAAGCTAAATGTGGTCTGTGTATTTAGTGATACTGAGGGTTCATATCCCCATTGCAGAAATATTTTAGGAAGAAATATAGCCTTTTGTTATGCGGCAGGAGAAGTATTTGACTATGAATATATACAAAATGGGGAGAGTCATGCCCAGGAGCCCGGAAAATATAATGTAAAAAGATTTGAGGCTGATGTAAAGAGGCTGGACCTATACAATGTAAGGCTTAATAATCTATTACATATGTTTGCATTGGAGGATATGGAATATTTTGTTGAGTGTATAAACAACAGTCTGTATGAAAAGAATTTGGATATATCCCCTAAGGATAAATTTAACTTCTATTATTATGGTGCTCTTTGCTACATATATTCAGGAAATAATAATCTGGCAGTATTTATGGCGGACAAGCTTGGCGCTTCATATGATAAAGCAAGAGATTGGGATAGCGATTATAGATATAATTACATTTGCAATCAAATCCATATGGCGGCAGGCCAATCGGAACTGGCAGAAAAATATGCTCTTCTGTGTATGGATATTGCAAGGAAATTGCAAGATGAATTTAGAATATTCTTTGGTGTAGTCCTTTATTATGAAGCGAAATTTGAAGGCTGGAAAAGCTTCTTCCAGTTAAATACGGGTGTTCTGTACTTGGACGTGGAAATGATTAGCAATCTAAAGGAGCATGGGTATAAAAATACTTTGGCTCACTATTTAATCTATGCCTTTAATAATGATGATGAGTCCATCCGGCGTATAGCTCATGGAGATGCCAATGAGTATTACAATATGGCAATCGATATAATACATGAGATTGATAATACGGATTTAGAAATATCTGCCTATACGAAATGTATAGTTATGATGAATAACAAGGGATACCACAAGGCGGTGGATGAGTTTTATGAAAAGAAGCTTCATCTGCTTAAGAATACGGATAATCCCAAGCGCGAGGCAAATCTTCATTTGGGAAGAGGCTATGGCTATATATTAAATGAGCAGTATGACAAGGGCGAGGAGTCCTTTTTAAGAGCCCTGGATATTTTGTACAGGCTGAAAAATGCGGAATCGGTGGCAGAGGTCCTTTACAATATGGTTCTTGGCAGAATGTGTGCACAGGACTATAAAACAGCCGGTATGCTTTGCCGATGTATGTTTGATGTTTTGGAAAATCTGGAAAAAAAGACAATACAGCTTTGCTCCCAGAGTAAGCTTTTGTCGCTAAGGGCCATTTGCTTCTTTATGACAGGAAATGAATATAAGAGCTATGAAGAGGCCGGAAAGATACGGAAGCTGGTGGAGCTTAAGAAATTAGAACTGCGTGACAGGATGATGAGCGAGGACACCTATCTCTATGAGCTTATAGAGGGGCTTTTAGCATCCAAAACAGGAAAGCTGAATGAGGCGATATATCATTTTGAACAGGCGGGCAAAATATTAGCAAACCTGTCCACAGCTACTTTTTATACGCTTTTCCTATATTACACAAAATACTATACGGTATTGATGGAGTCGGGAGATAGAAAGAGGGCTGCGGAGCTTCTGGTGGAAGCTATGTGTAGCTGCGAAAAAAATGGCTTTGTGAGAATGGCGGAAGCTATTGAACAGGAGCTTGGTGGCACACCGTATATTGGTATAGATAATAAAAATCCTATTAATGAGGAAATGAATGACAGGCTGTTGGAACTGTCCTTAAATGTGGGCAAGGAGTTTATTATCTCAAAGCAGAAGAAAGAAATATGGTTTTTATCCTCATGGCAGGAAATGCTAAGCAGGGAGTGGAGAACTAAAAAAGCCTTACTGGTAGAAGCTATGAATTTGTTCCAGGACAGTTTCAACCTGGACAGAATGCTGTATGCCAGCGTGGAGAATGGGCGTGTCAAAACAGAGTTTTGCAACTTTAGTCTTAATGAAAACTATTATCAGGAGGCTTTAGAATTTTTTCAAAAGGACAGCTCTGCATTTATACAGGTATGTATAAGCAAAAACTTTGGATACTACGAGCCTGTATTTAAGCTTCTGGATAATAAGGAAATCTATACCCTGATTGGTATTCCGGTATATTTGGACAATAAGCTTATAGGTATATTTGCCGGCTCGGGAGTGGACAGGGACAATGATTATTCCATATTAAAAATAGAAGATTTAACTATTATGCAAACTGCCATTATGCAGGTCTATAATACCCTGGAAAGAATAAGTTCAAGGGCAAGTCTTTTAAAGGCAAATGAAAGGTTAAGCGAGCTGGCTATTACAGACCAGTTGACGGGACTTTATAACAGACAGGGAGCAATCAGAGTTACAGAGCAGCTAAGCCATATAAAGCATGAAATACCGGTGCTTTGTATAGATTTGGATAATTTTAAGTATTATAATGACACATTCGGTCATGAAACAGGGGATATAATTCTTTACAATTTTGCCAAAATATTAAACAGGGTTACAAGGGAGGATGACTTTGTAATCCGATATGGAGGCGACGAATTTATAATTTTTTTCAGCAACGGGGACATCGAGGCGGCAAAAAAAGTGGCTGAAAGAATATTTGATGCTATGGAGCGATGGTTTAAGGACAAGGTGTTAAGCGAAATAGGGGTAGCCGCTTATGAAATTCCTGAGGATAGAAAGCTATCCTGCTCTATAGGTATTGCAGTGGCTACGGATAGTAAGCGAAACAGTATTCAGGAGGCATTGCAGAGGGCAGATGTGGCACTGTATGATATTAAACGCTCAGGCAAGGGCTCATACGGCATATGGTATGAGGGAATGTAATTATATTATATGGGAAAGGATGCCGAAAAACAGATGCCTCAAAATGGCGACAAGGGCGCTGAAAATGTTGACACGAATGCCGAAACAGATGCCCCAAAATGGCGACAGAGATGCCTGAAAATCAGCCCTTGCAATATATGTCAGATAGTGGTATCATAGGATGCGATAGAGAAGTATTTAAGGTGAACCGAGGGGTTCACCTTATTTATTGGAATTTGCTGTTTAAACAAAGAGAGGAGCCGGAGTGTCAAAATTTGATTATGAAGCACGGACTGAAGAACTGCTTAAGCCCATAGCTCAGGATGCGGGAGTACGTATTTATGATGTGGAGTATGTAAAGGAGGGCAGTGACTGGTATTTAAGAGCCTATATCGATAAGGAGGGCGGAGTGACTATTGAGGACTGTGAGATTGTAAGCAGAGCCTTGAATGAGAAGCTGGATGAGGCTGATTTCATATCGGATGCCTATATTTTGGAGGTTAGCAGTCCCGGACTTGGACGAAAGCTAAAAAGGGAAAGACATTTTGCGCAAAGTATGGGAGAAGAGGTAGTGCTCAAAACCTATAAGCCCATTGATAAGCAGAAAGAATTTGTAGGAATTTTAAAGGACTATAATGGGGGCAGAATAACCCTTGAAATAGATAATGAACTAAGAACATTTGAAAAAGAAGATGTGGCAGACGTAAGGCTGACCTTTGATTTTTAGAAAAGAAAGCGAGGATTTGAAAAAAGATGAATAAGGAGTTAGTTGAAGCACTTGATATGCTGGAAAGAGAAAAGGAGATAAGCAAGGAAGCGCTTTTTGCGGCTATTGAAGATTCTCTTCTCATTGCATGCAAAAACCATTTTGGTAAGGCGGATAATGTAAGTGTAGAAATAGACAGAGAAACAGGAGACTCTTTTGTATATGCAGGTAAAACTGTGGTAGCCTCAGAGGCAGAGGTAGAGGACGAATTAGAGCAGATTACCTTGGCAGATGCCAGAGAGATAGCTTCCAAGGCAGAAGTAGGGGATATTGTAAAGGTAGAGATTAAGTCCAAGGAATTCGGACGTATCGCCATTCAGATTGCAAAGAATGTGATTTTACAGAAAATCCGCGAGGAAGAGAGAAGCGTTATTTACAATCAGTTTAATGAAAAGGAAAAGCAGGTTGTAACAGGTATTGTACAGAGATATATAGGAAAGAATATTTCTATTAATTTAGGTAAGGCAGATGCTCTCTTAAATGAAAGCGAGCAGGTTGAAACAGAGAATTTCAGACCTACTGAAAGAATTAAGGTATATATAGTAGAGGTCAAGAATACAAATAAGGGACCAAGAATTTTGGTCAGCCGTACTCATCCGGAATTGGTTAAGAAGCTTTTTGAGAGTGAGGTGGCAGAAATTCAGGATGGTACAGTGGAAATCAGAAGCATTGCCCGTGAAGCAGGAAGCCGTACAAAAATGGCTGTATGGAGCAACAATCCAAATGTTGACCCGGTAGGAGCCTGTGTAGGTATGAACGGAGCCCGTGTAAATTCCATTGTGGATGAGCTTAGAGGAGAAAAGATTGATATTGTGTGCTGGGACGAGAACCCCGGTAATCTTATTCAGAATGCCCTTTCTCCTGCAAAGATTGTAGCAGTATTTGCTGACCCTGATGAGAAAACAGCCAAGGTTGTAGTGCCTGATTATCAGTTGTCTTTGGCAATTGGTAAGGAGGGACAGAATGCAAGACTTGCAGCAAGACTTACAGGCTATAAGATTGATATTAAGAGCGAGACTCAGGCAAAGGATGCTCCCGGATTCAGATATGAAGATTATATGGGCGACTTTGATAATGATGAATACGAAGAGTATGATGAGGAATATGCAGCGGATGAGTATGCTACAGAGGAAACAGGCACAGAATTTGTAGCAGAAGAAAGTGAAGAATAAGAAGTAAGGCATCCGAAAAGGAAATAAGATGGAAAAAAAGATACCCCAAAGACAGTGTATGGGCTGTGGCATAAAAAAAGGTCATAATGAGCTTATAAGAATTGTGAAAACACCTGCGGGGGAGATTTTCATCGAAAGTGGAAAACGAATGGACGGAAGAGGCGCATATATCTGCAGGAATGAGGATTGCGCCAAAAAGGCTTTTAAAAGAAAGGGCTTGGAGCGTTCATTTAAAATGCATATTCAAAAGGAAATCTATGACAGTATTATTGAGGAGGCGGTAAAATTTGAAAAATGACAGAGTACTGTCCTTACTTGGACTGGCGGAGAAATCCAGAAATGTGGTAAGTGGAGAATTCAGTACAGATAAGGCAATAAAAGAGGGAAAGGCAAGGCTTGTGCTAATAGGAAGTGATGCTTCCGGTAACACAAAAAAGGCATTTACAAATTCCTGTGATTTTTACAAGGTTGACTGCTACGAGTATTCAACCAAGGAGGACTTAGGGCATTGCCTTGGCAAGGAACAACGTGCTGTAGTGGCTGTAACCAATGATGGATTTGCGGCTTCCATAAAGAAACTGTTAGAAGATTAAAGAGAGGTAATATATATAATGGCAAAAATGAAAGTACATGAGCTTGCAAAAGAGCTTGGAATACAGAGTAAAGAAATAGTAACGTTGCTACAGGACAAGGGCTTTGATATTAAGGCTCCTGCTTCAGGTATAGAGGAGGAGCATATAAATATTGTAAAAACTGCTTTTGGAAAGGGTGCAAGTGAAGCTAAGCCCGATGATAAGCCTGTGGCAAAGGAAGCGGAAAAGCCTGTAGCAAAGGAGGCAGAAAAGCCTGCTCCTACAGAAAAGGCAGCAGACAGGGAAGATGCTCCAAAGAAAAAAAAGAAAAATATTATTTTTGTGAGCAATCCTTATAATTCAAAGATGCCGGGAGGTCGTCCACCTGTAGCAGGGAATAGCCCAAAGAAGCCTCAGGATAGAAAGCCTCAGGCTCCCGAAGCAAAGCCTGTGGTACTTGGCCCTAATCAGATGATTAACAAGGCTACCGGTAAGATAATGGAGATGCTTCCTCCCAAGAAAAATGAGCCTGAGGTAGTGGAGACACAAAACGCGGCTCCTAAGCATCATTCAATTAATGGTTCAGCACCTGCAAGTGAAAGAGCTGAGAGAGCTGAAAAAGCTGAAAGAAATTCAGCCCCTAATAAGGACAGGTGTGATGACCGTGATAACAGAGGTGGCAGAAATGACGCAGCCAGAAACGAAAATGTCAGAAGCAATGATGGCAACAGAGATACTGAGGGTAACAGAAATGCGGGAGAAAACAGGGATAGAAACAAAACAGACCGCAGGGATAACAGAAACAATAGAAATGATGGTCAAAACAGTCAGTCTGGCAACAGGAATAATTTTGGTGGCAATAAAGACCGTGCGGATGGTAACAGGAACGAAAGAAATTCTGACAGAAATCAGAACAGAGGCGGAAAGACGGGAGATAGAAATTTCCAGTCCCGTCCGGGGCAGTCAGGTGGCAGAGGCTTTGCGCCTGAGGCAGTTCCCAGCGGTAAAAACAGTCAGGCAGACCTTAGACGCCAAAATCAGGCAAAGGACAACAAACGCTCAAGAAAAGATGCTATCTACGAAGAAAATGAAGCTAAGGGTGTAAAGAAAGCAGGCAGATTTATTAAGCCTGAAAAGAAAGAAGAGCCTGTAGAAGAGATTAAGGTAATTACAATTCCGGAAATAATCACTATTAAGGAGCTGGCTGAGAAGATGAAGATGGTTCCATCAGTGATTATTAAGAAGCTGTTCTTAGCAGGTCAGATTGTTAACTTAAATCAGGAAATTTCCTATGAAGAGGCTGAAAATATAGCAATAGAGTTTGATATTATGTGCGAAAAGGAAATTCAGGTAGACGTAATTGAAGAACTCTTAAAGGAGGATGACGAGGCAGAAGAGCTTTTGGTTGAAAGAGCTCCCGTTATCTGTGTAATGGGTCACGTAGACCACGGTAAGACCTCTCTTCTTGATGCTATACGTAAAACAAATGTTACAGATAGAGAAGCCGGTGGTATTACACAGCATATCGGTGCATATACAGTTAAGGCAGGGGATAGAAAGATTACATTCCTTGATACTCCGGGACATGAGGCATTTACCGCAATGCGAATGAGAGGTGCAAACTCTACAGATATCGCAATTTTAGTGGTAGCGGCTGATGACGGTGTAATGCCCCAGACTGTAGAGGCTATAAATCATGCCAAGGCAGCAGGTATTGAAATTATTGTGGCTGTAAACAAGATTGATAAGCCAAGTGCAAATATTGATAAGGTTAAGCAGGAGCTTTCGGAATATGAGCTTATTCCTGAAGATTGGGGCGGAAGCACAATTTTCGCTCCCGTATCTGCAAAGAGCGGCGAGGGTATAAAAGAGCTTCTTGAGATGGTGCTTCTGACAGCAGATATTTTAGAGCTTAAGGCTAATCCCAAGCGTAATGCAAGAGGTCTTGTAATAGAGGCAGAGCTGGATAAGGGAAGAGGTCCTGTGGCAACTGTGCTTGTACAGAAAGGAACCTTAAAGGTAGGAGACTTTGTTTCGGCAGGGGCAAGCTACGGAAAAGTAAGGGCCATGATTGATGATAAGGGAAGACGTGTTAAGGAAGCAGGTCCATCAATTCCTGTAGAAATATTAGGTCTTTCTGACGTGCCCAATGCGGGAGAGGTTTTGATTGCTCATGAAAATGATAAGACTGCAAAGCAGTTTGCAGAAACCTTTGTGGCTCAGAACAAGGCTAAGAAGCTGGAAGAAACCAAGTCTAAGATGAGTCTTGATGATGTATTTGCACAGATTCAGGAGGGTAATCTTAAGGAGCTTAACATCATTGTTAAGGCGGATGTACAGGGCTCTGTAGAGGCTGTGAAGCAGTCCCTTACAAAGCTTTCGAATGAAGAGGTATTGGTTAAGTGTATACACGGTGGCGTTGGTGCAATCAATGAGTCGGATGTATCACTGGCAGCAGCTTCAAATGCTATTATTATCGGATTTAATGTACGTCTTGACGGCGCGGCAAAGGATACTGCTGAGCGTGAGGGCGTGGATGTAAGACTTTATAAGGTAATTTATCAGGCTATTGACGATATTGAAGCAGCTATGAAAGGTATGCTTGACCCTGTATTTGAAGAAAAGGTTATCGGTCATGCAGAGGTAAGACAGATATTCAAGGCTTCGGCTGTAGGTAATATTGCGGGTTCTTATGTGACAGACGGTAGATTTGAGCGTAACTGTAAAGTTAGAATTTCCCGTGACGGAGAGCAGATTTACGAGGGAACACTTAAGTCTCTTAAGAGATTTAAGGATGATGTTAAGGAAGTAAAGGCAGGCTATGAATGTGGTCTTGTATTTGAAGACTTTGACAATATGCAGGAGCTTGATGTGGTAGAGGCTTATATTATGGTAGAGGTACCAAGGTAATGCGTAAAAACAGTGTTAAAAATTCAGTAGTAAACAGCGAGGTCTTAAAGGCCCTCGCTGAGATAATACGAAGTGAAATCAAGGACCCCCGTGTTCCTGAATTTACTTCAGTGGTGGCTGTGAATGTGGCGCCGGATTTAAAGAGCTGCGAGGCTTATATAAGTGTGCTTGGAAGTGATGAACAGGCAGCGGATGCTTTAAAGGGCTTAAACAGTGCAGCAGGCTATATAAGAAAATGTCTGGCTAAAAAGCTGAATATGCGCCATACCCCTGATATAAGATTTCATATAGACCAGTCAATCGCATATGGCGTGGATATGTCACATATGATTGACAGGGTTATCAGCGAGGATAATGCGCGGAAAGAAGAAAGGCAGTAATGAAAAAAATTCTGGAAGAAGTGAATGGTGCTTGCAGTATTGGAATAAGCGGGCATATACGACCTGACGGAGATTGTGTGGGCTCGTGCATGGGTATGTATTTGTATTTAAAGAATGCCATGCCTGAAAATACGGTAATAGATGTTATATTGGACAGTCCAAGTGATATTTTTAACTGTATAAAGGGCATAGAGGTAATACGCGAATATCCCAGACGCCAGGCTTATGATGTGTTTATATGTATTGACTGTGGCTCTGACAGGCTGGGAGATGCCGAGGTGGGCTTTAATAAGGCAGGAAAGACTATTAATATAGACCATCACATAAGCAACAGCGGAACAGCGGATGTAAATTATATAAATCCCCTTGCCAGCTCATCCTGTGAGCTTTGCTATGAGCTTTTTGACAAAGAGTATATGGATGCGGAGGTGGCAAAGGCACTGTATATTGGTATTATTCATGATACAGGTGTATTGCAGTATTCCAACACTTCTCCAAAGGTTTTAAGAACCGTGGCGGATTTAACGGAATATGGCTTTGATTTTACAAAAATAATAGATGAAACCTTTTATCAAAAAACATATGTGCAAAACCAGATTATGGGAAGAGCACTGACGGAAAGTATTTTGTTTATGGATAAAAGGTGTATTGTATCTGCAGTGGATTCAAAAACAATGAAGTTCTATGGTATTACCTCAAAGGATATGGACGGAATTGTAAGTCAGCTCCGTTATACCAAGGGGGTTGAAGTGGCTATATTTATGTATGAGCTGGAAACTCAAAAGTGGAAAGTGAGTCTGCGCGGTAATACGGATATCAATTTGGCGGCTGTGGCAGAATATTTTGGCGGTGGCGGTCATAAAAAGGCATCAGGTTGCACAATAAACGGCAGCTTCCATGATGTAGTGAATAATTTATCAGACAGAATAGCTGAGGTGGTATAAAATAAACGGAATTATCAATATTTATAAGGAACCGGGCTATACCTCCTTTGATGTGGTTGCCAGGCTTAGGGGGATTTTGCACCAGCGTAAAATCGGACATACAGGAACCCTGGACCCTGAAGCTACAGGAGTGCTGCCGGTGGTGGTGGGCAATGCCACAAAGCTGGTAGAGCTGCTTACGGATAAGCAAAAGGAATATGTGGCAGAGCTTACTCTTGGGCTCACTTCGGATACGGAGGATATCTGGGGAGAAATTCTCTCGGAAAACGAGGTAAGGTGCAGTGAAAAAGAGGTAGAAGCGGCGGTTAAATCCTTTATGGGAGATATCCTGCAAATTCCTCCCATGTACTCAGCCATAAAGGTAGAGGGTAAAAAGCTGTATGAGCTGGCACGTGCCGGTATTACCGTGGAGCGCAAGGCAAGACCTGTAACCATTTATGAAATAGAAATAATAAAAATGGATTTGCCAAAGCTTGAAATAAGGGTTTTGTGCTCTAAAGGCACATACATAAGGACGCTTTGCAGGGATATAGGGGAAAAACTGGGCTGTGGTGCACTTATGAGCAGTTTGAAGCGTACAATGTCAGGTCAGTTCACTTTGGAAAATGCCCTTACCTTAAATGAGGTGGAGGAATGTGTAAAGGCGGGAAAGCTGTCAGATGTGATTATATCCACGGATACTGTGTTTAAGGAGTATGCAGGGGCAATGCTTACAGGAGAGCTGCTTAGACGCGCTAAAAACGGTAACAGCTTAGAGGCTAATGAAATTAAAAATATGATTTCAGAGGGGGATAAAAAAAGGCTCAGGCTTTATGATGAAAATAATAATTTTTTTGCGCTGTTTTACCTTAAGGATAAGGAATACAGAGTGGATAAAATGTTCCTTTAATGAGTGATATATGGAAATAATTAGAAATACTGAAGATTTTTTTATAAAAGAGGGTACGGCAGTATGTATCGGTAAGTTTGACGGAGTCCATTTAGGGCATCAAAGGCTTTTAGAGCATATTGTGGCAAAGAAAGCAGAGGGCTTGAAAGCTCTGGTTTTTACCTTTAATCCTACGCCGGAGGAACTTTTGTTTGGAAAGAAAAATGAAAGCTTATGCAGGACGGAGGAAAAGGAAAAATATTTTGAGGATATGGGAATTGACATAGTTCTGGAATATCCTTTAACCCTTGAAAATGCAGGTACAGAGGCAAGAGCCTTTGTTGAAAATATTTTAATAGACAGGCTGAATATGAAATATATTGCAGCGGGAAGTGATATTTCCTTTGGAAAAGGCGGGATGGGAAACAGAGCGCTTATTGAAGAAATGTCTTTAGAATACGGTTTTGAATGTGATATTATAGAAAAGGTACGGATGGATGGAGTGGAAATAAGCTCCAGTGCCATACGAGCTGAAATTGCGGCGGGGAATACAGAAAAAGCCATAAGAATGTTAGGAAGGAAAAAATAATGAATTTATCAGTTTTATTAGGATTATCCGGAGGCTTAGGTCTGTTTTTATTCGGTATGACTCTTATGAGTGACGGTATCGAAAAGGTGGCAGGAGCAAAGCTGAGAAATATTTTGGAAATGTTTACCAAGAATAAATTTATGGGTATGATTGTAGGTATTATTTTTACCGGTATTATTCAATCCTCAAGTGCCTGTACTGTTATGGTGGTAAGCTTTGTAAACTCAGGTCTAATGTCACTTTATCAGGCGGCGGGTGTTATTTTGGGTGCCAATATCGGTACGACCGTCACTTCACAGTTGGTTTCCTTTAATTTATCAAAGGCAGCTCCTTTATTTGTATTTATGGGAGTACTGATGGTTAATTTTATAAAGAATGAGATGTCAAAGAAGCTGGGAGATATAATCTTAGGTTTTGGTGTTTTGTTTATGGGTCTTTCCATTATGAGTACCTCTATGGGAAGTTTAAAGGAGTCCCAGGAGGTGGTAAATGTACTGTCCGGACTTAGCAGTCCATTAGTAGCGGTTATTTTGGGAACCGTTGTTACAAGTGTTATTCAGAGCTCATCTGTCACTGTGAGTATTATGCTGCTTATGGCAAATCAGGGTCTTTTAGAGCTTAATATAGTCTTATATATAATTCTTGGATGTAATATAGGATCCTGTGCATCTGCAATGCTGGCTTCATTATCAGGTAAAAAGGATGCCAAGAGAGCAGCCCTGATACATCTTCTTTTCAATGTAATCGGAACAGTTATACTATATGTGATACTCAGAGTGGCGAGCGAGCCAATTATAAGCTGGCTTCAGAGCTTCTCATCGGACAATGGACGATTTGTAGCTAATGCCCATACAATTATTAAGGTGTTCCAGGTTATTATTTTATTCCCATTCTCGAACCTTATTGTAAAAATGACATACCTGATGGTACCCGGCGAAGACAAAAAGGTGGGCTACAGAGAGAGCAATACGCTTAAATATATTGGAAATAAAACGGTATTCAATCCTGCTACTGCTGTGGTGGATGTTATCAAAGAGATTGAGCGTATGGCAGATTTGGCATATGAAAATCTTAACCGCGCCATGAACGCATTAATTACTCTGGATGAAGAGGACATTAATGAGGTTTATGAGGTGGAGAAAAATATTAATTTCCTAAATCACGCGATTACAAATTATCTGGTAAAGATAAACCAGACCAATCTTCCAATAGAGGATTTAAAGAGTATCGGTGCATTATTCCACGTGGTAGCCGATATTGAGAGAATTGGCGATCATGCGGAAAATATTGTGGATGATGCAGTGGTCAGAAAAGAAAAGGGCCTGTCGTTTAGTAAGGAAGCCCAGAGTGAAATGGGTGTTATGCTTGAGAAAGTAAATGCGGTCATCAGATATTCGGTGGAAATGTTTGCCGAGGGAAAGATGGAGCATATGACTGCCGTAAGCGTGCTTGAGGATGAGGTTGATGTTATGGAGCGAGAGCTTCAGCAGGCTCATGTGGACAGGCTTACACGTAACGAATGTACTCCTGATGCGGGAATGATTTATTCTGATATTATCTCCGGTCTTGAAAGAGTGGCAGACCATGCGGTAAATATTGCCTTTGCCATTGTCTCAAGTGAAGATGAATAGGCAGTAGAGGACAACAAATTGGATTTTAAGAATAAGAGAATAATAGCAGGAAGTATAGTCGGTATTTTCCTGCTGGTATTTATAATAGTAGCTATTATTGCTGTAAAGGATGGTAAAAATCCTAAGCTTTCAGGAACTACCGAAAAGACGGACAGTGAAACAAATGAGCTTATAGCAAATGAGCTTAAATGGGAAGCTACCAAATCAGAAATGGCAGTTTTTGAAAGAGCATATAATTCGGTGGAAGCACTTCCCGTAAATGGTATGGGCTTTGAAGCAGGAGCAGGAGAGGTACTTGATACCTATTATACTAAGGCTGAATATTTAAAAGCCTGTAAGGCAACTGCATATGGCTATACGAATTTGGGTATTGCCAATGTGGAAAACCATTTAAATGTAAGAGATGAGCCTAATGAGGGCGGTAAGCTGGTAGGCAAGATGAGCAATAACGCTGCCTGCGAAATACTGGGCTATGAGGGAGACTGGATTAAGATTAAATCAGGAGAAGTAGAGGGCTATTGCTTTTCGGAATATTTGCTCAGAGGAGATGTGGCACTGGCAAGAGCCATAAAGACGGTGGTAAAGGAAGCGGTTTCCACCTCAGGTGGACTTAGAGTCAGGGAAGAGCCCAATACTGAATGTGGCATTCTTACTACTATGGGAGAGGGCGAAAGCCTTGAGGTAGTGGAAGAAGAGGTTAATGGCTGGATTAAGGTGCTGGTGGATGACCAGGAGGGCTATATTTCAGCAGAGTTTGCACAGGTAAGGGAAGAGCTGGATACAGCCATGACTATGACGGAGCTTATGTATGGTCAGGGAGTATCGGATGTACGCGTGGATTTGTGCCAGTTTGCAAAGCAGTTTATTGGAAATCCCTATGTATGGGGAGGTACAAGCCTTACAAAGGGAGCGGATTGCTCAGGCTTTGTAATGTCTGTTTTTAGACAGTATGGATTTTCTCTGCCACATTCTTCCAGAGCACAGGCTCAGATGGGAAAGAAAATTTCTTTAGCAGAAGCAAAGCCCGGAGATTTGGTATTTTACAGTGGCGGTGGCACAATTAACCATGTTGCCATCTACATTGGCGGAGGCAAGGTAGTGCATGCGTCCAACCCAAGAACCGGAATAAGAATTTCTGCTGCTACATATAGAACAGTATCAACAGTCAGACGAATTATTAATGATTAAATATCAATAATGCTTTGCGTTAAGAGATGATGGGGAAACCCGCCAAAGTGCTTTTGGATTGGAGGGGAATATGGAAACCGGTGTTATAATGGTTACCTGTAATAAGGATGCTACAGAAAAAATTTTAAAAATACTGGAAAAGACTCCGGGGATAATCTCGGCAAAGGAGTTTGCAAAAGAGCCACGGATTAAGCTACACTGCTTTGGTAATTTTGAAATTTATATAGATGGAAGAACCCCAAAATTTAAGTATGTAAAAACAAAGGAGCTCCTGGCATACCTTACGGATAGAAAGGGCAGCTTTTGTACTAATGGGGAACTTTTAGGTGCTCTCTGGGAGGACAGAGAGGTAACTTCCTCATTAGAAAATTATTTAAGAAATCTTATAAGTGATTTAAAGGCGGTTTTTAGAGGTCATGCTCTGGATGAATTTGTTATAAAGCAGAGAGGGCAGCTAAGAATAAATACTAAAATGGCTGATTGCGATTACTATAACTGGCTAAAGGGCTATAGGGATGCAGATAATACTTTTGCCGGAGAATATATGACCCAGTACAGTTGGGCTGAAACAACACTGGCAGGACTGGAAAATTCATAGGGGTTAGTAATGAAAAAATCAGTTGTAATTTGTATATAAGTATGTTAGTATTTTACGGTATGTGTAACTCACGCTCAGGTGGCGGATACTCCGTCCTCATCTTGGTGTGAAGTGGATTTTTAGGATAAAGGAGAAATGCAATGATTGCAAAGGACAAAAAAACAGCTATTATCAACGAATATGCCAGAAAGCCGGGCGATACAGGTTCCCCTGAGGTACAGATAGCAGTATTATCTGCTCGTATTGCTGAGCTTACAGAGCATCTTAAGGCTAATCCCAAGGACCATCATTCAAGACGTGGTATGTATAAGATGATTGGTCAGAGACGTGGTCTTCTTAACTACCTTATGAAGACAGACTTAGAGGGATACAGAGCCCTTATCAAGAAGCTTGGTATCAGAAGATAATTTTGAGCTTATGGGGCGGACTGTGTCTGCCCCTTTGTTTGTAAAAAGCTTTACCGCGGCTAAAGGCGGTTTTGACAGTGAACCCGGCGGAAGAGGCCTCCGAGACCACTGATGAGGACATATAATAAGCGAATATGTATTCATCAGTAGTTTCGGTTCTTCTGCCTAAAATATAATTTTTAAAGGAGAACGGAATGTATAAAACATTTACAATGGAACTTGCCGGAAAGACACTTAGTGTAGATATCGGCAGAGTAGGAAAGCAGGCTAACGGATGTGCTCTTATGCACTATGGAGATACTACAGTATTGTCTACAGCCACTGCTTCAGAGAAGCCCAGAGACGGTATTGATTTCTTCCCTCTTTCAGTTGAATACGAGGAGAAGATGTATGCTGTAGGAAAAATCCCCGGAGGATTTAATAAGAGAGAGGGAAAGGCAAGCGAGAATGCAGTGCTTACAAGCCGTGTTATTGACCGCCCTATGCGCCCCTTATTCCCTAAGGATTACAGAAATGATGTAACCCTTAACAATATGGTTATGTCGGTTGACCCTGAGTGCAGACCGGAGCTTTTGGCTATGCTTGGTGCAGCTATTGCCACAAGTATTTCAGATATTCCCTTTGATGGTCCCTGTGCCACAACCCAGGTGGGAATGATTGATGGAGAGCTTATTATTAACCCATCACAGGAGCAGTGGAAGAACGGAGATCTGACTCTTACAGTTGCTTCAACAAGTGAAAAGGTTATTATGATTGAAGCAGGTGCAAATGAAGTACCCGAAGCAAAGATGATTGAGGCTATTTACAAGGCTCATGAAGTAAACCAGGAAATTATTAAATTTATTAATAAGATGGTTGATGAGTGCGGCAAGGAAAAGCATACATATGTAAGCTGTGTACTTCCTGAAGAACTCATGGAAGAGATTAAGAAGATTGTGCCTCCTGCAGAGATGGAGGAAGCGGTATTTACTGATGAAAAGCAGGTAAGAGAAGAAAACATCCGTGCCATTAAGGAAAAGTTATCTGAAAGCTTTGCTGAAAATGAGGAATGGCTTGCTCTTATTGATGATGCAGTATATCAGTATCAGAAAAAGACAGTTCGTAAAATGATTTTAAAGGATCATAAGCGTCCGGATGGCAGAGAAATGTCACAGATTCGTACTCTTGCTGCAGAGGTTGATCTTATTCCCAGAGTACATGGTTCTGCAATGTTTACAAGAGGTCAGACACAGATTTGTAATATTACAACTCTTGCTCCTCTTTCAGATATGCAGAAAGTTGACGGTCTTGACTCAAATGAGACCTGCAAGAGATATATGCACCACTATAACTTCCCCTCATATTCTGTAGGAGAAACAAAGGTAAGCCGTGGACCCGGAAGAAGAGAGATTGGTCACGGAGCATTAGCTGAAAAGGCGCTTATGGCAGTACTTCCCAGTGAAGAGGAATTCCCATATGCAATCCGTACAGTATCTGAAACCTTTGAGTCGAACGGTTCTACTTCAATGGCATCGACATGTGCTTCATGTATGTCGCTTATGGCGGCAGGTGTGCCTATTAAGAAGATGGTTGCAGGTATTTCATGTGGTCTTGTAACCGGAGACACAGATGATGATTTTGTACTTTTAACAGATATTCAGGGTCTTGAAGATTTCTTCGGCGATATGGACTTCAAGGTAACCGGTACAACTGATGGTATTACTGCTATCCAGATGGATATTAAAATCCATGGTCTCACAAGAGATATTGTAGAGGGTGCCATTGCAAGATGTCGCGAGGCCAGAATGTTCATTATGGATACATGTATGAAGCCTGCCATTGCAGAGCCCAGAGCTGAGGTTGGAGAATATGCTCCTAAGATTATCAGCCTTATAATCAATCCTGAAAAGATTGGAGATGTTGTGGGACAGCGTGGAAAGACAATCAATGAGATTATTGCCCGTACAGGTGTGAAGATTGATATCACTGATGACGGCAATGTATCTGTTTGCGGAACTGACGCTGAAAAGATGGAGGAAGCATGTGAAATGATTAAGACCATCACTACAGATTTTGAGCAGGGTCAGATTTTTACAGGTACAGTTGTGAGCATTAAGGAATTTGGTGCATTTGTTGAATTCGCTCCCGGAAAAGAGGGAATGGTTCATATCTCTAAGATAAGCAAGGAAAGAATTAATCATGTAGAGGATGTTCTTACACTTGGCGATACAGTTACAGTAGTATGCATGGGCAAGGACAAGATGGGCAGAATGAGTTTCTCTATGAAAGATGTGGCCCAGCAGTAAAATAAGATTTTTAAGCCCGGATAATAAATATCCGGGCTTTTTAATTCTGTGAGAATTAAAAAGCCCGAAAATAAGGGCAGGCGTATAGTCCGCTAAAATATATCTTATGGAAAGGAAATTATGGGTAATTATACAGAAGAAATAAATAAAAGAAGAACGTTTGCGATTATTTCCCACCCGGATGCAGGTAAAACTACACTGACGGAGAAATTTCTCCTTTATGGAGGAGCCATAAACCTTGCAGGCTCGGTTAAGGGAAAGGCAACAGCAAGACATGCGGTATCTGACTGGATGGAAATTGAAAAGGAAAGAGGTATTTCCGTTACCTCATCTGTGCTTCAGTTTGAATACGGCGGAAAATGTATTAATATTTTGGACACACCGGGGCATCAGGATTTCTCGGAGGATACCTATCGTACCCTTATGGCGGCTGACAGTGCGGTAATGGTAATTGATGCTTCAAAGGGGGTGGAGGCACAGACCAGAAAGCTTTTTAAGGTCTGCGGTATGAGGGGCATACCTATTTTTACATTTATAAATAAAATGGACAGGGAAGCAAATGATACCTTTGAGCTGTTAGATGAGATTGAAAAGGAATTGGGGATTGCTACCTGCCCTGTAAACTGGCCTATAGGCTGTGGAAAAAGCTTTAAGGGTGTATATGACAGACAAAAGGACTGCATTGTAACTTATTCTGATACGGAAAAGGGTACAAAGGAGGGAGAAACCACCGTTATAGATTTAAGGGATGAAGCGGCTTCCATATCTGCCATCGGTCAGGATAAATACGATATATTAAAGGATGAAATAGAGCTTTTGGATGGAGCCAGTGCGGAATTTGATATTACGCAGGTGCAGAGTGGAAAGCTGACTCCTGTATTCTTTGGCTCGGCACTTACAAATTTCGGTGTGGAAATATTCTTAAAATATTTCCTGGAAATGACTACCACACCACTGCCCAGAAAATCTAACGGAGAGATGATAGAGCCTACTGAAAATGAATTTTCCGCCTTTGTATTTAAAATTCAGGCAAATATGAATAAGGCTCACAGAGACAGAATTGCCTTTATGAGAATATGCAGTGGAAAATTTGAGGCAACAAAAGAGGTTAAACATATTCAGAGTGGTAAGGTAATGCGTTTAAGCCAGCCACAGCAGATTATGGCGGACTCCAGAAAAATCTTAGAGGAAGCCTATGGCGGGGATATTATAGGTGTATTTGATCCGGGGCTTTTCTCCATAGGAGATACCATATGTATGCCAAAGGATAATATTACCTATGAGGGAATACCTACCTTTGCACCGGAGCATTTTGCCAGAGTGCGTCAGGTGGATACAATGAAGAGAAAGCAGTTTGTCAAGGGTATTACACAGATAGCCCAGGAGGGTGCAATCCAGATATTTCAGGAGTATAATACGGGATTAGAAGAGATAATAGTAGGAGTTGTAGGTGTACTACAGTTTGATGTGTTAAAATATCGATTAGAGAATGAATACAATGTGGAAATAAAACTGGAAAATCTGCCCTATGAGCATATTAGATGGATTGTTAATAAGGATGTGGATTTAAACAAGCTTACAGGCACCAGTGATATGAAGAAGATAAAGGATTTAAAGGATAATCCCCTGCTTCTGTTTATTAATCCCTGGAGTGTGGGTATGACTTTAGATAGAAATCCCGGCCTGGAGCTGTCGGAGTTTGGACGGGAATAACTTTTAGATTGTATTAAGCTTGTGTCTTGTTTTAAGAGGTATAAATGAAAAAGCTTTTAGGTGTACTGCTTGCATCAGTAGGGTTGTTGGCAGGAATAATGGCATATGAACAATTTGTAGGTTTCGACAGAGGGACTTTGGATGAAAAAATCAGTCCCCTTGAAGCCTCAGTTGCGGTGCCTGAAATCACACCTATAGTACAGGAGAAGCCAAGGACGGATGCAAGGGCATATGAGGAAAATATAGTTGAAGCAGAGGATGCTGAGTGGGATGAAGAGGCATTAAATGAGGAAGAAGAGGAAATTCTTTCAGAGCTTAATGGCATCAAAACCCATGACGCTTATTCCTATGCATATAATAAGCTTAATGAAAAAGAGCGGGAATTGTATGACATTATGTATGCTGCCACAATAGAATATAAGGACGGAGTGTTTTTGCCGGTACTGGATGTGGATGTAATAGATAAGGTCTTTAACTGTATTATGATAGACCACCCTGAGATTTTCTATGTAAACGGTTATAGATATACAAGGTATACTCAGGGGGATGTGCTTAAAAAAATTGCGTTTACTGCCAGCTATAATTATACAAAGAGCGAAAAGGAAAGCTTGGAGCCAAGGCTTGAGCAGGCAATTGTGGCAATTACACAAAATGTATATGCCAATGCTACAGATTATGAAAAAATCAAATATATATATGAATATATAATAACCCATACAGAGTATGACCTTAATTCCACAGACAATCAGAATATTATTTCAGTACTGTTAAATGGAAGAACTGTATGCCAGGGATATGCCAAAACATTCCAGCTATTACTAAACAGAATAGGTATTGAATGTACTATGGCAACGGGGATGGTATATACAGGGGAACGACATGCATGGAATGTATGCAAGGCTGATGGAGAATGGTATTATGTGGACGCCACATGGGGGGATGCCTCATATCAGGCATCGGATGCAAATCAGGCGGCCTTTGTACCGGATGTAAACTATGATTATCTCCTTGTGACTTCGGATGAGATAGAGCGAACCCATTCCTTTGATACGCCTGTTTCCATGCCCTATACTCAGGCGCTTGCAAATAATTACTATGTGAAAGAGGGGCTGTATCTTGTTTCATACGATACAAACCAGCTTAAGGCTATATTTGATTATCAGAAAAATATAGGTGCAAACAATGTGTCCTTTAAATGTGCAGACGGAATTGTATACAACCAGATAAGGTCGGAGCTTTTGGATAATCAGAAGATATTTGACTACATCAAAACAGGACAAATACGCTATAGTGAAGACCCCATGCTTTATAAGCTGGTATTTGCTTTGGAGTAATATTGTGGTATACTTTTAGATGATATAGAGTAAGCAACTGGGAGCGGAATTATATGGAAAATACATATACATTAAAAGAGGATAATGCCTTGGGTACAGTTCAGATAGCTGATGATGTTGTGGCTATTATAGCGGGACTTGCAGCAACAGAAGTGGATGGAGTTTCTGCTATGGCAGGAAATATTTCAAATGAGCTTATGAGCAAGGTGGGCTATAAGTCATTAACCAAGGGTGTAAAGGTAGAAATATCAAAGGGTAAGGTTAAGGCACTGCTTGCACTTACCATGGATTATGGTCACAATATTCCCTCTACCTGTAGTAAGGTGCAGGAAAAGGTAAAGACCACTATTGAAAATATGACAGGACTTTTGGTTACTGATGTGGATATCAGAATTGCCGGAGTCGATATGAAGAAGAGCAGGTAATTTAATCAAGATGACCAGAAGAATATTAAGAGAGCAGATATTCAAGCTGCTTTTTAGAATTGAGTTTAACAATACAGAGGAAATGGAAGAGCAGAAAGGTTTGTTTTTTGACAATTCCGATGATGAATTTTCTCCGGAAGACAGAGTATATATACAGGATAAATATGAGCGGATATCTGCATTAATTCCGGAAATTGATGGAGCCATTAACGATAAAACAAAGGGCTGGAGTACCGAACGTATGAATAAGGTTGACTTAACAATCTTAAGACTTGGTGTATATGAGATTATGCATGATGGGGATATACCTCAGAGCGTTGCGGTAAACGAAGCTGTGGAGCTGGCAAAGAAATTTGGCTCAGAGGAGTCATATTCCTTTGTCAATGGCGTATTGGCAAAATTTCTTTAATTTTCGGAAACGAGGATAAGACATGGCAGATAGTGTATATACTGTTGCACAGGTCAATGCATATATAAAAAATATGTTCACTCATGATTATCTCCTTTCCGCAGTGGCGGTACAGGGAGAGATAAGCAATTGCAAATATCATTCGTCGGGACATATTTATTTTACTCTAAAAGATAAGCAAAGTGTGATATCCTGCGTAATGTTTGCAGGCAACCGCCGAGGCTTATCTTTTTCTCTACAGGATGGAATAAAGGTAGTGGTCTACGGCAGAGTAGACACCTACGAAAGAGATGGAAAATATCAGCTATATGCTTCTAAAATCACAAAGGATGGGCTGGGAGAGCTTTATGAGCGCTTTATTAAGCTTAAGGAAGAATTGGAAGAGCAGGGCTTGTTTTCTCCTGATTACAAGCGTCCTATTCCCAAGTATTGTAAGACATTAGGTGTTGTGACTGCCCAAACAGGTGCGGCCATAAGGGATATAATAAGTGTGGCAAAGTCCAGGGACCCATATATACAGATTGTACTTTATCCTGCCATAGTTCAGGGTGAGCATGCGGCAAAAAGCATAGCCAAAGGTATTAAAGTGCTGGAAAGCTATGGAGTGGATACTATGATTGTAGGGCGAGGCGGTGGCTCATTAGAGGATTTGTGGGCATTTAATGAAAGAGAAGTAGCTCAGGCAATTTTTGACTGTTCGGTGCCTGTTATTTCCGCCGTGGGTCATGAAACGGACACCACCATTGCCGACTATGTAGCGGATAAAAGGGCAGAAACCCCTACAGCCGCAGCACAGATGGCAACCTCTGATATGGCGACCGTGCTGGAGCGATTGGAGGATTTGGAGCAATCCTTAAGGAGAAGCATAAGCTATCGGGTTAGTAATGGACGAATGAGACTTAAAAATTTTGAGGCAAATTTAAAGCGTCTCAGTCCTGAAAGCAGGGTGGCAGAGCGCAGATTTTTTGTTATGCAGTCCGAAGAGCGTCTAAGGCTTAGAATGAAAGGCATTATAGATGAAAAGAGAAATCGTCTTGCCATAAAAGCCGGAGAGCTGAATGGAATGTCTCCTTTAGACAAGTTGAGTCAGGGATATTCCTTTACAGAGGATGAAAATGGCAACTGTGTAAATGATGTGGCAAAGGTAAAGCAGGGCGACAGGATTACTGTACATATAAAGAATGGCAAGCTCAAATGTCAGGTGGATGAGATATCCGGAGGTAGATAGGGATGGAAGAAAAAGAACTTACATTGGAAGAAATGATGGAAGAATTGGAAGCCTGCGTAAAGGAGTTGGAGGCTCCGGAGGTTTCTCTGGAAAATTCTTTTCATATATATGAAAAGGGAATAAAGCTGGTAAAAAGCTGTAATGACCGAATAGACAAGGTGGAAAAGGAAGTTATAATTCTGGATGAATTAATAGCAAAAGAGGAATAAAGATGAATTTTGAGAAAGAGCTTTTGGAGAAGAGAGAGGCGATTGAAGAAATAATCAAAAAATATCTTCCTGAAAGTACAGGATATCCTAAAACAGTAATAGAAGCCATGAACTACAGCGTTACAGTGGGCGGAAAAAGAATTCGCCCCATGATAATGCAGGAGACCTACAGGCTTTTTGGCGGAGAAAGTGTGGCAGTAGAGTATTTTATGGCGGCTCTTGAAATGATACATACATATTCTCTGGTACATGATGATTTGCCCTGTATGGATGATGACGAGTACAGAAGAGGAAAAAAGACTACCCATGCAGTGTATGGGGCAGGAATGGCAACCTTAGCCGGAGACGGACTTTTAAATTATGCCTGTGAGCTGGCGGCAGGTGCTTTTGACACAGAGTTAGAGCCTGCACTCATAGGCAGGGCTATGAAAGTCCTGTTTAATAAAAGCGGTATTTACGGAATGATTGGCGGTCAGACTGCGGATATTGAAACAGAGGGAATGGTGCCTGCTTTTGTGGATGAGGCACGTATTCTATATATTCACGAAAATAAAACAGCAGCTCTTATAGAGGCAGCCATGATGATTGGAGGTATTCTGGGAGGGGCCAATGATATAACTGTAAGAACTTTAGAAAAAATAGGCTATAATATAGGTGTGGCATTCCAAATTCAGGATGATATTTTAGATGTTACAAGCACCTTTGAAGAGCTGGGAAAACCGGTGGGAAGCGATGAGCGCAATCAAAAGGTTACCTATGTTACATTAAAGGGCATTAACGCGGCAGCAGAGGAAGTGGAAAGGCTGTCAAATGATGCTGTTACAATGCTTCGTACCCTGCCCGGAGACAATCCGTTCTTAGAGGAACTTATTAAAAGCATGATTACAAGGAAGAATTAAAATGTTTCTTGAAAAAATATTAAAAGCTAATGATATTAAGAATATTGATAAAAAGGATTATCCGGCATTGGCATCTGAAATACGCGAATTTCTCATTGAAAAAATTTCAGTGTCAGGTGGGCATCTGGCATCCAATTTAGGTGTGGTGGAGCTGACAATGGCTCTGCATTTAAGCCTTGATTTGCCCAAGGATAAGGTAATATGGGATGTGGGGCATCAGTCCTATACCCATAAGCTTTTAACAGGCAGAAGAGACGGCTTTGATAATCTTAGAAAATTTGGAGGCATGAGCGGTTTTCCAAAAAGATGCGAAAGCGATTGTGATGCATTTGATACGGGACATAGCTCTACCTCTATTTCAGCTTCTCTTGGACTTGTTAAGGCAAGGGAGATTAAGGGAAGCGACGAAACTATAGTTGCGGTTATAGGGGATGGTGCTCTTACAGGTGGAATGGCATATGAGGCTCTTAATAATGCCGCCCGCCAAAATTCTAATTTCATAATTGTATTAAATGATAATAATATGTCCATTTCCGAAAATGTGGGAGGTGTAAGTAAGTACCTTAATAATATTCGTACAGCAAATTCCTATATTAATTTAAGGGATAAGGTTTACTATTCAATGTTAGATAAGCCCCATGGAAATGCGGTTATAAATACGGTCAGAAAAACCAAGAATATCTTTAAGCAAATGATGATACCGGGTATGTTTTTTGAGGACATGGGTATTACATATTTAGGCCCTGTAAATGGTCATGATGTTAATGCGCTTACAAAGGTATTAAAGGAAGCCAAGAGGGTTAATAAGGCGGTACTTGTACATGTACTTACGGAAAAGGGACGGGGCTATGCGCCTGCTGTTAAGCACCCCTCAAGATTTCATGGTGCGGAGCCCTTTGATATTGAAACAGGAGTTCCCTCAAAGCGTAAGGATAAGGCCAATTACACAGATGTATTTTCAACTGTGATGATAAAGCTGGGAACCAGAAATGAAAAGGTGGTGGCTATTACGGCGGCTATGCCTGATGGAACAGGATTAAAACGTTTCCATAATATATATCCTGACAGATTTTTTGATGTGGGTATTGCTGAACAGCATGCAGTTACCTTTGCGGCAGGACTGGCTGCGGGGGGCTTAATCCCGGTGGTGGCAGTGTATTCTTCATTTTTACAGAGAGCCTATGACCAGATAATTCATGATGTATGTATACAGAAGCTTCCGGTGGTATTTGCTATTGACAGAGCAGGACTTGTGGGAAGTGACGGGGAGACTCATCAGGGTATTTTTGATTTATCATATTTGTCAGGTATACCCAATATGACTATTATGGCACCTAAAAACAAATGGGAGCTTTCTGATATGATGAAGTTTGCAGTAAATTTTGGTGCACCTGTTGCGGTACGTTATCCCAGAGGTACGGCATATGATGGGCTGAAAGAGCATAGGGAGCCTGTAAAATTAGGAGTAGCTGAGGTTATTTACGAGGAAAAGGACATTGTACTGCTGGCTGTGGGAAGTATGGTGGAAACAGCCGTTAAGGTTAGAGAACTGCTAAAGGAAAAGGGCTATAGCGTTTCTTTGGTAAATGCCAGATTTGTAAAACCGATTGATACTGATGTGATTGACAGAATGGCTAAAAATCATTATTTGGCAGTGACAATGGAAGAGAATGTGGCAAGTGGCGGATATGGAGAAAAGGTGCTTCAATATGCCTATGAAAATACTCCGAAGCTTAATGTTATTAATATCAGTATTCCGGATGAATATGTGGAGCATGGAAATTGTGATGTATTAAAGGCTCAGATTGGTATTGACCCATTAACTATTGCGCATAGGATTGAGGCATATGAAAGAAAGGCTTGATATATTACTTGTTAGCAAAGGACTTGCGACTTCCAGAGAAAAGGCAAAGGCTGTTATAATGGCCGGCCTGGTATTTGTAAACGGTCAGCGTGAGGATAAGGCGGGAAGCACCTTTGATGATAAGGAAGCGATTATAGAAGTCCGTGGTAATACATTGAAATATGTAAGCCGTGGCGGACTTAAATTAGAAAAGGCACTTCCTGCCTTTGGCATTGATTTGGATAAAAAAGTATGTATGGATATAGGAGCATCTACAGGAGGCTTCACAGACTGTATGCTGCAAAACGGTGCGGCAAAGGTTTATTCCATAGATGTGGGTCATGGGCAGCTTGACTGGAAGCTTAGGAATGATGAGCGGGTAGTCTGCATGGAAAAGACTAATTTCAGATATCTTACAAAAGAGGATATAGCGGAGGAAATAGATTTTGCCTCCTGTGATGTGTCCTTTATTTCCCTTACAAAAATTTTGCCTGTGGCAAATTTGCTATTAAAGAAAGATGGCAGCATGGTGTGCTTAATAAAGCCACAGTTTGAAGCAGGACGTGAAAAGGTGGGAAAAAAGGGAGTTGTAAGGGAGCCCCTGGTTCATATAGAGGTGGTGGAAAGGATTTGCCTTTTTGCAGGCAGTCAGGGCTTTGATGTGAGAGCCATAGATTATTCCCCCATAAAAGGGCCGGAGGGAAATATAGAATATCTGGTATTTTTGGAAAAGGCAGATAATGAGGGAAGTGTTTTTCCTAACTTTGATACAAGAGTAAAAGAAGTGGTGGGAATGGCACATAGTGACCTTTAAAACAGGGAGAATTTATGAAGAAATTTCTTATAGTGACAAATGCGGTAAAGGATCCCGAATTGAAGCACACAAGGATTTTAGAGGAATATATTGAAAAATTGGGCTTAAGCTTTGTAAGAGCCATACGAAATGGGGAAAAGGAAGACGATAAATTAAGCTCCTTTACAGACGTGGACTGTGCCATTGTATTAGGTGGCGATGGCTCGATTTTACAGGCTGCCAGAGAGATTGCAGGAAGAAATATTCCGATTTTGGGTGTCAATATGGGCACCTTAGGCTTTTTGGCGGAAGCATCTCCTGCGGATATGGAAAAGGCTATAGCCCGAATAGTGTCAGGAGATTATGAAGTAAGTCATAGAATGATGCTGAGTGCTACGGTAGAGGATGAGACAGGGGGAAAAAGGCTATCCCCCGCATTAAATGACATTACTATTTCCAGAAGCGGAAAATTTCAAATAATAAATTTCAGTATATTTGTAAACGGACAGCTTTTGTGCAATCTTAATGCAGACGGAATTATTGTGGCAACACCTACAGGCTCTACAGGCTATAATCTGTCGGCGGGTGGTCCCATTGTGGAGCCGGAGGCAAAGCTTCTGTTACTTACGCCAATATGTGCTCATACATTAAATGCCAGGAGCATTGTACTTAATGCAGAGGATGTAATTGAAGTGGTAATAGGAAAGGTAAGGGATGAGGATGTATTTTCTGTAGAGGCAAATTCTGACGGAAATGACAAATATCCTATGAAAAACGGGGATAGAATTAGAATTACAAAATCAGAGCATACATCTGCTATGATAAAGTTAAGTGATGTAAGCTTTTTGCAGACACTCAATAAAAAATTTGTATAAGAGGGAGAAACCTCCGGGGAATGGTTATATGACGAAAAAAGACAGGCAGGCACTTATAGTTGATTTAATAACAGCTCATGAGATTGAAACCCAGGAAGAGCTGGGACGCTATCTAAAGGAAGCCGGGTATGATGTGACTCAGGCTACGATTTCAAGGGATATTAATGAGCTGAAAATAAGCAAGGTTAACACAAAACGGGGAACCCAGCGCTACTCAAAGGTAGTGGGTGGAAGAGATGCCCATTTGGCAGGAAAATATATAAGGGTTCTTAGGGATGGCTTTATGTCAATGGACAGTGCCGAAAATATTTTGGTGGTAAGAACAGTGTCAGGTATGGCAATGGCAGTTGCGGCGGCAATAGATGCTATTGATATGAAAGAAGTAGTGGGAAGTATAGCGGGAGATGATACCATAATGATGGCAATTCGCAGCAAGGAAGAAACGAAGATTGTTATGGATAAAATTCGCGAAATAATTTAGAAAACTCTGGTTGCTTTTGGAAAGGTTATGGGTTAGCCTTAAGATAAGTGACAGTGAGGTATTATAATGCTTGAAAGTATTACAGTGAAAAATCTTGCTCTGATAAAAGAGAGTGAGGTAATTTTGCGCCCGGGACTCAATATTCTAACAGGAGAGACCGGAGCGGGAAAGTCTATTATTTTAGGTTCAATAAGGCTGGCTTTAGGAGAGCGGGCTGCAAAAAATATAATTCGCAAGGGTGCAGAATATGCTTTGGTAGAGCTTTTATTTTTTTCTAATCGCAATGAAGTGTTGGAAAAAATGAAAGAACTGGATATTCCTGTAGAAAGTGATGGAAGTATTTGCATACAAAGACGTATTATGGAAAACAGAAGCGTATGCAAATGTAATGGAGAGAGTATTTCGGGAAAGGCTTTAAAGGAAATAGCCTCTCTTTTGATTAATATTCACGGACAGAATGATGCTCAAACCCTACTGGATGTAAAAAATTATCGGGATATTTTAGATGATTTTGGAGATGAAGCATTACAGAAGTGCAAGAGAGACTTTTTGAATAGCTTTGAAAATTATAAAAAGCTTGTATTAAAGCTGGAAGAGGATAAAGCCTCTGACAAGAGCAGAGACAGGGAAGTAGCCCTGGCAAAATTTGAAGTGGAAGAAATAGAAAATGCCAGACTTATTGTGGGAGAAGATAGGGAACTGGAAGAACGCTATCGTATTATGAAAAATTCCCAAAAGATAACGGAGGCTCTGGCAAGGGCATATAGTGCTATTGATATGGATAATGGTGCCGGCGCGGAAGTGGGTATGTCGGTGCGGGAAGCATTGAATGCGGCCGCAATAGATGAGGGCATCTCTGAGATTGCAGATAATCTGGCAACTGCCGAGGATATGCTTAAGGATGCTTCAAGGCAGATACAGGATTATATGGATAGAATGGAATTTTCAGCAGGAGAATTTGCAGAGGTTGAAAACAGACTGGATACATATAATCATCTGAAAAGTAAATATGGAGACAGTATAGAAAAAATTCTTGAATATGCAGAGGAAAGAAAAGTCTTTGTGGAAAGAATGGAAGATTTTGACACATATTTGAATAATCTTATTAAAGCAACAGAAGAAGCAAGGTCAAATACTCTTGAGATAGGAACAAAGCTGTCAAAATACAGAGGCAGTACTGCCAGGGACTTGGAAAAAGAGCTTATTAAAAATCTGTCAGACCTTAATTTTGCTGATATTAGATTTAGTATTGATATAGCTTCAAATGAAAAGGATTTAAGCAGAGAGGGAATGGACAAAATTGACTTTTTAGTATCCTTTAATAAGGGAGAGGAATTAAAGAGTCTAAGCCAGGTAGCCAGTGGTGGCGAGCTTTCCAGATTTATGCTGGCTCTAAAGGCGGTATCTGCTGATAAGGAAAGTATAGAGACCCTGGTATTTGATGAAATAGATGCAGGAATAAGCGGAAAGACTGCCTGGAATGTGTCGGAAAAGCTTAATATTTTGGGGAATAAGCATCAGGTCATTGCTATTACTCACCTGCCACAGATTGCGGCTATGGCTGACAGCCATTACCTGATTGAAAAGCGGGTTGAGGATGATAGCACCATAACTGATATAAAGCGACTTGGAGATACAGAGCGCATACAGGAAATTGCAAGGATGGTTTCAGGTGGGGAGCTAAGCGAAGCAGGACTTGTAAATGCGAAAGAATTGATGGAAAATGCGGCTAAGGTAAAGCGCTAATAAAAATACTTTAAGAAGCAAATATAAGGAGGTTACATGAGAAAGATACTGTTTGTGGCATCTGAGGGAGTTCCTTTTATTAAGACAGGGGGCCTGGCAGATGTAGTTGGGTCACTGCCTAAATGTCTTGATAAGGAATATTACGATGTTCGGGTATTTTTGCCCAGATACACCTGCATGAAGCAGGAGATGAAAGATAAACTGGTATACAAAATGAATTTCTATATGGATTTTCATTGGAAAAATGTGTATGTAGGTATCTTTGAAGCAGAGGTGGATGGTATAAAATATTACTTCATAGATAATGAGGGATATTTTTCCGGTCCTAAGCCCTATTGTGATGACCCCCTATGGGAAATTGAAAAATATGCATTTTTCTCAAAGGCTGTATTATCGGCACTGCCGCTTATTGATTTTTCGCCGGATTTAATTCATTGCCATGACTGGCAGACAGGGCTTATTCCGGTATATCTCCATGAGAGATTTAAGGGAGATTTTTTTGATAATATTAAGACGGTTATGACTATTCATAATCTTAAGTTTCAGGGGAAATGGAGCATTAAAGAGGTAAGAGAGATTACAGGTCTTTCAGATTATTATTTTACGCCGGATAAATTGGAGGCATATAAGGACGCAAATCTCTTAAAGGGCGGTTTGGTATTTGCCGATGCAATAACCACCGTTTCAAAAACATATGCCGAGGAAATAAAGACCACATTCTATGGAGAAAATCTGGACGGCCTTTTAAATGCCAGAGCAATGGATTTAAGAGGAATAGTCAATGGTATAGACTATGATGAGTTTAATCCGGAGACGGATAAGGATATTGCTCAAAACTATAATGCAATCAACTTCCGTAAGGAAAAGGTAAAGAATAAATTAAAGCTTCAGGAGGAATTGGGGCTTAAAAAGGATGCGGGTACTATGATGATTGGTATAGTATCACGTCTGACTGACCAAAAGGGCTTTGATTTGATTGCCTATATTATGGATGAGCTCTGTGCCAATGATAAGGTGCAGATTGTAGTATTAGGCACAGGCGAAGAACGATACGAGAATATGTTCAGGCATTTTGAATGGAAATATGGAGAAAAGGTAAGCAGCAATATTTATTATTCAGAGCCACTGTCCCATAGAATTTACGCTTCATGTGATGCGTTCCTGATGCCATCTCTTTTTGAGCCATGCGGACTTTCACAGCTTATGAGTCTGCGCTATGGTACAGTGCCCATTGTTCGCGAAACAGGTGGACTTAAGGACACGGTAGAGCCCTATAATGAGTATGAGAACAGTGGAACAGGCTTTTCCTTTACCAATTACAATGCTCACGAAATGCTGAATACCATAAGATATGCAGAGCATATTTACTATGATAAGAAGCGGGAGTGGAATAAAATCATTGACAGAGCAATGGCTGCTGATTTCTCATGGTATTCTTCTGCGGCAAAATATCAGGAGATGTATGATTGGTTGATTGGATGAGTAGAAAGAGCCATAATATCACGCCTGCTTCATGTCTTTGGGGCAGGCGTTTGTTTGCAAGGCGGATGAATTGCCAATACCAGAATTTTTGGTTAATCCAGGGGATATAATGGTTAAATTTAGTGCACCTGAAAAAAGAATTGTTCGCGGTCCTAGGCGTAAGTAGAAAGACCATATCTTATAGGATAAAATCATTAAAAGCCAAAGGAATAATTGAACGTATAGGTTCTGATACCCAAGGATATTGGAAGATAAATGAGTAAGTCGAGGCATTGTGCAGAGAAGCTATTTGAACATTCCCATTGCGATAGTATGTAATAAATGTTATTATAGAAACAGATGAAAATTGGTACTATATTACCAATAAAGCTTTGTAAATATACCATAGGAATTTAATAGCTTTAAAACAGATAATTTGAATACTGTAAGGCTATGTTTAAATTAAAAATCAAATGAAAGAAAGGTACAAATGGTGTTTTTATGAGGGAGAAATTAAGACTGAATGTAACTTTGAGCTACTATCTGGTAGGCATATTGCCTATAATTGTGGCTATGCTGGTATTTGTTGTATTTTATGTGAATGACAGTGCACATAATTTGAGCGAGGGAACCTATAGGGAGCTTAGGGCAGCGGCAGCAGAATTAAGACAGCATTATCTTGAGGATATGGCGAATGGTATCGAACCTGAATATAGCCATGAATATGTGGATGCTTTAACAGAGTATGATATACAGATGACTTTATTTGTAGGCGATACAAGATTTGTAACTTCTGTACGTGATGATAATAATCCATCAGGTAGAAATGAGGGAACTAAGGCAGCCAGTGGCATTTATGAACGCGTTGCGGGGGGGGGGGAGCTCTTTGACAAAGGAGTTCCTGTAGGTAATGATACTTACTATGTATGTTATCTTCCGATTTTAAATAATTCGGGGAACATGGTGGGTATGGCTTTTGCAGGTACACCTGATGCTATGGTTAGAAAATCAATTTTAACAGGTGTAAAGAATGCCGTAATAATAGCGGTAGTACTGATGCTGGTACTGGGGGCATTGGTTTCTTTTGTGGGAAGAAGAATACAGGAGCCGATTGGAAAGATTATTAAGTACACGGAAAGAATGTCAACAGGCGATTTGACCGTGGATATTGATTGCAAATCAAAGCTTTCAGATATAAATGGGCTTATAGAGTCGCAGAAAATATTGCAGGATGAATTTAGAAAGATTACCGGAGAGCTGAACAAGAATATTGATGTAATGAATGAGCTTGTAGTAAGCTTAAGTGAGTCATCAAGAGAAGCAAAATATTCTACTGATAATGTAAGCAAAGCTATTGATGGCGTAGCGTATGGAGCAAGTCAGCAGGCTCATAATACACACGAAGCTCAAAATGCGGTAGTGAATATAGGTAAAACTATTGAGCAGGTATTGGCTGAGAGTAAAAATCTTATAAAGTCTGTGGATACAATGACCCGTATTAAAAATAATACTGTTCAGAATATGGAAGCGGTAATGTTTAATACTGATAAGGCTATTGAAAATATTCATATTCAGTCACAGAAAACAAATGAGTCCGCTAAAGAGATATCAAAGGCTGTAGAGATTATTACATCCATTGCGGCACAGACAAATTTATTGTCTTTAAATGCTTCAATTGAAGCGGCAAGAGCCGGAGATGCCGGTAAGGGCTTTGCCGTAGTTGCTAATGAAATACGAGATTTGGCAGACCAGTCAAATAACAGTGCTACAGAAATTCAGGAAATAGTAGCCGCCCTTATGGTACAGGCAGATAATACATTAAAGCAGTCAAACAATCTGGCAGAACAGCAGAAGCAGCAGGAAGAGTTTGTAAATGATACAAAGAGAGCCTTTAATGAATTGGGAGCGGCAATTGATGTGACATCTCATTCGGCAGATACTATTGCAGTGTCTGTGGATGAAGTAAATAGAGCTAAAACTGAAATTCTTGGACTGGTAGAGGAACTGTCAGCCATAAGTGAAGAAAATGCAGCATCGGCAGAAGAAACTACTGCCAGTGCTCAGGTATTAAATCAGAGCCTGATTAGCATAGACGGGGATGTAGTCAAGGTTTCCAAGATGTCAGAGGACCTTGTAGAGGTTATGAGCTTTTTTAATAATTAGGGATAAATGGAAATAGATAGAGCTAAATATAACTAAATATAACTAAATAGAACTAAACTATTTAAATATAGCTAAAATGGAGGTGGAATGTAGCCTGCGGCCTACCGAATATAGAAATCCCGGAGATTATTTAACCATAGACAGTGACGGATACTATTATCTTGATTTTACCCTTACTTTGAAAAATGCGGCGGCAGTGGGGGTAAGCGATACTAAATATGTGGCAAAGCTCTTTGTGGATGAGGACTCGGATGGAAAATATGAGACTGACGAGGAATTAAGGGGGCTTATAATAAACAGGGTAAGTGATAATGCGGCAATAGCCTCTGACGCACTTAATCTTGGAAGTGCATATAAAATCAGATGTAAAATACCTGAGGGCTATGTGGGCTGCCTGCCATGGAAGCTGGTATTCAGTCAAAATGGCGAGGTAAATATAACCAGGTCGGTATCGGGCTTTTCAGCAATTCCGGCTAAGAACAAGCCTACCATAAAGGTATTGCAATTAGGCTCTGCCTGGGGAAATGAAAGATTTGATTTAAGGGGAAATCTGGATACAACCCTTTCAGAATCAATAAAGCTGTCTACGCTCTTTAGAGATATTCAGGACTTTAATATTGATGTAACGTATATGTCGGTAACTGAATATGTAAACAATCATACCAATGATTATTATGAGTATTTAAGTGGCTTTGATATGCTGGTATTGGGCTTTACGGATATTTACAGATATTATCCCGGAGACTTTAGAGGAGAGGATGAAAATTACAGAAATTCCGTATTGGCAATCAGAAAGTACACTCTTTCAGGAAGAAGCGTATTGTTTACCCATGATTTAACCTATTTTGACAATAGAGGATATTATATAAATACATATCTTCGTGATGTTCAGGGTATGGACAGATTTGGAATAACATATGATATTTTAGGAAATAATTCTTACATCAATTCGGATAAGAGCCTGCAATACGAATTCCAGTATGATAAGAATTACGGAATTAAGAGTAGTGGAAATACGGTGTTATATTTCGACACAAAACACGGATATTCGGACAATATTATTTTATGGAGAAATAATTCTTTGAAATTCGGTTCTACAAATCGAAGAGCAAGCAACAACTATAATTCGGACTTTGATGTTATGCCCAAAGATAAGGACAGCTCTTTTGAAAAGCCGGAGACAATTACCATGATTAACGAGGGACAGGTAACCAGATATCCATATAGTATTACATCCCTTGATGCCCCCACCTTTAGGGCTACCAATACTCACTCCCAGTATTATCAGCTTAATCTTGATACACTGGACTCCTATTGGCTGCCTAAGGAGGAGAGAGCAAATGAGATAGAGGGGGATGATATTACAGTCTGGTATGTTATCGGCAATAGAGAAAAGGACGATTTGGAGGGGGCAGCTAAGTCTGTTACAAATACAAATTATAATTATTATCGTGCTATTCAAAAGGATGTAAGAAATGATTATTACCTCTATAGCAGGGGGAATGTGTTCTACACGGGAGCCGGTCATAGCTTTGTAGGTAATGAAAAGGAGAGAAAGCTATTTGTCAACACCATTGTAGCTGCATATAGTGCGGGAGTACATGCTCCAACAGTGGATTTTAAGGAGAATGGATATTCGGAGACCTCTAAAAGGAAAAACAGCACAATCAGCAGTATATATTTACCCTATGACAGTACGGTTAATCAATTTGTGGGAAGCGCTTCTGAAAATACGAAAATTACAGTGAGCTTTAGAACAAAAAATCCCAATATAAGAAACAGCAGCAAGTCCATGTATGCCAAGTTTTATATGGCGGTATCGGATGAGGCAGAGGCTACCATCAAAATCGAGGGTAAATATTATAAGGAGATTGGAGTCAGATTTAAGAGCGTGGATGGCGAGACTGTAGAAGATTTAGTAAAGAGGTCTGATGGTTCATATGCCGTTGAAAATTATACTACCTATTCTCTGGAATTTGATGTGAATGAGTTGGGACTTAATGGAAGTGTGGTTCATGATTTTGCAAAGAGCAATTTGGAGTTCTATGTACGTCTGGGACTTTCAGAGCTTGAGTCGGGAAATGATGTACAAATTCTTCCGGCAAGCGAGAGTATGAATGGATTAAATATTTTCTGCACAGAGCTTTTGGAGCTTGAATAAAAAATATGAGCATTGTCGTAGGGATTGGCAATGCTCATATTTTTTTAAATTATGTTTAGCAGACCTAAAAGCAACAGATGAACGGGGTAAAAAAGATAGTAAACTGCCTTTGGAAGAGGACGACCGGCGCTACCACTGTAGGGTAGGATAAAAAACAGTGAGAATATTTCAAATAACTGTATTCCAAGTGAGGGCAGTATATAGGTGTCAAGCCACATAGACGGAGCTAAAATGGCGTCAGGTGCAGAAATTATATTGCTTACAGTAAAGGCGAAAAATACCGTACAAAACATTAAAAGGAAAGACAGAGAGAAATCCTTAGGCTGTCTTTTTCTTATTATAGAAATTCCCAGTATCAGAATAACTCCTGATACGCTATAATCCGTGTGTAAAAAATAGGTTATAAATATTGCTACAATAAGGAGGAGAATGTTTAAAACAGTTCTTATTATTTTAGAGGATAGTTTTTTGGAAATCCCTTCGTATATACAAAAATATAATCCTGATATAAGAAGTGTAAAGAGCACATTCTGATATGTGGGGGTATAAAAGGCGCCTGAGGCCATTAAATCAAAGCATGGCTCCGATATCAGGGCAAAAATAAATATCCTGAACATATATTTAGCTTTGCTACGGGTATGCTCTAGCCCCTCTAATAGCAGAAAACAGAAGATTGGAAAGGCAATTCTGCCTATACTTCGCATAAAAATATATACTGTTTCCATATGGGGAAAATAGAAGTCCTTAAGGGAATTTTGCATTGCCATAGTATATCCTATGTGGTCGATAAGCATAAAAGCATATGCAAAGAGCTTTAGCTGTGCAGAGGTAAAGGAAAGATGTTTATTCATAATTTAAGCCTCCCCCTTTCTGATAATATATCCAAGACTTGACCAAAGGAATATCATTATCTGACCGGGAATACCAAGCAGAAGTATAATAGCTACGTTATGCCCCAGAGTAAGAAAGGTTATTATGCCTGTTATAAGGCTGCTCCACATCAGGAAAGTAATAATCAGATAATTTCGGCGTCTGTTAAACCATATGGTGTTTAAAATAAGCCATACAGTTAAGGTAATGGGAACAGCGTATACAAAGGTAAGCCACTCGAATTTAGCAGCCTTATTTGCTATATGTACCAGTACAAATATAAGGGTGGCAATAAGCCAGACAAGCATAAGGCTCATAACAGTTATTACAGCGCGAGCCTGAATATGGGTCTTTTTTACGGCACCAATAGCCTGTACCTCTATTTTATCGTGTTCGCAAGTGAGGTAATCCACGGATACATTGAAAATATCCGCTATATTTACAAGCACACTAATATCAGGCACGGCTTCTCCTCTTTCCCATTTGGAAACCGCTTTGTCTGAATAGCTAAGAAGCTTTGCAATATCAGCCTGAGTCATTCCTGAGGCTGTTCTCAGCTTTGAAATATTACTGCCCACCACATATTTGATATCTCTTGGATTATTCATATACCACCTGTTATTAATACTATAAAGCCTCTAAAATACATACTTTCTACTGTAGGTAGAATGGAAATTCTACCCTTTGTATTGTTTATTTTACAATAGGAGAGTGAAAAATACCATAGCTCATTATATGCTTATGGTTAAGTGCTAAATATTTTAATACTATGGAGGAAATAAAATGTCTGAATTTATCATATTGACGGACTCGACATGTGACCTGCCACCTGAGGTGGCTACAAAACATAATATTAGGGTAGTATGCCTCTCAGTGCTGCTTGATGGTGTATACTATAAAAACTATTTGGATGGCAGGGAGCTTTCGTTTCCTGATTTATATGAAAGTATGAGGAATAAGAAATTACCTACCACATCGGCTGTGAATGTTTCGGAATTTATGGATATTATGGAGTCCGAGCTGGAAGCTGGTAATGATATTTTATATCTGGGCTTTTCTTCAACTATGAGCGGAACCTATAATGCAGGCTGTGTGGCTGCGACAGAGCTTAGGGAACAGTATCCTGATAGAAAAATTGTGACGGTGGATACAAGATGTGCTACAACCGGCGAGGGACTGATTGTAGAGCTTTGTGCACTGGAAAAAGAAAAGGGTGCTACAATTGAGGAAGTAGCAGAATTTGCAAAAAAACATATGATGAATGTACGCCATATGTTTACTGTTAATGATTTATTTCATTTAGAGAGAGGTGGGCGTACAACAAAGGCTACTGCTTTAATAGGAAGTATGCTTGGTATTAAGCCTATATTAAATGTTAATAATGAGGGTAAGGTGGATGCTTATGCAAAGGCAAGAGGCAGAAGAAAAGCGTTTAAAATGATAGTGGATGATGTAAATGCACATATTTTAGACAAATCCTTACCATTTTATATATCTCACGGAGATGATGAGATAGGTGCAAGGGAATTGGCTGTCTTGATTGAAGAGCAGGTGGGCTGTACAGATATAAGGATAGGTTATTTAGGAGCTGTATGTGGCTGTCATGGAGGACCTGATTTGGTAGGTGCCTTTTATCTGGGAAAAGACGGAAGAGAATAAATTTGGATTTAAGTACACAAATAGCCCTCAAGCATTCCGCTTGAGGGCTATTTGTGGATATTGCGAGTTATAATATATCTTCCATAGTGTACTGCTGGATGCCAAGTCCAAGTGCTTTATAAAAGGCTACGGCGTTTGGATTACATTCCCAGGCGTGGAGGGTCACATTATAGAAATTATTTTCTTTTGCATATTTTTTTACATATTCATATAGGGTAGTACCTACGTGTTTTCCCCTGGCATTTTCATCCACGCATAAATCATCTATATATAATGTTTTAATGGCATAGGAATTAAAGCTTTCTTCCTTTTCAATAATCTGGCAGAAGCAATGACCCAATATTTTGCCCTCATCATCTTCATATACAAAAACAGGTGTGTTTTCATCATTAAATATGGATATAAGCTCTGTTTCCGTATATTTCTGTCCCTTTTCCTTAAAAATATCAGGTCTGCCATTGTGGTGTACTAAAAGAACCTGACCTAAAAGTCTGTTTATCCCTGAAATATCATTAGTATTAGCTCTTCTTATCTGTGCCATATTCATTTTCCTTTGATTTTTATATATTGTATCACAGAAAATTCATAACAGTAGCAGAAAAAAGAGGATAAATTGCGGATACTATGGTAAAATGGAAAATTGATAATTATAGTTTATTTTCACATAGAATGGATGATATTTATGAGAATAGGAATGGGATATGATGTTCACAAGCTGGCAGAGGGGCGAAAGCTTATTATTGGAGGCGTGGAAATACCACACGAGCTTGGACTTTTAGGACATTCTGATGCAGATGTTTTACTTCATGCCATATCGGATGCTCTTTTAGGAGCGGCGGCTCTTGGGGATATCGGAAAACATTTTCCTGACACGGACCCTAAGTACAAGGGGGCAGACAGTTTAGTGCTATTGTCAGAGGTAGGAAAGCTGATAGAAGAAAATTTTTATCTTATAGAAAATATTGATGCAACAATCATTGCACAGGCACCTAAAATGAGACCATATATTGATACTATGCGTCAGAATATAGCGGATGCCTTAAGCATTGATATATCAATGGTAAATGTAAAGGCTACCACCGAGGAGGGATTGGGCTTTACAGGTGCAAAAGAGGGTATAGCTGCCAATGCAATATGTCTTTTAAACAGTCCCATTGATTTTGCCACAATGGATATGGCATCAGTAGGAGTAAATGATGATTTGTTAGCAGGTGGACAGAGGGATTGCAGTACCTGTGGCGGTTGTGGGAGACGATAGGATATATAGGCGTAAAACCGGATTTAGATGGAATGCAGATTATGGGATTAATAAAACTTTTTAATGAAGAAATAAATATTATAAGAGAGCGTGACCCGGCTATACACAGCAATATGGAGGCTCTGCTTTATCCTAGCTTCAAGGCAATGATTTATTATCGTATAGCCCACAGGCTCTATAATAGGGGGCATTATTTCTGGGCAAGATATCTTTCGCAAAAGGCTGTGAGAAAGACAGGTATTGAGATACATCCGGGAGCCACAATAGGTAAGGGATTTTTCATTGACCACGGAACAGGAGTAGTAATAGGGGAAACAACCATTATCGGAGACAATGTGACTCTGTATCAGGGAGTAACTCTGGGAGGAACGGGTAAGGAAAAGGGCAAGCGTCATCCTACCATTGGAAATAATGTTATTATCAGTACAGGTGCAAAGGTTTTAGGTTCCTTTAAAATAGGGGACAACAGTAAAATCGGAGCAGGAAGTGTGGTGCTTAATGAGGTTCCGCGCTGTTCTACTGTAGTGGGGGTACCGGGAAGAGTGGTAAAACGCTGTGAGGATTGTCCGCCTGAAAAACGGTGTGAGGACTGTCATCCACAGAATGAGCTGGACCAGATACATTTACCTGACCCTGTAAGAGAGGATATTACTAATTTGCAAAATGCTAATTCAGAGCTTATAAACAGGGTGTTAGAATTAGAACAGCAATTTAGAGAAATGAAGAAGCAAAAAGGAGAAGTCTAAGGATGAAGATATATAATTCGCTTACAAAAAAAGTGGAGGAGTTTGTACCGAATACTCCCGGAAAAGTGGGAATGTATACCTGTGGTCCTACAGTATATCATTTTGCACATATAGGAAATTTGCGAAGCTACATCATGGAGGATGTGCTGGAAAAGCTGCTTAGATACGAGGGCTATGATGTAAAGCGTGTTATGAATATTACTGACGTGGGACATTTGGCAAGTGATGCTGACAGCGGCGAAGACAAAATGCTAAAGGGAGCAAAGCGCGAAAATAAAAGTGTGATGGAGATTGCACAGTTCTATACAGATGCGTTTTTTGAGGATTGTGATAGACTTAATATTAAAACTCCCGATGTGGTGGAGCCTGCCACAAATTGTATATCAGATTTTATACATATGATAGAGACATTGCTGGAAAAGGGATATGCTTATCAGGCAGGGGAAAATATTTATTTTGACTCTTCAAAGCTTAAGGAATATTATGTGTTTGGTAATCAGAGCGAAGAGGAATTAATGATTGGTGCAAGGGATGATGTTTCCGAAGATACCAATAAGAGAAATAAAAACGACTTTGTGCTTTGGTTTACAAAGTCCAAGTTTGAGGACCAGGCTCTTAAATGGGACTCGCCCTGGGGGGTGGGATATCCGGGCTGGCATATAGAGTGCTCCTGCATCAGTATGAAGCATCTGGGGGAGACTATGGATATTCACTGTGGAGGAATTGATAATATGTTCCCCCATCATACAAATGAAATAGCTCAAACAGAAAGCTACACAGGACATAAGTGGTGTAACTATTGGTTCCATGTTCATCATTTAAATGATGAAAGAGGAAAGATGAGTAAATCGACAGGTGGCTTTTTGACAGTATCCAAGCTGATTGAAGACGGATATGACCCCATTGTATATAGAATGTTCTGCTTGCAGAGTCATTACCGTAAACCGCTGGTATTTAAGGAAGAAATCTTAAATCAGGTGTCAGATACCTATAAAAAGCTTAAAAGAAAAATAGCCGCTCTTTCCGTGGATGGGGAAGCTGATGCCGTGGCAGTTAATGAATGGCATAATCGCTTTGTAGCAGAAGTGGGAAATGATGTGAATACTTCAATGGGTATTACCCTTGTATATGATGTATTAAAGGCTGATTTAAGCGGAGCTGCAAAGAGAGCAATTATAGAGGACTTTGACAGGGTTCTTTCCCTTGACCTATTAAAAGAAGAAGTAGTGACACAGGCAGGGGATGATGAGCTTACAGCCTTTGTAGAGGCAAAGATTGCAGAGCGAAAGGAAGCTAAGGCAAATAAGGATTTTGCATTAGCTGATGCAATAAGAGATGAGCTTTTAGAAAAAGGAATTGCCATAAAGGACACCCGCGAGGGCGTAGTATGGGAGAAAGTTTAAGGACGATTTAATAAATGAGTTTTCTTGAGGACATAAAGAAAGAATTTAATGTAGGAGAGGTGGATATAAGGACATATTCGCCTCTTACTCTTGCATTTATCGGAGACTGTGTTTTTGATATGGTAATTCGTTCCATATTGGTAGGAAGAGCCAATCGTCAGCCGGAAAAGCTACACAAGAGAAAGTCGGCAGTGGTTAAGGCACAGACCCAGTCAGCTATGATATTGGCTATTATGGAGGAGCTGACAGAGGAGGAGCAGGGATATTTTAAAAGAGGGCGTAATGCTCACTCATATTCCTCTGCAAAAAATGCAAGCTTAGGAGATTACCGCAGAGCCACGGGCTTTGAAGCATTGCTGGGGTATCTGTATTTGACGGAACAGACTGACAGAATACTGGAATTAACAAGGCTTGGACTTGGTAAGCTGGATATTGAAATATAGGTGGGTTGAAGCAGAGGAGGAATGAAAGGATTGTATGGAGAATAAAGTTACTGAAAGCTATATAGAGGGAAGAAATCCTGTAATTGAAGCATTACGGGCAGGCAGACCCATAGATAAGCTATATATTTTGGATGGTTGTAATGACGGACCTGTAATGACCATTAAGAGGGATGCTAAAAAGAGGGATATTTATATTAAATATGTATCTAAGGACCTCTTGGATAAGATGTCAAAGACAGGTACTCATCAGGGAGTTATTGCTTATGCGGCGGCTTATGAATATAGCGAACTGGAGGATATTTTCAAGCTGGCAGAGAGCAAAAATGAAGACCCATTTATATATATTCTTGATAATATAGAAGACCCTCATAATCTGGGGGCAATTATAAGAACTGCTAATTTATCAGGTGCTCATGGTGTTATTATACCTAAAAACAGAGCGGTAGGTCTGACTGCCACAGTTGCCAGAACCAGTGCGGGAGCACTTAACTATACTCCTGTTGTAAGAGTGACAAATATTGCTAAAACCATAGAAGAGCTTAAAAACAGAGGAATGTGGTTTGTGTGCGCCGATATGCAGGGCGAGGTAATGTATAAGCTTAATCTAAAGGGCTCTATAGGTCTGGTAATCGGTAATGAGGGGGAGGGCGTTGGCAGACTTGTAAAGGAAAAATGTGATTTTGTGGCTGCAATACCCATGAAAGGGGATATAGATAGTCTTAATGCTTCTGTAGCAGCAGGTGTACTTGGCTTTGAAATTGTAAGGCAGAGGATGAATGGATAATAAACGATATGATGAAATGACTGATGAAGAGCTCATAAGGCTTTTAAGGGCGGGAGAGAGTGAAATCAGTGATTATATGTGTAATAAATATAAAAATCTGGTACGTAAAAATGCAGCGTCTATGTATATTTTAGGTGCAGAGCCTGAGGATATTATACAGGAGGGTATGATTGGACTGTTTAAGGCTGTAAGAGATTATGACCCTCAAAAAGATGCCAGCTTTTACACCTTTGCAGAGCTGTGTATATCCAGACAGATATATACGGCAATTCAGGCGGCAGGTCGAAAAAAGCATATGCCACTGAATACCTATGTTTCTCTTTACGGGGACAGTGAAGAAAATGGGGATAAGAGTGGTTCCTTAGAGGAATATACAGGAAGTGATGTATGCAATCCTGAGCAGGTGCTTATAGACAGGGAGAATGTAGAGGATATTGAGAGGGCAATAGATGAAAATTTAAGTGCTTTTGAAAGGCAGGTATTGGATTTGCATTTAACCGGGCTTAAATATGTTCAGATTGCAAGAATACTTGGCAGGGATGAGAAGTCTACGGATAATGCACTGCAAAGAATAAGAAGTAAAATTAAAAAAATACTTGATTAAAACACACGCATAGACTACAATATGCGTGTGTTTTAAAATTCTATTAATTCATTAGGTACAATCGTACATTTATTTCAGAAATTATTTTATTAAAAGAGGGCGACAGAACCGGAGTGGCTAAATTTAGCGAATTGAAACCGGAGTGGGAACTGTAGCGAGTAAAGCGGAGTAGCTAAATTTAGAGAACTGAAACAGGAGCGGGAACTGTAGCGACTAGAGCGGAGTGGTTAAATTTAGCGAACTGAAACCGGAGTAGAGAGAACAGGAGATATTAAAAAGAAGTAAGTAAAAGGTGGAGGGTATATGTTGAGATATGTTACTGCCCATATTTGGGAAAGAGGGCAGCGTAGGCAAAATGAAGACGCTATAGCTATTTTTAGTATTCTGTATGGAAATCAGCCGTTTATACTGGCGGTTGTGGCAGATGGCGTGGGTGGTATGGAGGCTGGCGAGATAGCTTCCGGGGAGGTAACCCACAGGGTAAAGGCTGCATTTGAAGAACTGTTTGTTACAAAGAAAAACAGTAGTCTTTGGCACATTAGAAATCATATATTAAAGGAATTGTTTTCCTGCCATAAATTGTTGCTTGAGTATGGCAGGGCAAATGAAATGTCGCTGGGTACAACCTGCTCTTTAATATTTCTTAGAGGAAGAAAAGGTGTAATTCTACATGTGGGGGACAGTAGAATTTATAAGAGAAAGAGTGGAAAGCTAAGGTTGCTGACAAAGGATGATGTGGATGAGAGTGGAAAGCTTGTAAGATGTATTGGAGCCGGAAGCTATAAAGGAGTATATAAACGCAGGGTAAGGCTGGGAAAAAAGGAGGAGCTGCTGTTATGTACGGACGGATATTATAAAAATAATGGGGATAACAGGAGCGCTATATGGATAAAGAGGTCAGAGTAGTATTTATAAATATAAGATGGTTATAAGTATAAGATTGTTATAAATATAAGCTTGTTATAAATATAAGGTTGCTATAAATATGGGTTTTTTATAAGTATAAGATTGTTATTTTAGGCGCTGATTATTAACGACTAAGGAAAGGGGTAATATAAATATGGGAAATATAAAAACAGATAATGACAATATAGATAATATTAAAATAGGTAATGTGATAGGTAACAGATATATTATAAAAGCGCTATTAGGCTCAGGGGCAAATGGGCAAGTATATTTGGTGGAGGATATGAGGCTTGGAAAGGAATGGGCGGCAAAGAAAATAGATAGAATTGAAAATGAATTGATGGCATTAAAAACAATAGACCATCCTGCATTTCCAAAGATAATTGATATTTGTATTGTAGATGATGAGTTTTATCTTGTGATGGATTATATAGAGGGAAAGAGTCTTGATGATATTCTAAAAGATGGGATAGTTTCGGAAAGTACAGTGCTTGACTGGGCGGAGCAATTGGCAGATGGATTAAATTATTTACATTCCGGAAATCCGGTTATGCTATATATGGACTGCAAACCCTCCAATATTATTGTTGGAAGAGACGGAAAATTAAAATTGGTGGATTTAGGAAGCATATACCTTAAGGGAATAAAGGCTGGCGGAAGAATAAGCGGAACTTATGGCTATGCTTCTCCTGAGCAGATTAAAGGAGAAATAGTGGATGAGAGAAGTGATATTTATGCATATGGACGAACCTTAAAAAGGATGCTAATGGGAGGTGGGAGCAAGTCTATGAAATATAAAAGAAGCTTGAAAACAATGAATAAAATCATAAAAAAGTCTACT
>JBHAJK010000036.1:0-6418 GCA_041826605.1 Lachnospiraceae bacterium | reverse complement strand
ACCCAATCCTAATGTAAGTGTTGTAGTGCTGTCAGCGTTAAAGGTTGCACCTGCGTTCTGAGCTTGATTAAAATTCTTGTAGCTGAATGAAAACTCCTTAGCAAGGCTCTTATCTCCCTTAAGCAAATATGTCTCATTGAACTTTGTAGTCTCTGCTACTCTGTCAATTTCTGTTGTAAGCTGGTCTACCTCGTTCTGGATGTATGAACGGTCATCCTCTGAGTTTGTACCATTAGCCGCCTTTACTGCAAGCTCATTAATTCTCTGGAGCATATCCTGTACTTCTGCCAAAGCACCCTCGGCTGTCTGTACTGCTGAAATACCATCCTGAGCATTTGAAGATGCCTGTGTAAGACCTCTAATCTGCTTTCTCATCTTTTCCGAAATTGAAAGACCTGCTGCATCATCTGCTGCACGGTTAATCTTGTAACCACTCGAAAGCTTCTCTGTGCTCTTTGCCTGTGACTTTGTTGTGATGCCCAACATTCTGTTGGAGTTCATCGCTGTAAGATTGTGCTGTACTACCATAGTTAGTTCCCTCTCTTTTCTTGGGTGCCTCTTGCACCTGCCACTCTATTTACCAATTTTATCGAGTTCCATCTCTCACGGCAAAATCCCTTTGCCCTGCAAGTTTTACCTTACAAACTATATATCGTACAACATTTTAAATACTTTAGTACTTTTTTCATTTATTTTTGAAAAATTTTAAAGCATTATTTCTCTATATTTTAAAACAGTTCAGTGCCTCTGTTTAAAATTTCCGTATATGCCGAGAATGCATACATTTTATTTCTCTTTTGTCTGGGTACAATATCGTGTAATATCTCCAGTTTGCAAAAATTATCGATAATCTTAGCAGCAGTTGGATAGCTTACATTTAATATCTCCATCACGTCACTAATCATCACATAGGGCTGTTGAAAAATATAATCCAAGAATACATTATACATTGCATTATAGGCATTTGATGCGATTTTATTTTCACAGATTGATTTTAATGCTATAATTTCTTTCGCTGTAGATGTAGCCTCATCTGCTGTTACAGCCACACCTTTTAAGAAGAATTTAATCCATCCCTCCCAATCTCCCTTTTCTCTTACATTCATCAGCCTATCATAATATTCCAATCTGTTCTTTTTGAAATAATAGCTCAAATATAGCAGAGGCTGCGATAAAATGCCTTTATGGCATAGCCAAAATGTAATCAACAAACGTCCAACCCTGCCATTTCCATCCAAAAAGGGATGTATACTCTCAAATTGCGAATGTATAAGTGCAATTTTAATCAGTGCCGGGATATTGTCTTCCATATAAAAAAAATTTTCCAGATTATCCAATGCTTTTTCCATATCCGGAACTATTGGTGGCACAAAGCTAGCATTTGATAGAGTACAGCCTGCCGGTCCAATCCAGTTTTGAGTTTTTCTGAATTCTCCCGGATTTCTATTGCTTCCTCTACCATTATTTAATAATTTTTCATGAATTTCTCTAATTAAGCGTAAGCACAGGGGAAATTCTTTTAATCGTTTTAATCCATAGTTCATTGCGCCAACATAGTTGACGATTTCCCCAATGTCTTCGCGTTTTTCATCCTTTTTGTTTATTTCCAATATGTCTGTCAAAGATGCTTGCGTTCCCTCAATCTGAGAACTTAATACCGCTTCTTTTTTTACATACATCGCCACAAACAATTCCGGGTTAGGTAAAATCTGGGTAATTCCATCCAGGCGCCCCAATTTTCTATCTGCTTCAGATAATAGTGCCAGCATTTCTTCATCAATTTCAACCGGAGGCTCCGGTGGCAAGTTATGTGGCAAAAATGACCTAAATCCTAATGGTTGATTAATAAAATCGCCAGCTCTACTATTATTCATACGGCTCATCTCCTTTATATTAAATATATTGCCATATTTTTTAAATAAGCGCAATCTTATTTTGATTTTTGGACACATTTTTTAATATGTCTGTTTTGGAAGTGTTTATATTAAAATATACTTTAATAAGGAAGCAAACAAGGCTTCCTTATTAAAGAAAATGTGGTTTTTCTTTAATATAATTAATAAAACTTACTTTATATTAAAGTTTATTTTAATTAGATTTATTTTAATTAGATTTATTTTAATTAGATTTATTTTAATTAGATTTATTTTAATTAAGCTCTTCTTACACGCTCCAGCAATCCCTACCCATTTCTTTGGCTCTGTAAAGTGCTTCGTCTGCTCTGTAAATTGCGTCCATATAGCTTTTATCCCGCTCTTTGAAATTAGAAAAGCCCATGGAAATGGTTATACTTTCTTCAATGCCATCCCCGGATAAATCTATTTTACGGATGCTGTCTAAAATTTTATTGCCCAGAGTCGGTACCATCTTCTCTGACAATTCACTAAAGGCAATTACGAATTCGTCTCCACCCCAGCGGATAATAGCATCAGAGGTACGGGTACATTCTCGTATTATGTCAACCACTCTCTTTAATGCCATATCGCCCATAGCGTGACCATAGGTGTCATTAAAATACTTGAAGCGGTCTATATCCAGAATTGCAATAAATGTATTGCCATCGCCACCTGCGAATTTCCGTTGGTCGGAGGCCAGTCTTCGTTCTCCATAATCTCTGGAATGAGCACCTGTGACAGTATCAAAGCTAAGTTTATCCCTAAGTGCCCGGTTTTGCTCCTTATATAAGCCTATCTCTGTTTTCTTATAATAATTCATTAAGAAGATAATAAATGCCGCCCATATAACAATCGCCACCGCATAAATTGCTATGCGATAGTGCCCTATGTTTTCCTCAGCCACCAGCATATAGTGCTTTACATCATCCTTATTTATTCCCATGGAGATTATCCAGTCATAGTCCTCATATAGTCTGGAATAGGCTATTTTCTCGGAAACATCTTCAGAATTTAGCTTTTTGAATGAATATTGGAGAAATACATAGCCATCCTTTTTTACTCCTGCCAGCTCATCGGCGTATGCCAAAGAACCATCTTCATTCACAGTATTGGTGGATAGCAGGCTGCCCTCGGTATTCTTGAGATTTGGGTGTATAAGGCGGATTGCATAATCATTGCCACCATCATAATTCAGCACCTGACTAACCCACATATAAGCGCCGTCCTCGTAGTGCTCCGAATGTATACGCCTATAAAGGTTTTTATACACCTGCTCCTTAATCTCCTCCTCTGTATATGAGGGATTTTCTGTAGCCTTGTCCCTACGCATAAAATCAATGCTTAAAAATACATTATCCACGGTATCACGAAGCATATTCTTTTTCACTGCAAGTGCCGTGTCATAGGATATTCGGGCACTTACCATGACTGCCAGTCTGGAAAACACAAAAAATATTGCCAAATACAAAATTAATGCTGTGGCCGAAAAAAATATTTGTTTCTTTAATTTCTTTTTTATATAGATGTCTGAGAGCATATTAATCCTTTATTTTAAAGCGTTGTAATACTTCACGTCAGATTGGGCTAAGTGGATCATTTGAGACATTGCGCAAAAATGCCACACAAATTAGCGGATATATATTGACCGGCATCAGATATATTTTATGAGTCCCTAGTCATAGTCATGGCAAGTAGCGTAGGCATTGCCAGCATAAGAGGATATGCATATCGCAAATCCGCAACCAGGGGCGTCGCAATAATTATAGATAATGTAAGTGCAAAATATGGCAGATAGACATATAGCATCGTATATTGCTTTTTGTATATCTTGCCCGCTGCACACATTATCAGTATCAGGAAACAGGCTCCCATACTATATAATATGGCATATATAGGCACTACATTCTGTATTTTATCGCATATCTCATTTATTTTTATGCGCCATCTTAATCCTATAATGGGAAAATTGTCCAGCTTATCTTTATTTTCCAGGATACCATAATAAGCAATCTGCTCCGGCATCATTGTAGTGTAATATCCTTTTGTTTGCTCTAAAAATGCTTCAAGATAGGAAATCGGATTTCTCAGTCCGACTGCCAGCCACAGTCTGAAGTATTCTCCCTTATGATTTTCAAAGTAGGCGCTGTCCCCTGCTACCAGCCATTGAATCATATTATCCGCACCACCGGGGATATAATTATTATGTATATATTGCAACGAATTGATTTTTTCAAGCTGCTCGTACTCTATATCGGTTATTTCCCCATTATACATAACAGTTCTTCCAATTTGTTGCAGAGGAATTGCCAGATTATGAGCGTAATCTCCCTGTTCCACATTGAAAGCACTTTGTATAGGATGATTTATTATAAATACAATCCCTATTGTAGCCAGAAATATATAGAACAATTGTCGCAATTGCTCTGTATTATAGGAATGTTTCTTTAATATGTCTTTTCTGGTTTTTATGTATTTTATAAATTCGGATAGAATTATTATTCCCAAGGTTAATACATATGCGTAAAAGCCGTTGTGGCGAAGCAGGCACATCATTAAACCGCTAATAGAAAAAATAATAGTATCCTTTGCCTTTAAGGGGATTTGCATCACATATATCCTGTATAAGGTTATTGTGAGTAACAGTACGAATGCCGAAAAGATAATATCTTTCCACATTGTAATGGAATATGCAAGGTTGTAGGGGCAGATTATAAAGCCTACTAATATAATGAGGCTTCCCTTTTTGCTACCGCTTATTTCTTCAATGCTTGCTGTCGCATAGCCAACTGTCAGTGCTACTATGAGCATCTGCATGATGCTATATGTGCCTATACCTACGGTCACATTTCCCGAAAGCATATATCCCAGATTGAAAAATATCTTTATTAAAAGGGTATGAACCCAAGGATGGTGGTCGGAATATGGCACAATTCCCCTTGCCTGATTAAGCTGGTAAAAGGAGTCCACAGTCATTGTCCCGGGGAAATTTAATAAAAGCATGGGGATGATTGCCATAAAAATAACAAGGGAATAAAGTAGCCACCCCTTTATGTTAAAGGCTTTAGCCCGGCTAACCGTATTTTGGCGGGGCTGTACCATATAACGCAGTACCATATTGATGGAAATGTAAAATATGGCGAATACTCCCAGTGAAGTGGCGACATTATATACGGAGGCAAACAGCGCATTATCTAAATCTGCACAAAAAGCACTCCCCGCGTATATAATATATGATAGGGTAAATATGATTGCCAATATAAAGGTAGTCCGCTTTAGGCGCTTTTCGTCTAAAGCCGACGCAAGGCGCAGGTGCCGCATTGCCAGCGCATTCTCCCCCATATTGCCCAGCATATCTCTTTTTTTAAGCAATTGATATACTATAACGAAAATCCCACCCAACAATATGTCAGACGGTGCAAAATGTCCTAAATTATAAATTACAAAAGTGATTAAATATGCTATTAATAGATTTGTAATGCGAGTTTTGGTTGGTTGGTTCATATGGTTTCCTGGAGATTGTTGCCTTTCCCCCGCGTGTACGGGTATACATAATTCTAATGTTCTCCTTACAATCCACCACGGAGGCGGGGAATGGTTCTCAGTCCAAGCGTTTGGACTAACCTTTCACTGCAATCCCCCGCGGCGGTGGGGAATGGGGATTTGTCACTAATCTATACCAAATTACTATTGGTTCACTCCCGCATATGCGGGCATAAATATCAATTATTAAAATAAATATATCTTCACAGCCTTACTTATTATGCGCAATTGCCCATAATACGTCAACATATCTTCCCTATGAGATTAAGAGAATTTTAGGGCTATCTTTTAAGATAAGCGCAACGCCCTGTGACATTTACCCTGAAAGTCTGCCATCGAATTTTAGGACAACATTTTTATTAATTTAAATGTATAGTGTAAGTATAGCTTATGCGCTAGAACCTATAATATTTGATATCTAACATTATCCATTTAATATTTTACAATATATTTATTTGTTATAAACAATCTATTGCTTATTTTTTCAAATGTCAACGATAACGCGCTTTTAGGGGCTTTTTTGTTAACTCTTTGCATACTTTCTTGGTATTGAGGTTTACCCCTGCGAGGCAGGGAATATTTCGTCATATTCTCCGTATCGTGATTTGCGGAAGGTTCACATCCACGTGGGCAGGGAATATCGTTTATGTCCCTTGATATAAAGCGGTATGTTAGATTCACACCTGCGAGGGCAGGTAAGATATACTCCCACCGCTTGCCCTGCGATGCTTCTCAGGTTCAACCCTGCGCGTGCAGGTAATATTCCGCGCCATGGTAAATGTTAATGTCAAATTCAGGTTCAACCCTGCGCGTGCAGGTAATATTTACCATAAAGCTTACACTGCCGCCTGTTGCCGGGTTCAACCCTGCGCGTGCAGGTAATATTTCCGTTAACGCTGAAAGCAAGTTGGTAATTAAGGTTCAACCCTGCGCGTGCAGGTAATATTCCGGTACGGTTACAGAGTAGCTTTCAGTGCCGGGTT
>JBHAJK010000035.1:0-31194 GCA_041826605.1 Lachnospiraceae bacterium | reverse complement strand
GAAAGTTCAAATATCCTTGCCCAAATAAGTGAGCAGGGAGACTTGGAGAGCGTTTATTCTCTGTCCTTTATAAGGGAGCGGGGAATAATATATGTGAATCTTGATAATGTGCAAAATATTTTTGCTACATTGGTTTCCGTATCCTTTAAATTTTTTGGAAATGCTGCCATTGGTGTATTTGCGGCACAGATTATTATTTCATTTATCAGCTTTCTGCTTATATATTTTGGAGTATTAAGACTGTATGGACGCATGGAGGCCTTTATGGTAGGCATGGGAATGTCTTTTTTGCCTATCTTTATGCCCTCCGGCAGATACGCGGATTATACAGTAAAGGTATTATTATTTGCCTTAGGCTTATTTTTAATATCCCTGGCAAAGCCCTGTCTTATTAAAAAGCATGGATATTTTCCTGTCGTAATACTTGTACCATTTGCTCTGGGCTTTTTATATTTATATGAGGGCCTATGTGCACCTCTTATTGCCCTGTTTATATTATTTATTTTCGAAACAGATGGCATGGGAATTGGTAAAAGGTTCTTAGGCAGTTTTATAGCATTGCTTTTATTTGCTATGGGAAGCTTGGGCGTTGTATTTATACAGGATATTTTTTCGGGGCTTTACGGTAATGCGGCGTTAAATTCTTTAAGGGATTTTGTGATTTACAGAACCTCGGGAGCCTTTGACGCATCAGCCCTTACTATATTTGCAAATAATAATTTTTTATTAATAGTTCTTATAGCCTGCATAACATATGTTGTAACCTTTTTAAGATGTCGCTTTGATGAAGCTCATAGTATGATTTTCTTATTTCTACTTCATATTGTGGCAATTTGCTTTGTAAATGAAGAAAACAGACTGGCTTATGAAGTGGCAGGCACAGCGGAGCTTTTAGTAATTGCAGGGGCAGGAATTAAGAAAATTCTTATGTCAGGCTTATATGCAGGTATGGGAGAGTACGAAGTCGGAACAGAGGACACCTTATTAATGCCGACGCCAGAAAACAAAGAGCTAGCTAATGAAGAAGCGTTAATCGAAGCAGAGGCAAATAAAGAGCCGGTTGCGGATAGTGATATAGAGATATTAAGTGAAGCTACGCCCCAGGTGGAGGAAGAACTACCGACAGTGTCTTCCATTATTGCATCAAATATTGGAACAGAAAGCAATCAGGAAACCACAGATGAAAGCGGCTTTAATATGGCGGCTCTTGACTGGTCGAAGCTTAGAGAGGCTAAGCTCATAGATTATCCTGAAAATAAGCCTGATGAAAGCCATAAAGAAACAGAAGCTGAAGAAACAGAAGCTGAAGAAGCGGAAACTGAAGAAACAGAGAAAGCATTGGCAGCTAAGGCACCTAAAACACCTAAAACCTATGATATTGACTATGATTATGAGGTCGATGAAAGGGATATGCATTACGATTTAGAGATAGATTTTGATTAAAGGATGTTATTGAATGGCGAATAATAATTCAAGAAGAACATCAGGAAGTCAGAACAGAAGCTATGGAAATTCAAACCGTAGCTCCGGCCGTGGATATAACAGAAGCGGAAATGGACGGGGCAACAGCCGAAAAAGCAGTACTTCCTATGATGAACCCATATTAAATCCGGATATAGTAATATTACTTACAATTGCTCTGGGAGTCTTATTATTTCTATGTAATCTCCATCTTATTGGAGCCTTTGGAGAAGTAGCAAGCGGAGTGATGTTTGGTCTTTTTGGCCTGGCGGCATATATTGTGCCAATAGGTCTTATTTTGGTTGTGTTTTTCAGCTATGCATCAGCTAAAAATCCAAAAATCAAATTGCGTTTTATAACATCAATTTTTATTTTTATACTTCTATGTATTTTGGTAGAGGAAATTGGAGGAGTAGTAAGAAATCTTCCGGAGTATGATGTACAGGCAATTTGGAAAAATGGGGTGGAACAGCGAGCCGGAGGTGGAATTATATGTGGCTCATTAGCATATTTGATGCATAGATATTTAGGACTTGCAGGTACAATCCTTGTGTGCTTAGTACTTATTTTAATATGTGTAATGATTATTATGGGAAGGGAAAGGATTAATGGTCTTAAGGATAATGGAAGAGAGGCATACAGAGCTGCAAGAGAGGATGCTTACAACAGACGTATGTATGCTAAAGAGCAGGCACTTGCCAGACAGGAGGAGTATCCGGAAGATATAGAGGAGCAGGAGGAAAAGCTTCCCAGATATGCCAGAAAGCATAGAGGAATTGGTACAGGTATAGGACGTGAAAATACTATAGAAAATCCGGAAATAAAGGGCGAGGCATTAGAGCAAAGAGAAAAACGACCCAGAGTTGAAAAACGAGTATCAGGCGTTATGACGGATACAAGTCTTAGAACTAATAAACCTAAGTCAGAGGCTCGTGATGATATGCATGAGATTATGATTAAGGATATGGCTGATGAAAGTGAGATAGTTACAGAGAAAGCCTATGCCAAATCAAGAGAGCTTTATGAAATGGCAGAGGATATTACCTTTAATGGACTAAGTATAGCCAATTCTTTGGATATGCAGGAGATTAATACAGAAAGTGTGACACCGGCAGAACCGGCAAAAGCAGTATTTGCCCATGAAGAAGAGGCTCCAAAGAAAGAAAGAGTAAAGGCAACTCCGGATAAGTCCACACAGGGAATGGATGAAATATCTAAAAATATTACCCGTACAATGAATAAGGCGGTTAATAATACCCATAAGAAGTATAAAATGCCAACTCCTGACCTTTTAAACAAGGCTATGGCAGGAGGAAGCGGAAATTCAAGAGAAGAGCTTACAAAAATTGCAAAAAATTTGCAGGATACACTGGAAACCTTTGGTGTAAAAGCAAGAGTTACAGATATAAGTCAGGGACCCAGTGTAACTAGATTTGAGCTACAGCCGGAGCTTGGCGTCAGGGTAAATAAAATAGTCTCTTTAACAGATGATTTAAAGCTGGCATTGGCGGCAGTGGATATACGAATAGAAGCTCCAATACCCGGTAAATCCGCAGTAGGTATTGAAATTCCCAATAAAGAGTCCTTTAGTGTAAGCTTCAGGGATTTAATAGAGGATAAGACCTTTAAAAACTTTGACAGTAAAATTGCCTTTGCGGTAGGTAAGGATATTGCGGGCAAGGTAGTAGTGACGGACATTGGAAAAATGCCACATATGCTTATTGCAGGCTCTACAGGTTCGGGTAAGTCAGTATGTATAAATACTATTATTATGAGTATTTTATATAAGGCACATCCGGATGATGTAAAGCTTATTATGGTTGATCCCAAGGTGGTGGAACTAAGCGTATATAATGGTATTCCTCATTTGATGGTGCCTGTGGTAACAGACCCCAAAAAGGCGGCGGCAGCTCTTCATTGGGGAGTGGCTGAGATGACTAAGCGATATCAGCTCTTTGCGGAAATGAATGTAAGAGATTTAAAGGGCTATAATAAGGCTGTGGCGGCATTACCTGAAAGTGATGATGAAAATGCACCTAAGAAGCTGCCTCAGATTGTGATAATTGTAGACGAGTTAGCGGACCTTATGATGGTGGCGGCAAAGGAAGTGGAAGAGTCCATATGCCGTTTGGCACAGCTTGCAAGAGCCTGCGGCATACATCTTATAATTGCCACACAGCGTCCGTCAGTAGATGTAATTACCGGACTTATTAAGGCAAATATGCCAAGTAGAGTTGCCTTTGCCGTAAGCAGTGGCGTAGACTCAAGGACTATTCTGGATATGAATGGTGCAGAAAAGCTTCTTGGAAAGGGAGATATGCTCTTTTATCCTCAGGGTTATCCTAAGCCTGCCAGAGTGCAGGGAGCCTTTATTTCTGATGAAGAGGTAGGAAATGTGGTGCGCTTCTTAAAGGAACAGGATTATGGAAATGAGGGGCAGGAAGAGCTGCTTATAAAAATGAATTCCATAAGCTCACAGTCAGGCAGTGGCTTTGACGAAAGTGAGTCTGAGGAAAGGGATGAGCTATTTGCGCAGGCTGGAGCCTTTATAATTGCTCAGGAAAAAGCTTCTATAGGAAGCTTACAGCGGAAATTTAAAATTGGCTTTAACAGGGCTGCCAGAATTATGGATCAGCTTTGTGAAGCAGGCGTTGTAGGCGATGAAGAGGGAACTAAGGCAAGGCAGGTATTAATGAGTCCTGAGGCCTTTGAAGAATTTGTAGATAGCTATGTTTAAAAGCACAAAAGAGGAGTAGGTTATGAAAAGTGATATCGAAATTGCACAGGCTGCGAAGCTGCTACCCATTGAAGAAATAGGTAGCAAATTAGGGATTGAACGGGACGAACTGGAATTTTATGGAAAGTATAAGGCAAAGCTCTCAAATGAATATATTGAGAGAGTATCAAAAAATTCAGATGGTAAATTAATCTTGGTTACAGCCATAAATCCTACTCCGGCAGGAGAGGGCAAAACAACAACTACCGTGGGATTGGGTCAGGCTTTCGGACAGCTTGGAAAGAAAGCTGTAATCGCTTTAAGAGAGCCATCCCTTGGCCCATGCTTTGGAATTAAAGGTGGTGCGGCAGGAGGAGGCATGGCACAGGTTGTACCTATGGAGGACTTAAATCTTCATTTTACAGGGGATTTTCATGCCATAACCTCTGCTAATAACCTGCTAGCTGCAATTATTGATAATCATATTCATCAGGGAAATGAGCTTTCCATTGACACAAGACAGATTATCTGGAAAAGATGTGTGGATATGAATGACAGAGCCCTTAGAAATGTAGTAGTAGGACTTGGAAATAAAACAGACGGCTTTGTAAGAGAGGACCATTTTGTAATTACCGTTGCCAGTGAGATTATGGCAATCCTTTGTCTTGCAGAGGATATGGAGGATTTAAAGGATAGACTGTCAAAAATAATTGTGGCTTACAATGTAATGGGGGAGCCTGTAACAGCAGGAGAACTTCAGGCGGTAGGCGCTATGGCTGCCCTTTTAAAGGATGCAATGCAGCCCAATCTAATTCAGACTTTAGAGCATACCCCTGCCATTGTACACGGTGGACCTTTTGCTAATATTGCTCACGGCTGTAATTCGGTACGTGCTACAAAGACAGCGTTAAAGATTGCTGATTACTGTATAACCGAAGCTGGCTTTGGTGCAGATTTAGGTGCCGAAAAATTTCTTGATATTAAGTGCCGTATGTCTAATCTTTCCCCTGATGCAGTGGTATTGGTGGCTACAATAAGAGCACTTAAATACAATGGCGGAGTGAAGAAAGAAGACCTTAATACTCCTAATGTGGAGGCTTTAAAGACAGGAATTGTAAATCTTGAAAAGCATATAGAAAATATTCAAAAATATGGTGTGCCTGTAATAGTAACACTAAATTCCTTTATTACGGATGCTAAGGAAGAAACAGAATTTGTTAAAAGCTTCTGTGAAGAAAGAGGGGCGGAATTTGCCCTATCTGAGGTTTGGGAGCATGGCGGAAAGGGTGGAATTGCTTTAGCTGAAAAAATTATTGATACCATAGAGAATAAAGAAAGCCACTTTGCACCTATTTACCCTGATAATATTAGTATTGAAGAAAAAATAAGAACAGTGGCAAAGGAAATATATGGCGCTGATGATATTGTAATTGATATTAAAGCCCGTAGAGAAATGGATAAGCTGACGGCGTTGGGCTTTGATAAAATACCTGTTTGTATGGCTAAGACACAGTATTCACTGTCAGATAATCCTGCATTTTTGGGACGTCCAAAGGATTTTAAAATCCAGATACGGGATATGTATGTTTCGGCGGGTGCAGGCTTTATAGTTGTTCTTACAGGAGATATTATGACTATGCCGGGACTTCCCAAAAAGCCGGCGGCATATTCAATTGACGTAAGTGACGAGGGAAGAATTACCGGACTGTTTTAGAGTAATGGGAGGAAAGTATGGTTTGTCCCAGATGTGGAGAAGTCTTAGGCGACGGAAATATGTACTGTGAATTTTGTGGCGAGGAGATACAGATTGTTCCTGAATTTATGCCGGAGTTAGAAAGCAGTATTGAAAGCTCATTGCAGGGCGTTGCCAAAGAAATGGGGGGTAGTAACGAGGGCTTAAATAAAAGCAAGACCACGCCTAAAGAAAGAAAAGCTGAACCTACGCCCGCTACGAATATAAAACCCACATATTTACTAGGAATTGCCATGATAATTGTAGTCCTGATTTGTGCAATCGGGATTATGATATATCATGATAATTCAGCAGATTACCAGATGAAAAAGGGTAATGAGCAATATGAGGCCGGGCATTATAAAAATGCCGCCATGTATTATAAAAATGCGGTAAGGCTGGAGCCTGAAAATCTGGAATACCGACTGAAGCTGGCAGATATGTATCTATCCTTAGAAAATGTGGAGGCGGCAATTGTAGCCTTTGAGGATGTGCTGGAATTTGATCCTGAAAATACTATTGCATATGCTGAAATTATATCTCTGTATGAAAAATATGGTAAATACGGAGCTATAAATGAATTTCTGCTAAAATATGCCAATGAAAATATGCAAAAGGAGTTTGTAAATTATTTGGCACTTCCGCCGGAATTCAGCTATGAAGAGGGGGACTATAATAAAATCCTAAGCCTTACCCTTACAGATGAAGCCTTAGGAACCATATTTTATACTTTAGACGGTAGTGAGCCAAATGAGTCATCTCCTATATACGGAAGTGCTATTGATTTAACCAGAGGAAGCTATGTTGTAAAGGCTGTTTTCATAAATGAATATGGTGTTGCATCTGAAACAGTCTCTAAAAAATATGAAATAATGGCACTGGCCCCTGACGCACCCATAATATCTTTAGACTCCGGGGAGTATGATGTTCCACAGCTTATACAGGTTACTGCTCCCATTGGATGCAGTATTTATTACACCTTAGATGGGAGTGAGCCCGATGCAAACAGCAGAATATATGGAGAAGCACTTCCTCTTGAAGAGGGAATATCACATTATAAATTTGTAGCCATAAGCAGTGGAAATGTACCCAGTGAAGTGGTAGAGCGGAATTATGTATTTAATGCTATAGCACCCTTTACCAAGGAGCAGGGGCTTAATATGCTGACTGAACATTTAGTGAACATACATTACCTGACAGATGTGTCAGGCAGCTCTGCAAATTATCCGGGAAAATTCAGCTATTTATTTGGAGAAATGAGAAGTATAAACGGAATACCCATGTACTGCTACAATGAATACTATGTATACGGACAGCAGGCAAAGGCAATGACAAGTAATAAATTTGGAGTGGACTGGGTTAATGGAGCCGTATATTTAATAAAGCATAGTGAGGGAGATAACTATACAATATCGCTGTTTAAGTAGTAATTTATCACTTTAAAGCGATTTCTGTTGATTTTTTATGTTTTTTAGAATATTATTTTTTACATCGTGTGATTTAAGTTGGAGGTATATATGTATAAAATTTTAGAAGCAGAGGCACTTAATGCCATAATTTATCGTATGGTAGTAGAAGCCCCCAGAGTTGCAAAAAAATGTCTGCCGGGTCAGTTTCTTATTGTAAGAACAGGCAAAAACAGTGAGAGAATACCTCTTACTATTTGCGATTATGACAGAGAGCGTGGCACTGTTACCATAGTGTTCCAGCCTATCGGTGTAAGCACAAAGGAAATGCAAAATCTTAAGACAGGAGATTTCTTCCATGATGTAGTAGGCCCCTTAGGACGCCCATCAGAGCTGACAGAAACTCCTATAGAAGAGCTTAAAAAGAAAAAAATAATATTTATTGCAGGCGGAGTAGGTACGGCACCTGTATATCCTCAGGCAAAGTGGCTTAAGGAAAGAGGAATTGACGCAGATGTAATCATTGGAGCAAAGACCAGGGATTTGGTTATTCTTGAGGATGAGTTTAAGTCTGTTTGCGGAAATCTTTATATTACAACAGATGACGGTTCTTACGGAAGAACAGGTATGGTTACAAAGGCTTTAGAGGATTTGAAGGCAGAGGGTAAGGAATATGACTTATGTATTGCCATAGGTCCTATGATTATGATGAAATTTGTAAGTATACTTACAAAGAAGCTTAATATACCTACCATTGTAAGTATGAACCCTGTAATGGTGGATGGCACAGGTATGTGTGGTGCCTGCCGTATTGTAGTAGGGGATGAAATTAAATTTGCATGTGTTGACGGACCTGAGTTTGACGGTCATTTAGTTGATTTTGACGGCGCAATGAAGCGTGCTGCTGCCTATAAGACAGAAGAGGGACGCAAGATGTTGGAGATTACAGAGGGCGATACCCATCACGGTGGCTGTGGTGTATGCCACTAATAGCAGGAGGAGAAAAATGGAAGTTGATGTATTAAAGAAAGTTCCGGTAAGAGAGCAGGATGCAAAAGAGCGTGGAACTAATTTTGAAGAGGTTTGCTACGGATATAATTTAGAAGAGGCACAGGCAGAGGCTACAAGATGTATTAACTGTAAAAATGCAAGATGTATTGTGGGCTGTCCTGTTTCTATTAACATACCTGCCTTTATTGAACAGGTAAAGGATGGGGATATTAAAAAGGCTTATGAAATAATTTCAGAGTCAAGTGCACTTCCTGCTGTTTGCGGGCGTGTATGTCCTCAGGAGAGCCAGTGCGAGGGTGTTTGTATCAGAGGTATTAAAGGGGAGCCTGTATCCATTGGTAAGCTGGAGCGTTTTGTGGCCGACTGGGCTATGGAAAACAATGTTAAGCCTACTGCTGCCAAGGAAAAGAATGGTAAAAAGGTGGCTGTAATAGGTGCAGGACCGGCAGGACTTACCTGTGCAGGAGATTTGGCAAAAATAGGCTATGATGTAACAATTTTTGAAGCCTTACATGAGCCGGGGGGCGTGCTTGTATATGGTATTCCTGAATTCCGCCTGCCTAAGGAAAAGGTAGTGGCTAAGGAAATTGAAAATGTAAAATCCCTTGGTGTTAAGATTGAAACAAATGTAATTGTGGGTAAATCAGTTACTATTGATGAGCTTATAGAGGAAGAGGGCTACTCGGCAGTATTTATAGGCTCAGGAGCAGGACTGCCTAAGTTTATGGGTATTCCGGGAGAAACAGCCAATGGTGTATTCTCAGCAAACGAATATTTAACACGAAGCAATCTTATGAAAGCCTTTGATGAAAACAGTACAACACCTATTAAGGTAGGTAAAAAGGTAGCTGTTGTAGGTGGCGGTAATGTGGCTATGGATGCTGCCAGAACTGCTTTAAGACTGGGCAGTGAGGTTCATGTAATCTATAGACGAAGCGAAGAGGAATTACCTGCCAGAGTAGAAGAAGTACATCATGCAAAGGAAGAGGGAATTATCTTTGACCTGCTTACAAATCCCGTAGAGATACTTACTGATGAGTCAGGCTGGGTAAGCGGTATTAAATGTATTAAAATGGAGCTTGGAGAGCCTGATGAGTCCGGAAGAAGACGTCCTGTAGAGGTAGCGGGCAGTGAATTTGTAATTGATGTGGACAGTGTTATTATGTCTCTTGGAACAAGCCCCAACCCCCTTATTTACTCTACCACAGAGGGACTGGAGGTAAATAAGCGTAAATGTATTGTAGCCAATGAGGAAACGGGAGAAACCTCTAAAGCGGCAGTATTTGCCGGTGGAGATGCAGTTACGGGAGCAGCAACCGTAATTCTTGCTATGGGAGCGGGAAAGGCCGCTGCCAAGGGAATAGATGAATATCTTCGCGAACAGTGAGTATAAGGATTTATAAGGAGTAGAATATGCCATTTTGTCCAAAATGCAGATATGAATATAAAGAGGGAATAGAAATATGCTCGGATTGCAAGGTTCCATTGGTGGAGGAGCTTTCAAATGAGGAGCCGGAGGCAGATTTTTATATGGATACCAGGCTAAGTGAGGAAGAGATATCCGACCTTAGAAAGGTAAGTGAACCTGCCGCCAAATATGTAAGTCCTCTGGACAGAGCCGAAAACTATAAATCAGGAGCAGGAGTGCTTATATCAGTAGGTGCTTTAGGATTGCTTGCGCTGGTATTTATAAATGTGGGAATCATAAAAATAAGTCTTCCCGGCTTTACAAGCACCATGGTAAATCTGGTAATGGGAGCACTGTTTGTGATTTTTCTTGTAATGGGTGCAAATTCCTTTTTATCTTATAAGAAACTGGCAGTTTTGGCAGAGGATGAAGATACTTTAGAGAAAGAAATATATGACTGGTGTGACAATAAGCTGGATAAGGCAATACTGGATGCAGAGTTATCTGAAAATGATACAGATGAAATAAAATTCTTTAACAGAACAGAAGCTTTAAGAAGTCTGCTTAAAGAAAGCTATCCTGATTTGGAAGAGGGCTTTATGGAGCATATGGTTGAGGATTTATACGATAGGATTTTTGGATGAAGATAACAGTGGTCTGTGTTGGAAAAATTAAAGAAAAATTCTATAGGGAGGCGCTTGGAGAATATGCCAAGCGCCTTTCTAAATATTGTAATTTTAATATAGCTGAGGTGGCGGATGAAAAGACGCCGGAGCAGGCATCCCCTGCCCTGGAAGAGCAGATTTTGAAAAAAGAGGGAGAAAGAATACTTGGTAAAATTCCGGATAATGCCTATGTGATTGCTACTGCAATAGAGGGAAAAAGGTATAATTCCGTGGAATTTTCCAAAGTAATATCAGAACTGGGAGTCAGAGGGCAGAGTAATATTGTCTTTGTAATAGGAGGCAGCCTTGGACTTCATAAGTCTGTAAAAGACAGGGCAAACAGCCTTATCAGCTTTTCGGATATGACCTTTCCACATCAACTGATGCGCGTTATTTTATCAGAACAGATATATAGGGCTTTTAGAATTTCTCAAAACGAACCATATCATAAATAGTTTGAGGAAGATGAGTAAAAATGGTAAAATAATTAAGATTGGGTCAGGTGTGCGAAAAAATGGAAGATTACGTGATTTTTAATGCCGAATATGCAAAGGATGTATTCGGACAGTTTGATGTATATATAAAGAAAATAGAGAGAAGCTTCAATGTGGATATTATTCCACGGGATGAAAAAATAAATATTACAGGAAATGCATCAGGAGTAAGACAGGCAAAGTCTGCTTTAGAAACCTTGTATGAGCTAAGGCTCAGAGGAAATGAGATTTCTGAACAAAGTGTGGATTATGTGGTGGCAATGAGCATGGAAGATAAACAAAATGAAGTGTTGAATATAGACAGGGAATTAATTTGTCATACAATATCGGGAAAGCCGATAAAGCCTAAAACAGCAGGACAGAGCAAGTATGTAGAGCTTATTAAGGACAATATGATTGTATTTGGACTGGGACCTGCGGGAACCGGAAAGACCTTTTTGGCAATGGCAATGGCGATTACCGCCTTTAAGAATGGGGAAGTGGAAAGGATTATTCTAACAAGACCCGCTATTGAAGCAGGAGAAAAGCTGGGATTTTTGCCAGGGGATTTACAGAGTAAGGTTGACCCCTATTTACGGCCTCTGTATGATGCCCTATATCAGATAATGGGAGCGGACAGCTTTTTGAAAAATATGGAAAAGGGCTTAATCGAAGTAGCACCTTTAGCATATATGCGAGGCAGAACCTTAGATAATGCCTATATTATTTTGGATGAAGCCCAAAATACAACTCCCGCCCAGATGAAGATGTTCTTAACACGTATAGGCTTTGGGTCCAAGGTTATTATTACAGGAGATGCAACTCAAAAAGACCTGGCACCGGGGGTAACATCAGGACTTGATGTAGCACTCAAGGTATTAAAAAATGTAGAGGGTATTGGATTTTCTACATTAACAAGTAAGGACGTGGTAAGGCATCCACTGGTTCAAAAGATTGTGCAGGCATATGAAAAATATGAGCAGAAAGAAGTAAAGAACAGTAAAAAGGGTGGATATCGAAGAGGGAAAGATAATGATTTTTCTGGAAAACGAGACTGATATAGATTTAGGGCTTGATTATGAAGAGCTGGCAGCGCAGGTGGTGGATGCTACCTTACTGGAGGAAAAGTGCCCCTTTGAAACAGAGGTAAATATTCTTTTAACCGATAATGAGGGAATACATACTATAAACAGGGAAACAAGGGATATTGACAGACCTACGGATGTGCTGTCCTTTCCCAATTTGTTTTTTGAAGCTCCCGGTCTTTTTGATATAAGTGATGAGGATGAATTTGACTATACAAATCCGGAGACAGGACTTGTTATATTGGGAGAAATAATAATCTCCTTAGAAAAGGTAAGGGAGCAGGCAGAGGAATTTGGACATTCCCTTAAGCGGGAATATGGCTTTTTAATAGCCCACAGTATGCTCCATCTATGTGGCTATGACCATATGACACCTAAGGAAGCTGGGGAAATGGAAGAAAAACAGTCATTGATTTTAGACAGGTTGGGGATAACAAGGGAAGTATAATTTAATACTTTCACGGGAAACAAGGTAAAAAGGCTATAGAATAAAGGAACGGAAGAATAATATGAATATCAAGGATTATGTTCGTGTGGGACACAGACTGCTTAACTTAATATTCTGGATGATTTTAGGATACTTGGCCGGAGATGCAGGGGCAGGCTTCTTTTATGTAGGCTTTTTGATTTTTATATTTGCCTTTACAGTGCTAAATGGAGGACTAAAGGAGACCATGGCAAAAATGACGGCAACAAGGGTCGAAAAGGGCTTTTATATTGAGGCAGGAATAGTATTTAGAACAGGACTTTTGTGGGCAATAATATCCGGAGGGCTTGTAAGCACTTTATTTATATTTTTTGGAAGAAATATTATGAATATGCTATATGGCTATACTCTGCCATATAGTTTATTAGGGCTTTTTGGATTATATTATATACTTTTATCGATTAACTCATGTCTTATGGGATACTATCAGGGCATAGGCTACAGTGGCTTTTGCATTATAGGAGAGATTTTGGAGAGTCTGGTACTTATAGGACTTTCTCCCATAATAGTAAGCAGGATGTATGCCTATGGAACAAAGGTGGCAGCTCTTTTAAAGGAGCCTCTTTATGCCAATTTAAATGGAGCAATCGGAGGTATTATTACTCAGTGCATAGGTATTATATTAAGCAGTATTGTTGTAATTGCAGGCTTAGTATTAATCCATCAGAATAATAGGGAAAACTATGATGTGGGAGGATTAAAGACCAGGGAAGCATTTGTGAAAAATTATATAAGGGTAAATAATGGAGTATTGGAGGATAGAATAGTACCCCTCATAATGCTACTTGCCATGGCGATTATTTTTATAAAAGAGGGTGCAACCCTTGCTGTAGACGCAAAGGAGCTGTTTACGGGAATTGGTGTTTTTGCAGGAAAATATTTGGTGGTAATGCTGGTTCCGCTTGTATATTTTATAGAATATGTGGAGAGGGAAAGAAGAAGAATAAGGTCTGACCACAGTAAAGAGGAGAGAAAAAACATAAGAATAAGAGCAGGATATTTGCTTAAAAATACTATGTATATTATGCTTCCTGTTTGTGCAACTGCAATTACCCTGGCAAAGCCCATCGTTATGATATTTTTTGGTGGAAGAATGTCCCTTGGAGTAGTGATGGTAAGGCAGGGTGGAATAGTAATCCTCCTTGCGGCCCTGTGCTATTCACTAAGAGCAATACTGAAAGGGGTTAAACTTCAGCTATATGGAACAATTGCAGCCCTTATAGGCTTCGTTGCCATGATAGCATTTTTAATGTCCTCTATTTCCTCAGGGGTTAATATAAATTTATTGGTATATTCAGTGATTGTTTACTATCTGATACAGGTAATGGCTCTATGTGTATTAGTATATAAAGTGGAAGAATTGTTAATCTTTGATATTGGTATAAAGTGGGCTAAGGTAGCAGTAGGTACAAGTATACTTATTATAGCGGAAGCGGTTTTGGATAAATTTATTGTAATGAATGTAGCATTTTTACTCCTTACACTTGTAATTTCCTATGCACTGTATTTTGCTGCAATGGGTGTTTTAAAGGGACTTAGCAAAAAGGATATTAATTCCTTAAAGGGTACATTAAGCTATTATCCATCATATATTGCAGCCAATTTATTCGACGGAAGATAGTGGGAGCAGACTTTGAAAAAAATTCTTATTATTGGTGGCGGTGCATCAGGAATGATGGCTGCCATAGGCGCTTCAAAAAATGGAGCGAAAGTAACAATATATGAGTACAGGCAGGAGCTTGGAAAAAAAATACTGGCAACAGGAAATGGCAAATGCAATTTAAGCAACAGGCATTTGGATGTTAGCTGTTATAATTCCTCCGATGCGGATAAAATATCAGAATACTTAAGGAAGTTTGATACGGAGGATAGCATATCTTTGTTTAAATCCTTTGGTCTTTTAATAAAGGATAAAAATGGATATTTATATCCTGCCGGCGAACAGGCGGTAACTGTAAGGGATATTCTGGTAAGTCAGCTTAGAAATAGAAATGTGGAAATAGTCACAGAAATTCTGGTAGAAGAAATAAATAAAAAGGATAATAAATTTTCAGTCAGGACAAATAAGGGAACAGGAGAGTTTGACAATATAATTCTTGCCTGCGGAAGCTATGGTGGGATTAGAAAAAATGACAGAGTTCCCGGAAATGTAGACGGATATTCTCTTGCTTATCATTTTGGACATAGTATTATACCCATAAAACCGGCTCTCACTCAGCTTGTATGTAAAGAGGAATATTTCAAGGACATAGCAGGAGTCAGAACAGAGTGTTTTATAAGCCTATTAAGAGATAATACTGTTATAGCTGAAGAATTCGGAGAAATGCAGATTACTGATTTTGGTGTAAGCGGAATACCCATATTTCAGCTAAGCCGCCATGTATCAGCAGATGCTAATGGGAGCTATAGTCTTTTAATTGATTTAATACCGGGAATTATGCTTGAGGATTTTGAACTATTTATAAGAAGCAGACTTCTTGCATATCAGGGAATGAGTGTGGAGGAGTTTTTTTTAGGTCTGCTTAACAATAAATTAAATTCACTTTTTATAAAGCTTAACGGTCTTGAGCCCGGGGATTTAATTACAGAGGAAAACAGGGAAAAGGTATTTAAGGCACTTCATATGATTAAAGAGTGGAGAATAGAGGTAAAAAAGACCAAGGGCTTTGAAAATGCCCAGTGCTGTAGCGGTGGCATACCTTTGTCTGAAATAGATTTGGATTGTCAGTCATTGAAAGTTCCCGGACTTTATATTACCGGGGAGATGCTGGATGTGGATGGAAAATGCGGAGGATATAATCTTCAGTGGGCATGGACCACAGGATATATAGCAGGTGTGGCTGCCGGAAAGAACTAAAATGATTCGTATCGGACAGATAAAAATTGATATTGAAAAAAAGAATATAGAAAAAGAGCTGGATAGAGAAATTAAAAGACTTTTAAAGGTTGACTCCTATCTGTCCTATAAAATAGTAAAGCTTAGCATTGACGCAAGGAAAAAGCCTAAGCTTTATTATGTGTATACTCTGGATGTGGAGGTTGAAAATCAGGACAGGGTATTAAAGAAAAGCAGATGTAAAACAGCATCAGTAGCTAAGACTGTGGAATATAAATTTCCTACGGGACAAAAGGGAAAGTATCGCCCTGTAATTGTAGGTATGGGTCCTGCGGGACTGTTTTGTGCATATATGCTGTCAAAGGCAGGTGTCAAGCCCCTTGTATACGAAAGGGGAGGGGATGTAGATACAAGAAGTGAGGCTGTGGAAAGGTTCTGGCGGGAGGGTGTTTTTAATCCCATAACCAATGTGCAGTTTGGAGAGGGCGGAGCAGGTACCTTTTCAGATGGCAAGCTTAATACTCTGGTAAATGATAAATTTGGCAGAAATAAAGAGGTTTTGGAAATCCTTGTTCGCCACGGTGCTCCTGAAAACATTCTCTATGACAGTAAGCCCCATATAGGAACAGATATATTAAAGGATGTAGTAAAGGATATGCGCCACTTTATTACTGAAAATGGTGGCGAAGTAAAATTCTTATGCAGCCTGACAGATATAGAGCCTATGGAAGAGGGACTTGTTAAAGCGGTATTTTCCAATGGGGAGGAGGTAATTACCGATGCTTTAGTATTGGCAATAGGCCATAGTGCCAGAGATACCTTTGAAATGCTGCATAAAAGGATGGTACCTATGGAAGCCAAATCCTTTGCAGTAGGGCTTAGAGTATTACATCCCCAGGAGCTTATAAATGATGCTCAATATGGATATGAAAACAGAGATAAGGGACTTCCGGCATCCAGCTATAAGCTAACATTCCAAACCAAGGAAAATCGGGGAGTGTACAGCTTTTGTATGTGTCCCGGAGGTTATGTGGTAAATGCTTCCTCAGAGGAGGGCAGACTTGCCATAAACGGAATGAGCTATCATAGCAGAGATGGAAAATATGCAAATTCAGCAGTTATTATGACAGTAAGTCCTGAGGATTGTGAAAAATGGCTGGCACAGCCTGAGACAGAAAATTTACAGTTTACAGATAATCCTTATGAGGAAAAAACAGGGGCATTAAAGGGCATGTATTTTCAGCGGGAGCTTGAAAAGCGGGCTTATTTGCAGGGAGCGGGGAAAATACCCTATGAAACCTTTGGAGAATTTAAAGCAGGCGAAGAAGAAAGCAAGCATAGACTAAAAAATGGAAATCAGAAACAGGCAACAGAGCCAGTGGATGGCTTTAAGGGTGGAGCTGTAAAAGCTTCGGTTCATAAAATTCTGCCAATGGAATTAAACAATGCATTTATTCAGGGAATGGATTATTTTGATAATCTTATTAAGGGCTTTGGCTCTGACGAAGCTCTGGTTGCAGGAGTTGAAAGCAGAACCTCATCTCCAATAAGGATAAAAAGAGGATTAAAGGGTCAATCAGAATTTTTAGGAATATACCCCTGTGGCGAGGGGGCAGGATATGCCGGAGGTATTATGTCGGCGGCAATGGATGGGATGTTGATTGCGGAGGAAATATGGAAGAAATAGTAAGGCCGGAAATAAGAGATAAAAAAAGAATAGTGGTAAAGGTGGGCTCATCCTCACTGGTTCATCCTGAAACAGGCGGACTGGATTATACAAAGCTTGAGGTGCTTGTACGGGAGATTTGCAATATCAGCAACAGCGGTAAGGATGTAATCCTTGTAAGCTCAGGGGCTATTGCCGTAGGTAAGCGGGCTATTGGTAAGGCGGCGGTAAAGAGTCAGAGCAAGCAAATGGGCTTTAAGCAGGCTTGTGCTGCCATAGGTCAGGCCAGACTTATGATGACTTATCAAAAGCTTTTTAGTGAATACAATCATATTGCGGCTCAAATTCTTATGACTAAGAATACTGTGGTGGATGATGTAAACAGAACAAATGCCTACAATACCTTTATGGAGCTTTTAAATTTAGGTGCCATTCCAATAGTCAATGAAAATGATACTGTATCCACCTATGAAATATTAGTTGGGGAGGATGATGTACTTATTGGAGATAATGATACCTTATCCGCAATAGTGGCAACTCTCACAGGAGCGGATTTGCTTATACTTCTTTCTGATATTGATGGTCTGTATACAGATGACCCCAGAAAAAATCCAAATGCCAAATTTATAAGCAGGGTGGATAAGCTGGACGATACCTATATGCATATGGGCAAGGCAAGTACAGGAAGCAGTGTGGGAACAGGTGGTATGAATACAAAGATGAATGCCGCAAAGATTGCTACAAGCAACGGTGCTGATATGATTATTGCCAATAGCAGTGATATGCGAATACTCCATAGAATTATGGATGGAAGAGATATTGGTACAATATTTAAGGCAAATAAGGATGAGGATTTTGATATGATTGACTTTATTAATCATATTAATTCCTAAGTAGGAACAGGGAAATTTCATTAAAACCATTATACGAGTATACGCAGCGTTTATGGATGCTAAAGAGATAAGAAAAGAATTTATTGAAAAAAGAAGCAGCCTATTAGCCGAGGAACAGGCAAAGGCAGGGGTGAATATATATTCACGTGTACTTAAACAGTCTGAATTTTTAAATGCGGATAAGATTTTGCTCTATGCAGAGGCAAAGGGGGAAGCTCCTGTGGAAAAACTGCTTCTAAAGGCTTTGCTTTTGGGAAAAAGGGTATATGCTCCTGTATGTATTGATAAGGAGCATATGGAATTTTACGAAATATATTCAAAGGATGAGCTGTATCCTGCTTCCTTTGGACTTAGAGAGCCTTTAACCATAGAATATTTAAAGCTTAATAAAAGTGATATAAGCAAGAATACTCTGGCACTTGTACCGGGAGTGGCATTTGATAAAAAACTTAACCGTATGGGATACGGAAGAGGATATTATGACAGATTTTTTGAGGAATTTGAAATTCCTTATAGAATAGGCATTGCCTATGAATTTCAAGTTTTAGAAGAAATAAAAGCAAAGGCTACGGATGTGGCAATGACAAAAATAATAACGGATAGGAATATTTATGAGTAATATTGAAGAACAGAACAGACAATTAAAATATATTGAGCTTTCAGGGGATATTATTGAACAAAAAACAAAGGAAATGGGAAGAAAACCTAAATGTGCGGTTATAACCTTTGGCTGTCAGATGCTTTCGGCTACCTAGATTGATAAAACCCCTATAAATAAAGCAAAGAAGAGGAATAAGCGGTGTGCCTATTCCTCTTTTCTTATGAATTTATGAACCATACCGTTATTGAAAGTGATACTATCAACTTTACCCTCTATGATGCCTATACTATCCACCACGGATGCCACAAAGTCTTTCAAAGTCTTATCATCAAGAAGCGGTGCAAATTCCTTATAGTCTATATGTTCCCCCTGGTTCATTTTGTGGGCAACAAGAAAACTACTTGCGGAAGATACAAAGCCAATAGATGCGGTGGCGGCTTCCTGGTTCATCCTCATATCCGCCAACTCATTTTCTATTTGGGCGTTGCGGACCTCTAAACCTTGTTTGGTTTCTAAATATTCCCTTTCGCTCATAGCGTTTTCATCAAACAAATACAATTTCTTTAAGCGTTCCAGGGCTTTTATATTTCTTTCCTTTTCCTGGGTAAGCAGAACAGCCCGTGCATCATCCGTGGCCGTGCTTGTATCATTTGTTAGGGCAGTAGGTTTGTAGGTAGCAGTTGGACCATGCAGAGCCTTTAAAGCATCAAAGGCAGCAGTCAGCCCCACAACATCAATACCCACCACGTTTTTAAATTCCGGCCCGGTAAGCAAGATTTCTTCCAGGGCTTCCGGTGTGCTTATAGAAGCGGCGTTGTTGGTTGCCTGGACCATGTTTTTAATGTAGTTAAATACAAAAGGACCTAAAACAACATCCGTTACACCCTTTGCCTTGCAAGTATTCTTACGCCAATGATTGCCGCACCGATATATTGACGGGAAAAAGCCGTTTCCCCTTGGTCTATCTTTATCACATATCATATTAGAGCCACACACACCGCACCGCAGCAGTCCGCCGAAAACGTGATAATATTTCTTTTTGGATTGACTACACATATTGTTCCTTGCGGCGGCGTTGCTATCCATAATCTTATTGCAGTTTTCCCATTGTTCTTTTGATACAAGTGACGTAAATACGTCCTCTAAAACAATCCACTCTTCCTTTGGTTTTATCTTACCTCTTGCACTTTCCCGGTAGTTATAGCGGTAAGTGCCTTTATACATTGGATTTCTAATAATATCCGCAACAGTCTTAGAAGTCCATTCCCCACCCCTCTTAGTTGGTATATCGTGGCCGTTTAGATAATCACGCAGTTTACAACTTGATTGTTCCCTTTCGTAAAAATCATACATGAATTTGATAATATCGGCTTCCGTAGGATGTGGGACCGGGAATTGCAATACATCATCCCAGGCATAACCAAAAGGAACGTTTGCACCGTTCCACAATCCGTTCTTGGCACGTCCCAACATAATATCCATGACACGTTCAGAAGTCATTTTGCGTTCCAATTCAGCAAACACAAGTATAATTTTCAAAATGGCTTCCCCTATGGCACTTGATGTATCAAATTGCTCATTCAAGGATATAAACACAACCCTATTTTTCTTGAAATCATCATACATAAGGGAGAAGTCTACAAGGTTACGGCTTACACGGTCTATCTTATAAACCAGGACGTGGGATATTTGGCCGGCACGGACCATTTGCATCATTCTTTCAAATGCCGGACGCTTAGTATTCTTTGCAGACTTCCCGGCATCCTCAAAAATCATTATCCTTTCTTCCGGGATATGCAAAACGTGCTTGCAATAGTTTTTGAGTTCTTTCTTTTGGTGCGGTAAACTGTCTTTGTCTACTTGGTAGCCCGTGGAAACACGGACATATAAAGCAACGATAGGTTCATTAAGTGCGTTATATGGTATTTTGGCGGCAGCAGTACGAGCCATAAGCAAAGCCCCTTTCTAAAAAAAGGCATAAAAAATAAGCCCTTTATAAATTGCCGGGCTTATGCTATAATATCCATTGTCTAGGTGGATTTGTAGCACAAGCCTTTTGGTTTATGGGTTACAATCTATTTCAAAAGTGGTTCACGTTGGTAGCGTGGGCCATTTTTACTTTCTAAATTCAATTTCTATAACGTTGCCTTTCTTCTTAGTGCGATATTTTACGCCATTTTTGCAACGTCCCCTTTTTCTTTATCAGCACCAACCGCACATTCAGCAAGCCCCTTGTGCATATCATCAGCCGCACGATAACACTTGATAAGCATTTCCTCTTCCCTTGTAATATGTAAATCTTTCTTGCCAGGGTTATAGTATTCTATCTTATCTACATCATCACGCCCCATACTATCCATAGTTACGCCGAAAAAGTCACATAATTTTTTAAAGATTGAAATTGACATATTGTCATAGCCACGCTTATACCAACCCATAATAGTTGTATAAGGTATATTGCTCAAATCAGACAAACTATGTTTGTTTAATTCATTCTTTTTTATTAAGAAATCTAGTTTCTCTAGGAATGTCACACTCACACCCCCCTTTCTATGGTTACATTGTAGAGTAAAAATATTTCTATGTCAAGAAAAAAAATACCTTTTTGCGTATCTGCAAAATTCTTTAAAAGAAAATAAGTTACGCACAAAGGTAAAATTTTACTTGACAATATACGCACAAAGGCATATAATCAAAATAAAGTTACGCACAAAGGCAACTTTGTTCTAAAAACCAACCAAAACCGAAAGGAGCGAAACTCTATGAAAAAAATGTTAGTAGAAGTGAAAGTGGAAGAAACCCACCTATTAAAGAAAGTGCGAAAAGCACAAGCGGCAATAAGAACATTAAAAGAAATTGCAAGAGATTTTGAGTTTTTCAATAATGGCTTATCTACAAAAGTTGAAGCAAAGCAACAGGAAATAGACGAAAGAAGAGAAACAACAACGGCTTTTTATGTAGAAATCAACGAAGAGACAGTAAAAGACCAGGTGGCAGCAGTTGAAGTAGCAATGAAACCCTTAATGGATGCTATAGAGGAATTAGACAAAGCAATTATTGAGGGCCTAACAAAGAATATACCCCAGGAATAACCCCGGGGTAATAAAGATTATTTGCGAGGGATTGCATTTTCAAGAATACGAAGAGATTTAAACAATTCTTCCCTTAGAATGTCGATTGCAATTTTTAATTCAATATCATTAAAATTTTCTTTCTCAATTCGCGTTTCGACATTGAAAGAAAAGGCATCCGCAACGCTACCAATTTCATATTCCAATAAATCAGCCATTCCAACAACACCCCCTTTCAAGAAAAATATTACCACAAGGGGAAGAAAACAACAATACACACAACCGAAAGGAGAAGCAACCATGTATATGAATTTAGCAAATATTTTAAATGACAAAAAAGTAACTATGAAAGCATACGCTGAGTTTTTGGGCGTGTCAGAAAAGACAGTACAAAACAAAATGAAAGGTATTACAGATTTTACACTTGGCGAAGCAATGAAAACGTGTGCTGTTATCTGCCCAGAATACAAAATGGACTTTGTTTTTGAAAGAAAGGAAGTTTTGGCGGAAGCAGCACTAGAGGGCGAAGTATTAGCAGCCGCCACCGCATAGAAAGGAGAACCCACCATGACAAAGCAAGAAGCAGTTAGAAGAAAAGAAAAGAGAAACGCCCTTGCACTCCAAACAGTACAAACGGCGTTAGAAAATGGCTTATCAGTATATGACATTGAAAAATTAGCGGCAAATATCGTATGCCTTGCAAAGTTTCAGACCTTAGAAAGCAAAGAAGTAGACACCGAAAATTTACCGCTAGTTTGGAACTCTTAGCCGTTCAATTCACGGCCACCAACATCAACATTTAGAAGATGCCTAAAAGCCTGGATGTTATCGTGATATTTTTCGTAGAAAAAATCACAAGAAACGGGATTTTTCCCCAATGCTTCACATTCAGCACAATGCGAAGCGTAGGCAACCGCTAATAATTCGGCAATATTGGCATTATCCATACACACACCGCCTTTCTATATGTTTTCCAGGTGGCCGCCTGGAAAAGAAATTATAGCACGGCAGCAGTCATAAAGAAAGCGAGGAACTTAACACCTTGGAATACATAGCGAGTTTTTCCGGCGGAAAGGATAGCATGGCAACAATCATTCTTGCACACGAACATAACGAGCCTTTAGATTTGATTATTTTTTCAGAGGTTATGTTTGATGAAAATACAAGCGGAGAATTGCCGGAGCATATCAAGTTCATAAAAGAAAAGTGCATCCCGTTATTTGCTTCCTGGGGGTATAAAACGGAAATATTACATTCGGATGTAAATTACATGGATTGTTTTAACCATATCTTGACACGTTCCAAGGTAGCAGAGCGGAACGGAAAGAAACAAGGCTTTCCAATGTCCGGTAGATGCGCAATAAACAGTAGGTGCAAAACAAAGCCAATAAATGATTTCTTCAAAGCAAAAGACCCGGAGCAAGTAACACAGTACATAGGAATAGCAATTGACGAACCTAAAAGACTTGAAAGATTGAGGGACAAGAAGCCAACAAGGATTTCTTTATTAGAAAAATACGGCTACACGGAGAAAATGGCGTTTGAATTATGCGAGAAATACGGCTTACTTTCCCCAATATACGATTTTGCCCCTCGGGGGGGGTGTTGGTTCTGCCCAAATGCGAAATATTTTGAACTCAAACACCTACGAAATTACCACAAGGACTTGTGGAATAGATTATTGGCGTTAGAACAAGAAGAAAATCTTGTTGGGGACAAATGGGACAAATTAACCGGGCGAACAATGGCAGCCAATGAAGAAATGTTTTATTGGGAAGATGCACAAATTACATTATTCGACCTATTGGAAGAATAGAAAGCGAGGAACTTAACACACATGAACCACCCACAAATTATTTGCGTAGGCAACATAAGCCCGTCCGGGCATGGTATGAACGGCAGAGTTTATTACTATGAAGGATTAAGCCCAACACTCACAACCAACAAAGGCGAGGGCATCAAACTTTTGGTTAATCGGGGGGCGGTGGCGTGTTCGTAGAATGACACCAACAGAATGCGGCGGACTGCAAGCCTTTAACATGAGCCATTGGGAACAAGTTGTTTCAAATGGGCAAGCCTACAAGCAGTTTGGAAACGCCGTAACAGTAACCCTATTTTGGGAGATTGCAAAGAAAATAAGAAAAGCCTTAAAGAAAGCACATAGAAAGGAACTTAACACAATGCAGCAAAGAACATTAAAAGTAAATGATTTCTTTTGTGGATGCGGCGGCTTAGGCCAGGCGTTCAAGAATGCCGGGTTTGAGATTGTCGGAGCATGGGACTTTGATAAATACGCCGTCCAATCGTACAGAAGAAATATTGGGGACCATGTGACCCAGGCAGATATAAAAGAACTTACATACAAAGACATACCAAAAGCGGACGTTTGGACCTTTGGCTTTCCTTGCCAGGACCTAAGCGTTGCCGGAAAGCAAAGAGGGCTTGTGCTTAAATGCCAGGATTGCGAAATGGAAATTGAGATTAACCCGGAAGAATACACGGGAGAGATTGTTTGCCCCAATTGCGGCGGAAGCAATACCAAGTCTGAAAGCCGTAGTGGATGCTTTTTTGAAATCATGCGACTACTAGACGAAACCGCAGAGTATAATCTGGAAGCAATGCCGGCCGTTATCCTTGCAGAGAACGTAAGGGCAGTAAAACCATATTTGCCCGTGCTAGAGGTAGAGTACAAAAAAAGAGGATATACGGCACACGCAGAAATGTTCAATTCCAAGTTTTGGGGCGTGCCACAAAATAGAGAGCGTTACGCAATTGTAGGAACAAGGGATGTTTTAAACCTTTCATTTGTTTTTCCGGTTGAGCAACACGAGTTTGTTCCTAAGTTATCGGACTTCCTGAAAGATAATGTGGATGAAAAGTATTATTTGCCGGATGAAAAGGCAAAAACAATTATTTCCCAGGCATTGGAGAAGTTGGAAGAGTTGGGAAAATGCCATGCGTGCATTACCCCGGACCGTATCAACAAACGCCAAAACAGACCGAGAGCCAAAGCAGAGGACGAGCCAATGTTTACACTTACCGCCCAGGATTTACACGGGGTAATTGTTTTGGAAGAGGGAGAAACGGAAAAAACAATTACAACGGCAATATGCGAAGAAACGGGCTTACTTGACCCCAACGGGTGCGGTAAGACGTTAAGAGTTGGGGGGGGGAACTCCTTAACCAAGAAACACAACTACCAACACATCCTATTGCTAGAATAACCGCCAACGTTACAAAGAACGGAAGAGAAGTAACACAAATAACGGACCTGTCCCCATGTTTGCAAGCAAGGGACTACAAAGGATTTCCGGGAAAACAAGAAATGGTAGCAGTTATAGAAATAAGCAAATAGAAAGGAACTTAACATGGAAACACAAAAACAAGGTTGCCACATGGTAGGGATGCTTGACATAAAAGGTCAAGACCAATGCCGCCGTGTGTATGGAGTGGACGGCATAGCCCCAACGCTCACAACATCCGGGGGGGGCAAAGGCAAGTGAAAATATTAGACACAAAGCGTTTAAGAGTTAGAAAATTAACACCCAACGAATACGGAGTGTTACAAGCGTTCAAAATGGATAGTTGGGTGCAAGTGGTTTCGGATAGCCAGGCTTACAAACAATTTGGCAATGCCGTAACGGTAAGCCTATTTGAAGCAATAGCAACAAATATAAAAATAGCCATATTGGCAGCATATGAAAGCGAGGAACTTAACATGGAAAATCAGACAATGGAAAACAAAGAAATTGGAATGAACCCACCTATTAGCGAAGAGGAAGCACCCCAGGCGGTAGCGGTTGAGGAAGCAACAGAAGAAAAAGCACAAGAGGTAACAAACATTTTGCCTTATGACCTGGCCGCAATGATAATTAAGTTTTTATATGATGCCGGGATGATTGCGAGGGCTTGCCTTACAACAAAAAACACCACAACCCTTGCAGACCACCTGGAAGAGAATTTAGACCAGGTTACTATTGGAAATCCAAAAGAGGATTTAAGAAATTGGGACAAAGCCCGTGAGGAATTAGAAAAGGTCTTGGATGAATACGCAAGCCTTGGCCCGGCCGGAATGTATGGCATAAAAGGACTTACCCCTTTAAAGGTTCGCATGGACCAAGGAGAAAGAACGCCGGATTTATATAACGCCATTGTGGCAACGGTCAGATAGAAAGCGAGGAACTTAACATGGCAAAAATTTTTTTTAAATTAGACCCGTACAGAGAATATGTTTTCCCACCGGACCTTGAAAAGTGGTTTGCAGCAGTAGAAAACGCCCTGGGGTTCAAATTGTTCTTTTGGCAAAAGACTTTTATAGAAAGAGCAGTTTTTAGATGCTACGGAGAAACAACGGCAAGGATATTAAGGGAATTATCACAAATAAACGAATTGCCCATTGACTTAAGGCGTTACAAAACAATTCATCCAAAGGAAAGGATTTATTGCGAAGAGTTATTGAGGATAAAAGAAACCCTAGACAATGCCGGAGTGCCTACTCGTGAGGTGTGGACTTGTGAAAAGGACCGTAACGAATGGTTGGCAAAGCAAAAAGAAAAACGACCATATCAAGCAATGTGCATTCCCAAGGAACTATTGAGCCCAAGAGAAATGAAGAAATTTTGGGATTTCTAAATACACAAAGAAAGCGAGGAACTTAACATGACAAATATTTTAGCAATAGCAACGCTCATATTGGTTTTATTTTTGGAGCAGCAGCCTACATAGCGGCATCATTTACCGCAATTATCTATTGGCTTGGTGCAAATGATAAACCAATCAGAAAAAGAAGAATTTTTGGCATCCTGGGACTGCTTGCAATTTGGCTTTTTGTTGTAGCGGTTGTTTACCTGGTAAAGAATGGGTGGCTGCTATGACAGTAAAAGAGCAAATAGCCGTTTTTGATAGTGCGGTGCGTTTGCAAATTGTAAAAGACGGAACGGAACTTTGGTTGGGATATTTGGCAAACTTCCAATATTGCCAGGATGTAGAAGATATATTGGAAGCAGAGGTAATAAAGTTTAAGGCTATCCCGGACATAAAGCACAAGCAATGGAAAGATAAAAACCTCATGAAGCCGCTAGAGCCAAACGAAACGCCGCAATATAGTTTTTCAGATTTGCAAATGTCACTATATTACACAATTTACATATAGGAGCGTGAAACATGGCGGAAATGGAAGTGAAAGTAAGGGTTATGGATATGCCCAAGGTCAAAGCAATGTTGGACTGCATAAAGAAAATCCAAAGGCGTAGAGCCGGGAAAAATAAAAGAAGAACGCAGAAAACGAGGAATAACAAATGGAGATAAGAGATAAAGGCATGATGCCTACTAATGGAATGGTAGAACCGGATTTCCTGGAATACCTCAAAAAGACATTCAAAGAATGGCAGCAGTTAAAAGAAGAGGGCGTGGCACTTGGAAGCCGTGCAATTGGAATTTGCAAAAACACCATAGACGGGGCAAGGCTTAATTGCCGCTTTGGCTTTGAATATGAGTTGGGAAGAACAGAGCGAGAATTTGACGGCCAAGAAGTAGTTAGGCTTGTAATTTACAACAACACAAGCAAAACAAAAAACAACCCGGAAAAAGAGGTTGCCTACCTCTTTGAAGCCGAGGTTTGCAAATAAGAGAAAGCGAGGAACTTAACATGGGATTTATGGATGCTTTTACAACGGATGCACCCGTGACAATAAAACACGCCAAGTATTACGAACTTGTAAAAGAAGCGGCAAAAGCGGAACTTATTATGAATGCGATTAATTGCAATGTACCACATAGTTACATCCGTCAAACAATGACCGGAGTAGTAGAAGAACCGCCCGGCTTTTCTATGACAACAATATTAAATATAAACCACGGAACAGAAGAAAAAGAGCCACCAAAAGCAACGCCGGATTGTCGGATTTGCGACACATGCCAACATAAAAGCGAACCAATAACGATAGATGAGATATTGGACGGCTGCCCTTGTGATGAATGCGAGGACGGGAGCAATTACCAGGTCAAAGAAAGCGAGGGAAAATAATATGGCAATGGAACACCTTAGAGAGGAAATACACAAGGTAGCAGAAAACGAGTTGAGCAGAGCCAACGCCAATTTCCCTTTATTCAATAGCCCACACGAGGGCTACGCAGTAATTTTGGAAGAATACGAGGAAGCCCAAGAAGCACTAGAGCAAGTGAAATCATCCTTAGACGTTCTTTGGGAGAAAGTAAAGGGAATTGATATTGCTTGTTTCCTGGAAAAGAAAACCTTACCAATGGCAATTTACGAGGATGCAATAAATGCGACGTGCGAAATGGCACAAGTAGCAACAATGTTATTAAAGTATGAAATGAGTTTCCCAAGCACGGAAGAAAGCGAGGGTAAAGAGTATGAGTAAAGCGGAAAAGTTAAAAGCAGAACTTGCAAAACTTGGAATACATACAGAAGCACAGTTGAAAGAAGCAATTAGAAAGACAAGCCTAAATATTTCACTCATGGCAGCAGTACCAATGGCAGAAAGGTTGGTGGGTTAATGATTTACGCAGTAGATTTTGACGGAACACTTGCAAATACACGCTTCCCGGAAATCTTAGGACCAAGGGAAAAGGTAGTTGCCGCCGTAAAGATGCTTAAAGCATCCGGCCACAAGATTATTTTATGGACGAGCCGTTGCGGTAAGGATTTAGAAGCCGCCGTGGAGTGGTGCAAAGAACAAGGAATTGTATTTGATGCAGTCAACGAGCCATTACCGGAGCAGATAGCGAAATGGAACAATGACACAAGGAAAATTTGGGCGGATGCCTATATTGATGATAAGACCGTGAGTGTGGACCAGGTGGAACATATTGTGGATAACATCAAAGATATAACAGACAAGATAGGATTTTAGGCAAAACAGAAAGCGAGGAACTTAACATGGAAGCAGTAGCAAAGAGATTTCAACCAATGGCAGCAGCCATAAGCGGACGTTTTACAGAGGAAACATTGAAATTTAAGCCAAAGCAAATTCTTACCGGGGACCTTAGAACAAAAGCAGAGGTTAAAACAACACTTTCAATGATTGATAGGGAATTAGGCGCTTATAAATCTTTGCCGGAATTGGATTTTAGAGCTGGAGTAGTTGCCGGAAGAATATACGAGAAAGAAGCCGCCGGCCTTATTACGCCAGGATTGAAAGAAGAATTGCTCAACATCCTTTACGCCAAGTACCAAGTAATTAGAAGTCTGGAAAGCGAGAATGTAACAAGAATTGATTAAAAGGCAAAAAGCAAGCCCCTAAAGGAAAGGTGGGGACCTAAACCAATAGGGGCTTGGAACTTAACAAAAATATTGTAGCACAAGATATAGGAAAAGTAAAGGGATTTCTACTATATATAGTGAGGAATTGGGAATGAGGGTTTTATGAAGATATTTTTGTTAGTGATTGGAATATTGGTTTTAGTTGTTGCGGTAATTTTATTTGCCGCTTTTGTCTTTGCGGTTCATACCGCAAGCGTAATTTACAAAGAGTTTTTTGATTAAACTTTTGATTTTTAAGGCATCTGCAAGAGGACTTCCCCGTCCTTGTAATGGGTCTTAACAAATCAACCATATTAAATTTTATTCTATATACCTTGCAGGGGACTGCCCAGGAAAGGGATAGAGAATAAAAGTTTATATAGATTTTGAAAAGGTGGGGCATCAATGAGAAAAAAGAATAAGCACTATGATAATTACGATTATGAGGAAGCGTACCAAAAACAATGTGAGGATTTAGAGGAATGGGAATTGGAACGCCTTATGAAAGAGGGTAAAGTCAAATGCCTATACCGAACCACCACAACAAAGAGCGTAAATATCAAAAGCGGTACAACATTGCTTGAAAGCCAGGTTTACCCGTCCTTTGACAATAAAGCAGATATGCCAAAGACGAAGAAAAAGAGAGAAACAAGCCCGTCACAAAGCAATTTGAACGATAAGAACGCACGCCGTTATTTGATACGCCTTGCAAACATCAATTTTGGCAAGGGGGATATTTGGGCAACCTTTGGTTGGGATAACAAATACATTCCCCAGGATATGGAGCAAGCCAAAAAGGACGTTGTTAATTTTATCCGCCGTATCAATCGCAGACGAAAGAAAGCCGGATTTGAAAACATTAAATATATTTACATAATCGCAATTGATGAACACGTTAGACCACATTTTCACATTCTTATGACCGGGGATGGGGTGGACCGTGACGAGTTAGAGGAATTATGGGGCAAATGCAGCAGACCAAACACACGCCGCATAAAGCCGGATGATGATTTTTTAATTACCGGACTTGCAACCTACATTTCCAACAACCCACACGGAACAAAGCGTTGGTGTCCGTCTAAGAATTTACAGAAGCCGGAAGAACCAAAACGCAGTTACTCAAAATTCAAGAGAGCCAAAGTTGAAAAAATGGCTTTCGACTATGAAACCTTAAAGGCAGAAATGGAAAAGGCTTACCCCGGCTTTAAGTTCCTGGATGCAGAGGTTAGATATAACGGCATCAATGCGGCGTTCTACATATACGCCCGTATGGTGCGGAATTGAAAGGAGCGTTGGAACGCATGAAAACAATATCAATCATCAATCTTAAAGGCGGTGCGGGCAAAACAACAACGGCGGTTACTATGGCACAGTTATTAGCCCACCAGGGAAAGAAAGGCAATATTAGAAAGCGTGTTTTATTATTCGACAATGACAAGCAAGGCAATACATCAAGGCTTTTTAATCTTTACAACGGACAGACAGAAGCCCCGGCGTGCCAGGTATTAAAGACCGGAGATATTACGGGAGCAATCAAACACACGAAATTTAAGTGTATTGACGTTATCCCCTGTAATTACTTCATGGAGTTAGCGGAATTACAGTTGAAAGCGGACACAGAGAACCCACAACACGCACGCTACCGCAAAGCATTAGAAGCCGTAAAGGATAAATACGATTATTGCATTATAGACAATCCGCCGGACTTAGGACTTAACGTAATAAACGCCCTTGTGGCAACGGATGAAATTATTATCCCGGTAAACCTGGACTGTTACGCATTGGACGGCTTGGAAGAATTGGTGGACCAGGTAAACAAAATCAAGATATTAAACCAAAAAGCAACCATTGCCGGATGTTTGATAACGAATTTTGAAAAGGCAGACACGAGCGAAGCGGCGGAAATATGGCTTAGAACCAAAAGCGATTTCCCGGTGTACGCTCAAAAAATCAGACATTCAAAGAAAGTTAGTGATAGCACGTTTTACAAACAAACGCCGATTGATTATAGCATCCGTTGCGGTGCTTCCCAGGACTACAAGAAATTTGTAAATGAGTACATAGCAAAAGCGGCAGAAAGAGAGGTTTAACAATATGGGTTTTAATATTTTAGATTTAATGAACGGGGCAACCCTTGCGGATGCGGACAAAGTAGCAGAATACACGGAAATAAAATTGGACTTTGAAGAAATCGTTGTGACAAAGCACAACAAATACAGTATGGACGGCCTGGAAGAATTGGCAACGGGCATATTGATAGACGGATTGCAAGAACCTTTGATTTTGGGCCGTGTAAATGGTGCTTATTGGTTAATATCAGGGCATAGAAGAATTGCCGCCGTTGGCATCCTGGTAGCAGAGGGACACGAAGAGGTTAGAAAAGTGCCTTGCCGTTACAAGGATATGACGGAAACACAAT
>JBHAJK010000034.1:0-34075 GCA_041826605.1 Lachnospiraceae bacterium | reverse complement strand
TGTTCAGACTTAAAGAAATGGAACCCTATGCGGCTATAAGCTATATCAGAAAGGTAATAGGGCTGGATGAATATTATCGTATGCAATTTAAAACTCCGGAAAAGTATAAGGAATATCTGGAAAGTGCAGACCTGCTTAAGGAAAAGGCAAGAGAATTTAAATGCTTTAAGGATATGGAAGAATATGTGGAGGGATATGATGATATTATAGGCAGAAATATAAAAAAAATCCCCGGAAAAATATCCGGGGAAAGTGTTCATATTATGACCTATCATGCCTGTAAGGGGCTTGAATTTGATACTGTAATATTACCCCATCTGAATGAGGGTACGGTTCCACACCAAAGAGCGGTTAAGGAAAGTCAAATAGAGGAAGAGCGTCGTCTAATGTATGTGGCAATGACAAGAGCCAAATACAATCTCTATATAACATATATAAAAGGAAGTGAGCATAAAAAGCATCTTCCCAGCCGCTTTTTAAATGGAATTAATCAAAAACATTTACAAGGCTGATTAGTCCATATTATCAAATTCGCAGGCATCTAAAAATTCATCAAAGGCATCTGCAACTGCCTCATATTCCTCATCATTTTCGATGTAGGTAAGTACTGGCTCCTCATCAGGGTCATCAGGATTTTCAGAATATTCATAAAACCATACTTCAGATTCCTCCTCATCCTCCTGATTTTCAGGAAGAAGAGCAATATAATCCTTTCCCGATACATTCAAAATTGTGACAACCTCACAGTTTAAGCTTGTACCATCTTCAAGCTCTATATCAACTGTCATGATTTCTTCAGGTTCCTGATTGTTAGTCATTTTAATACCTCCATAAGTATATTTAGTAAACTGATATTATTCTATCTATTTTGTCTGTATTTATCAATAGAATATAGAATATAATTGTGTTAATATTTAATTGTTGAATGATTACGAGGGAGATTATATGGCAGAGTATATTATATCTTATGGAAAACCATATCCATTGGGAGCCACTGTAAACAGGGACGGTTCAGTAAATATTTCTTTTGCAGCCAGGGGAAATGGAGTTACCGGCATAAATTTATATAAAAAGAATAATAGGAAAGCTCCTGTTGCCCATATTGAGCTTGACAGCTCATACAGAATAGGAGGAATTTATTGTGTTCATATAGAGGGAATAGATATTGATAATACAGAATATACCCTCCTTGATGGAGAAGAGCACTGTGATATTTACAGTCGCCAGATAAGGGGGAATGAAAGCTGGGGCGAAGTATCGGAGGATATCCTACATTCCGGATTTGTAAGGAATGATGATGAATATTCCGGGGCAGAAAAACTTGAGTACAGCAATTCCATAATTTATCTTGTACATGTACGTGGATTTACAAAGCATATGTCAGGTAAAGTAAAAAATCCGGGAACCTTTGAGGGAATAGTAGAAAAAATTCCATATCTTAAGGATCTGGGAGTGACTACCCTTGAGCTTATGCCTGCTTACGAATTTTCAGAGGCACGCAAAAAGGCTGAGAAGACCAATATAATACGGCATGGAGAAAAGGATATTGACTTAAAAAAGGATATTGCTCTTAATTATTGGGGTTATGGAGAGGGGTATTATTTTGCTCCTAAAGCCTCCTTTGCGGCAGACCCTGAAAATGCGGCAAAATCCTTTGGAGATATGGTAAAGGCATTACATAAAGAGGGTATGGAAGTAGTAATGCAATTTAATTTTCCGGATACAATAAAGCCCGGCTTTATTTTAGAGGTTTTAAAATATTGGGTATTAACCTATGGGGTGGATGGTTTTCATTTAATGGGAGAGAGAATACCCCTTACCCTGATTGCCACAGAGCCATTGCTTTTAGATACAAAGATAATGTACTATAATTTTCCTGCCTGGGAGATATACGGAAAGGAAAAGCCTGTATATAAAAATCTCGGTATATATAATGACGAGACCATGTATAATTTCCGTAAATTTTTGAAAAGTGATGAGGGACAGATACAGGGTGTTATAAACAGTATGCGTCAGGTGGATGAGCAGTTTGGGAAGATTGCTTCCATTACCAATGGAAATGGGTTTACCCTAATGGACTTAGTAAGCTATGACAGAAAGCATAATGAGGAAAACGGAGAGGGCAATAGGGATGGAAATCCTTACAATGCTTCATGGAACTGTGGTGTAGAGGGAAATACCAATAAAAAAGCAGTTAAAGCCCTAAGGCGCAGACAGATAAAAAATGCAATTGCATTTACCTTATTTTCTCAGTCAACTCCTTTAATAGTTTCGGGGGATGAATTCGGAAACAGTCAGAACGGAAATAATAATCCATATTGTATAGACAGCCCCGTAACCTGGCTTAACTGGAAAGACTTAGAAAAAAACAGGGATATATATGAGTTTTACAGAACATGTATAAAAATACGAAAAAATAATCCAATACTTCATATGAAGCAGCCCTTTAGGATGACGGATTATCTGTCCAAAGGCTTTCCTGATTTATCGTTCCACGGGGAAGAAGCATGGAGAGTGGAAACCGATGATTTAACAAGGCATTTTGCAATGCTCTTTTCTTCTGAATATGCTTTTGATACAAAGAAAAATACAGTTGCTGAAAGTATAAAGAATACGCCGTATTATGGAGAATATATTTATATTGGTATTAATATGCATTGGAGCAGTCATGAACTGGCATTACCTGCATTGCCCGGAAAATTTAAGTGGACAAAAATAATAGATACATCCATAGAAAAGTCCATTGTGGAATGTGAGTTAAATAATCCAAAAAAAATATTAATAAATGAGAGAAGTATTATTGTACTTATAGCTAAATAATGTTATAAATAAAAATGCTGTGCATGGTTAAAATGCACAGCATTTTTCTTAATAAATATACAAATTAATATATAAAGCAGGAGAGGAAGACGTTGGAAAACAAAAAAACATTAATCGAATTAAAAAATGTTGGAAAGACCTATGACGGTAAAACAAATGTTATAGAGAATATTAGTCTTGATATAAAAGAGGGAGAGTTTGTAACTCTTTTAGGTCCGTCAGGCTGTGGCAAGACCACAATTCTAAGAATGATTGGGGGCTTTGATACACCAACGGATGGAAATATTTTACTGGATGGTAGCGATATTTCTCTTTTACCTCCAAATAAAAGACCTATTAACACCGTATTTCAGAAATATGCTCTATTTCCTCATTTAAATGTTTATGACAATGTGGCATTTGGTCTTAAGATGAAAAAGACCTCCAAGGAGGAGACGGATAAGCTTGTTAGGGAAGCTTTGGAATTGGTTGACCTGGAGGGATTTGAAAAGCGAAGCATAAGTACCCTGTCAGGAGGTCAGCAGCAGAGAATTGCTATTGCGAGAGCGCTTGTTAACAGACCCAGGGTTCTGCTTTTAGATGAGTCCTTAAGTGCATTGGATGCTAAAATGCGTAAAGAAATGCAGCTTGAGCTTAAGGAGATGCACAAAAATCTAGGAATTACCTTTATTTTTGTAACCCACGACCAGGAGGAAGCCCTGACCATGTCCGATAAGGTGGTGGTTATTGCTGACGGTCAAATTCAGCAGGTTGGTACTCCGGAGGATATATATAATGAGCCCGCAAATGTGTTTGTGGCGGATTTTATTGGGGAAAGTAATATATTTAATGGGGTTATGACAGGAAAGCTTTTAACATCCTTTGCAGGTCAGACCTTTAAATGTGTGGATGATTTTGAAAAGGGCTTAAAAATTGATGCTGTTATAAGACCTGAGGATGTGGATGTTACGGATAAAGAAAAAGGACAGCTTAAGGGCATTGTATCAAGCTGTGACTTTAAGGGAACTTTTTATGTAATGTTTGTTCAGTGTGGACAATATGAAATGGAAGTACATTGCTTTGATTACTATGAGCCGGGAACAGAGGTAGGACTTTCCATTGAACCGGATATGATACATATTATCCCATATGATACAAGTATTAACCGTTATAGCGGTGTACTTGAAAATATTAGCTCAGAGGGCATAATTACTTTGCGCTTTGGAGATATTACAAGACTTGTTTCCTTTGAAAAAATATTCCCTGCTGCCAGTTTTGAGGATGGAGAGCTTTTGAATGAGACAGGTGCGCCTATAGAAGTAGCGGGCAGAGAGGCTATGGTATCCTTTGAGCCAGATACGGCAGAGCTTTCAGATGATGCCGGTCTGGGAGACGTACAGGGAGCCATTATTTCATTTCACTATATTGGAGACCATTATAGCTACACTGTCAGAAGTGAAAGCGAAAATGACTATGTGGTGGATGATGAGGATTTATGGAATCAGGGGGACTGGGTAAGCGTGGCATTGCCTGAAAATATTGCTATAGTCCTTAAAAATTAACAGGAGAAGGTAAGTTGAAAAAAAACTTTTTTGACAGAAAGCAGTTGGCTTTAATATATGTATTATTTTTGACGGTATTTGTAATAATACCCTTATTAGTCATTATTTATTATGGCTTTACTGATGGAAATGGTAATATTTCTTTTAGCAATTTTATAAATTTCTTCACAAATCCAAGAACCCTTGGAACCCTTATATACAGTCTGGTAATAGCTGCTATTACCACTGTTATATGTTTGGCACTTGCATATCCTGTAGCTTATATTATGGCAAAGGGAGAATATGCCAGAAAGCATGCCTTTTTAATGGTATTTGTGCTTCCCATGTGGATTAATTTTACCCTTAGGATTACAGCTCTTAAGGAAATCCTTACATTGATTGAGGGTAATATTGCTTTTTATCCATTCCAAAATACAATCATATGTATGGTATATGATTTTTTGCCATTTATGATTATGCCTTTATTTAATTCATTGACTAAGCTGGACAATTCTCTTCTGGAAGCAGGGGCAGATTTGGGGGCGGCCCCAAGGCAGATATTTTTTCATATTTTATTACCTCTTTCCATTCCGGGTATTGTGAGTGGTGTGACCATGGTATTTTTACCTGCTATGACAAATTATGTGGTTTTAGATATGGTTTATAACAGTACCTATATTATGGGAAGTCTTATAGGCAGCTATTTCAGCTCATATGATTGGAATAATGGTTCTTTAATATCGGCAATCCTGCTTATGATGATAGGCTTATTTACTATGCTTGCCAACAGGCTTGTGGGAGAAAAGGGGGTAGTGGAAAGATGAGAAAAGCTTTGCAGCATATTTGGGTAATCTTTGTATTAACGTTCCTTTATTTGCCTATATTAATTCTGATATTTTACAGCTTTACAAATTCCGGCATGATAGGAACAGTCAGAGGCTTTTCCTTTGACAATTATATTACTCTGTTTACAGAGCCTGCGCTCATTTCCATGATGGTGGGAACCCTTTTACTTGCTTTGGTGGTGGGATTAATTTCTACAGTACTTGGAACTATGGGGGCAGTGGGAGCATTTTATTCGAAAAAGGGAGTGAGACTGGCAGTGGAGTTTGCCAATGAAATTCCAATTGTTAATGCAGACGTGGTAACAGGTTTTTCCGTGTGTATTCTTACAATTGTGCTTTTAAACATTGACAAAGCGAGCTTTGTGCCACTTATTGTAGCTCAAACAGCTCTTTGTTCCCCCTTTGTATATCTTTCTGTTATGCCAAGGCTTAAGCAGATGGATAATTCCTTATATGAGGCAGCATTGGATTTAGGCTGTACTCCGGCACAGGCGTTGCTTAAGATTGTAATTCCTCAGATTATACCGGGAATTATAAGTGGATTTATGACAGCCATAACCTTATCACTGGATGATTATTTTATAGCTACCTATACTAAGCCTGCTACCTTTGACACCATAAGTACTTATGTAGTAAATGCCACACGTGGCTCACATACGAAAATAAAAACAGCCCTTTGGGCCCTTTCTACCATTATATTTATTGTGGTGGTAATTTCTGTAATTATTATGAATATTACAGGTAAGAATGAAGAACAGGAGGAGAGGGGATAGTGAAAAGAAATACATATATTCTTACAATGTTCTTTGCATTACTTACAATTGCATTTCTAAATACAGGCTGTGGCTCAGATAAAAAGGATGATGCCATAGTATTAAGGGTGTGCAACTGGGAGGAGTATATAGACGAGGGCGGCTGGGATGAAGAGGAATTAATAGAGCTTTCGGATGGAACTGAAATAATCGGAGAAAATAGTCTTATCAGGGATTTTGAAGACTGGTATTTTGAGACCTACAATCAAAGGGTAAGGGTGGAATATTCTACCTTTGGTACAAACGAGGAGCTATATAATCAGCTTACAATTGGCGATGTATATGACCTGGTATGTCCGTCGGAATATATGATTATGAAGCTTATTAGAAAGGATATGGCATTGCCCTTTTCTGAAAGCTTTTATGACACTGCCATTTCGGAAAATTATTATGCTAAGGGCGTATCTCCTTATATAAAGGAGGTATATGATAAGCTTAATATTGACGGAAAATTATTAAGCAGCTACGCCGCAGGATATATGTGGGGAACTTTAGGCATTGTATATAATCCGGAAGAGGTAAGCCATGAAGAGGCTAAGCATTGGAGCATTCTTACAAATGAGAGCTTTTATAAAAGAGTTACAATAAAGGATTCTGTGCGCGATGCATATTTTGCAGCTCTTTGTCTGGAATTTTTTGATGACATAACAGCAGAAGAATTTATTAATGCCTCTGATTATCAGGAGGAATTAAGTAAAATCTTAAATAGAACCGATAAGGAGACTGTGGACGCGGCACAGGAAATCCTAACGGCCTGTAAGGACAATGTATATAGCTTTGAAACTGACAGTGGCAAAGCCGATATGGTAACAGGAAAGGTGGTTGCCAATCAGCAGTGGTCAGGAGATGCGGTATATACTATGGACCAGGCGGATGAGGATGGTATAGAGCTTTGCTATATGGCTCCGGAAGAGGGAACCAATCTATGGTTTGATGGCTGGGTAATGCTGAAAAACGGTATTAAGCAGGATGGAAGAAAGCAGCATGCGGCTGAAGCTTTTGTTAATTTCTGTTCAAAGCCGGAGAATGCCATTAGAAATATGTATTATATAGGCTATACCTCTGTGATATCAGGTGGAGACAGTGACCTTATATTTGAGTATTGTGACTGGAATTACGGAGCCGATGAGGATGAGGAAGAAACCGGAGAATACTCTATAGGCTATTTCTTTGAAGCTGATACAGAAGAGGCCAATGAAAAATATACAATAATTGCACCTATCTCACAATTAAAGCGCCAGCTAAGTGCCCAGTACCCATTAAAGAGTGTGGTAGACCGTTCTGTGGTAATGGCAAGCTTTGATGATGAAAGCAATGAACGAATAAACCGTATGTGGACAAATGTACGTTGTTTTGATATGGGAAAAATATTTAAGCAGTGATTTGTAGAAGTAATATACACAAATGAGAAATTTTTCGTTATAATATCCTTATATGCGAAAGGAGGTATACAATGGGTACAAAATATGTGGCATATGTTTCAACCTATACCTATGGCGACGACCATGGAATTACCATTTATGATGTAGATTTGGAAAATGGAAAATTCACGGAGAAAGACCGGGTAAAAATAAAGAATTCCTCCTATGTTACTATTTCACATAATCGGAAATTCCTCTATTCCATTACGGATTTTGGTGTAGAGGGATATAAAATAGAAAAAGACGGAGGTCTTAGCGTAATATGCAGCTCTCCCATTAATGGAATGAGGGGCTGCTATCTGTCCACTGATTATGAGGATAGATTTTTATTTGTAGCAGGCTATCATGACGGAAAAATAACAGTACTCAGGCTTAATCCGGATGGAACCATGGGTGGAATATGTGATGAAATATTCCATAAGGGCTGGGGGAATATGGCTGAAAGAAGCTTTAGACCTCATGTGAGCTGTGTAAAAATGACAAGGGATAATAAATATCTCTGTGCCGCAGATTTAGGTATGGATTATACAGATGTATATACCCTTGACCATAATACAGGAAAGCTAAAGCTTATTGATATTATTCATAGCGACCAGGAGTCAGCACCAAGGCATATAAAATTTTCCAAAACAGGGGAATTTATGTATATAGTCCATGAGCTGAAAAATACTATTGATGTATATAAATACACTGATAAAAATGGTAATCCTGACTTTGAAAGAATACAGCAGATAAGTACTCTGAATGAATATCATGCTACAGCATCTGCGGCAAGTGCCCTTAATCTGTCGTCAGATTATAACTATATAGTATCTTCAAATGCAGGAGATAACAGCGCGGTTATGTTTGAGATAGCACCTGATACAGGACTTCTGACAAAGCTGTTTTGTCTGCCTGTAAGTGGAGATTATCCCAAGGATGTAGCCCTTTTTCCTGATGGAAAACATCTTGTAAGCTTAAATCATGAGACAAATACCATGACATTCTTTTCTGTGGATATGGAAAAGGGGCTTATTGTGATGAACCAAAAGGAAATCAGGGTATCTAAACCAAACTGTATTATATTCCATAAATTAGAAGAAAATTAGGAAAGAAATGTTGGAGCAAAGGAAGTCAGGATATATGAATATGGCAAAGAAATTGGCGGCAAAGGGTAAAGCAGGCTTTGCTGTAGCCATGCTATGGCTTTCTTTAGTGATTTTTGCAAGAAAATTATATAAATATGTGAAAATGCCGGCTTTTAAAATAGCATCCTGCCTGCTTATTGGAATTGCCTTTTTAGGCAGTGTGAGCTTTATGCCGGTGGCGGCTGAGGATGTGGAATATGATGAAAGCGCCTATCAGGAAATAGAACTGGAAGAAGAGCTTTCAGCAGAGGAATATATTCAAACAGATGTGTCAGGAGAAGAGGGAGTTGCTTCTTTAGAAGATGTAATAGCTGAAATAAATTCTCAGGAGTCGGAAGAAAGTGAGTCTTACCAGGTGGAGGAAGAAACCACATCTGATTTAAGCCGATTTGACAAGTCCTCGTGGAATTTATTGCTTGTAAATAAACAGCATCCCATTCCTGAGGATTATACCTTTACTTTGGGTACAATCAAAGGAGTAATGAAGTGTGATGAAAGAATATTACTTCCTTTAGCAGACCTTTTAGAGGGAGCAAAGCAACAGGATATTAACCTTATCGTATGCTCTCCCTATAGGGATACTTCAAGACAGGAATATCTATTTGACAGAAAAATGAAGACCTATATAAACAGGGGTTATTCATATATGGATGCCTATAAAGAGGCTTCGGCTGTGGTAACAGTGCCGGGAGCCAGTGAGCATCAGATAGGTATTTCCTTAGATATTATATGTGATGAATATGCCCTGCTGGATGAGGGCTTTGGAGAAACAGAGGCAGGCATTTGGCTTAAGAACAATAGCTATAAATATGGTTTTATTTTAAGATATCCCCAGGATAAGGAGGATATTACAGGGATTATTTACGAGCCCTGGCATTATCGGTATGTAGGAGTAGAAGCTGCTACCTATATATATGAAAATAATTTAACATTGGAAGAATTTATTGAGAGTTTATAATGGCAGAATATAAAGTATTAAAAACAGAGGGAAATGCAAAACGAGGGGAGTTTAAAACCGTACACGGTACGGTTCAGACTCCCGTATTTATGAATGTAGGAACGGTGGCTGCAATTAAAGGAGCGGTTTCCACTGAAGATTTAGAGCAAATCGGTTGTCAGATAGAATTATCCAATACATATCATGTACATGTAAGACCGGGAGATAAGCTTATTAAGGATATGGGTGGACTTCATAAATTTATGAATTGGAATGGTCCAATCCTTACGGACTCCGGCGGATTTCAGGTTTTTTCCCTGGCAGGACTTAGAAAAATAAAGGAAGAGGGTGTGACCTTTCACAGCCATGTGGACGGAAGAATTATTTTTATGGGACCTGAGGAAAGTATGCAGATACAGTCAAACTTAGGCTCCACTATTGCTATGGCATTTGATGAGTGTCCACCGGCTCTGGCAGAGAAAAGCTATGTGCTCCCATCTGTGGAAAGAACCACACGCTGGCTTAAACGCTGTCAAAAGGAAATGGAGCGACTTAATGCAATGGAGGATGCTGTAAATCCCCATCAGCTTTTATTTGGTATAAACCAGGGCGCTATATATGAGGATATCCGTATTGAACATGCAAAGGTAATTGCCGATTTGGATTTAGACGGCTATGCAGTGGGTGGACTTGCGGTAGGAGAAAGCCATGAGGAAATGTATCGTATATTGGATGCGGTAGTTCCTTATCTTCCAAAGAATAAGCCCACATATCTAATGGGAGTAGGTACTCCCGCCAATATTTTAGAGGCAGTGGAAAGAGGAGTGGATTTCTTTGACTGTGTATACCCATCCAGAAATGCAAGACATGGCCACTTATATACAAAAAACGGTAAGATAAATATTAAAAATGCCAAATTTGCAAGGGATGACAGACCAATAGAACCGGGATGCCAGTGTCCTACCTGCAAGAGATATACAAGAGCTTATATAAGGCATCTGATGGTGGCCGGGGAAATGCTGGCTATGCGACTATGTGTAATTCATAATCTTTATTTCTACAATAAGCTTATGGAGAATATACGTCTGGCACTGGATGAGGGAAGATTTGCAGCCTTTAAAAAGGATATGTTGGAGCAGATGGCAACACCTCTGGATTAAGTAAAATACCAGGTTTTGCTTTATGCTGTAGAGTTATGCTTCAGAGGGATTAAAAGCCCTTGCTAAGAAATGGCAGTTAATGGTAATATAGTGAATGTGTCACAAGGAAACTAAGAGTAAATTACTTCCTTTGAACAAATTATTTTATATGAATGGAGATTAAAATGGAAAGTTTAATGAATAATTCAGGTTTAGTACTTATAATGTACATTGTCTTAATCGGTGGAATGATGTATCTTATGATGATTCGTCCACAGAGAAAGGAACAGAAGAGAACTCAGGCTATGTACAACGCTCTCGCAATTGGAGATTATGTGCTTACAACAAGTGGTTTTTACGGCACTGTTATTGATATTCAGGATGATACGGTAATCGTTGAATTTGGAAACAACAAGAATTGCCGTATTCCTATGCAGAAGACTGCAATCAGCCAGATTGAAAAGGCAGAGGCATAATTTTATCGAAAAGCTTTATTTCGTGCCATAACCTACGGTTATAAAGTCTATAAAGGATATATATTTTATAAATAGTGTGTTATTGTGTTATATTATAGGCGTGGGGCAGTGTCTCCACGCCTATAATATTAGTGTATAACAGATAACATCGGAGGATTAAAATGGTTTTAAATATTGCTTGCATTGGCGGAGACGGAATAGGTCCTGAGATTATGGCAGAAGCCAAAAAAGTATTAAATAAAGTGGGACAGGTTTATGGGCATACTATAAATTTTAATGATGTACTTATGGGAGGAGCATCCATAGATGTAAACGGTGTTCCTTTAACAGATGAAACCATTGATATATGTAATGCCTCGGATGCAGTGCTTATGGCGTCCATAGGTGGAGATACCCAAACCTCTCCCTGGTATAAATTAGAGCCGTCCCTCAGACCTGAGGCAGGGCTTCTTAAGCTTAGAAAATCCCTTAATCTTTTTGCCAATTTAAGGCCGGCAGTGCTTTATCCACAGCTAAGCGGAGCATGTCCCTTAAAGGAGGAGATTAGCTCTAAGGGCTTTAATATGCTTATTATGAGAGAACTTACAGGTGGCTTGTACTTTGGACAGCGACAGACGGTCATTGAAAACGGGGAGCTAAAGGCAACAGACACGTTGACCTATACAGAGACTGAGATACGAAGAGTAGCTATTAAAGCCTTTGAAGCTGCTATGGTCAGAAATAAAAAGGTTACCAGTGTGGATAAGGCAAATGTCCTTGACTCTTCAAGACTTTGGCGCAAGGTTGTAATGGAGGTGGCAAAGGATTATCCTGAGGTTATACTTGAACATATGTTAGTAGATAACTGTGCTATGCAGCTTGTAAAGGACCCTGCGCAGTTTGATGTTATTTTAACTGAAAATATGTTTGGAGATATTTTATCGGATGAAGCAAGTATGGTAACAGGCTCTATCGGGATGCTGGCATCAGCCAGTATGAATGAGGGCAAGTTTGGACTTTACGAGCCAAGCCATGGTTCAGCGCCGGATATTGCAGGAACCAATACGGCAAATCCTCTGGCAACCATATTAAGTGCAGCTATGATGCTAAAATACAGCTTTGATTTACACAAAGAGGCAGAGGCTATAGAAAAAGCCATTGATATGGTGTTAAATGAAGATTATAGAACTATTGATATTATGTCGGAAAATATGAAAAAAATTTCCTGCTCTGAAATGGGCGATTTAGTTGCAGAAAGAATATAGGAGGAAGAATATGAGAAGCGAAGAAGCAAAATGCGGAAAAAGACAGGCTCCGGGCAGGTCATTATATAATGCTTTAGGATATACACAGGAGGAGCTGGATAAACCGCTTATAGCAGTGGTTTGCTCCTACAATGAAATAGTTCCGGGTCATATGAATCTGGATAAGATAGCAGATGCGGTAAAGATGGGAATTGCTATGGCAGGAGGCACCCCTGTAGAGTTTCCGGCAATAGCGGTATGCGACGGAATTGCCATGGGTCATGTGGGAATGAAATATTCTTTGGTTACCCGTGATTTGATTGCAGACAGTACTGAATGTATGATGGAAGCCCATAGATTTGACGGAATGGTATGTATTCCCAACTGTGATAAAAATGTTCCGGGACTTTTAATGGCTGCGGCAAGAGTAAATGTGCCTGCCATATTTGTGTCAGGAGGACCTATGCTTGCAGGAAGAGTTGATGGCAGTAAAACCTCTTTGTCCAGTGTGTTTGAGGCAGTGGGTGCCGAAGCGGCAGGTATTATTGATGAAGAAAAGCTGTATGAATATGAGTGCAAGGCTTGTCCCACCTGCGGTTCATGCTCAGGAATGTATACTGCAAATTCCATGAACTGCCTTACAGAAGCTATTGGTATGGGACTTAAGGGCAATGGTACAATTCCTGCAGTTTATAGTGAAAGAATACGTCTTGCAAAGCACGCGGGCATGAAGATAATGGAATTAGTGGAAAAAAATATCCGTCCCAGAGATATTATGACAAAGGAAGCGTTTTTAAATGCTCTTACTGTGGATATGGCATTGGGCTGTTCTACAAATTCAATGCTCCATCTTCCTGCTATTGCATATGAGTGCGGTATTGATTTGGATTTAAGCATTGCCAATGAATTAAGTGCTAAAACACCTAACCTCTGTCATCTGGCTCCGGCAGGTCACACCTATATGGAGGATTTGAATGAAGCAGGCGGTGTATATGCCGTTATGAATGAGTTAAGTAAAAAGAACTTACTTTTTACTGATATTATTACTGCTACAGGTAAGACCTTGGGAGAAAATATTGCAGGATGTGTAAACACCAATCCTGAGGTAATCCGTCCTATAGAAAATCCCTATAGTGAAGTAGGCGGAATTGCAGTATTAAAAGGAAATATTGCTCCGGATACCTGTGTAGTAAAGCGTTCGGCTGTGGTGCCTGAAATGCTTAAGCACTCAGGTCCTGCAAGGGTATTTGAATGTGAAGAGGATGCAATTGATGCTATTAAAGGTGGCAAAATAGTAGCCGGGGACGTGGTTGTTATAAGATATGAGGGACCTAAGGGTGGCCCCGGAATGAGAGAGATGCTTAATCCTACCTCTGCCATAGCAGGTATGGGACTGGGAAGCAGTGTTGCTCTTATAACAGACGGAAGATTTTCAGGTGCAAGCAGGGGTGCTTCTATTGGCCATGTATCTCCTGAAGCGGCTGTAGGCGGACCTATTGCACTTATTAATGAGGGAGATATTATTGATATTGATATCCCTGCAAATTCTATAAATGTAAGACTATCTGATGAGGAGCTTGCAGAAAGAAAGAAAAATTGGGTACCTAAGGAGCCGGCAGAGCTTAAGGGATACCTTAAGAGATACAGAGCACTTGTAACAAGCGGAAACAGAGGAGCAGTTTTGGAACTGTAAATAAATACTGATGGTGTTTTTTATGGAAAGCAGCATATTACGAGGAGGAAATTATGCAGTTAACCGGTTCGGAAATCGTAGTTGAATGTTTAAAGGAACAGGGTGTGGATACCGTATTCGGATATCCGGGAGGAACTATTCTAAATATTTATGATGCTCTATATAAGCATCCTGAAATAAAGCATATTTTAACAAGCCATGAGCAGGGTGCCAGCCACGCTGCGGATGGCTATGCCCGCTCCACAGGAAAGGTGGGAGTATGTATGGCAACATCGGGTCCCGGAGCTACAAATCTGGTTACCGGTATTGCCACAGCCTATATGGACAGCATCCCCGTGGTTGCTATTACGGCAAATGTTAATCTTCCTGCTCTTGGAAAGGATTCGTTCCAGGAGGTGGATATTGTGGGCGTGCTGATGCCGGTTACAAAGCATGGCTTTATTGTTAAAAATGTAAATGATTTGGCAAAAACCATACGTAAGGCATTTAAGATTGCACGAAGCGGAAGACCCGGACCTGTAATTGTAGATATTACAAAGGATGTTACCGCAGCCCTCTGCGAATATACATCGGTAGAGCCTGAAAAGATTACATATAAAAACCAATATACAATAAAGGATATTGAGACTGCGGCTAAGCTTATGAATCAGGCAAAAAAGCCATTCCTATATGTGGGTGGTGGCGCTATTTCATCAGGAGCCTCAGAGGAGATAGCAAGGCTTGCGGAAATTCTGGATGCACCTGTTTGCGACTCTCTTTTAGGCAAGGGAGCATTTGATGGAAATTCTTACCGATATACAAATATGATTGGAATGCACGGTACTAAGGCAAGTAATTTAGGTGCTACTGAATGTGATTTACTTATAGCTTTAGGTGCCAGATTTTCAGACAGAGTTATTGGAAACGCAAAGAAATTCTGTAAAAATGCAAAAATAATCCACTTTGATATAGATGCTGCTGAAATAAATAAAAATGTTAAGGCTACTACCTCGGTGGTAGGTAATTTAAAGGATGCACTAAGTGAGCTTTTACCTATGTTAAATCAGCAAAACCATCCGGAGTGGATGGAGCGTATTGCAAATCTAAAGGAGGAATTCCCCCTTTGGTATGATAAGAGCAAACTTACATGTCCCTATGTGATTGAGACAATTGACCAGGTTACAAAGGGACAGGCCATTATTTCTACCGATGTAGGACAGCATCAGATGTGGACTGCACATCATTATAAATTTACTAAGCCCCATACATTCTTAAGCAGTGGCGGACTTGGTACAATGGGATATGGACTTGGTGCCTGCATAGGTGCACAGGTGGCAAATCCTGACAAGGTATGTATTAATATTGGTGGAGACGGTTGTTTCAGGATGAATTTAAATGAACTGGCAACAGCCTCAAGATATAATATCCCGATTATTCAGGTAGTAATAAACAATCATGTATTAGGCATGGTACGCCAATGGCAGACTCTTTTCTATGATAAGCGCTACTCCCAGACTGTATTAGACGACGGCGTGGACTTCTGTAAGGTGGCAGAGGGACTGGGCTGTGAAGCTATTCTTGTAGATAAGATGGAGGATGTACGTCCTGCGATAGAGAAAGCTATTGACTTGAGGAAGCCTGTTGTGATAAATGTACTTATTGAAAAGGATGACAGCGTATTCCCCATGGTTCCGGCGGGAGCACCGATTTCAGAAGTATTTGATGAAAAGGATTTAAAAAACAAGTCTTGAAAACACTGGTAAATATATTAAAAATAATAATTTTTTATATATTGTTGACTGTTCTTGTAGTGGGCATAGGCTATATTGCCTTTGGCCACTACTATAAGGACGGTTTTTCCTATGGTACATATATTAACGGTGTGTATTGTACAGGAAAGACGGTGGATGAGGTAAATGAAATATTTACTAAAGACAGCGGTAATAAAACAGTGTCTTTAAATGTGGGGGATGAAAAATATACCTTTGAGTTATCCGATGTAGGATTCACAAAGGATTATAAGAAGCCTCTACAAAGCTATATTAATTCTCAAAATCCATATCTGTGGATTGAGAATATGAATAAATCTGCACAAAACAGAACAATGGAGCCGGAAATTTATTTGGATGAATTGGCTCTTTCAAAGATAATTGATGACTTTAAGCTTAAGGATTTAGGTTCTCCTCATGCAGTATATTTAAAGCTTACTGAAACTGAGGGGTATACACTGATAAACGGTAAAACCAATATGGTGGATACGGACAGGCTTAAAGCCTTTGTAATGGAAGCCCTTTATAGTGAAACTACTGAGATTATAGCTGATGAAAGCTGTTATAAGGAAGCGACTTATTCGGAGTACGAAAAGGGAATAATGGAGCTATATAAGGAGATTGAAGCTTTTCAAAATATGCGTATTATTTATCGTATATTAGGAAAAGATATCCCTCTTAGTAAGACAGAGGTGGTGGGTTTATTATCCTTAGATGCAACGGGCAAGCCCTATATGGACGAAAAGGGAGTCCTGTACTTTGATGAGGAGTCGGTGCTTAATGGTCTGACAGCCGGATTAAATCCCTATAACACCTACCACAACTATACCTTTACTACTCATGATGGACGTAAGGTATATATAAATGACGGTACCTATGGAACTGAATTTAGCATTAAGGATGAAGCGGATAAGCTTTTTGATGCACTAAATTCGGGAAAGAAGTTTTATAAATCCGAGCCTGTACTGAAAAGAAAGGCTAATTTTCCGGGTCCCAATGATATAGGAGATACCTATCTGGAAATAAGTCTGGATGAACAGCGTCTCTATTATTGGCAGGATGGTAAAATGGTGCTGGAGTCGGACGTGGTAACAGGAAATCACGCCAGAAAATATGATACGCCTGAGGGTGTGGACTATGTATATTTTAAACAACGCAACAGAACCCTTGTGGGAGAGGACTATCGCTCCTTTGTAAAATACTGGATAGCCTTTATACGAAGAATCGGCGTACATGATGCCGGTTGGAGAGATGAATTTGGCGGAGATATATATTTGCGCGCCGGCTCCCATGGTTGCGTCAATACTCCGGAGGAAAATGTTTCAAAGCTATATGAAATGATAGAGGTAGGAACACCTGTAATAGTGTATTCCTATAACAATTCATTAATTCAAGAGTAGATTGAAATATTACTCCCCTTGTAAAAGCGTAAGTCAGCAAATTTAAAGGAAATTTTTACAGAAGTGTTTTTCACACTAAAATGCTAGGGTTATTTTTCCTAAGTTATCAGGTATTTACAGCCCTGTCATTGTACACTTTAGCAAAGTAGTGTGATAATGAGTTGATTTTACAATTGAATAAGTATAGAATGTTAATGTTGCAGTCAAAGACTGTGTAAAAATAATATGTAGATTGAGGAGGAATGGAAAATGGCAAGAGTGTATAACTTTTCCGCAGGTCCGGCAGTTTTACCTGAAGAAGTATTAAAAGAAGCTGCAGAAGAAATGATGGATTATAAGGGCTCCGGGATGTCCGTAATGGAGATGAGCCACCGCTCCAAGGTCTACGATACCATTATTAAGGAAGCTGAGCAGGATTTGCGTGATCTTATGAATATTCCTGATAATTATAAGGTTCTGTTTTTACAGGGTGGTGCAAGCCAGTTTTTTGCTGCGGTACCTATGAATATGATGAAGAACAAAAAAGCAGGATATATTATCACAGGTCAGTGGGCTAAAAAGGCTTATCAGGAAGCAAAGATTTTTGGAGAAGCGGTAGAACTGGCATCATCAGCAGATGAGACCTTTTCATATATTCCTGATTGTTCAGATTTAGCCATAACCGATGATATGGATTATGTTTATATCTGCGAAAACAACACAATCTATGGTACTAAGTTTAAAGAGCTTCCAAATACAAAGGGCAAAGTGCTTGTTTCAGATGTGTCATCATGCTTTTTATCAGAGCCTGTAGATGTATCAAAATATGGTGTTATCTACGGTGGTGTTCAAAAGAATGTAGGGCCGGCAGGCTGTGTAATTGCTATTATAAGAGAGGACCTTATAAGTGACGACTGTCTCCCAGGTACACCCACAATGTTAAAGTGGAAGACCCAGGCTGATAATGATTCCCTTTATAATACACCTCCATGCTATACAATTTATATCTGTGGCAAGGTATTTAAATGGCTTAAAAAGCAGGGTGGCCTTGAAAAAATGAAAGAAATAAATGAAGCCAAGGCTAAAATTCTTTACGATTTCCTTGATGAAAGCAAATTGTTTAAGGGAACTGTAGTGGAAAAAGACCGTTCATTAATGAATGTTCCTTTTATAACAGGTAGTGATGAACTGGATGCTAAATTTATTGCAGAGGCAAAGAAAGCAGGCTTTGAAAACCTTAAGGGTCACAGAAGTGTAGGCGGTATGAGGGCCAGCATTTACAATGCAATGCCTACAGAGGGTGTGGTAGCTTTAGTAGAATTTATGAAGAAATTTGAAAAGGAGAATGCATAATGTTTAAGTATCATTGCCTGAATCCAATTGCAAAAGTAGGATTGGATAATTTTAATAACAGATATATTAAAACCGAAAATATAAATGAGGCTGACGGCATATTGGTAAGAAGTGCTTCAATGCATGATATGGAGCTTCCGGAGAAACTTTTAGCTGTAGCAAGAGCCGGTGCGGGAGTGAATAATATTCCCTTGGATAAGTGTGCTGAAAAAGGTATTGTGGTATTTAATACCCCCGGTGCCAATGCCAACGGTGTAAAAGAGCTGGTATTTGCAGGAATGTTTTTGGCTGCCCGTGATATTACAGGTGGTATTGAGTGGGTTAGAGATAATGCCTCTGATGAAAATATTGCTAAGAATGCCGAAAAGGCTAAGAAAGAATTTTCAGGTACTGAAATTTTAGGCAAGAAGCTGGGTATTATCGGCCTTGGAGCAATCGGTGTCAGAGTGGCAAATGCTGCTAAGCATTTAGGTATGGAAGTATATGGCTATGACCCTTATATTTCCGTAGATGCAGCGTGGAGCTTAAGCCGTGATATTAAGCATGTTACAAATATTGATGATATTTATAATGATTGCGATTTTATTACAATCCATGTTCCACTTATGGATGCAACAAAAAATACTATCAATGCAGAAGCAATTGATAAAATGAAGCAGGGTGTTATAATCCTTAACTTCTCAAGAGATTTGCTCTGTGATGAAGAAGCAATTTTAAAGGGGATTGAGGATGGTAAAATCAGAAAATATGTAACAGACTTCCCTAATCCTACAACCGTAGGCAGGGAGGGTGTTATCGTTATTCCCCACCTTGGCGCTTCCACTGAAGAGGCAGAGGATAATTGTGCGGTAATGGCGGTTAAGGAGCTTAAAAATTATTTGGAAAACGGTAATATCAGAAATTCCGTAAATTTCCCCAACATTGATATGGGAGTCTGTGAACAGGCGGGACGTATTCTGGTTTTTCATAAAAATACCTCCAATATGCTGGCTAAGTTTACGAAGGCCTTTGGTGATAACGGAGTTAATATTTCCGATATGGCCAATAAATCAAAGGGTGATGTGGCTGCCACAATGATGGATGTGGACACTCCTGCCACAGAGACTATTCTTAAGGAGTTAAATTCCATTGAGGGCGTATACCGAGTAAGAGTAGTAAAATAAATTTATATATGCTAATATACTTAGGGAAGGGACAAATATCTCTTCCCTATTTTGAATTTTGAGAGGTTGAAATGGAAGACGGAAACAGAAACAATACCTTTAGAAATACACAGTTTTTCAAATGGGGATTGACTGCATTTTTAGTGGTGGTCGCCAGTGTTATCTTTGTGTACTCTATTTATAATATGGGCAATATTTCAAAGGGCTTTGCCAAGTCGATAAGGGTGCTTACTCCTGTGCTTAACGGGCTTGTCATTGCCTATCTTATTAACCCGATAATGCGTTTTTTTGAAGTGCGTATATTTGAAAGACGGTATCGTAAAGGTGGGAGGGAGCTCGATAAGAGAAGGAGTAGGCATTTCAGACTTATTTCTCTTATACTGGCTTTTATTATTGTAACAGGCTTTGTGTATGCGTTTTTCAGTACGGTGCTTCCGCAGATATATTCCAGCGTGGAAAGCATTATTATTCACTTCCCCACATATTACAATAATGTCATCAGGACCTTAAACACATTTTTAGAGCAAACAAATTTTATGGCTGAAAATGATGTATTGGATATCGTAAACCGTTATTCCGAGGATATTAAGAACTTTTTAAGCACAAGCATATTTCCCAGTGTTTCGGATTTGTTGAAGTCGGTGTCCAATGGTGTGCTTTCGGCTGTCGGAGCATTGTTTAACCTTATAATCGGTATCATCATTGCAATTTACCTTCTATTTGGCAAAGAAAGATATATAGGGCTTGTCAAAAAAATTATTTATTCTGTTTTCAGCCGTGAAAGAGCCAATAACATAATGGTGGATTTACGCTTTGTAAACAGAACCTTTGGCGGATTTTTAATAGGCAAGATTATTGATTCCGTCATTATCGGCATTCTCTGCTTTATAGGATTAAAATTTCTAAATACGCCATATGCCGTACTGGTCAGTGTAATTGTGGGAATTACAAATGTTATTCCGTTTTTCGGACCTTATCTGGGAGCAATACCCAGCACGCTGTTGATTTTGCTGGTAGACCCTCGTCAGGCATTGTACTTTGTCATATTTATTCTTATTCTGCAGCAGGTTGACGGAAACATTATAGGACCTGCCATTCTGGGTAATTCCATCGGTATTTCCAGCTTTTGGATTATTGTGGCAATTACGGTATTTGGCGGCTTTTTTGGTGTCCTCGGTATGTTGGTGGGGGTTCCTATATTTGCCTGTATATATGCCTTTATACGCAGAAAAATCAATAATTGCCTGAGAGCCAAGGATTTGCCTGTTGCCACTCTGGAATACGCAAAGGCTGAATATATTGATAATGAAAATATTATAATTCCTCTTACAAGCGGAGCTGATGATAATAGCCCCTCAGCCGATTCAAGGCTGACTGATTCGAAAATAATAGCTTCCGTTACCGGAATTATTAAAAAATCCTTTAAGAAAAAATAAATTTTACACATTCTTTACATTAAAATATCCATACATTTTACTTTTATCCTTTACTATACAATAAGATTGACTGATTATATATTAAGAGGTAGGAGAGTATGGATATTTTTGATTTTCTGAATTTGATTGGCGGTTTAGCATTATTCCTCTACGGAATGAATACCCTGGGTAACGGACTGGCAAATGTTGCAGGAGGAAAGCTTGAAATGATTTTGGAAAAGCTTACCTCAAGGAGAATTTACGCAGTGCTTCTGGGTGCAGCGGTAACAGCTGTTATACAGTCATCGTCCGCAACCACCGTTATGATTGTAGGTTTTGTAAATTCCGGCATCATGCAGCTAAATCAGGCTGTAGGCATTATAATGGGAGCCAACATAGGTACAACAGTTACCTCATGGCTTCTTTCGCTCACGGGATTACAGGGAGATGCCATATTTATTAAGCTTCTTAAGCCCTCTTCCTTTTCACCTATATTGGCAGCAATAGGTATCATTCTTACGATGGTAAGCAAGGAAGAAAGCAAGAAAAAGGATGTAGGCAGTATCCTTCTTGGCTTTGCAGTCCTTATGTTCGGTATGGATACGATGAGCGGTGCCGTATCGGGACTTGCGGATAGTCCGGCATTTACCGGAGTATTAACTGCATTTTCAAATCCTATTTTAGGACTTGTGGTAGGAGCTGTTTTTACCGCCATTATTCAAAGTTCCTCAGCCTCTGTCGGAATTTTACAGGCTCTTTGCTCTACCGGAGCCGTCAAATTTTCATCTGCCATTCCTATAATAATGGGGCAGAATATCGGTACATGTGTTACCTCCATTATTTCATCCATCGGAGCAAAGAAGAATGCACGGCGTGCCGCAATGATACATTTATATTTTAATTTAATAGGTACAATCTTATTTATGATTGTATTTTATTCAATTAACCGTTTTGTTGACTTTGCTTTCCTTAAATATTCGGCAAGTGCCGCAGGTGTTGCCACGGTACACAGTCTCTTTAACATAGGCGCAACCATAGTACTCTTTCCATTCTCCGATTTATTGGTAAAGCTGGCGGAGGTTACAATCTCCGGCACGGCGGCAGATGAGGAAGATGACCGCCTGAAGGTAACTATTGATGAGCGCTTTTTGGAGAGACCGGCATTTGCTATGGAGGTATGTCGTCAAAAGGTATATGAAATGGCTGAAATTACAGGCCAATCAATTACCATAGCTCTTGAGGTACTGGATCAGTATGACGATGCCAAGGCAAAAGAGGTTATAAAGCTTGAAAAGCTTGTGGATAAATATGAGGACGCCTTAGGCTCTTATTTGGTCAGGCTGTCAGGAAAAAACATATCCGCAAAGGACGGAAAAAGTTTATCCATTATATTGCATACCATAAGTGACTTTGAACGAATATCGGATCATGCCCGAAATGTAATAAATTCTGCCAAGGAAATAAATAAAAAAGGGCTTTCATTTTCCAAAAACGCCAAGGACGAGCTGGATGTACTGAGCCGGGCAGTGAAGGACATATGCAAGCTGACAATAAACAGCTTTTGTACGGAAAATAAGGAGCTGGCAGCACATGTAGAGCCTCTGGAGGAGGTTGTAGACACTCTTTCAAAGCGTATGAAGAAGCATCATATAAAAAGACTTCAGAACGGAAAATGTACTATTGAAATGGGCTTTATTTTAGAGGATGTGCTTACCGGCCTTGAAAGGGTATCCGATCACTGCTCAAACATTGCCTTGGAGATGATTACAATATCCGATAATGATTATAATACCCACGGATATTTTAAGCAGTTCTCGGTAGCGGAGAGAAAGAGCTTTGACGAGGAATACGAAGCATTAATGAGCAATTATCGTTTTAAAAAGGATGAAGAAAATCCCGGAGAATAATTTGGAGACTGTATGGCACTTATTTATATTGTAGAAGATGATGAAAGCATTAGAGAGGTTGAGGAATTTGCCTTAAAAAATGCGGGGCATCAGGTATTGGGCTTTACTGACGGAAAAAGCTTTTATAAGCGAATGGAGGACATTATTCCTGATTTGGTGCTGCTGGATATTATGCTTCCTGATGAAAATGGAAATGAGATTGTTAAAAAGCTAAGAAGAAATCCTCAGACTGAAAAGCTTCCCGTAATAATGGTAACGGCAAAGACTACTGAGCTTGATTTGGTAAAGGGAATTGAGGACGGTGCTGATGACTATCTTCGTAAGCCATTTTCCATAATGGAGCTGATTTCCAGAGTAAAGGCATTGCTTAGAAGAACTGCACCTGCTAATTTCAAGCTACTTACTTTGGATGATTTAATTGTAAATAATGAAAAACATGAAGTAACCATTTTGGAAAAAAATATAGAGCTTACATATAAAGAATATGAGCTATTGAGCTATTTACTGATTAATAAGGGATTAGTTTTAGGAAGAGATAGTATTATGGAGCAGATTTGGGGACAGGATTATGAGGGAGAGTCCAGAACTCTGGATATGCATATAAAAACATTGCGTCAAAAGCTGGGAGAATATGGCGCCAGAATACGAACCATAAGAAATGTGGGATATGTGATTGAATGAAAAATAAAATTAATATTCGTATGATTGGCATTGCTTTAATTGCCATTATTTCTGTTACACTTGGTATTACATTTGCATATTACAGTTTATTTAAAAAGCAGGTCAGAAATGATCTGCTTATCAGTGCAAAATTATTAAAGGATACAGGATATTTTGAAAAAGTGGAAGATAATGCCGGTATAGACCTGCTAATATCCTCTAAGGAACTAAGAGTTACCTGGGTAAATGAGGATGGAAGAGTGTTATATGACAATGATGCTGATATGGCAATTGTTAATAATCATTTAAATCGTCCGGAGATACAGGAAGCTTTTTTATATGGACAGGGAGAAATTGTACGAAAGTCCGATACTAGGAATAAAAATACATTTTATTATGCAATCAGACTGGATAATAATACAGTAATCAGACTGGCAGTGGAAGCGGAGAGTATATGGTATGTTATGCTGTCTATTTTGCCTGTTATTTTGGCGATTATCATATTTATCACACTTGTATGTGTAATACTTTCCCATATGCTGACAAGACGGCTATTAGAGCCTATTGAAGCTATGGCGCGAGATATTGAGGATGCCAATTTTTCTGCACCTTATAAAGAGCTTGCTCCTTTTGCCGATACCATAAGACAGCAGCATATTGATATTTTGTCGGCAGCTAAAGCACGTCAGGATTTTACAGCAAATGTATCCCATGAGCTTAAAACACCTCTTACAGCTATTTTAGGCTCTGCGGAGCTCTTGGAGGGCGGAATTATTCCGGAGGAAAAGAAACATCATTTCTATCAGGAAATTATTAAAAATTCAGAGCGTTTACTGGCATTAATAAATGATATTATAAGGCTTTCAGAGCTGGACAGAAGCGAAAAAAAGCCTGTTTTTTCAGAAATTGATTTATATGAAATAATTTGTGAAGGTATGGAAAATCTCCGTATTAGCGCTGATAGACGAAAGATTAAATTAGAATTTTCAGGAGAACATTGTAAGATACTGGGAAATAGTGAAATGATACGTGAGCTTACTGAAAATCTGGTTCAAAATGCAATAAGATATAATAATCCTGATGGATATGTGAAAATAAATATTAGCAATAATAAAAGACCTGCCTTAACTGTCAGTGACAATGGTATTGGAATACCTAAAAACGAGCAGGAGAGGGTGTTTGAGCGCTTCTATAGGGTGGATAAAAGCCGGTCTAAAGCCACAGGTGGCACAGGGCTTGGACTGGCTATCGTGAAGCATATTGTGGAGCTTCACGACGCCAAAATCGAGCTGAAAAGTGAATTAAATGAGGGCACCACAATACAGGTGCTTTTTTGACAAGCTGGTGATTGTGGTTATTTATTTTTAATTTTAAGGCTTCTTAAATAATCCTTTTGAGAGTCTGTAATCCTATAGCTTTCTATGGCTTTTTGAATGGTTTTATTGTGCACCCATATATCTAAGATATTATTTTCTATATATGGGATAGTAGCCTGCCATTGTTTTGCCAGAGCTGTAGCAAAGAACCAGGCAATCATCATATTCACATAATATTCATCAGAATGAACTTGTGCCGGCAACTTTAGATATTCTTCTTTAAAATCCTCATCCAGGTATCCGCTCATAAGAGCCCCAATGCCAAACCTACAGGTATAGGTGTGGGGAGAGGAAATCCATTCTTTAATTTTTTTCAACAATTCTTCGTTGTTTTTTGCAAAAACTTTGGGATTGGGAATATCGCACACTGCCCAGTTGTCAATATAGGGCAGAAAAGCCTCAACTCTTTCCATACAGCTATTAAAATCTTTCATTTCAGAAAGCAGAAGAGCATGGAGCATATTCTCATCAAAGTATTTGTGAGGCAGAGTATTTAAAAACAAATCAACCTCAGCAGCTTCATTTTTATATAGCTCTTTTGCAAACTTTCTAAGCACCGGAACCCTGATGCCAATAAAAGCTTCACGCTTTAAATTAGGAGTTAGCTTACTCTGAAAATCTCCATATTTATCATCCTTAAGTGCAAAAAGCCTTTCAGTAATATTCATCATTTTTCTCCCGTTTGTAATATGCTATAAATAATATACTTAAGAATAAGTTTAACACAGAAATTTATAGAAATATATATGCGGTGTTTTATAAGTTCAGCTTTTATAAGTTCAATTTTATTAATGGTCACTATTAATTATGTATTAAAACAATAATTAGCGTTCATTTTATTTAAGTTATTTAGGGAAAGGCTTTGACAGTAGTAAGGGAGTATAAATTTAATGCTTTCATAACTGATAAACAAAATTGCGTAAAATTCTAGTTTTACGCAATTTTATATGTACAAATAACAATAAAAGTACTATAATATAGCTATGGCGAATGATAAGATAAACTACTCAAAACGAATAAATGAAATGTTAAATGCAATGCCTGACTTTGTGGCGGACTTTATTTATAATTTTGGCGACGTAGAAAAATATGGAACAAAATTTGAATATTGCAGGGATATACGTTCTTTCTTTGATTATATTGTGAATTTTCTACCTGCACATTCGGATAAGTCCATTAAGGAATTAACAATGGATGATGTGGCTAAAATAACACCTTTGGATATTAACCGTTACTTAACCTTGCTTGCAGGCGATGAAACCGGTGGCTTAAAGCAAAATACTGTTAAGCGCAGACGTGCTTGTCTTTCCAGTATGTACGGATTTTTTGTTGCAAACGGTAAAATGCCGGTAAATCCGGTACTTGCTACACGTACAATTAAGGTCCCCGCCAAGAATGTTATTTATTTAACAAACAAAGAGCAAAGTGTACTCTTAGAGTGTGTTCGTTATGGCACGGATTTAAGCGACTCTATTGGGAAAAGGCATAATAAATATGCAGACCGTGACAGTGCTATGTTTCTACTGCTTCTTGATACAGGACTTAGAGTTTCAGAAATGCTCAGTACTGATGTAAGCGACTTTAATCTTGAAGAATGTAAGGTTGTTGTACGTAGAAAAGGTGGGGATATACAATCAGTATATTTTTCCGATGAATGTGCATATTATTTGAAAATTTATTTTGATTTGCAACGTTCAAAATATCTTACATCCGATACCAAAATACCTGCATTTACTACTACTACCGGCAATCGACTTGGAGTCAGAGCAGTAGAAACTCTTGTTAAAAAGTATGTTTCAGCCTGTATGCCGGAAAAAGCCAAGCTCATCTCCCCTCACAAGCTTCGTTCCAGCTTTGCTATGAGTTTTTATGAAGCCAGCGGAAAGGATATTCTCCTGCTTCAAAAAAAGCTTAATCACAAAAGTATTACAACTACCAATATATATGCCAAAGCATCTGACGATGCAATGCGAGACTCCCGTGGCATATTGGAGGGTTTACGATAAAAGTTTTACACAAAAAGGTCATTATGGCAATTATTTATCGCCATAATGACCTTTGAATTTCATTCCTCAGTTACAGGGTTGAAATCAGTCTGTTCTTCGTTAAAGACTTCGATACCCTCGCCCTCAGGGATTTCGCCCTTTAAAATCATTGAAATATATTCTATGCGCTTCATTGCTCTTGAATAATTTTCTCCTGCTGCATCAAAGACATTTGTATCATTTTCAGCGGAATTATAATATTCATTATAAAGTCTGACAGCTTCCTGCATATATGAATAGGCTTCATCTCCTAATACTTCATTACTTGAAAACTGTTTAGGTACTTCCATATCTGCCAATATTCTAAATTGCTCTTCCATTCCATCTAAATATGTGAGCATTTCAGTATAAGCACTTTCGGAATTTAAATCAACGCTATCCATAGACTCCTTTAGACTTAGTACTTCATCAGCAAAGGAATTCATTTCTTCATAATATTTTTCCAGTTTGGCATCCTTTTTTCCACATCCCAATAAAGATAATGACATAGACATCACAGCTACCAATACAAACAGTAATTTCCTCACTTTATCAACTCTCCTCATTATTTAATATTTACCTATACATACTTAACACAAAAAGACCACAAAATCAAATTTAATGGTCTTTTTTTGGCTATATCTTATAAAAATTATTTTAAATCCTTAAGAATTGAACTACCTATGGTATTTTCAGGCATTGGAAGTTCAAAATTTTCTGCAATAGTTGCACCTACCACTGCAAATGTATCTGCTTCGGGCAATGCACCATTACCTTTCATTGACTTTGAGTAAGCAAGGAAAGGAACCTTTTCTCTGGTATGGTCCGTACCTGTATAGGTTGGGTCATTACCATGGTCGGCAGTAATCAATAATAAATCATCATCTTTCAGACGTTCTAAAAGCACGCCCAGGTTTTTATCAAAGCTTTCAAGCTCCTTTGCATATCCCTGTGGATTACGCCTATGCCCCCAAAGAGCATCAAAATCCACAAGATTTACAAAGCATAAGCCATTAAAATCCTTTTCTGCCATCTCCAAGGTCTGCTCCATTCCGTGAACAGAGCTCTTTGATTTATAAGCTTCAGTAATACCCTCTCCATCAAAAATATCATTGATTTTACCAATGGATATTACATCTAAGCCTGCCGCCTTTAAAGCATCTAAAGCAGTCTTTCCAAAGGGCTTTAAGGCATAGTCGTGACGATTGCTGGTACGCTTAAATTCTCCGGCTTTATTACCTACATAAGGACGGGCAATAACTCTTCCGACTTTCCACTCATCCTTCATAGTTATCTCTCTTGCGATTTCACAACAACGATAAAGCTCCTCAAGACCAAAGGTTTCTTCATGACCGCAAATCTGTAATACTGAGTCCGCAGAGGTATATACAATCATTTTGCCTGTATTCATATGCTCTTCGCCCAGTTCATCTAAAATTTCAGTACCGCTGGCACTTTTATTTCCGATTATTACATGACCTGTTCGCTCCTCCAGTTCCTTTATCAGCTCAGGAGGAAAGCCATTATCAGTAAAGGTTTTAAAGGGAGTGGTAATTTCCAGTCCCATTAGCTCCCAATGTCCTGTCATAGTATCCTTGCCAAGACTTTTCTCCTTAAGCTTTCCATAATATCCTAAAGGATTATTATTTTCAGGAACCTGCTTTAAAGGTGTTAAATTAGACATTCCAAGCTTTTGGAGATTGGGAATTTCAAAGCTATCTACGGACGCTGATATATGTCCTAAGGTATTGACTCCCACATCTCCAAATTTGGGAGAGTCATCCATTGCCCCAACGCCAAGAGAGTCTACAACAATTAAAAATACACGTTTAAATCTACTCAAAATCTACTCCTTTCAAAGACGAGCTAATTTTCATCTTCAAAATAAATTAATATCCGGTAGCAGTTTCATTTTTAACAAGCTTAATAATTCTGCTAGTTCCTAATCTATCTGCGCCTAAGCTTAAAAACTTTTCCACGTCAGCCATTGAGGAAATGCCGCCGGCAGCCTTAATCTTTACATTTTTCCCTACATGCTTTGCAAAAAGCTCTACATCTGCAAAGGTTGCTCCACCGGTAGAAAAACCTGTAGAAGTCTTAATATAATCTGCCCCCGCCTTTGTTACAAGCTCACACATCTTAATCTTTTCTTCATCTGTAAGTAAGCAGGTCTCAATAATAACCTTTAGAATTTTATCTCCACATACAGCTTTAAGAGCCTTTATTTCCTCTTCAATAAGGTCATATTTTTTATCCTTAAGCCAGCCTATATTTATAACCATATCAACTTCGGAAGCACCATTTTTTATGGCATCCTCTGTTTCAAATTTCTTCACAGCAGTAGTCATATAGCCATTAGGAAATCCAATTACAGTACATACTCCGATTTTTCCCTGCATATAATCACCAGCTTCCTTAACAAAGCTTGGTGGGATACATATTGAAGCTGTTTCATATTCCATAGCTTCATCACAAATTCTTTTAATTTCTTCCCAGGTAGCTGTCTGAGTAAGCAAAGTATGGTCTACATGACATAATATTTCTTTTGAATTCATATTTTTCTCCGTTCTACTACAATAGATTTAAGCCAATTCAAGGGCAATTTCCATCATTTTACCAAAGCTGACCTGTCTTTCTTCAGCATTTAATGCTTCGCCTGTATATATATGGTCAGAAATAGTAAGCATACAAAGTGCCTTTTTTCCAGCCTTGGCAGCGTTCATATAAAGGGCTGCCGCTTCCATTTCAATACAGAGTACTCCCATACTCTTCCACAAATCATTTGCCTGGTCGTTTGCGTTATAGAAAAGGTCGGATGATAAAATATTTCCTACTGTAACATGAGTTCCCTGGGTTTCTGCTGTCTTAACAGCCTTATTAAGAAGCTCATAATTGGCTGTTGCAGCATATGTTCCGGGTAATTTAAACTGAGACGCATAGTTTGAGTCTGTACAAGCGCCCATACCGATAACAATATCCATAACCTTTAGATCATCACTTAAAGCTCCAGCCGAGCCAATACGTATAATCTGTTCCACATCATAAAAATTAAACAGCTCATAGGAATATATTCCGATTGATGGCATACCCATACCACCGCCCATTACGGAAATTTCCTTACCCTTATATGTACCTGTATATCCAAACATATTTCTAACAGATGTTACAAGTCTTGGATTTTCCAAATATGTTTCTGCAATATATTTTGCACGAAGAGGGTCTCCCGGCATTAATACTGTCTTTGCAAAATCCCCTTTATTTCCGCTATTGTGTGGTGTTGACATATTCATTCCTCCTATATTCCTTATATAATGTTTTCTTAAAATATTCAGCAAAAAACTGAATACATGGTCCCGCTGACAGCATGGTTATAAAGGTTACGGCTCCCGCCTTACCCCCTAAAAGAAGTCCTATAATAACCATACATATATCAAATACAACCTTTATTATTCTATAATTTTTCTTTAGTTTATCTGTAATTACCAATGTAATTCCGGTAAAGGGGTCCACTCCTATGTCCACTGTTATAAAGAGTGCTACCCCCATATATAGCAGAATACAGCCCATGGTGGAAAACATCATTCGTACAGACAATTCATTTGAAAAAATAAGAGCCTTATACAAATATGTGCCCATTCTCACGGCAAATCCATAGGGTAGGAAATAAATAAGAGTTCCTACACTCACATATTTTCTGCCTATAATAAACAATAATACTGTAAGACCAAAATTCACGATGGTGGAAGCAAGCCCCAACTGCTCTGCACTCATGGAAAACAAAACTCTTATTCCGTCATACACTATACCGATTGGGTCATTTCCCAATCCTGCATTATTATTAAAAGCTACCCCAATCCCGATTAGGAAAAGCGCAATAATTGCTCGTCCTATATTTCTAATATCAATCTTACCCTGTTCCATTTTACTTCCATTTCAAATTTATTTTGACTTAACAAACGGTTTTCCGTTTGCTGCGGGAGTATGTGCTTTTCCTACAAATAAGATTAATGCCAGAATAGTTACCAAATAAGGAATCATTGAAATAAGATTCGGCGACACTACATTCGACATACTTATAATGGATTTCACACCTCCGCAAAAACCAAAGAGCAAACACGCTTTCATGGCTCCACTGGGAGAAAATTTACCAAAGATTACTGCCGCTATGGCAATAAAGCCCTGACCTACAATAACGCTGGGACGGAACTGATTAATTGTAGCAAGTGTTACAAATGCTCCACCAAGTCCCGCTAAAAAGCCGGATGTAATTACACAGATATATCTCACTCTGTAAACATCAATTCCCAGTGACTCACAAGCCTCCGGATGCTCTCCCACTGCTCTTAAATGAGATCCAAACTTTGTTTTATAAAATACAAACCAAGCTATGAGCGCAAATACAAATACCAGATATGCTACTGAATAAACATTAAGTACATTGCCGAAGAATGAGCCCGGAGCAAAAATTCCCTCAAACATTTTTGGCAATTTCTGAGCCGAATTAAGAGGGGGTGTATCAGAGGAATTGAATAATGCCTTTGATAAAAACAGCGCAAGTCCGGGGCCTATAAAGTTAATGGCTGTACCGGCTACTGTCTGGTCGGCATGGAAGCTGATACATACAATTGCATGTACCACCGCCATTAAAGCGCCCGCCAAGCCTCCGCAAAGGAAAGCAATCCAGCCATTTCCGACCACAAGTCCAATTGCAGCACCGGTAAAGGCTCCAATCGTCATCATACCCTCAATACCCAAGTTTACAACGCCGCTTCGCTCTGAAAAACAGGAGCCTGTGGCAGCCAAAAGTAATGGAGGCGTAGCCACTAAGGTGGCATTTATAAGCAAGCCAATAATCATAATAATATTATCCATTTATTTTGCCTCCTTTTTAACAAGCTTTGAAAACAAAACTTTAAATACCTGGGAAATAGCAATAAATATAATTACGCAACCCATAATAATATCTATAACTTCGGCAGGAGCACCTACCATAGTAAGCTTTGAACCGCCATATTTCATAGCTCCGTAGAAAATACCGGAGAAAATACAGCCTAGAGGATTAGAGCCGGCAATAAGTGCTACTGTAATACCCTGGAAGCCAAAGCCCTCCTGACCTGCAAACTGACTTATTCTGGCACCCATACCAAGAAGCTGTACGGCTCCACCCACACCGGCTAAGATACCTGATATTCCAAGGGCTGTTAAAATGGATTTATCCGCATTAATTCCGCCGTAGGTAGCGGCATCTCTGTTAAAGCCCACTGCCTTAAGTCTATAGCCCAAAGAAGTTTTCTCAATAATTATCCAGATAATAACAGCTACAGCAATGGCTAAGAAAAATCCCCAGTTAGCTGCATTACAGCCCAGAGCATCCATAACACCCTTAGGGAATAAAATACGTGCACTGTCCATTACATTCTTTGTGGCCTCTCCCTCTCCCTCTTTATGAAGAGCTGCTGTATTTACTGCATAATTTGATAAATAGAATGCAAGCCAGTTAAACATAATGTAGGATAGTACCTCATGAATACCACGTTTAACTTTCATAAGCCCTACTAAATATGACCATACAAAGCCGGCAGCACCCGCAGCTACTATACAAACAATGGCATGTATAACCGGTGGCATTTTGAAAAGCACACCTACCACACAGGCCGCCAGCGAACCTACAACAAACTGTCCCTCTGCTCCAATGTTAAATACACCTGTTTTCAAGGAAAATGCCACTGATAAACCTGTAAAAATCAGAGGGGAAGCATAAACCAAAGTCCATACCATAAATTTGGGCTTTCCAAATACACCATTAATAAGCTTTCCATAGGCTACTGCGGGACTGATTCCTGCGGCTGCTAAAAATATAGCTCCTATGGCAAAACCAATAATAATAGCGATAACTGTATATAGCAGGTTGGAGTCTAAAATTTTTCTGATATGTTTCATGCTCTATTACCTCCTGCCATCATATAGCCCAATTCTTTTTCGTCCGAGTGCTTGCTCACAAGCTCTTCTGCACTTACGCTTCCGGCAATTCTTCCCTCGAATATGACATCAATACGGTCAGACAAATTAATAATCTCATCAAGCTCAAAGGATACTAAAAGTACAGCTCTGTCCTTGTTTCTCTGTTCTACCAAATATTTATGAACAAATTCTATGGCCCCCACATCAAGTCCTCTTGTAGGGTTAAAGGCAATGAGCAAATCTTTATCATTGGTAATCTCTCTTGAAATAATAACTTTCTGCTGATTTCCGCCGGATAAATTACCTGATGGAAGCCCCTCTGTGCCCCTGGGTCTTATGTCAAATTTATCCATAAGCTCTGTAGCATGAGCTCTTATAGCCTTTCTGTCTAAAAAGCCTTTTTTTGAAAAGGGCTCTTCGTTAAAATGCTGTAAAATCATATTATCTTCATTGGAAAACTCAGACACAAGTCCATGCTTCTGTCTGTCCGCAGGAATACTTGAAATACCTGCATCAAAAATATATTTTGAACTATGATTAATCACTTCTTTTCCAAGAATCTTAACACTTCCGGACTCTGCTTTTCTCAAACCTGTTAAAATTTCTACAAGCTCCGTCTGTCCATTTCCGTCTACACCTGCAAGACCTACAATTTCGCCACGTTTTACATTAAGATTTAGCCCATTAAGGATGTCCACCCCTCTATAATCCTTGGCGTGTATATCCAATACCTCCAGTACTACTTCGCCGGCGGTATGCTCTTCCTTATCTACTTTAAAGTTAACATCTCTTCCCACCATAAGAGCAGCTAAGGCTTCTTCATCCACCTCATCCACCTTTACGGTATTTATATATTTACCCTGTCTTATAATAGTACAGTTGTCCGAAGATGCTGTAATTTCCTTAAGCTTATGGGTAATTAAAAGTACACTTTTTCCGTCATGGGTCAGATTGTCAATAATATCCATAAGACCCTCAATCTCCTGTGGAGTAAGGGAAGCTGTGGGCTCATCTAAAATAAGCACGTCAGCACCTCTGTAAAGCACCTTTAATATCTCTACACGCTGCTGCATACC
>JBHAJK010000033.1:0-42921 GCA_041826605.1 Lachnospiraceae bacterium | reverse complement strand
TAGGAGGTAACCCATAATGGATAGTAATAGTTTATCACACACAAAATGGAACTGTAAGTATCATATTGTATTTGCACCAAAATTTCGTAGAAAAATAATCTATGGAAAATTACGCCAAGATATAGCAAATATATTAAGTGTTTTATGTAAGCGAAAAGGTGTAAAAATAGTAGAAGCCGAGATGTGTTCAGACCATGTACATATGCTATTAGAAATTCCGCCAAGTATAAGTGTTTCAAGCTTTGTAGGATATTTGAAAGGTAAAAGTACACTTATGGTATTTGAGAGACATGCAAATTTAAAATATAAATTTGGTAATCGTCATTTCTGGTGCAGAGGCTACTTTATAAATATAGGGCAGGCGCTTAAGTATTGATGTTCTGAACTCTTCATATCAAAATTGACATTATAATGAATTTGGGATTATAGAAAGAAAGGCCTCGGCACATTATAGAACTTATCAGGAGTTCGTATGCGCCGGGGTTTTTCTATGAGCATTTCAAGAGCTTGCGGATAATCGTGTGACATCTGATAACATCATGCAAAGCCTCTGGAGTTTAAGCACGTACATCCGGAATTTAAACAAAAGCTGGTTGCATATTATGAGGGAGAAAGTATAGAAGTTATAAGTGGATTTTTAAAAGATAAATGCCGGAGAAACTTTTAGTAAATTGAGTTAATAAGATAATCATAAGATTAAGAAAATTATGATAATAGGTGGAAGAGAGACTAAAGAGGTATATAAGAGGCGCTCGTGTAAATTCCTACAGTAAATTTACACGACCTATTAAAAGAATGAATATTGACAAAAACTGTTACCATGTTAAAATAAAATTACCTATTAGGTAATTTTATTTTGCGGAGGGTGGGTTGCAGCTAATTTATGAAAATTCAAAAGTACAAAAACAATGTACTGATTTAAAGATAGCCAAAAAGCTATTTGGCGGAAACGTTCTAATGGCTACAAGCCTGTTAGCTCGAATAAATGCGTTGGAGCAGGCGGATATTATCAAGGATATTATTGTGATGCCAACATTTCATTTTCATAAATTAAGTGGCAATTTAGAGGGATATTTTGCCATTGATGTTAAAACACGGAAAGATCCTTGGAGAATTGTATTGCAACCACTTGATGAAAATGAAAAGCCCTATATACCATGCAATATTGATGAGATCGCAGGTAAAGTGAAAGTTGTGGAGATAAAGGAGGTAAGTAACCATTATGAGTAATTATATTGAATATAATAACAAGATTGCTTTTCATCCCGGATACTACATCAAAGAAATTATAGATGACAGTGGTCTTTCGCAAAAAGATTTTGCCGCCAGATTAGATACAACGGCAAAAAATCTTAGTATTTTAGTGCGAGGCGAACAAAGTTTATCCATTGATATAGCAATGAAACTAGCAAGAATGCTTGGAACCAGTATTGAATATTGGTTAAATTTGCAGAAAAGCTATGATGCATTAATTGCAGAATTTGAGTCTGAAAAAGAATTAGAATATGAAAGAAGAATTTTTGCATATTTTGATTACATATACTTTAGAGAAAATTTTGGTTTACCTGATTTACCAAGAAAAACAAATGAGCAAATAAAGAATTTACGAGAGTTTTTGAATGTTGCTTCTCTTTCAGTTTTTACAAAGCCCAGTATGGCAGTAAGTTTTCGGAGCGTGGCAGGAAATATGAAAGAAGCAAATACCACAAAAGCGAATGCGATGGTTCAGATTGCCATAAATAAGGCGTTAGAAATAGATGCTCCAAAATATGATAAAAAGAAATTTGAAGTAGCGGTTGATTATGCTTTGACCTTAACAACAGACCATAATAATTTTTATCCATTGCTTAAAGAGGCATTTATTCAGGCAGGGGTTATTTTTGTTATACTTCCTAATTTGCCCGGCTCAAAAATTAATGGAGCTACAAAGAGGGTAGGGCAAAACATTATGTTGATGGTCAATGATAGAAGATTATATTCAGACACTTTTTGGTTTACGCTCTTTCACGAAATAGGACATATAATAAATGGGGACTATGGAATTACATTTGAAAATGAGCATGATGGACAGGAAGATGAAGCAGACAAATATGCAGAAGATAAGTTAATTCCACCGGACGCATACAAAATATTTTTAGAAAAAGAACAATTTAGCGAAGAGGCAATTAAAAAGTTTGCTCATTCCATTCAAAGAGATCCGGGTATTGTTTTAGGTAGATTGCAGAATGATCAAAAAGTTGATTTTACAGATGTAAATTTATCAAAGGCATTAAGACATAAGTACAAAGTTATAACAGCGTAGAGATATTATGAAAAACAACGAAAAAACAAATGTAATGCGTGTTTTGGACGCAAAAAAGATTGAATATACCAGTCATATATACGCAGCAGATGCAAGCTTAACGGGAGAAGAGATAGCACGAATTCTTGGAGAGGATGCAGAAAAAGTGTTTAAAACTCTTGTGACACAGGGGAAGACATCTAATTACTATGTTTTTGTAATACCCGTTGGGGAAGAGCTGGATCTGAAAAAGGCTGCATATGTGGCAGGGGAGAAGTCCATTGCTATGATTAAGCAAAAAGAACTGCTTCCTCTTACAGGCTATGTCCACGGAGGATGTTCGCCCATTGGTATGAAGAAGCAGTTTAAGACCTTTATTCACAGCACCGTATCGGAATATGAACATATTTATGTAAGCGCAGGCAAAGTCGGCTATCAGATAGAGCTTAAATCAGATGATTTAATAAATATTGCAAGCTGTACCTTAGCTGATGTAGTTATAGAAAGATAGTATATATTCAGCAATAATTATTATGTTCTTGGCTTTAAAACTATGAGAACATCTTCGGTGGAAAGCTCTGTTTCTCCATCGAGCCAAGCAATTACCTCGCCACCACGGATAATTGCAATAATATTTATACCCTCGGTCTGACGAAGACGGAGTTTACTTAACTTATGCCCAATCCAATCCGGAGAGGGCTTCGTCTCGATAATGTCATATTTACCTGAACGATGAATGTGCTCCATTAAATCATTGGTTATAAAGCTATATGCAATTTTCTCGCCCATTTCCTCCTCAGGAAGAATAACCCGGTCAACTCCAATAGACTCAAGAATTTGTTTTTGACGAGGGCCACTGGCTTTTGCCAAAATGTAGTTTACTCCCATCTCTTTTAGGATGGTTGCAGTTATAGCACAAGCCTCAAAATCGGCACCTATTGCTATAATAACCACATCAAAATTTTTAATTCCCAATTTTTCCAAAGAAGCCTTATCTGAAACATCTACCTGATAGGAATGAGTAGCGCATGGAGCCATTTCCTGCACAAGATGTTTATCAACATCACAACACAATACATTTAAACCATTATCATATAATGTTTTTACAATACTACGACCAAATTTACCGAGTCCTAATACTGCGAATTGAGTATTTTTATTAATCTCTATTTTCTTTGTATACATTTATAGCCTCCAAATATATTTATCCAATAATTACGTCTTCTTTAGGAAAACCGATTGACTCACTATTATAATTATCATGCGACAATGAAATAATAAGGGTCAAAGGACCAATTCTTCCTGCAAACATACAGAGCATCAGGACAAGCTTACCCTGAGCGGAAAGAAAAGGTGTAATGCCGGTGCTAAGCCCAACCGTACCCAGAGCAGAAGAAACTTCAAAAAACAAATCCGAAATATTATAAGGTTCTGTAATTGCTAAAAGTATTATACCAATAAACAGCATACTTACCATCAAAAAAGTAACAGCAAGTGATTTCTGTAAAGTGGAGGTGGCAATTGTCCTGTCAAAAACAACAATTTTACTATGTCCATGTATTATGGATATTACACTACATAAAATGATTGCAAGAGTAACGGTCTTAAGTCCACCGGCAGTTCCGCCGGGGGAGCCTCCTATTAGCATAAAGATGACGGATACAAGCTTTGATATTCCTGTTAAGCCACCCTGTGAAATTGTGGCAAAACCTGCTGTACGTAATGTAACAGATTGAAAAAATGCTCCTAATAACTTATGAGGAAAAGAAAAATTGCCCAGAGTTTCAGGATTATTATATTCAGCTATTAAAAAGAATAATGTACCAAATATCACTAAAAATGCAGAAAAAAGCAAAACAAGCTTGGCGTGCAGCGAAAAGGAAAATCTGCGTTTTACCGGCAATGAAAAGCGGGCCTTTATATTTTTAATTATCTCTGCCCATACAGTAAATCCAATACCTCCGAGAGTAATCAGTAGCATAACAACAATGTTAACTCCAAAATTATTGGAGTAGTCAGCTAAACTGTTATCCCCCAGAATATCAAAGCCTGCGTTGCAAAAAGCAGAGACAGAATGAAATAAGCCATAAAAAAGAGATTTATACCATACGATGCCCTGCTTCATAAATGAGATGGATAGAAAAACAGCGCCTAAAAGCTCAAACAGTAATGTACCCTTTATAACAAGAATAACAAATGCTACAACTCCACCAATAGAATGTCTGTTAAGGGCAGTCTGAATAGCCAGTCGATTTTTTAAGGAAATTTTTTTACCCATATAAACCATAAAGGATGCAAATATGGTAATAAGACTAAGTCCTCCAATTTGTATGAGAAACAGTATTACAATTTTTCCAAATACACTCCAGGTAGTGGCAGTGGTACATGTGGTAAGTCCGGTCACGCAAACAGCAGAAACAGAGGTAAAAAAGGCGTCGATAAAAGAAACGGAAGTTTTACCCGACTGAGAAATCGGCAGAGATAAAAGAATTCCACCAATCAGAATAATTATAAGAAAACTCAAAACAACTGTCTGAGTTGGAGAAATCTTCTTTTGCGATTTAGGAGCTATGGATATCGGAAGCTTTCTCCTTGCTTTATGTTTTAAATGGGTATGCGAGTTGCTATTCATATTACCCCCTTACGGCTCAATATACTTTTATCAGTATATACGCCAAATCTTTCCTAATCAAGTATTAGAGGGCTATACCCTCCTGACCGCGTAAATTCGGAAAGGAGGGTATTATTATTTAAACCATTTTTTCTTCTTAAAATATATAAATAATCCAATGCAAACCAATAAGCTTAATGCAGTGACGTATAGATATCCATATTTCCACTTTAGCTCCGGAATATAAAAATTCATACCATACCAGCCAACAATCAGGGTAAGGGGCAGGAATATAGCTGTAATAACAGTAAATACTTTCATTATTTGATTTTGCTCTATATCTATCTGTGCCTGGTATGCCTCTCTAAGCTGGGTAAGATAATCTCTTAAATTCAACACATAGTTAATAAATCTGTGGACACGTCCGCTTATAATGCCCATATATCTTTCTCCATCAGGAGTTAAAAGCCCATTATCATTGGCACACAGATTATCTAAAATCATATCCCACTGCTCATAATAACGCTTTAAGGATAAAAGCTCCTTGCGATAAAATATTATCTTATTTAAATAATCCTGCTTTGAATTTGATATGGCAAAGTCCTCAATATCTGTAATCTCGGTCTCAATATTTTCCAGGTAATTTATATCATCCTGAAATAAATGGACAAAAATCATATATAGGGCTTTTTCATTTGAATAGCCCTTTTCCAGATATTTGGACACATAGGGTAAAAAAGCGTCATCATCAAGGAATATGAATAGATGCTCCTTATTTATGTAAACCAAAATCTTATGCATTATTTTGGGAGACAATTTAATATCAAACCAATCAAAGGCAAAAAGATTAGCATTTTCAAAGCTTTCAAAGGTAATAGTCTGCTTTGTCCCTATAGACTCTGCTACCTCAGCCTCCAGACAATTTTTAATAGTATCAATTTTTGAAAAAAGTAATGCCGACTGCATATTCCCACCTTTTCATAAATACTTCTTATAATTTATTATTATTTTAAGCTTTATACTATCCATAAGAAATATTTATGTCTATATTTTAATTAGTTCAATCTTTCTTCAATTTTCATTTTGTAAAATGCCTTTAGATAAAACAGAAAGGAAACAGATTATATGAAAAATAAATATTTTAAATTAATTCCTGCTATAGTAGCAGTCTCATTGACTTTTACAGCCTGTGCCACGGCATCGGGTACTTCTCAGAACAGTGACAGCATCATTAGTTCTCAAACAGAAGAAACGGAAAGCAGTAGTAATACCACTGAAGAGGATACGGCAACAGATACTTCTAAAGAAAGTCAAAGCCAGTCCGAAACCACAGAATACTTTTCCGCTCGCGACCTTTCAGGAGAAATTGATACAACCAATGCTGTTGAAATAACTTTAAATGGAGACAGTATTTCGGCAAGCTCTGATGGAGTAAGCATTTCCGGTTCAAACCTGACTATTACAAAAGAGGGAACCTATATTATTTCAGGCACCTTGGAAAATGGAAGCATAATCATTGATGCTACTAATGAAGAAAAGGTTCAGCTTGTTTTAAATGGAGTATCAATTAATTCTGATACATTTGCTGCAATATATGTAGCCCAGGCGGATAAGGTCTTTATAACTTTAGCAGAGGGAACAAGTAATACACTTACAAATGGCGGCTCATTTATACAGATTGATGACAATAATGTGGATGCAGTCATTTTCTCAAAGGATGATATTACCTTAAACGGAATAGGTTCATTAAAGATTGAGTCATCGGCAGGTCACGGTATTGTGAGTAAGGATGATGTGGTAATAGCAAATGGAACCTATGATATAAATGTATCTCAGACTGCTATTAAGGCAAATGACAATCTAAATATTGCTGACGGAACCTTTAATATTTCAGGCGGGTCAGATGGATTACATTCGGAAAACAATGATGATGAAACCTTGGGTGCTATATATATTGCCGGAGGAACCTTTAATATTACTGCCTCTGATGATGGAATACATGCTACCACAATCCTGAAAATAGACGGAGGAGCCTTTGATATTTCGACAGCAGAGGGCCTGGAGGCCACATATATTGTAATTAACGATGGAAATATATCAATATCAGCCTCTGATGATGGCATTAATGCAACACAAAAATCTTCTATATATACTCCTACAATAGAGGTCAACGGAGGAGATATTACAGTTGTAATGGGTGCAGGGGATACAGATGGACTTGACTCCAACGGAGATATTGTTATAAATGGAGGAACCATAAATGTAACAGGCAATTCAGCCTTTGATTATGACGGAACAGGTGTGATAAATGGTGGAACCGTTATTGTAAATGGAGAAGAGGTAAGTACACTTACCAATCAGATGATGGGCGGACGCGGTGGAATGGGCGCTCAGAGCGGAATGGGTAATAAAGGAGAAATGGGAGCACCGGGCGAAATGGATGCTCAGAATGGAATGAGTGGTACAAAGGGTCCCCGTCGCTAAGCAGAGAGGTATGACTATGGAAGCTAAGGTTCAGAGTAGTTTTAAACGTTATGAAGAAAAATATATGCTGACAATGGAACAGCAGAAAATGCTTTTAAAAGGCATGAAAGAGCATATGAAACCGGATATTTACGGAAAGACAACAAACTGCAATATCTATTATGATACCGATAATTGGGAGCTGATAAGAAAATCAATCGAAAAACCGGTATACAAGGAAAAGCTTAGGGTCAGAAGCTATGGTGTGCCTAAAAAGGGGGATACCGTATTTGTAGAAATAAAAAAGAAATTTGATGATGTGGTGTATAAACGAAGAACTACTATTGCCGCAGAAGACTCAGAGAAATATCTGGCGGGAGATAAAACATTATCTCCCGGAAGTCAGATAGGAAATGAAATAGAGTGGTTTCAAAAGATTTATAAGGCAAAGCCCAAGGTATATATAGCATATGACAGAACCTCTTTTGCAGGGTTTGAGGACTCGGAGCTTATAATAACCTTTGACCAGAATATACGGTTTAGAGAATATTCCCTGGATTTAAGAAAGGGAGATTTTGGCAAAAATATGCTGCCTGAGGATACAGTTCTTATGGAAATAAAAATTCCGGGAACAGCCAGAGAGATAACTGCCATATTTATGGCTATGGCACTTGGTCTGGCAACAGGTATGGGCTATATTACTCTGGCTATTATTTTCTTTATTATTATGGCACTGTTCCAGCTTGCGATGTGCACATTTAATTTTGGAGGTGCGAGTGGCAATGGAAGAGATTTAAGGATTACCATTCCGGAGGATTTGGACTACGAGGGCATCTTTGATGATATTTTCCAAAAGTATACAACCTCTGCAAGACTTGAAAGTGTTAAGACCAGCAACCTTGGAACCCTTTATGAGCTTAGATATGATATAGCTCTTAAGTCGGACTCAGTTCCCAAAGCATTTTTGGATGAGATAAGAACCAGGAATGGAAATCTGAATATTGTATGCGGAAGAGTTCAGACAAAAGAAACGTTGTAATCAGCTTTAGGTTCATTGTAAAATATGGCTAAATCAGTAAAGGCTTATGCAAAATTGTAGATTAATAAGGAGGTACCGGGATGAAAATTCTTCTTGTGGAAGATGAAAAAAGAATGGGACAGGCTATTTGCGAGCTGCTAAAGCAGGAAAAATATGAAGTCGATTGGTACCTTGACGGACAGGAGGGCTTCGATGCCTTTGATGGAGACGCCTATGATTTAGTGGTACTGGATGTTATGCTTCCACATAAAAATGGCTTTGATATAGCCAGAGAAGCAAGAAAAGGCGGTATAAAAACACCTATTCTGATGCTGACAGCACGAAGTGAGGTAGATGACAGAGTAAATGGTTTGGACTGTGGAGCCGATGATTATCTGACAAAGCCCTTTGCGCCAAAGGAGCTGCTAGCCAGACTTAGAGCGCTTTCAAGGCGCCAGTATGATACTTTAGATGGAAAGCTTTCCTTTGGAGATATTTCATTGGAAACAAAAACAATGAATCTTGTAAATAATAACAGTGGTGCGTCAGTCAGGCTTTCTGACAAAGAATTTAGAGCACTTGAGGTTTTGATTGCAAATCACGGCCAGATTATGACGCGGGAGCAGCTTGCCGTGAAAATATGGGGCTATGAGAATGAAGCAGAATATAATAATGTAGAAGTATATATGACATTTGTCAGAAAAAAGCTTGCTTTTATCGACTCTGACACAGAGATTAAGGCAGTTCGCGGCGTTGGATATGAATTGAGGGATAAAAATGTTTAAACGGGCAAAACAGAAAATCGTTATATCTATTCTTGCAATTCTATGTGCTGTTATTGTGGGAACTCTGGGTATGATTTATATTTCAAGCTATTTGTCAGTGTCCTCACAAAATTATGAAGTATTGCAAAAGCACATGGAAATGCTGGTACGAGACGGAAATTTCCAGCCCAATAATAATTCTACTCAAAGAGTGCCAGATGACATTGGTCAGTTTGCTGATAATATACCTAATCAGGGTAAATTAAAGCGTGGTTTGGAGATTGGAACCTTTTACACCGTAAAATTTTCAAGTGATGGCACCAATACTGTTATAGAAAATGGGGCAAATACCATTTACACTGACGAGGAACTGATTAGTCTAGCCGAAAAAGTCATTTTGAAAGAAAGAGGAAGCACCGGAGAGCTTCTTTATATGGTAAGAAGCAATAATGGAAATACCTATGTTTCCTTTATGGACAATACCGTATTTACGGAAAGCTTTGCAAAGCTTTTTGTTTTTACTCTTGTATTTGGACTGACAGCATTAATAGCAATTACCTTTATATCCATTTCGATTGCAAATAGAATTGTGGCTCCTATGGAGGAGACATATAAAAAGCAAAAGCAGTTTACTGCCGATGCAGGTCATGAACTAAAAACACCAATCGCCGCAGTATCGGCTAATATAGAAATCCTCAGACGGGAGATTGGGGAGAATAAATGGCTTGAAAATATAACCTATGAAAATGAACGTATGCGTAAGCTTGTTACAGAGCTATTGGAGCTTGCAAGAAATGAAAACAGAACTATAGAAAAAAAGCTTACGGATGTTTCAAGACTTGTCAGTGGCGCAATACTTCCCTTTGAAGCAGCAGCCTTTGAAAAGAATATAATAATTGAAACGGATATTGCCGATGGCATAATGGCAAATATTGATGAAAACAGCATACATCAGCTTGTGACAATCCTTATAGACAATGGGGTGTCACATACAAAAAGTATTGCCGGCGAAACGAGAAAAGTCAGTGTCACACTTTCTGAGAAAAAGGGTGTGTCAGTACTTAGTGTATCAAATGCCGGAGAAGAAATTCCCCAAAGTGAACTGGACAACCTCTTTGTACGGTTCTATCGTGGCGACAGCTCCCATGAGTTTACAGGGCACTATGGTCTGGGACTTGCAATAGCAAAGGCGATATCGGATGCAAATAATACAAAGCTTTCCGTAGCCTGCCAAAATGGATTAGTGACCTTTTCTGTTACTTTTCCACTAAAATAGAATAATGAATATCTTAATTAACACCATAATTATACGTTACAATATATAGTTATGGTGTTAATATATTTGCAGGTATGGACATATAGTGGAGGTAATTATGAAGTCACTTTTTATATATCTTAAAAATTATAAAAAGGAATGTGTGCTGGCACCCCTTTTTAAGATGTTAGAAGCCACATTTGAATTATTTGTGCCCCTTGTTGTAAAGCTGATGATTGACGAGGGAATTGGTAACAATGATAAAAACTATGTTATGAAAATGGCAGTGATGCTGGTACTTTTAGCAATTATCGGGCTGGTGGCATCCATTACCGCGCAGTTCTATTCAGCCAAGGCAGCTACAGGCTTTAGCAGTGAGCTGCGTCATACTTTTTTTAAGCGTATTCAGGAGCTAACCTTTTCCCAGACAGATAAATTTGGCACGGATACCTTAATTACCCGAATTACAAGTGATATAAATCAGGTGCAGAATGGTGTAAATTTAGTGCTCAGATTATTTTTAAGGTCGCCCTTTATAGTAATCGGCGCAATGATTATGGCATTTAGAGTTGATACCAAAGCTGCCCTGATTTTTGCTGTTACCATTCCGGTGCTGTCCATAGTAGTATTTGGAATTATGCTTATAACCATTCCTCTTTATAAGAGTGTGCAGAATAAGTTAGAGCAGATAATGACAAGTACCAGAGAAAATTTAATAGGCGTACGTGTAATTCGTGCTTTTCATAGGGAAGAGGATGAAATCAGAAGATTTAAGGACAATAATGATAATCTTTCCATGGCACAGAAGTTTGTGGGTAAGATATCGGGACTTATGAACCCTGTTACCTTTATTATTGTGAATGGGGCAACTATGTATTTGATTTATGTAGGAGCGCTTAGGGTTGAGGTTGGAATATTGACCCAGGGAGCGGTAATTGCACTGTTAAATTATATGTCGCAAATTCTTGTGGAGCTGATTAAGCTTGCCAATCTGATTATTCAGGTTACTAAGGCATGGGCAAGCGGGGACAGAATTGCAGAGGTATTAAATGTAGTTCCTGATATGGAGGATGGAAGCGAAACAGAAATAACAGATGCAGATACCTCCGTTATATTTGATAATGTATCTCTTAGATATGCCGGAAGTGCGGGCTATGCTCTGGAAAATATATCATTTACAGCTAAGAAAGGGCAGGTAATAGGTATTATCGGTGGCACCGGCAGCGGAAAATCCTCCCTTATTAATTTAATTCCCAGATTTTATGATGCTACAGAGGGTAGTGTAAAAGCCTTTGGCAGGGATGTGAGAGAATATAAAGTTTCTTCGCTTCGTGATTTTATGGGAATTGTACCCCAGAAAACAGAGCTGTTTAAGGGAACAATCGCAGATAATCTGCGTTGGGGAAATAAGGATGCCACAGAGGAAGATTTTGAAGAAGCTTTAGAAATATCCCAGGCAAAAGAATATGTGGAGCAAAAACCGGGAAAGACTGAATATAAAATTGAACAAAAGGGTCGCAATCTTTCAGGTGGACAAAAGCAACGTCTTACCATTGCCAGAGCCATTATGAAAAAGCCCAAAATACTTATTCTGGATGACAGTGCATCAGCACTTGATTTTGCTACTGATGCCAGGCTTAGAATGGCAATAAGAGGCATGAGTAAGGATTTAACCACATTTATAGTGTCACAGAGAGCAGCATCAGTTCAATATGCCGACCAGATTATTGTATTGGATGACGGTAAGCTTGTAGGACTTGGAACACATGAGGTATTGATGCAGGATAATAAAGTATATAGAGAAATCTATTTGTCCCAATTTCCTGATGCAGAAAGCGAAAGGGGAAAGGAGGCATAATATGGAAAAGAAATATACAAGTCAAAAAGACATCATACTAAAAGTTCTGAAATATATAGGACATTATAAAATATACCTGTTTATCTCTCTTTTTCTTGCAGTTCTTACCGTGACGCTGCAATTATGGATTCCCAAGCTTACAGGTTCGGCTGTGGATTATATGTTGGGTGCCAATAATGTAGCTTTTGACGGGATATTTAAAATACTGTTGCAAATCGGTATCTGTGTGGGCGTTACAGGTATAGGCCAGTGGATAATGAATATCTGCAATAATAAGATGACCTATGATGTGGTCAGGGAAATTAGAAATGATGCATTTTCAAAGATTGAAGAATTACCCATAAGCTATATAGACTCCCATTCCTACGGGGATGTGGAGAGCAGAGTTATTGCGGATGCAGACCAGTTTGCAGATGGATTACTTATGGGATTTACCCAACTGTTTACAGGAATTGTTACGATTTTTGGAACACTTTTATTTATGGCAAGTGTAAATATTGTAATTACTGTGGCGGTTGTTGCCATAACCCCTATATCATTTTTTGTTGCAAAATATATTGCCCGCCGTACATTCACTATGTTTAAAAAACAGTCTGAGCTTAGGGGAGAGCAGACCGGGTTAATAAATGAAATAGTTGAGGGTCAGCGGGTTGTTAAAGCCTTTAATCAGCAGGAAGAGGTGGTAGAGCGCTTTGATAATATTAACGAAAAATTAACCAAGGCCTCATTAGATGCCATATTTTACTCGTCTATTACAAATCCCTCCACAAGATTTGTAAACAGTTTAGTATTTGCCATAGTATGTATATTTGGTGCTATGAATGTAATTTCAGGACATTTAACCGTGGGACAGCTATCCGCATTTTTAAGCTATGCCAACCAATATACCAAGCCGTTTAATGATATTTCCTCTGTTATTACAGAGCTGCAAAATGCTATTGCCTGTGCAGGCAGAGTCCTTGCACTGGTGGATGAAACACCCCAGATACCGGATGCAGAGGATGCTATTGCCCCTGAAAAATATACGGGGCAGATATCTGTTTCAGAGGTGGATTTTGCCTATGTACCGGCACAGCCCCTTATTCAAGGCTTTAGTCTGGAGGTAGAGCCGGGACAGAGAGTGGCTATTGTAGGGCCTACGGGAAGCGGTAAGACAACTCTGATTAATCTGCTTATGAGATTTTATGATGTGAATAAAGGCTCTATTAAGGTGGATGGAACAGACATACGTGACATTATGCGGGCTTCTCTTAGAAATGGATATGGAATGGTGCTTCAGGAAACATGGCTTAAAACCGGAACCATAAGAGAAAATATTACGATGGGCAATCCTGATATTTCAGAGGAAGCTATGATAGAAGTGGCTAAGGCCTGTCATGTTCATTCCTTTGTAAAAAAGCTGCCTAAGGGGTACGACACCTTTGTTTCAGAGGACAGTGAGGATTTTTCCCAGGGTCAGAGACAGCTATTATGTATTGCCAGAGTTATGATGGGTAAGCCGGATATGCTTATTCTTGATGAAGCTACATCTTCTATTGATACAAGAACTGAGTTAAAAATTCAGGAAGCCTTTGATAAGCTGATGGAGGGTCGCACCAGCTTTATTGTGGCTCACAGACTTTCCACCATCAGAACAGCGGATGTAATCCTTGTTATGAAAGATGGCCATATTATTGAAAAGGGTAATCATAATGAGCTTATGGCCGCAAAGGGCTTTTACCATAATCTGTATAATTCACAGTTTTTGGGCAGGGCGATTTAAGGATATAGAGAAAGCACAATTCTGCCGATATATTAAATAACATATTTATGACTAGAATTTGTTATTACGGCATATGTATTATCAATACATGGATATGTGAATGGTACAATAAGTGCAGTTATAGCTTTTATTTACTCTCTTTTCTTTTTCTCAGAAAATCATTCCTTTCATCCACCGAGCTTAGAGAACTGCTTAAAAAAGCAGATACTAAAATGTATGAGGAGAAGAGTAAGCGGTAGATTGCATAAATACTATAATAATTTGAGGTCGCAAATTGCGACCTCAAAACAGATTGTAGACAAAACGCCAACTGATACTGTTGGCGTTATTACTTTCTCAAATATTATTCTAAATACAAAATGCCGCATATAGCGGAACAATCTTTTTTTTGTCCTCAAATGCAAAATTTTTGGTAGATAGCTTAATGGCATAAGCGGGTTTGTAAGCATCCATATAGACCTTTAAGCTCTTTGCTCTTGTATTGTCGGCAGATTTGACCTCAACAGGAATAAGCTGACCGTCACGCTGAATAATAAAATCTATTTCAGCACCGCGCTCGGACTCCCAATAGTAGGTGTTGTATCCACTTATGGAAAGCTGGACATTAACATAGTTTTCAGCCATACCGCCCTTAAAATCATTTATTTCATCAACCATATAGAGAATATCATTGGCAACCAAATCCTTTTTGGCACAAAGCAGTCCTAAGTCCGATACATAAATTTTGAATGCATCAATATTACGGTAGTTTTCCAAGGGCTTTTTGATTTGTTCAACATTGTAAACCTGGGATACAATACCGGATAAGCAGAGCCATTCAATGGCATTTTCAAATTCAGAGGCTCTGCCACCTTTTTTAATCAGCTTATATTGGAAACGAGTATTTTTCTTTGAAAGCTGGACTGTAATATTATCATAAGCAAGTCTGGTTTTCTTGATTTCATTCAGATTATTATACTTACTCATATCATTGAGATAGCTGGCAAGTATGGTATCCTGTGTATGACGGACAAGAATATAATCTTTAGTTTCGGCATATTGCATTACACATTCCGGCATACCGCCTATTACAAGATACTTTCGATAAAGTAGCATTGCCGCATCGTGGAGAGCAGATGGCATAGGAGTATCTGTTTCAAAGCAGGTTTTAACCCTCTCCACAAGTGCCTTCTCGCCCATCGCAAGCATAAATTCCTCCATATCCATAGGATAAAGGGTTTTAATATCCACCTTTCCTACAGGAAATGAAAATTGGGCTCTATTGACCGCCACACCGAGCAGACTGCCTGCCACGATGATGTGATAATCGGGAGCATCTTCGCAAAAATATTTAAGAGAAGTTAAGGCTCGTTCACAAAGCTGCACCTCATCAAAGACAATCAGCGTTTTTTCTTTTACAATGGTCTGACCTGCAATATGGGACAAAATTGGTATTAGGTAGTCAGGACTTATGTTTTCTTCAAAGGTTTCATTTAGCTTTGGATTGGTTTCAAAATTGAAATATGCCACATTTTCATAATAATTGCGACCAAACTCTAAAACAGAGTAGGTTTTACCCACCTGCCTCGCACCCTGCAAGATAAGGGGTTTACGTAGCTTACTATCTTTCCATACTTCTAAGAAGCTCATAATCTTTCTATACATATTCCATCCTCCTTAAAGGTGCTAAAGGTGCTAAATATAGTCAAAGTATAGTGTTAAGGATAGTATAACAGATATTCGTGTAAAAATCGACGGGTCTTAATCAAAAATCAACACTAAATTACACGAATATTTTTAACAATCTTACAAAATATTACACAAATAAAAACTCAGAAAATCCCATTGACATTATCTTTAATTAGAGGTATATTATGCGTAAAGATATCTTTAATTAGAGATATCCGAGAGATAAACCTGGCATCTATCTATAATTTATACCAATAGGCAAATGCCATTAACCATTAACCAATAACATAGAATATTAAAAAGAAAGATTGAGGTTTTTATGAAAAGAGAAGTTATATATCAGACAAAGGGACAGAGAGCAGTGGATGGAGCAGGTGTTCATCTGGTGCGCGTACTTGGAAACAATACTACAGATAAATATGATCCATTTTTGATGATGGATGCATTTGACAGCACAAATCCTAATGATTATATAAAGGGATTTCCCACACATCCACATCGTGGAATTGAGACAGTCAGCTTTATCAGCAAAGGTCAGATGGTGCATCGGGACCACTTAGGCACAGAGGCGGTAGTACATGACGGGGAGGCGCAGTGGCTTACAGCAGGTTCGGGAGCTGAACATTCGGAGATGCCGGGAGGGGAGAGTTTGCTGGGTACACAGCTTTGGCTTAATCTTCCTGCAAAGGACAAGATGACGGCATCGCCTGCATATCATGGAATTTCCAGAGAGGAGATTAAGGAATTTTCGTTAGATGGTGGAAAATTGCGTCTGGTTACAGGTAAATATAAGGATGAAGAGGGATGGCAGGGAAAATATCTCCCCTTGGATTTTTATGACATTCATCTTGAACCGAATGCAAAGGTAGAAATCCCGGTACGTGAGGGCTGGTCGGCATTTGCCTTTACACTTTTAGGAGATGTAAAAATATCAGGCACAGATATTAACGAAAAGACAGCAGCCAGACTTGGGGACGGAGACCATGTGGTTTTCGAGACAGGAAATAATGGTGCTGAAATATTATTATATAGCTCACAGAGATTGGATGAGCCTGTGGCTTGGTATGGTCCTATCGTAATGAATACCAGAGAAGAGCTTATTCAAGCCTATAACGATTTGGAAAATGGTACTTTTATAAAGGAAACGGCTGATTACGATAACTATTAATAAGAGGATATTTTATAATGGATAAAAAGAAAAATCTTTCACGGGAAGATAGTGTAATTGTTATAGCCCTGCATAGAATTGTGGCTGAAATGGACAGACAGACAAGATTAATATGCAAAAAATATGATTTGACGCTGGGGCAGTTCAGTGTTTTAGAAGCTCTTCACAGCAAGGGCGAGCTGTCCATCGGAGAATTAAAAAATCTTGTACTAAGCACTGACGGAACTATTCCCGTGGTAATAGGAAATTTGGAAAAAATGGGATTTGTAATAAAAAATCAGGATAAGGCTGATAAGAGAAAATTTATGGTTAGGCTTACAGAGGCAGGGGAGGAACTGATATGCAAGGTTTACCCTGAAAATGCAGAAATGATAACAAAAAAATTAAGTGTTTTATCAGCAGAGGATAAGACTCTGTCAGTTGAACTGTTAAAAAAATACAGGGCACATATTTAAATTGGAATGGAGAATTACCACATAAAAAAACCATATAAAAAGTACTAAATAAAGCGAAAAAATATTGCCAAACACTTATTTTCACAGCTATACTATCTTGTGGATATTTTTGCATAGGAGGATATTAGATGTTAAAAAAGTGGGAAAATGGTGTATCACTTCGTAAACTTCATAGATGGTTGATAATTATTATGGCAGTTATGTCAGGAGTTGTAATTTATTCTACCTATCGTTTGGCTTCTTCCTTTGTTCGTCTTACAAAGGCGGTAGAAGAGCATATGGAGCTTGAGCAGGCAGCACATGACCTTATGGATGCATCCAATTATCTGACTGAGCAGGTACAGCGATTTACAATAAATGGAGATATTCATTTTCTTGAGCAGTACTTTGAGGAAGTCTTTGAGGTAGACAGACGAGGCGAGGCAATATTAAAGATGAGTGGGGATAGCAGAGCCGAGGCAGCATTGAAGCAGCTTCAGGGAGCAATGAACAACTCAGATGAGCTGATGGACAGCGAATATTATGCTATGCGTCTTGTAATCAAAGCCAAGGGCTATAAGGATTATCCGTCAGTTTTAGAAAGCATTACCTTAAATCCGGAGGATGCCGAGCTTTCCCCGGATGAAAAGATAAGACGTGCAACCGAGATTGTACTAAGTGACGAATATTACGAACAAAAAGACCTTATCAGGCGCGATATGCAGGAAAGCCTTGCAGAGATAGAAAAGCTGATGAAAAATGCTGAAGCTGAAGAGCTTGCAACATTTCTTCGCGAAAGAAATGCTGTATGTGTAGTTGTGATAATTCAGATAATATCTATTTTGGCTATGGTAAGGCTTACAGCATATCTGGGTATTGACCCCATATTAAAGGCTGTAGACAGGATAAATGCAGACAGCCCTATAATGGTAATAGGCGCGGACGAATTCAGATATCTGGCAAAGGCGTATAACAAGATGTATTCAAAGTACAGAACAAGCCTGGAGCACTTGAATTTCAAGGCATCCCATGATGCACTTACCGGAGCATATAATCGTGCCGGATATGATCTGTTGATGTCCGGTATTGACTTGGACTCAACATATATGATGCTTTTTGATGTGGATGATTTCAAGAGCGTTAATGACAATTACGGACATGACGCAGGTAACCAGATACTGATTAAGGTAGTTAGGGTGCTGGAAAGTGTTTTCCGCGATGATGATTATATATGCCGTATAGGTGGCGATGAGTTTGTGGTGCTTATGGTACACTCAGGCGGAATACAGCGAAAACTTATTGAATCGAAAATGGAACAGATAAACAAAGAGATGGCAAATACAAGCGATGGATTACCTGCGGTTTCTCTCAGCATAGGAATTGTGCAGGGAAAGGAAGCTAAGGATAGTAGCAGCTTATTTGAGAAAAGTGATGCGGCTATGTATGAGTCTAAGAAAAAGGGCAAACATACATATACATTCTACTCAGAATAATATTTACTTAAAATGTCCTAGTGCCATCTGTAAAGTGACAAGTAACTATGGTATAGTTAATTTGAAACCCGTAGCACTGATGCATAATTCTGCGTTTTGAATACTACATTAGAAGTAAGAAATCAACAATGGGTATTTAGTGAATGCCTAAATACCTGACAAATTGAAAAGGAGATGAATTATGAACCCGGGACAGGAAATGTTTGAAAAGTTTTTTAAAGGAATCGTAAAAGAGGGCAAGGAAGAGGAAGCCAACGCAATTCTTAAGGAGTGCTTTAAGCTTCAGGAAGAGGGAAAATTTAATGCAGGCACATTGGCAATGATGATGCCCCGTATGTTTGCGGTTATACGCCCTGAATCTATTGATAAGCTTAAAGAGGCTATGGCCAGCTTTAGCAAGAAGCTGGACTAAGCTATATTGCAGACATTTTGGAATGTGATTAGACTTAATATAATAATCAGTTAAATATTACTATTATTACAAAAGCTCCGAGGTTTACCTTGGAGCTTTTTGCTGTACAATTACATTATTTCACGGGTTAATTACATTTCGCGCCTATTTTTTATTACATTAAGAATAATATCTTGAAAATTAGTTGTAAACAGAAAGAATAGGAAAGGGGCTATTTTAAAATATGATAATATCAGTTAAGACAATAATTACATCAAATGCTTAAAAACGATGTAATTAAATTGACGATGATGTAATTAAATGATATGTTTCAATTACATCATTTTGTTTATAAATGAGTTTATTAGATATGTAATGAGATAATTGTGAATGCGTGATTATGTATTTGATAAAAAATGGGAGCAACTGCTGACTCCGGAAATAGTAGCACTGCTGACTCAGATTCATGAGTATAAAAGAGGTACTATATGTTCTATCTTAAGCAATATAATAAAACACTATTACAATTTGATATCGCAGAGGATAACCTTGATGGGCAAAAAGTTGTTTCAATAAAGGACGTTAGTGGCTCAAATAAGCATTTATTACCCATAGGTGTAAAACCTAATCCAGAGAGCATAATGAAATGGCTTAGGAGTAGAATTATTCCTAAGAATAGGGAATATGTAGATTCGTTTTTGGCAAAAAGCGGGTTAGCCCATAATGATATTAAGGGCATTTTACAAGTTTGCAAGGGGCTTTCGCTAAATGACAGTTATTGGATTACTTTAAATGATGATGAGAAGTTTGAAGACTATAATTTGTATGAGCATGATTTTCTTAAAGTGCTTTCCTTGATTGCATACACAGGATATGGTAGTTCTCCGGCAAAAGGTTTTACCTCATCCCCTGAATTTACCACCGCTGGAATGTTAAGAAAGGGCTGGAGAAGACTCAGAGGAGAAATTCTACTTTATAAAGGCGGAACTAGCGGAGCCGCAAATACAGGCAACGAACCATTTTCTGAATTTTACGCCAGCCAGATAGCAAAAAAAATGGAACTTAATCATGTAGATTATTCCCTGGCGAGGTGGAAAGGCAATATATGCTCTGTGTGTAAGCTGTTTACGGATATAGACCATTCGTATGTTCCTATATTCAGATTTGTTGAGAATTATTCTTTAAGAACTGTTGCAGAATACATTAAGAGCTTAGGAGATAGCTATTATAATGAATTTGTTGATATGCTGGTATTTGATGCGCTTATATATAATGAGGACCGCCATTTTGGAAATTTTGGATTAATTGTTGATAATAAAACAAATGAACCGTGCGCCTTTGCTCCAATTTTTGATAATGGCTTATCACTGTTTAATTATGCAATGATTGATGACTTAGAAAATATAGAAGAATATGCAAAAACCAGAAGCTCATCATATGGCGTTCCCTTTGAGAACATAGTCAGAGAATTTATTACACCAAGGCAGAAAACAAAATTGCGAAAGATGATAGGCTTTAAGTTTGAACAGGATGGTAACTATAATCTCCCCTCAAAAAGAATGAGAATTATAGAAAAACATTTGCAGACAAGAATTACGGAATTATTAAATATATAGGGGTAATATGATATTTACAAACCATAAATTATTTCATTGATATAATCATAAAATTAGCAATTTGCTCAAGAAACAATTTATTGAATAACTTAAAAATTTTGCCAAGGTTATAGACAACCATATGACCTATGCTCAAAGCGCTATTGATGAATTTTCAGATGCTAAAAAAATGCCTCAGATAGCCATATCTGTAGATATGCTTGATACGGGAATAGATGTGCCTGAGGTTGTGAACCTGGTATTCTTTAAAAAGGTTATGAGTATCTGAGCTGCCAAAAGATAATTATGCAGTAAGACAGCATTTGAAATATGTTGAGCTGTATTCCCTGGAGGAGAATTATCAGAGCATTTCATACGAGGATACTTTGACTGTAAGAGAAGAATTGGCTCCACTTATCTTACCTGAAGAGGATGAGGTCAGTGCAGCACGCTTTGATGCACTTATGTATGGTATTGAGTTGGCTTACCTCGTAGGCAAAAAATATTCCAAGGCAAGAGGCGATTTGCTTAAGAAAGTGAGGGGCGTTGCCGGTGTTGCAAATATTCCGGAAATTCAGGACAGGTTATAGAAACAATAAATGCTAATGCCGTAGCATAATATGAAAAATTAAAATACTATAATTTACAAAAGCTCCGAGGTTTACCTTGGGGCTTTTGGCGTTCTGAGGAGACAGAACCATTATTTATTCCAAAAAGATTTGGTGTAGGAGAGCTTTTGCGCTCTAAGGAAGCAAAAAATAAGGTAGAAACGCCCATCCTTTATAAAAGTTTCCACTTTTTCATAGAAAAGTACAATAGAAAAGTACAAGCATTTTTGCACTTGATTTATAAATAGTGTTATAATACTTTAGTAAAACTGTATATTTTTTGAGGGCAATGCGTGTGTATTCTAATGTATTAATAGTTGGCTCTAAAAATGGTGTATCCAAAACAATTGAACAAAGGCTTAAAAGAGAGGGTATGAACACATACCTTGTTAGCCCTGTTTCCTCCAAATTGGAATTGCCAAATCCAAGACATTTTCAAAATGATTTTAGCAGCAGTAGCATGTATGATGTAATGCTTTGCTGTAATCCGGATGTGGTTATTTTCGCAAAGGGCTTTGACCCTGCACATGACTGGGATAAAAAGGTCAATGAAAATGAGAAATATCTTTCATATGTTTCGGACTTAAGCAATGTGGCAAGGTATGCTAAAAAGGCAAAGGTATCCAGATTTATTTATCTGTCCTCGGATAGTGTATTCGTGGAGGATGCCGGATTAAATTTGACTGAGGCTATAGAGCCAAATGCTGAGGAGGAGGATGGAACAGGCTTTGGCATGGGAGAAGCCATATCTATGGGAATGTCTCATTTTTCAAATATGCAGATGATATCCCTGCGTATTGATGAGCTATATTGTGTACCCCAAAAGAGCAGGGAGTGTAAGGACCTTGTTACTAAGTTGTGCCTACAGGCAGTAACTGAAAATAAGATGAGGGTGGAAAAAGATAATATTATTGCGCCTGTATTTGAAAGAGATGTAGCAGAAGCTGTTTGGAAGATTATTCAGGCTCCTAAAGTGCTTAGGGACACCTATCATATTAGTGGCGAAACAGTAAGCGAAGAGGACATTGCAAATAAGATTAGGGATGTCTACGACATTTCCTGTGATATAGAAATTATTTCAGAGGGAAAAGGAAAGCAGAAGACTCTTAAAGATACTTATTTTAGTGAAGAATTTGACTTTTCTGTAATACATACCATTGATGACACTATTCCGGAAATCATTACCTATATGAAGAAACATATAAAAAATTTTCTTCGTAAAAGGAAAAGTGAAAAGAAAACGGAATGGCTTAAGGAAGCAGGAAAAACAATTATTCCATATATCGAGGGCATCTTAGGCTGGCTTCTTGTAATGTTTTTACAGAATACCGTGGGACAGATGGAGGGAGCGTCAAGGCTTGACTTCTTCCTTATATATGTCCTGATATTTGCCATAATACATGGATTTTATCTGGCAGTGTTTACAGGTATGCTATCCATAGTGGGATTTTTCTACCTTTTATATATTTCCGATACCCTGCTGGCAAATATTTCCAATTCTTCTACCTATGTCTGGATTTCGGAAATATTCATTCTCGGAATGTCCGTAGGATTTTTACGTGATGAGTATATGCGAATAAGCATTGAAAAGGACGATGAGGGAGAATATCTTACAGGAAAAATCAAGGAGCTTTCGGAAATTGCCGCAAGGACCAATCAGGTTAAGGAGTATTTTGAGGAGCAGGTTATTAATAGCAATGAGGGCTTTAATCTGTTTTATTCTGTTCTTAGTAAGCTTGATGCAACTACGGAGGACAAAGTGCTCTTTGAGGCAATTCAGGTATTTAGAGATGTAATGGGCTCTAAGCATGTTTCTGTATACACAAGTGGAAACAATGGCTATTACAGACTGCTGGCAAGTACCTCTGAATTTGTTATTAATCAGGGACGCTCAATAAATATATCCCAATATGTAGAAGTATTTTCAGAGCTAAAAGAGACCGGAATTTATACCAATAGAAATAAAGCTGAGGGATATCCCGATATGGCTTGTGCCATCTCAGATAAAAGCAATGATATCTGGGTGGTTCTCTTTGTTTGGGATTTGCCATTTGAAAGAATGACGCTCCATTGGAGCAATATGCTTAGAATTTTAAGCCTGCTTACTCAAAATGCTATTATGCGTTCATTGCAGATACTTGAGCTTAGCGCACCTGAGGGGGATGGAAGATTTTTAAATGCTGACGCATATGAAAATATTTTAAATATCTATAAAGAGGCCGAGAAAAAAGGGCTTGTACATTCCGTATGTCTTAGCGTATTTGCAAATGAAATTACAGCAGAGAATGATGCTCTTATAGCAGGCAAGGTAAGAAACAGCGATTTCCTTGTAAAATATGATGATAATAATTATGAAATATTGCTTATAAATGCCTTTGAAGAAAATATATCCCAGGTTATTGAACGACTTGTAAGTGGCGGATTTACAGTGGAAATTAAATAAGCACAAAATTTTATGGAAAGGAGGACAAATGGATATCGGAACAAAGCTTGTAATAATAATTTGGATTGTTAATGCCATTCTGTCTCTCTGTATCCTTATATATGGTCTGTTTACAAAAAAAGCTAAAAAAAGTCTTTATATAATGATGGGCATTCTAAGTTGTATATGCCCTGTGGTAGTACCGCTCTTTTTGATTTGTACAAATATTGCCCAGAAACATATTAAGGAAAAAGACAGTGATATGAGTGAAATCTCTTTTGATAAAGAAAGAGAAAAGAGCGTAGGTGTTTCGGATGTGGAGCTTGAAATGAACTTTACATCCCTGGCAGAAGCCCAGGTATTTAGCCGTGCCAAGGAGCTTAGAACACTTATTATGAATGTTATTAAGACAAGCACCAACAATGTGGCAGGCTCTTTGAGAGAGGTTATTGATTATCCTGATACAGAAGCATCTCATTATGCGGCAGTTGCTATTCAGGATGAATATAATGAGTTTAGAAATCAGATAAGTGAAATGGCATATGCACTTTCAATGAATCCGGAAGATGCCGACCTCAATATCAGATTGCTACAGCTTTATTATGAAGAGCTTAAGATGAATATTTTTTCTGAAAACGAGAAAATGCAGTATGTATATTCGGCGGTGGCGGTGGCTCAGAGCATGTATGACAATCATCTTTGGCATATGATGGCAGTCCACTATTTATGGGTAGTAGAGATGCTGCTTTCCGTAGGTGGATTGGATGAAGTGAGAATTTGGGTGGACAGAGTGAGAATGAACAGACCGGGGGAGCTGGACACCTATAAATGTGAACTACGCTTTTACCACGCAACAGGTCAGAATAAGAAATTTATGAACTGTCTCAATGAATTTAAGAAGTCCACCATTGCGGCAGATAAGGAAATGCTTGATATTATTAGGTTCTTTAACGGCTAGGAGCTCAAAGAGAGAAAAGATGGTTACAAAGAGATCGTATTTTTCCATAGTAATCCTAATGGCGGTAATAACATTCCTGTTTTTATTGCCAAAGATTTTTGAAGATTATTCAATTAAATACCACAATAGAAATATTGAAACCCATGTGCTGGAGGAAATGGGGGATGTAGTAGGCAATGATACTCTGGAAATGACTTCGGATATCAATGCCATAGCGGGCAGGAAGCTTGTCTATATTTTAGCTGACACCTCAGATACACAGTCTGTTTCCCTTATTTCAGAATGGTGTGTTTACAGGAAGTTTCATTATAGGGTAATTAATTCCTTGGAAAAATATTCTGAGGAAATACCTGATTTTATTGTTCTGGGGGACTTTAAATATACTGAAAGTATGAATTCGATTTTAAGGTCTTATCTTGCTGTAGGCACAAATATTATTTTTACTCAAATGCCGGATTATTCCGATGTGGAAAGCCATAAGGAATATATGGATTTATTGGGAATAATGGCTTGCAGACAGGAAAGTGTGGACATAGAAGAGCTACATATATTCAATGACTTTTTTGTGTCAAAGGAGAGACTTTATTCCAACAAGGACTTCTATGGAGACAAAGGAAAGTTCAAATTAGAAATTCCATATTATGAGCTTCGTACAGGATATCAGGTATTTGCGCAGGGCAAGGTAAAGGATGTTAAATATTTGGAATACCCGCCATTACTGTGGAGAACCTATACGGATAAGGGCTATGTGTTTGTAGTTAATACAGATTTGTTTGAGGGAAAAAGCCTGCTTGGAGTTCTGACTGCATTTGTATCTCAGTGTGACACCTATGACGTATACCCTGTAGTAAATGCACAGACAGTTTCGGTTATTAATTTCCCTGTGCTTAAAAATGAGAATGAGGAAATGTTTGAAGAAACCTATGACAGGGATATGTACTCATTTTCAAGAGATATCCTATGGCCGGGAGTATCAGCAATATTGCAGAACTATAATAAGTCCTACAATTTTTTTATGGCACCAAAGCTGGATTACAGTAAAGAGGATATGACAGACAATCCTGATATTGCATATTATTATTCTGAAATAATAACAAAGCTGGGTACACTTGGAGTTTCCTATGACCAGGTATCTGAAGAGCCATTGGAAACAATAAAAGAAACATTGGATAAAGCTGTCAGTGAGTCAGTGGATAGCTATGTCCAGACAGCTGCATATGTTCCTAAGGATAAGCTGGAAGATACGGACAGTATAATAAGTGAAAGCACCAATATTATTGTGACAGATATGTCAGAGGATTTACCTGTTTTTGAAAAAACTGATAATGGCTATATGAGGGTAAGCTTTACCTCCTCAGGACTTCGTCATGATATGCAAGAGGACCTTAGCCTTATAAGTATGGAAACGGCACTGGGGCTGGATATGCAGAGTACCAATATGATGGATGTGCTTTTTAAGAATGACGATACATATTGGGAAAAGGTAAGCTCTAAATGGGCAAGTGAAAAAACCTACCTTAATGATTTTGTGAAATTTGACACCATATCGGTTGAAGAGTCCATGGTAAGATTTTCTAATTTTCTTATGCTGGATTATAAGGCTGAAAGGCTACCGGACGGCAATTTAAATATTCATATTACCTCAGGTAATAATAAAGGATATTTTATAATACGTCTTTGGAATGAAAAAATTACCAAGGTAAGTAGCGGTTCATTTGAACAGATAAATGACACAACATATCTTGTATCCGTGGTTGATAAAGATACTGTTATATATACAAAAAACAGAAAGTGATTTTGAGGCTGAGATATGAAAGTGTGCTTTATAGCGGAGGGCTGTTATCCATATGTAGTAGGCGGTGTGTCCAGTTGGATACATAGTATGATTAAGTCTTTCCCGGAAATTGATTTTTCTATTATTGCAGTTATTGCAGACAGAAGTCAGAGTAAAAAATTTGTATATGATTTGCCTGCCAATCTGAAAGAGGTATACGAGGTATATTTAAATGACAGCGATTGGGCAGATAACAGAAAAGGGCAGAGCAATGAGAGGTTTTCATTCTTTCATCTATCGAAAAGAAAGAGGAAAGCCTTAGAGGGTCTTCTCCTTAATAAAAATATTGACTGGGCAACCATTTTTGAAATGTTTGAAAATGAAAAGATATCGGTTAATGAGCTTTTAATGTCTCCCTCCTTTCTTCATGCGGTGGAGGAGTCCTACTCAAAGGAATATCAGAGTACTTCTTTTACGGACTTTCTGTGGACACTTAGAAGTATTTATGCGCCAATGTTTCTTTCATTGCAGATTAATCCTCCCAAGGCGGATGTATATCACTGTGTAGCTACAGGATATTCGGGAATAATAGGAAGTATGGCAAAGCTTAGAAACCCCGGCTCCAGACTGGTTATATCAGAGCATGGAATATATACAAGGGAGAGAGAAGAAGAGCTTATTAAGGCAAAATGGGTGTTGGGAGCATATAAGGATATTTGGATAGAGCAGTTTTACAAGATGTCCCAGTGTGCCTATGACTATGCTGATGTGGTTACTTCCCTCTATGAATATGCAAAAAAGCTTCAGATTGAATTTGGGTGTCCTGCGGAAAAAGCAGTTGTTACCCCAAATGGTATAAATATTAAAAGATTGCATGGAATAGCCCAAAAGAGTGAGGATGATGAAAATATTAATGTGGGCGCCATTATAAGGGTCACACCCATTAAGGATGTAAAGACCATGATTAATGCTTTCCATTTGGCAAGGCAGAAAAATCCAAAGCTTAAGCTCTATATTATGGGCTCGGACGAGGAAGATAAGGCGTATGGAGATGAGTGCCATCGGCTGGTTATGGAGCTGAATGAGGATGGAATAGAATTTTGTGGCTCGGTGGATATTGCAAATTATTTGGGGAAGATGGATTTTTTGCTTCTGACAAGTCTCAGTGAGGGTCAGCCTCTTACTATTTTAGAGGGATATGCGGCAAAGAAGCCTACAATAGCCACTAATGTGGGAAATTGCTACGGACTCATATATGGGGAAGAGGAGGACGAGCTGGGAGATGCAGGAATAGTAGTTCCTGTTATGAATGTGCAGGAAATAAGCTCGGCCATACTGGAGCTGGCAGGAGATGAAGAAAAACGTAAGGCAATGGGCGAGGTGGGATATAAGCGACTGAAAAATAAATATCTCATCAGGATGATGGTGGATAAGTATGAAGATATTTACTATGAATTAGATAGGAAAAGCTATGGCAGGAATAGGGATTCAGTTAAATCGAATATTTAAGAAAAATTATATAACAGCCTCATTATATGGAATAGGATGCAGTGTTTCATATACCATTGCCCCCATGCTCCTTGTAGTGGGAAATCTGTTTTTAATGTTTCTGGTATTGGACTTTGATAGCGTCGGCTACTATACCAGAGAGCTTTTTTCGTGTTCACTTTTGTACATATTTATATTTGCCCTAATGTTTGCAGCCCCTCTTAATTCCATGATTTCAAAATATATGGCTGATATGATTTACGAGGAAAAATATGAGGGAATAAGGCCCGCAGTATTTCTTTGCCTCTTTATTACCATGGGCTGTGCGGGTATTGCAGGAAGCATTTTTTATATATTTGAGTATATAAATGGAGAGGTGGAGCCATATTATGTCTTTACAAGCTTTATGTGCTTTCTTGCACTGACACTGGTATTTTCGGTAATGATATTTAACTCGGTGCTTAAGGCATATAAGGAAATGTCCCTCTTTTATTTAATAGGTATGGCGGTTACATTTATCCTGTCTGTGATTTTTAGATTTTTGGTGGGATTTTCCATTACCTACAGTATGCTGCTTGCCCTTACAATCGGCTTTTGGCTGATAGCTTTTATGGAAATGGTAAATGTATTTAAGGTATTCAGAACCAATAGCTATAGCTATTCGACTGTGCTTGGATATTTTAAGAAATACTGGAAGCTTATTATTGCCAATTTCACATATACCTTAGGACTGTTTATTCATAATTTTGTATTTTGGAATCATCCCTGGAATGTAAAAATAGCAGATACCTATATATGTAATCAGCCCTATGATATGGCTACCTGTGTGGCAATGTTTACAAATATTTCTGCTACAGTATTTTTCATTGTAAGAACTGACACACGCTTCAGAGTAAAATATGCTCTCTACATTAAATCGGTTATCGGCTCCAAACTGGATGCTATAAAGACAAATAAAAAACGAATGATGCAATCCCTGTCCGAACAGCTTATGTCCCTTGCAAGACTTCAGTTCTGCGTGACGGTTGTGTGCTTTATGATATTCAGGATTGTAGGTCCGTCCCTTGGAATATCCAGCCTTACCATGACTATGTACCCTGTTATGGCAGTGGCATATTATATAGCCTTTTTATTCTATGACAATCTCCTGTTTTTATACTATTTTGATGACCTAAACGGTGCGGCAATTAGTGGAATTATTTTTGCACTTGTGACCTTTGGAGGCTCGATTTTGGCAAAGGAGCTTCAGCCGGCTCTATATGGAGTAGGATTTTGTATAGGTGCTTTTGCGGCATATACATATACATATTTTAGGATAAGATGGGTGGAGCGACATTTAGATGAGCTGATTTACTGTCGAGGTTCTGTAGTGGAAATTGGAACAGGCAAGAAACCGTCATATTGTGTTTATAAAAGGGATTAGAGTTATGTTAACCGGAAAAAGAAAGGAGCATTAATGTCCATTTTACTGCGTACTCTGCTGATTGCAATAGGACTTGTTGCAATCGGACTTCATTTTAATTTTGTTATGAAAAAGAAGCTGCCTGAAAGACAGAGCATTATATGGTTTATCACAGATATTCTTCTGATAATATGTGGTATTTTTCCCATGTTTCCCGTAAGAGTGGCCAATTTTTTTGGAGTTGAATACGCTCCCTCAGCAGTATTTATGCTGGCAATTTTAGTGCTTATTTTAGGTCTGTTCCATTGCTATGCCGTCAATGTGGAGCTGAAAAATAAGGTAAATGAGCTGGCAATTCAGGTATCCCTGCTTAATCAGGAGCAGAAAGAGTTGCGGGAAAATATATTTGTTGAAGAAAAAGGGAAATTTGAGGAAAGGGAATTCCTGGAAATAAAGAAAAGGCAGGCAGGCTCTAAAAGAATATTATTTGTTATTAATACTCTGGGAAAAGCAGGTGCTGAAGTGGCAATGGTAGAGCTTATGAAGAAGCTGCTTCGGGAGGGATATTCCGTTTATTTGTATGCAATGATTCCCATTGGGGAAATGGCGGATATGATTCCCGCACAGGTGCATATTATAAACAAGCGATTATACAATTGCTCCCTGCATTCAAAAGAGGGTAAGAGACGTATGCGCTCTTTTATAATCAAATGTGGGCTTAAGAGGCTGTGCGGCTTCAGACTTTTGCCATATATGATTAAGAATATGGTGCTTCAGAAGAAGAATAACAATAGGATACAGATGGATAAGGTACTTTGGAGACTCATATCGGATGCAGCACCCAGAAAAAAGAGAAATTACAATCTGGCAATAGCATATTTGGAGGGAGTGTCAACCTATTATGTGGCAGACCATGTAAATGCGGTTAAAAAGATTTCCTTTGTCCATATTGATTATAAGGAGGCAGGCTATCTTCCATTTATGGATAAAAACTGCTATGAAGAAATGGAACAGATTTTTGCTGTATCAGAGCAGGCAAAAAACAAATTTGTGGAGGTATATCCGCAGTATAAGGAAAAAACAGACCTGTTTTACAATATAATAGATGCAGAGACCATTAAAGCAAGGGCGGAGGCACCGGGCTTTGAGGATGACTTTGACGGAATAAGGCTTGTATCTGTAGGCAGACTCCATTACCAGAAAGCATATGATATTTCAATAGAGGTTTGTGAGAAGCTAAAAAAGGCAGGCAGAAATATCAGATGGTATGTTTTGGGAGACGGAGCAGAAAAGGATAATCTGACTGCCCAGATAGAAAAGGCAGGACTTGAAAAAGACTTTATCCTTATGGGAGCAAAGAGCAATCCTTACCCATATGTAAAGCAGGCGGACTTTTATGTACATACTACAAGGTATGAGGGAAAGAGCATTGCCATAGAGGAGGCTCAGGTTTTAGGAAAGACCATTATTGCTTCTGATTGCACAGGAAACCGTGAGCAGATTGAGGATGGAGTTACCGGAAAGCTTGTGAATTTAGAGCCGGATATTATAGTAAAGGCAATTGGGGAGCTAATAGACAACCCGGCAGAAGCCAAAATGTATGCAGATAATACGGCAAAGAAAGAGTGGAATGGAGAAAAGGACCTTTGGAAGCTTGAGAGGATGATGGAGGACACCGAAAGATGAAAGATGTGCTGATTATAATACCTGCATACAATGAAGAAGAAAGTATTGGTGCGCTTCTTACCTCCATTACAGATGATAAAGAAATAATGGCTTTAGCAGACATTGTGGTGGTAAATGACGGTTCAAAGGACTCCACCACCTTTGTGGCAAGGATGCATGGAGCGCTGGTACTGAGTCATGTATTTAACCTTGGGTACGGTGCAGCACTTCAAACAGGATATAAATATGCAGTCAGAAGAGGATATAAATATGTAATCCAGATAGATGCCGACGGTCAGCATGACAAGGTTAATATTCTGAATATACACAAGAAGCTTACTACACCTGATGAACTTGGGAGATATCCCGATATTGTGATAGGCTCCAGATTTGCAAAGGGAGGAAAATCCTTTTATATTTCGCCAATAAAAAAGATTTCCATAGAGTTTTTTAGAAAAGTGATACACAATATTACAAATCAGCAAATTCTTGACCCTACATCGGGGCTACAGGGATTAACCAGAGATGCCTTTTTATATTATTCACAATATAATCAGTTTGACATAATGTATCCTGACGCAAATATGATTATTCAGATGGTTATGGAGGGTTTTAAGGTAGTGGAAATACCCTCTGTTATGCATGAGAGAAAAGCCGGTGTCAGTATGCATTCGGGAATAATTAAGCCAATGCTATATATGCTTACTATGCCGCTTAACATTATGAGTGTGTTCCTGGAAATAAGAAAAAAATCAAGAAGATAGGGTAGAGGTGCTCTTATAATGGGGGTATTTACAAGGAATTTAGAACTTAATGGCTTTGTTGAAAATACAAAACCACTGCAAAATCCCTATAAGGGAATGTACTGTATTCATAAGTTCTATGTAGATGAGAAAATAGATTTAGAAAATCTTAAATTGTATGATAATCAAAAACTTATTTTAGTAGAACTCAATATAAGCGCCTATAATACAGGCTCCATTGATGAAGCCGGACTGGAAAATATCAGAGCATTGTTTAATAAGTATAAAGAGCTGAATATTAACATTATTCTTAGATTTCTCTATGATTTTGACGGCTATGGTATTAAAAATGAACCTGACAGCATAAGTATTATAAAAGAGCATATGGAGCAGTTAGATAAGGTAATAAAGGAATTTGAAGCTCTTATATTTGTGGTTCAGGGACTGTTTATAGGAAGCTGGGGGGAGATGCATGGCACCAGATATCATGGGAAACACCAGCATGTTGCTCTATATAACAGCCTTGTAAAAAACAGTCAGGCAGATGTTTATTATGCAGTGAGATGTCCATATATGTGGCGCTATATAACAGGGCGTGATAGTAAGGATGTGTCCGGGGAAGAAAGGCTGGGGCTTTTTAACGATGCTATTTTAGGCTCGGAGACTGACCTGGGAACATACCTTGAAAATGGGCATTATTCTCATGATGGAAAGCGCATAAGGGAGCAGGAGATTGCCTTTCAAAATAAGCTGTGCCGGCTTGTACCAAATGGCGGGGAGGTGCTCTATTCAGACCTTAGTACCGACAATGTACAGCTTTTAAAAACCCTTGATGATATGAATGTTTCCTATTTAAACAGTGAGCATGACGGAAGAATTATTGAACACTGGAAGCGGGAGAAAGCATATTTTGTTAACCCATCATGGAAAGATAAATCCTTTTATGATTATTTGGCAGAGTATGTGGGATATAGATTTAACTTATTCCATATGTCCGGAAAATATTATAAGCCGGGAAGAAAGCTTAAATTCAATATTAAGCTTTCAAATGTGGGAACAGCCCCTTGCTATCAGAGGATAACCGTAAAGCTGGTGCTTTTGGGTAAGGAGGATAAATATCAGTTTATTGTGGGCAGGCTTGACAGAGCTGCCACTGCTGAAATGCTGTCCTTAGGAGGCGTGGTAACCATACCTAAAGCTTTTTTCAGGAAAAATAAGAATATTGAGGTTGCTCTGATATTAACCATTGAGGATGGCAAAGAGAAAATAGTTTTGGGGAATATTAGGGACATTAGAGACAGGACAAATATAGTCGGAAAAATATAGAAGAAATAATAAATGAATAAAACCAAAAATTATCTTTACAATATTATATACCGTATTTCCATATGTGTATTGCCACTGGTTGTAACGCCATATATTACAAGAGTGCTGGGAATAGAAAATAATGGTCTGTATGCATTTTCAAGTAGCATAGCCTGTTATTTTATTATGTTTGCAAGACTGGGTATTGAAAACTATGGAAACAGAACAATAGCTTCATGCATATCAGGGCAAAGGGCACGAAATAAGCTGTTTTGGAGTATTTATGCGATGCAGCTACTCACAGGCTTTATTTCAATGTCCATTTATATATTGCTGGTAGTGACTGTATTCAGAGACAATCTTATGCTTTATGCAATACAGGGAATATATGTTTTAAGCTCCTTTTTTGATGTAAGCTGGTTTTTCTTTGGAATTGAAGATTTCAGATATACTGCATACAGAAGTGTAGCAGCAAGGGTCATGATTATTGTGGGAGTCTTTGCCTTTGTAAGAGATAGCAATGACTTGAATATGTATACCCTTGTAATGTCGGCAGCATTTTTAATAGAGCAATTGCTTTTAATCCCTAAGCTTATTAAAACAGTATCCTGGGAAAAGGTGGGCTGGGAAGATATAGCAGTGCATTTTAAGCCAAACCTTGCCCTATTCCTGCCATTACTGGCCCTTAGCATCTTTAACTGGATGGATAAGCTGATGATAGGACTGCTGTCTAATAATAAGGAGGTTGCCTATTATAGTTATGGAGACAGTATTATTAATCTTCCCAAGGGGATTATTACAGCCATTGGCACAGTAATGCTTCCCAGAGTAGCAGGAATGGCTGCCAGAGGGGATTTGATAAATTATAAAAAGGAGCTGAAAAGCTCATCCAAGCTGGTATGTATGATATGCTGCGCCTTAGGCTTTGGCATTGCCGGAATTGCTCCTGTATTTGTGCCATTTTTCTTAGGCCCCGGATATGAGCCAACTGTGGACATTACGGTTTGGCTGGCGGCGGTTATGGTGCCCCTTTGCTTTATTGATATTATTCAGACCCAGTATTTAATTCCGTTTAACAAAGAAAAGGACTACACAATGTCTCTGGTGCTTGGGGCGTTGGTAAATCTGGTGCTTAATATTATCTTTATCCCAAGATATGCTTCTTTAGGAGCAGTGGCAGGAACCCTGGGTGCGGAGATTACAGTATTTATTTATCAGCTTATATCAGCCAGAAAGGTTTATGGCGTAAGGGATGTACTAAATTCCATTTTACCCTTTGTACCCTGCGGAATATTGGAATTTGCGGTGGTAAGATATATTGCCGGAATGTCATTTTCAGTGTTAATAATTCTTATTTTGCAGGTATTGGCAGGCGGAGCTATGTATTTGATATGCTGTGTACCTGTTTACTATAAGGAGATTAAGGTTTACATAAATAGGAAAAATAGCTAAGCATATAGGAGAGGATAAGATTATTATGCTTGATTTATTGAATACTATAATGGTTAAGGATACTCTTCAATATCTGACAGCCATGATACAAATCTATATGGCAAATATCATACTACTCTTTTTTGTCCCGGCTATGATTTGGAAGAGCAGACTTGCAAATAAGCGTATCAGAGATGGTATTTTATTTTGCGTGGGAACACAGATTTGCTATATGGTAAATCTTGTATTAGTATTGGGATTTTTCAATATCAATAACAGATACACTTTGTTTTTGGGAATTGTACTGGAATATGTATTTGTCAGAAAGGTTATTCTAAAAGAAAGTGTATTTTCAAGAACAAAAATTATCCTTTTTAATATCGGCTATTTATTTAGGGGCAGGAAGAGCCTGATGCTTCTTGCCAATGAGATTTACTCATATTGCAGAAGAAAAATTTCAAAATTAAAGAAAAATAAAATTGTGCTTAGCATAAAGAGCCATCCTGTGCAGTCTGTAGTAGTCACATTTTTTGTAATATATAACTGCTATTTTATTACACATCAGACTATGTCCTTTTTCAGTTACCAGTTTTCAGATCTTCCTGTTCATACCTCATGGATTTATGAAATGGAGAGGGGGAATATTTTTTCTGCCGGTATTTATCCCTTTGCTATGCATTGTATGATTTATTTCATTCATCAGCTTTCAGGGGTAATGCTTAGGGATGTGGTAATTCTGTATGGTTCGTTCCAGACATGTCTGACCATTATCTTTTTATATTTTCTGGCAGAGAAGCTGTTTAAATGGAGATATAGCTCATATGTGGTGCTGACACTATTTTCCCTACTGTTTAATCAGGGAAGATATGGGGCGTCACTCCCACAGGAATGCGGAATTTTTGCAATATACGGAATGGCGTATTTTCTCATTGCCAGTCTTGACGAAGAACCGGTATTTATTGAAAAAAATAATAAGAAAAAGCTTAAATTACCAAACTTAAATTATATGCTTTTGGCAATATATGTAGGTCTTGTAATAGCTTTCCATTTCTATACGGCTATTGCTGCAATCGTGGTAGCTTTTAGTATTGTGGCATCCAGACTTTTTAGATTTTTAAGATGGAATTATTTAAGACCCATTGTATTGGCAGCGCTTCTGGGTGTTGTGATTGCTATTGCACCCTTTGTGGCATATTTGGCAAAGGGCTATAAATTTCAGGAGTCCATGGACTGGGCTGTCAGTGTAATCAGCGGAGAAGAATGGCAGGGTACAGGAGACGGATATTTAGAGAGTCTGGAGGGAGGCGGAGAATATGTAGAGGGCTCGGGAGGAAGCGTTGCAAAAGAAACGGAAGAGGAAGCTGTCCCAATATATAAACAGGGATATTCGGCTACAGAGCTGATTAAAAAAATGCTTACGGATATGCTTAATTTTATTGATGGAAACGGCAATATGTTTAAGGGATATGCCGCAGCTACAGTAAAATTTTCTCTGATACTGGGGACTATAGCAGGGCTGTTACTATTATTCATTCCTAAGCTTAGGGTATTTGGAGAAAACTATCTGGTGCCGGTTTTCGCCTGCGGTATGCTGCTGTTTATGGGCTGTTGTTCGGACTGGGGTGTTTTAGTTATTATGGAGCCACCCAGAGTAAGCTCATTTATCCAGCCACTTTTGATGCTGTCCATGGCTATAATATTTGATCTGGCTGTACTTATAACAGATATACCTTATAGACTGATATTTAAAACCAAAGGTCTGGTTTATTTTAATTCAGCCATCACTTTGGCAATATGTGGACTAATAGTATTCTTTATATATGAACAAAATCTGCAACATTCATATTTTGATGTGAATTTGGCATATTATAATGAACCTGATTATTTAATAAAGCAGATTAGAAAAGAAAATGCACCATTTACCTATTCAATAGTATCTCCTACAGATGAGTACTATGCAGTAGTTGATAAAGCATATCACGTAGAGATTTCCGAATTTGTAGCTATGGTAGATGGGGATGAGGAAGCCTTTAAAATACCTACAAAGAAAGTATATTTCTTTATCGAGAAGCTGACTATGCAGGACTATTATTACGGAAGTGATACAGTCAACCTGGATTATGCCAAAGAGCAGTTTCAATATAGGGCATCAACTCAGGATTATTACTATCAGCGTAATATAATTGAGTCCAAGGCTTATTACTGGGCATTGGAATATCAGAAGATGTATCCAAATCAGATGCGTAAATATTTTGAGAATGACTTATATATATGCTTCGAGCTGACCCAGGAGATTAATGCACCCTTTAAATATGAGTTCGACTATTTAAAGCTTGCCACATCCGGAGCTGATTAAGTAACCAAACTCGTAATTGAAAGTATGGAGGTATTCAATGGATAATACACTCGTGGCAGCATATAGTGCTGATGATAAATATGCACATTACCTTGGCATATCTATGAAGTCTCTTTTTGAGTCACAGCAGGATTTTTCAAAAATTCATGTAATAGTAATGGACTGTGGCATAAAAGAAGATAATAGGCAGAAGCTTAAGGATATTGCGATAAATGCAGGTGGAGAAATTACCTTTGCCAATATGCAGGGACAGTTAGAAAAGCTTAATTTAAACTTAGGGGATAAAACCTGGTTTGTAGCATCCTATGCAAGGCTTTTTTTGGCTGATATTGTTCCTGATAAGTATGATAAGGTTCTGTATTGTGACTGCGATACAATTATTAAGGACTCCCTTAAGGGCTTTTGGAATGTGGACTTCAAGGATGAACTGATTGCAGGAGTGCAGGATACTGTAGACAAATTCTTTTTAAAAGCAGTAGGCTTGCCGGAGGGAATAAAATATATTAATGCAGGAGTGCTTTTAGTCAATCTCAAGCTATGGCGGGAAGAGAACATTAAAGAGGAGTTTAAAAAAATAATAGACAGATTTAATGGTAAAGTGCCCCATCATGACCAGGGAATTATTAACTGTGCCGGTGGAGAGAGAAGAATAATTGTTCCTATTAAATATAATCTAACCTCTAATAATTATTCCTTTGATGCAAATACCGTAAAGAAGATGTATTTTTTAGACGATTACTATTCTCAGTCAGAGGTGGATGCGGCAATTAAAAATCCTGTGATTGTTCATTTTACTACGGGACTTATAGGACGTCCCTGGGAGGAGGGAAGTAACCATCCGGAGAGGGAGGCATTTTGGAATACTGTAGCCAAAACCCCATGGAATGAATTAGAAATGCTTCCTGACAGCAGGAAGAAATCTTTAAAAATATTTACCTTTGTATACGAACATATACCAAGAGGACTATTTATCTTCCTGTATAGAAACGCTAATTTCCTATTACATTTAAAATAATATAAAAAAGTTGCAGAAACCTTTGCTTCTGCAACTTTTTTAATACAACTATAGAACTCCCAGTTCTCTATCCTTTGCCATAAAGAAAATGGCAACTGTGTCAGGACCAACATGGCTGCCGGTACAGTAATCATAGGAGGTATTAATAAAATCTCTGACTTTAATTCGCTTCTGCACCTCTTCCATAACATAGAGAGAGTCTTCGTAGGCATCGGCATGTGCGATACCGACAATCTGATTTTCAGGCTCATCTATATTATCGCACATTAAGTCTATAAGGCCGTTAAGGGCAGCCTTTCTACCACGGCATTTCTTAAACTGAACTATGAAGCCCTCCTTATTTCCTCTCAAAATTGGTTTTATGCTAAGGAGATTTCCAACAACGGCAGCAGTACCAGTGATGCGTCCTGTCTTTGATATATATTTAAGGTCGCCAACAGTAAATACGCCATTCATTTTTAAGGGATAGGTTTCAATAATATTGGCTACTTCATCAACATCCATTCCCTTATCCCTCATCTCGCTGGCATATATGGCAAGAATACCCTGCCCCAAAGAAGCATTGAGGGCATCAATAATCCTGATTTTTCTATTAAAGGGTGGATTTTCCAATACATCCTCAGCAGCAAGTCTGGCGGAATTAAAGGTACCGCTAATATTTTTACTGAGGGAAATATATATTATATCTTTATCAGAGGCTATAATGTCCATAAAAAATGAGGCAAAATCGCCACTGCTAATCAGCCCGGTTTTTACATCGCTACCCTTGCGCATAGCATCATAATAGACCTTGCCCTTTTCCCTTTCCTGAGTAGGCGTGAGAGTAGGATCAAAGCACACAAGGGGCTTATTGTCCACATAATTAACAAAGGATAAAACTTTGATATTATACTTTTTTGCAACCTCTGCGGGTATATTGGCAGCCGAGTCCACTACTATTTCAAACATTATATGTTCCTTACTATAATCATAAGTTATTTATATATATGTTATAATAAACTTTTTAGAAACACTATGCAAGAAAAGCAGTGAAGAATATGCAAAATATGTGGCAAATGTGCAAAATATGGAAGTAACCGGTAAGGATAAGAAGAATAAGAATAAGATAAGACTTAATTCCGATACAATGTATATGTGTGGAGCCAGAAAAATATCAGATATAACTTCAGAAATGATTAGATTTTAGCTAAAAAATAAGCGGTCATTCGTAATGAATGACCGCTTTGCTGATATTATCAGTTATGAAGCATATTGTTTTCAGTGATTTCTGTTTCTGAAGCATTATCGGTTTCATAATTTTTTTTATGCATAAAAAGAAATTTTCTGATTGCAAATAAAACCGCTATTGAAATAACTGCAATAAGATTATCGGTAGAGCTTAAATTACCGATGATAACATGCTTTGACACTGCAAATAAAAGAACCTCTACCATAGAGGTAAGCTCATGACTACAGAGTAGCTTAATCAGCTCTATTGCAATAAGTACATCAAAGAGATATTGCAAGAATGTACCCAGTCCATCGGTTTGAATAGCCTGTATCTGCATAGGAACGGAAAGAAGAGAATAGCCTATACCAACTATTATAAGCAGGCTTGCAAGCAACTCAATTCCGTTCATCATTTGCATTAGTTTTTTTTGAGCATTAAGTAATTTTTTTGACATATCTTCCTCCTACCGATAAATAATATCTTCTATATAAATATCTTTCAAGCATTTATTTTTATAATGTGGTTAAAACAACATAAGGATGTTCAAAACTGTAGTAATCTGTGGTTAAAACAATATAAAGGCTCGTTAATCAATAATATTTAAAACAAACTATAGCAAGCAGAAAGAGAGAAGAATATGAGTATGTTTTTGGGACCAATACATTATTGGCTTTATGAAAAAATTAATAATCAGGAAAAACTAACAGTTAAGATTGCGGAATATGGGCAGAAGAATGGATGGATTACAAATGTAGAAAAATATGTGAAAGAATTGCCGACACTTGAAACAGTTATTGACACGGATAATATACACGGCTGGCTACAGGCACAGATTGCAGATGCAGAGATAAGATACGCTGAATTACTAAATGCGCTGGTAGCTTTGGATGATACAAGAATAAATGATATTAAAGAAATTGCATATGATTTTGGTAAAAGCTATGCCCTAAATATGGATGCCAACCCAGAAGAAGCGTATAAATACTTTGAAGATTTCTTTGTAAACGGTATGCCCTGTGACCATATTAATTCTATAGTAAGTGAGGATGAAAATAAAATTATCTGGAAGATGGAACAGGATATTCATGCACAGTATTGGCAGAATGGAGATACCAGACATTACTATGTAATACGGAAAGCAGTAATGGACGGAATACTTGCAGAAACAAAACTCACGGTAGTAGAAGAGGATTTGCAGAATTATTCCATAATGCTTAAAGAAATATAAGGTGCGGCTTTTAAAAGAAGATAAGATAAAATTGGGATAAACAAAACAACCGGCATAGGCGTAAACCTTATACCGGTTGTTTTTAATTATATTTAATTATGTTTTTCCAAACTTTATGCTATCACATTTCTTCGGCTTGGTTTTCTTCTTCCCTGATATTTTTCTTCATTATTTTAGCGGAAATAGTTAATACAAATATACAGGGAATAAATATAAACATAGCAAATAATATGCCGGCAGCCAGTGCTCCTAAAAAAGCCTGGGGATATCTTACCCGTACAAAGATGAAATTAACGGCTCCACCAGCCAGTGCCGCGACTATAGATATCAATAAATTTGTTTTACCATCAGGCTTTAAATACCTGTCCCAAATATTATTTTTCATACAGGCACTAAACAAATAAACTGCCAGAGACATAAATACAATAAACTCGCCGGCAATAGCTTTTACATCCATTTGAAAAATAATAGTTTCAATAACAATAGAGGCAAGTAGTGTCCAGAAAGCCAACCAGCACCCTTTATGCTCAATCTGTAATAATATCTGTTCCTGTCTTTCATCCAAATTATTCTTCAGTTTCTTCATCTTCGTCCTCCTCCCAGAAAATGTCATTCAATGTTACACCAAGGGCTCTGCATATAGCATTGCACAGCTTAATAGATGGATTGAAATCGCCTGTTTCAATTAGCCCGATAGTTTGCCGCGTTACTCCACATTTTTGAGCAAGCTCTATTTGCGACATATTGAGTTCTATACGCCTAAATTTCATTTTAAGGTTTCTCATTAGATATCCTCCTTACAATGTAAATTATATATTACATATTGCGCATATGTCAAGTATATATTGCAAAAGTTATATAAATTATGATTGAGTGTGTTTTTTGCGGCGTGTTTTTGGCGCGAGAGATAGTTGTTGACCTGTAGGTCAATAAGGTGGAAAATTAAAACATAGGAGGATTGAAATGAAAAAGAGAAAAGTAAAAACAAAATCAGTTGACATAATATTTATAAGTTTAAGTCTTATTGCATGCCTGCTTATGACGGCATGTGGAAAGGTAGCTGTTGTAGATAACATAAAGACGGAGATAACAGAATATCAGGAAATGAGTGACGGTAGCTGGCAATGCAATGGTTACGCTTATAAATACAGGCTGGAAATCAGAGGAAGAAGTAATAATGCAAAATATGATACTACCTTTATTTATCTTAGTAATTTAGAAGAAATCTCATTTGAAAGGGCTGTGATGGCAGCGGGCCTGAGCAGTAATACCGAGGATTATTTTAAACCGGAAGAGGCTGTTCTGGTGGATTGGATTGTGCACATTGATACAGAGAATGACTTTGATGAGGAGACCTCATTGGAAAACACTGTAAGTGTGCCCGGACCCTACGGAAAAATAAGTCTTGTGATACCTGAGGGCTGGGAGTGTAAAGCATATGAAGCAGGGGATAGCAACCTTATAAATGACGATTATGGATTTCACATCTATCCGGAGGGTATTTCTAAAGGATTTATAGAAGTAGGCTATAATGCAAATTTTGGAGTGTGTGGCACAGGGCTTGAATATAAGGAGAGACAATTAGCAGGGGTAAAAGCAAATATTGGATATTATGATGGCAATGACAAGTGGGAGTTTATTACACTTGAGGGTAAGTACAAAAATATTGTGGCGATAGCTACGGATGTGGGTAATTGGGATAATGCAATGCTGGAAGAGGCTATAAATATAATAGAAACAATAGCTTATGAGCCTGAGGAGGCAGAGGGCGTCATAGGCGTTTATGGCGAGGACTCTTTTAATGATGGTATTCAGCTTGAAGTATCTGTAAAAGATGTGTCAAAGGAAAAAGCTACTATCAGCTTTATGCAATATGGCGAGGAAGTGGGAAACGAATTATCCTTTGGAGAAAATTTTGCCTTAGAGGTATATAAGGAAAATAGCTGGCAAAAGCTGGAAACCATTGCATCGGAAGAAATAGCTTATAATGATATAGCGCATATTATAAACAGGGGCAAAACAACAGAGTACGAATATAATTGGACACATGCTTATGGTTCACTTAAAGCAGGAGACTACCGCATATCAATACCTGTAATAGACTTTAGAGCTACAGGGGATTATGATAACTATATTTTATATGCCTACTTTATAGTGCGCTAAAATTTATAGAGTCATAAGCTTTTTGATGCTATAAATTTAATAGCACGGTTAGTTTGAGGTACGGTAAATTTGATTGCACTTTAAATTGGATAAAAGTGCAAAAATGCACTTTTAGTTTGGATAAGGTGCAAATATGGAATTCACTGAGAAAATGAGTGGAGGTACTAGAGCTTATAGATGAAATATTAAAGGATGGAATACGAATATATAGTTAAGAGGCAAAAATGAAATACAATACAGATTATAAGATGTTATGTAAACAACTACAGTCAATAATAGAAGATGTTGAATATGATATTTCCAATATGGCTAATGCGTCAGCATTGCTGTGGGAGACACTTGAAGATATAAATTGGGCAGGCTTTTATCTGCTTGTGGATGGAGAGCTTAGG
>JBHAJK010000032.1:0-3999 GCA_041826605.1 Lachnospiraceae bacterium | reverse complement strand
TACATTGGGACTTAAAGGTATTGTGGCTATTGGTGCATCCGAGAGCATACGTTACAGTAACAGTATGTTCTCTTTTTTGATTTTTATAGGACTTAATACAATTTTTTATAGGTTGCTACCGATTTTTGGGGAAAGCGGCAGAAAAAAACGTATATATGCATATCTCTTTTCGCTGGCACTGTCTATGGCGCTTCATTTTGGAGCCAGAATGGAAGCGGTGGAAAATGTGAGGATGACGGATAAGAGCCTTTGGTTTGGTATATTTTGCTTTGCACTTACCTTTGCACCCATTGTAAACATTTTATGGGATAGAGGGGAGGAATTGTTTTCTAAGGTATTTATAAATAAAAATACCGAGAATAATAAATTCAATGAGAAAATGAACTTTTACCAGATTTGGGGAATTATTTTTCTTATGTGGTTGCCCACATTTTTAGCCCTGTATCCCGGAGCCTTTGTATATGATGCTCAGGATGAATATATAGAGGTTATTTCCAGAGTATTTACCACCCATCATCCTCTTTTGCACGTACTTGCATTGGGGGGGATTGTTCATGGTGCAGAGTATCTGGGGGTTAGTGCAAATGCAGGTATTGCAACCTATGTGATTTTGCAAATGATTATTATGTCGGGGATATTGGCATATACATTAAAGCTTTTTGAAAAAATGGGGATGAAAAAGGGATGGATAACAGCAGCTCTGATTTTTTACGGAATATTCCCCGTATTTCCCATGTATGGAGTCTGCACTGCCAAGGATGGATTGTTTACAATAGCATTTTTTTTAATGGTAATGCTGTTAATCCGATATATTAAGGCTGACGGCTTTTTTAGTATGAGAAATATGGTACTTTTTCTTGTTTCATCCGTTCTAATGATGATGCTTAGAAATAACGGTATTTATGCTTATGCGGTATCCATTCCCATTATTATGCTGATAAAAACAAAGTGGGGACGAAACGGGAAACTGGCACTTTTGATGGCTCTTTCCATAGTTATGTCTCTGGGAGGAAATTATGTACTTAAACGGGCGGTAGATGCCTCGGATAATGAGCATCAGGAAATACTTACGGTACCTATTCAACAGCTTGCCAGAGTACATACCTATTCTAAGGATGTATTTTCGGATGAAGAATTGGCAACCTTATATGAAATATTGCCGGAGGATTACCTTATTACCTATAGGGCAAGAGTAAGTGATGTGGTCAAGAGCGGCTTTAATAATGAGGTATATGAAAAAGCGCCTGAGAAGTATGGTAGGCTGTGGCTTGATGTGGGTCTGCGGAAGCCCCTTATATATATAAATGCCTGGCTTGGAACATCCTACGGCTATTGGTATCCGGATGCTATAAATAATGTATACGGCGGCAATCAGATGTATACCTTCAGATATGATGAAAGCTCGTATTTTGGCTTTGAAACGGAGCCACCGGGCGAGAGGGACAGTAAGCTAAAGGTTGTGGAGCTTTTTTATGAGAATTTAAGCCTAAAGCTTTTTCAGCAAAAGGTACCTGTAATAAGCATGCTTTTTGCACCGGGTTTTTTCTTTTGGCTCTTTGCCTTTGTGTTTGTGGGTATATTGAGAATGGGAAAAGAAAAACTTGATAGAATTATTCCTATAATACCGGTGGCACTGCTATGGCTGACCGTATTGCTGGGGCCTACCACATTGGTACGATATGTGTTGATATTATGGTTCTTAGTGCCTGTATACCCTATTTTGCTGTCTAAGGAAGCATCAAAAGAAGAGGATATGAAAAGTGACTGATAAAAAAAGAATAGCATTCTATATTGGCGGTCTGGCAATGGGCGGAGCTGAAAGGGTTATGTGCAGCTTGGCAGAGTATTTTTGCTCTATAGGTTATGAAGTTTTTATGGTAACAAAGCTTCGTGATGAAAAAGAGTATGAATTATCTCCGGGAATTACCAGAATTATTGCGGATATTGCACCTGAAGAGGAACGCAGCAACCGAATATATAATCTATATGCAAGAATTAAAAAATTATCCAATATTTGGAAAGAAATTAAGCCCAATATTATAATAAGCTTTATAAGGAAAAATAATCTTATGGCACTGGCAAGTACCCTGGGGATGAATATACCTGTGGTTGTAAGTGTCAGAAGTGAGCCTGCAAGAGAGCTGGCAGGGCGCGGTATGAAGCTACTTTCCTTTGGACTGTTTAGAAGAGCGGCAGGGATAGTACTGCTTACAAATGAAGCAAAAGAATTTTTTCCTAAGTTTTTACAGAAAAAAGCAGTAATAATGCCTAATGGCATTAGCGAGGGCTTCTTAAAGGAACTGGAAAAAGAAAATTCCAAATTGCACTGCGATAAGCAAATATTAACGGTGGGTCGGATTGATAATAATAAAAATCAGAAGCTTCTGATAGATGCCTTTAGTCTTATTTCCGATAAACATAAAGACTGGAATGTGGTTATTTGCGGAGATGGGGAGAACCGGGAAAGCCTGGAGGAATATGTAAGACAGGCAGATTTATGCGAAAGAGTTATTTTTGCGGGAAGTGTAACAAATGTGCCGGAATATATGGGGCGTGCAAAAATATTTGTATTGCCCTCCAGGATAGAGGGAATGCCCAATGCTTTAATTGAAGCTATGGTTATGGGGATGGCATGCATTAGTACGGATTGTCCCTGTGGAGGTCCCAGAGATTTGATAAATAAGGAATATACAAATGGTATATTAGTACCTGTGGATGATAAGCAGGCGATGTCAGAGGCCTTGGAAAAGCTTATTTTGAGCGGGGAATTGCGCTTTAAAATGGGTGTTCAGGCAAGTAAGCTTATTGACAGAGTACATCCGGATAAGGTTAATCTGATGTGGAAGAAATATGTGGAGAATATAATTGATAAATAATATTAGCAGATTAAAGGGAAAAATAAATAATGGAGAGAAATTACTTCCTAAATTAGATGCTTATGAAAGCATATATGCATTTTTTTTTGGAATAATGTGTGTGCTTAACAGACATGTTATCCATGAGCCTGTAAGCCGTTCCACCATACTTACTTCCTACGTAACCCCTTTTGGAGTGATGGATATATTATGGCTTTTAGTTTACATAATATTGACATATATGGCTGTTAATATATTAAAGCTATTAATAAAAAGAATTGATGCTGTAAGTATTGGCTCTGCTACAAAGCCTGCTTTACTTTGGGGTGTAATATTTATATTTATCATAATAGCCTGGATACCCTATTTTATGAGCTACTGGCCGGGGGGAATATATAATGATACCTTAGATTCCATAAATATAGCTTTGGGAAAGCAGGAATGGAGTAATCAAAATACCGTATTATATGCACTTTGGTGGAAGCTTATATTCTGGCTTGGTCTGGTGGCAAATCAGGGCGATTACGGCGGACTGAAATTAATGACTGTAGTACAGCCACTTATTATGGCTGTAACTGCCGCAAGCTTTTTTACATGGTTTAGGAAAAGGGGCGTTAAGCTGATTTTTATCATACTGGGAGTGGGTGCTTTTGGACTGTTTCCGGTATTTCCATATTATGGGATAAGCCTTTGGAAAGACACACTTTTTGGTGTGAATATATTTTTATATACATGGTTTTTATTTATGCTTGCCGAAAAATTACAAGAGATTAAAAGCTCTTCAGAGGCGGTATTGAAAACAAAAGGCTCTTTTTCGACAGAAAAAAAAGCTTTACCCATTGGAACGCTTTGGGGGGCTAAAAATATGGGGATTTATACAATATTATCCTTACTGATTATTTTTGGCAGGGGAAATGGAATTTTTGTTTTTATTACATCAGCTATTGTTTTTTATTTTATTGCAAGAAATTATATATCTGTCAAAGATATGCGTAGATTTCTGATATTATCTCTGGCAATATTTGCTCTGTCAGTTATTATTCAGGGGCCTGTATATAGAGCTATGAATATTAGCAGGGGCGGTGTAGCGGAGCAATATGGTATACCCTTACAGCAGACGGCATATATTATTTCGTCGGGGGCG
>JBHAJK010000031.1:0-13655 GCA_041826605.1 Lachnospiraceae bacterium | reverse complement strand
GCTGTATCCGAGAACGAAAAGCACCTTAGAGAAATAGAAAAACTAGAGGTAGCGGCTGATAGAGCAGGAAGATGGGCTAAAAAAAGTGAAAACAGTAAAATAGGCTTTGACCCAATAAAGGAGCATGACAGAAGTATTGCTACAAGAGCATACATAGGTGGAAAAACAAAGAAAATGCAAAAAAGAGTTAAAGCCTATGAAAATCGTATTTTAAGAGAAATAGAGGAAAAGGAGGGCTTGCTCAATGATATAGAAGAGATTGCAGAGCTTAAGCTTATGCCACTAAAATATCATAAAGAGCGTATACTTTCGGTAAGAGACTTTTCATTACGATACAAGAGTTCTAAGAATAATGTATTTGAGAATATTAGATTTGAAATAAGCAATGGCGATATAGTAGTTATTGACGGAGAGAATGGTTGTGGGAAATCCAGCTTGATTAAAGCTATTTTAGATGCCAATAAAGGAATGGATAAGGATAGAATGCCATATGTCACATCGGGGGTTTTAGATATATCTCAAAATCTGATTATATCCTATATCAGCCAAGATACATCCGTATTAAAAGGAACACTTAAAGATTATGCCCAAAAGAAAAATTTAGACTATACATTGTTACTATCTTTGCTTAGACAGATGGATTTTGACAGAATACAGTTTACAAAGCCAATGGAACAATATTCAGAGGGACAAAAGAAAAAGGTGTTAATAGCAGGCAGTTTATTAACATCGGCACATCTCTATATATGGGATGAGCCGTTAAATTATATTGATGTATTTACAAGAATGCAGATTGAAAAGTTAATTGATAAATATAAACCCACAATGCTACTGGTAGAGCATGATGTGAGATTTAAAGAAAAAATGGCAACAAAAGTAATGCATCTTTCAAACAGAAAATTTTTATTGACACAGAATATAGTGGGTGTTACTCTTTAGATAGTATACAGATAGAGGTTGCGTAAGCTATGAGTACCTTGAGTGATGTGTCAGGCACAGATGACCCCAAGCTAAAGGAGTGAACGCCGAAAGTGAGGACGTCCTGAAAATCCAATCTTGGGCATAGGGTTAATAGCCATATGACTGTCATCTTTTTTAGATGGGGAGCTATCGAGCAATTATTTTGAGCGACTGACCCATTTTGTGTCGGTCATTTTTTATTATAGAGCTTAGGCTTTATACTACGGAGGAATAAAATATGTCATTATTTACAGGTTCAGGTGTGGCTATTATTACACCTATGAAAGAAAATGGCGATGTGAATTACGAAAAATTTGCGGAACTTATTGAGGAGCAGATAGCAGGGGGAACGGATGCTATTATTGTATGTGGAACCACTGGCGAAGCGGCAACCCTTTCTCATGAGGAGCATTTAAGTGTTATTAAGGCAGGTGTGGAATATGTTAATCATAGAGTACCTGTTATAGCAGGTACAGGCTCCAATGCTACAGAGACTGCAATTTATCTTTCGACAGAAGCAGAAAAGCTGGGAGTGGACGGACTTTTAGTTGTAACTCCTTATTATAATAAAGCTACTCAAAAGGGGTTATTTGAACATTTTAAAATGATAGCGGACTCTGTTAAAGTGCCTATTATCTTATACAATATCCCTGGAAGAACAGGCTGTACAATGACTTCTGCTACAGTAGTGAAGCTTTGCAAGGAGGTTTCCAATATTGTAGGTGTTAAGGATGCTACAGGAGATTTATCCGAGATTGCAAATCTGCTATCAATGGCGGACGGATGTGTGGATGTATACTCCGGAGAGGATGCTCTTATAGTACCCACCCTTTCCTTAGGCGGTAAGGGAGTTATTTCGGTTATGGCAATTGTAGCTCCCAAGGAAACTCACAATATTTGTCAGCTTTACTTTGACGGAAATGTTAAGGAAGCAGCAAAGGAGCAGCTTAGAGCAATACCTTTGGTAAAAGCATTGTTCTCAGAGGTAAATCCAATACCGGTTAAAAAGGCGATGAATTTAATGGGCAAGGAGGTAGGACCTCTCAGACGTCCACTTACAGAAATGGAACCGGAGCACGCAGAGGCGCTTGCTAAGGTAATGAAAGAATACGGAATATTATAGAAATATACTAAGAAAGCACTGAGTCAATCGGTGTTTTCTTAGCATTTAAGAGAGGATTTGTATGGTAGATACAGAATTGATTTTTCTTAAGAGCTTGTCAAAACAGTTTCCCACAATAGCTTCTGCATCCACGGAAATAATTAATTTGCAGTCAATAATGAGCTTGCCTAAGGGAACGGAGCATTTTCTTACAGATATACATGGAGAATACGAGCAGTTTAACCATGTTATGAAAAATGGTTCGGGAGCGGTAAGACGAAAAATTGATGAAGAATTTGGCAATACAATAAGTGAGCACGATAAAAGAAGTCTTGCAACTCTTATTTATTATCCGGAGGAAAAATTAGAGATAATTCAGGAAAATGAAGAGTTTTTGGATGATTGGTATACTATTATTCTACACAGACTTGTGCAGATGACAAAGCGTGCTTCTTCAAAATACACCCGTTCTAAAGTGAGAAAGGCGTTGCCTAAAAGCTTTGCCTATGTTATCGAAGAGCTTATAACCGAGAAAGAGGAAATTGAGGATAAGCAGGCATATTATAATGAAATAATCAATACAGTTATTGCCATAGGAAGTGCTCCGGATTTAATAATCGCTCTATGCTATCTTATTCAGAGAATGGTTGTAGACCATCTGCATATTGTGGGGGATATCTATGATAGAGGAAAGGGGCCTCATATAGTAATGGATACGCTGTCCAAATATCATTCCCTGGATATTCAATGGGGTAATCATGATGTGGTCTGGATGGGAGCAGCCGCAGGTCATCTTGCCTGTATTGCCACAATTATAAGAATAAGTGCCAGATATGGAAACTTAGATACTATAGAAGAGGGCTATGGAATAAATCTTATACCACTTGTTACCTTTGCGATGAAGACCTATGAAAAGTCAGATTGCAGTGCCTTTGCCATAAAATATAGTGATGATTATGATATAAAGGATTTGGAAATGGATATGCGAGTGCATAAAGCCATTTCTGTACTACAGTTTAAGCTGGAGGGACAGGTAATTAAGAGACATCCGGAATTTGAAATGGATGACAGATTACTTTTGGATAAGATTGATTTTGCAAAAAAAACTGTAAAAGCCTATGGAAAAGAATACTCTATGTCAGATTGTGATTTTCCTACAATAGACCCTGATGACCCTTATAATATGACGGAAGAAGAGGCGCTTGTGATGAAGCGTTTGCAGACTGCCTTTAAGCATAGTGAAAAGCTTCAGCGCCATGTTAAGTTTTTGTTTGCAAAGGGTGGACTGTATAAGGCTCATAATTCTAATCTTCTATATCACGGATGTGTACCCATGGATGAAGAGGGCAATTTTAAAGAGGTAGAGGTTTATGGCAAGAAATATTCGGGAAAGGCACTTTATGATGTGCTGGATGAATATGCCAGAAAGGGATATTATTCTACTGACAAAATAGAGAAGATTAAGGGTCAGGATATGCTTTGGTATATTTGGGCGGGTCCTTATTCTCCTGTATTTGGCAAGGATAAGATGACTACCTTTGAGCGCTATTTTATAGAGGATAAGGAAACTCATAAGGAAACAAAAAATGCCTATTACAGATTGAATGACAATGAGGAAATATTAAATAAGATACTGTGTGAATTTGGTATGGATACGGAAAATTCCCATATTGTAAACGGTCATGTACCTGTTGAGCTTAAAAAGGGCGAAACTCCTATAAAATGTGGTGGAAAGCTTCTTATTATAGATGGTGGATTTTCAAAAGCATATCAGGGTAAAACAGGAATTGCAGGATATACATTGGTATACAATTCTCACGGAATGAATTTGATTGCTCATGAGCCATTTGAGAGTAAAGAGGCGGCAATTTATAATGAAACAGATATTATAAATGATACAATTCCGGTGGAGCTGGTGGCTGGCAGAAGAATAAGAGTGGCAGATACGGATATCGGTGTGGAGCTTAAGGCTGCAATAGAACAGCTAAAAAAACTGGTGGCTGCCTATAGAAATGGTCTTTTGGTAGAAAAAGAGGTATAGCGAATGAGGTTTCGACCATGTATAGATATTCATAATGGTAAAGTAAAGCAGATTGTAGGTGGAAGCCTTGATGATAGCAGGGGAGCTTTAGAAAATTTTGTTTCTGAAAAAAATCCTGCTTACTACGCTAACCTGTATAAAGAAAGAAAATTGCAGGGCGGTCATATTGTTTTGCTTAATAAATCGGGAACTATAGAATATGAACAAACAAAAAAAGAAGCCATTGCGGCGCTTGATGCTTATCCTAATGGGCTACAGATAGGTGGAGGAATTACAGCAGATAATGCAAAGGAGTTTATAGATGCCGGTGCAAGCCATATTATTGTTACATCATATCTTTTTGATGGCACCATACTATCAGAACCTAATATAGAAAAGCTTACCAAGGCAGTAGGAAAAGACAGATTGGTTTTTGACTTAAGCTGTAGAAAAAAAGCTGATGAATATTTTGTGGTTACCGACAGGTGGCAGACATATACTGAGCTTAGGGTCAATCCCGCTACTATGGATATGCTTTCCAAACACTGTGACGAATTTTTAATTCACGGTGTGGATGTTGAGGGGATGCGTCAGGGTATAGATGAAGAACTTCTAGAAATTCTTTCAAATTATCAAGGTCTTAAAATTACCTATGCCGGTGGGATACGGGATATGGAGGATGTTGATATAATCAGGAGGCTTGGACAAAACAGAGTGGACTTTACGGTAGGAAGTGCGCTGGATATTTTCGGTGGAAGCCTTTCTTTTGAAAAGCTTTGTAGAGAGTGTACGGAATAGATTATGAAAAAGAGCTTCGCGAAATGCGAAGCTCTTTTAAAATCCATAAAACTACTGCTAATCCATATATCAAGTATAGAAAAGGCACATCGTCTTAAGATTGCGCTTTAAATCAAATTAAAGCTTTGTTACGTTAACAGCCTGTGGGCCCTTGTCGCCATCTTTGATTTCAAACTCAACAGCAGCACCCTCTTCAAGAGACTTGAAGCCGTCCATGTTAAGTCCTGAATAATGAACGAAAACGTCCTTGCCTGACTCATCAGAGATGAATCCGTAACCCTTCTGGTTGTTAAACCACTTTACTGTACCTTTGTTCATTGCAAAAGTCCTCCAAAAAAATAAATGCGTTGCGGTATTGCAACAAAATCAGAATATCATATAGTGCTTAAAAAGTACAGCAAATTGTACAAAATTTGATAAATTGTCCTATTTCTGATATTATATTTTGAACGGAGGTCTTACGATGAGTACCCTAAAGAAAAAGAAAAGGCGACGTGCTAATCATTATATCGTTACTATATCGGATAATCCAAAAACACTGACTCATGCGAGAAGACATCCTCATGGATTCAGACTTTTAATGTGGTCGGCTATAATTATTGGTGTGGTGGCTGTATCGACCTTAGTGGCGGTATCTAATTACAGGAGTACGCTTTTTTCAGGAAGAGAAGTCGCGTACAAACAGAAAATAGAGCAGCTTACGGCGGAAAATTCAAGACTGACACAGCAGAATGCGACCCTTAGTGAAAAGGTTTTAATACTGAGCGAAACCGTCAACAGAAAGAGCGAAGAGGCAGCAGTACTGGCAGAAAAAAGTATTCCTACAGGCTTTCCGTTGTCTATAGCCGCTGATTATAGTGAGAAAAATGAAGAGCTAAGATTGGATGGGGAGATGGTTTATCGACCCATGCTGGAATTTACGGCTTCTGAGGGCACATATGTACTGGCTGCCGGGGACGGAGTGGTATCCAAGGTGGTAGAAGAGGTCAGCTATGGTTGGGAAGTTATGATAGACCATGGAAACGGATATATTACCTCCTATAGAACAAGTGCAAAGCCCAAGGTTAAAGAGGGGGATACTGTATCAAGAGGTGTCCTTTTATATGAAATGAGTTCTGATGATGATAAAGCCCCTAAGATGGCATATCAGATAATATTAAATGATGAATATATTAATCCTACAGATGTATTAGAAATCAACGGATGATGGTTGGAGGAAATATGGGAAGAAAAAAGTACAAAAATCCGGCTAAGGGAGAGAACACAGTAATAGGCTCGGGAACAGTGATTAACGGAGGCATAACCTCGGATTCAATGGTTATTCGCATTGATGGAAAGGTTAATGGAGAAATTGTATCAAAAGGCGAGATTATTGTTGGTACAAATGGTATAATATTAGGAGATGTAGAAGCGGCCAGCCTTATTATTGCAGGTGAGATAAAGGGAAATGTAAATGTTTCTCATAGACTTGATATGGAAGCCGGTGCTAAAATATTAGGCGATGTAAAAACTTCTTTACTGTCAATAAGCGAGACAGCTATTTTACAGGGAAAGGTAAGTATGCCCGTTTCTGAAGAAAAAAAGTCAGAGGATAAGGCAAGCGACAACGAGCCTGTGAATAACAAAGCAAATGATGATAAAACTGATGACGAAAATAATGGGGGAGAGAAGGTAGAAAGCCATGAATAAGAAAATACATACAGAAGCGGTGGACCATATGATAGATGCTCTTTTGGCAATTGAGACAAAGGAGGAGGCATATGATTTTTTAGAGGATTTGTGCACAGTAAATGAGATTATTTCTTTGTCACAGAGATATGAAGTTGCCACTATGCTTACCCAGAAAAAGACATATATGGACATAGCTGAAAAAACAGGGGCATCTACAGCCACAATCAGTAGAGTAAACCGTTCATTAAATTATGGATGTGATGGATATGAAACCATCTTTAAGAGGTTGGGGATAAAATAAATGACGCTTGATCATAGTGATTTGATTAATAGCATAATGTCAAGTCTGGACAGATTAGAGTATATTAAGGCGGCAGAAATTCCTAATATTGATTTATATATGGACCAGGTAACTACTTTTATGGAGGAGCGTCTTAAGAATACAACCCGAAATCCGGGAATAGATAAGGTTCTTACAAAGACCATGATTAATAACTATGTGAAAAATAATGTTATGCCGGCTCCGGATAAGAAAAAATATTCAAAGGAGCATATGTATATTCTCATAGTTATTTATTATTTTAAGAATGTACTGTCAATTAATGATATTGATGTGGCACTTAATCCTATAAGGGAAAAATACTGTGGAGACAGTAAGGACTTTAAGTTGGAGGATGTGTATGAGGGTATTAGAACTACGGCTGAAAAGCTTACAGAGTCCATCAAGGACGATTTGCTGGATACATATCGTGTAGCATCTGATATTTTTCCGGAAGCCAAGGAGGATGATAAGGAAACGCTTACAATGTTTTCCTTTATAACCCTGCTGGTATTGGATGTATATATTAAAAAGCTATTGATAGAAAAAATTATAGACGGATGTTCAGAAAATGCAGTCCCCGGAAAAGATAGGGACAGAAACAAAAATAAAGATTAAAAGGCAAGGAGGGTAAAAAATGGGATTTATTAAAAACCAGCTTCTCAATGTAGTTGAGTGGACAGAAGAAAAAGAGGGTGCGCTGTTCTGGAAGTGGGACAATGCAGAGATTAAAAAAGGCTCAAAGCTTATTATTCGCCCGGGTCAGGATGCTATATTTGTACATAATGGTGCAATAGAGGGCGTTTTTGAGGATGAGGGAACTTATGACATTGAAACGGAGATTATCCCTTTCCTTTCTACTTTAAAGGCTTTTAAATTCGGCTTTAATACTCCTTTCAGAGCCGAGGTTATGTTCATTAACACCAAGGAACATACAGTAAAGTGGGGAACAAAGAATGCGATTAATCTTCAGACTCCCAGCTTGCCCGGTGGTATGCCAATCCGTGCCTTTGGTACATTTAGCTGTAAGATAGGCGATCATGATGTGCTCATAGATAAGATTGCAGGTATTAAAAACAGCTTTAATGTAGAAGAAGTTAAAGAACGTATTACTGCTAATCTTGACCAGACCATTATGGCTTGGATTGCCAAAGAGGGCAAAGATATGTTTAACTTGCAGATTTATGCAAGGGAAATAGCTGAGGGCGTACGTAAAGATTTAGATGCTGATATGGCAAAGATTGGTATGTCCATAACAGAGTTTACTATTGAAAGCTTCTCTTATCCTGAAGAAGTTAAGAAAATGCAGGAAAAGGCAGCCGCACAGGCAATGGTGGGCGATGTTAACAAATACACCCAGATGGCAATGGCTGACTCTATGTCAAATGGCAATGGTGGCGGTAGTGGAATGGCTGCTGATATGGTTCAATTGCAGATGGGTATGGCTATGGGACAGCAGATGGTGCAGAATATGCAGGCTAGTGGTATGATGGGCGGTGGAATGGCTCAGAATACGACTCCTCAGGTAGCGGCACCACAGGCAGCAGTACCGGCAGGAGGAGCAAAGTTCTGCCCTAACTGTGGAACACCTGCTTCCGGAGCAAAGTTCTGTTCTAATTGCGGAACTCAGCTTATGTAATTTAAATTGTGAAAATAATTTAAAGAGGTTTTGTAATAAGATAATTTATAATTATTAAAATATGTATAATAGACCACCTTGAATTTGCGGGTGGTCTGTTTTTGCGAATTAACAAAGAGGAATTTTAATGGGACTACTTGATACGCTTAATAAAGAACAGAAAGAGGCTGTGCAGTCGGTAAACGGGCCGTTGCTTATTTTGGCAGGTGCAGGCTCAGGTAAAACCAGGGTGCTGGTGCACAGAGTGGCATATATGATAGAACAACAGGGAATAAGCCCCTGGAATATTCTGGCAATAACTTTTACTAATAAGGCAGCAGAAGAAATGCGTACAAGAGTAAATGATATTATAGGTCAGGGAGGGGACAGTGTATGGGTTTCCACCTTTCATTCCATGTGTGTAAGAATACTTAGGAGACATATTGATTTAATTGGGTTTGATACTAATTTTACAATTTATGATACAGATGATCAGAAAAGTGTAATGAAAGATATTCTGAAAAGGAATGATATTGATTCCAAGGTACTAAAGGAAAGAGCGGTGCTAAGTGCTATTTCAAGTGCAAAGGATGAACTTATAGGTCCTAAGGAATTTGCTAAAAATGCTGCCGGAGACTGGAGACAGGAGCAGATTGCCAGACTGTATGAGGAATATCAGGATACACTGCATAAGGCAAATGCTCTGGATTTTGACGATATAATAGTAAAGGCTATCGAACTTTTTTTAAATAATCCTCAGGTTCTTAATAATTATCAGGAAAGATTTAAATATATAATGGTGGATGAGTACCAGGATACTAACACTGCTCAATTTGAACTAATCAGGCTTTTGGCGGATAAATATAGAAATTTATGTGTAGTAGGAGATGATGACCAGAGTATATATAAGTTTCGCGGAGCGAATATAAGCAATATTCTGGATTTTGAAAAAATATATGAGGAAGCAAAGGTTATTAAGCTGGAGCAGAATTATCGTTCGACCCAGACTATTTTGGATGCCGCAAATGCAGTGATTTCCAATAATGCTGCCAGAAAGGAAAAGGCACTTTGGACTGAAAATGGCAGTGGAGTAAGAATTCATTATATGCAGCTTGAGAATGCTTACGAAGAAGCGGAATATATTGCTTCTGAAATAGGAAAGGCTGTAAGAAAGGGAGAATATACCTACGGTCAATGTGCGGTTCTCTATCGCACAAATGCTCAATCCCGTATACTGGAGGAGGCACTGGTTAGGGAAAATCTGCCTTATAATGTGGTGGGTGGAGTTAATTTCTATTCAAGAAAGGAAATTAAAGATGTACTGGCATATCTTAAAACCATTGACAATGGTGTGGATGATTTGGCAGTAAAGCGAATAATAAATGTACCCAAAAGGGGGATAGGTCAAACAACTATTGGGAAAATCACTAATTATGCAGGCCAGATGGAAATAAGCTTTTTTGATGCTCTCTGTGAAGCAGAAAGTATTCAAGGGCTTGGAAAAACTGTGACTAAGCTCAATGCTTTTGTAAATCTTATTAAGGTGTTTAAGGCAAAGAGTGAGGTTTTGACGGTTAAAAAATTAATTGAAGTAATCCTTGAGGACACAGGTTATGTGGAAGAACTTAAGGAGACAGATGAGGACGGTGGAACTGAAAGAATAGAAAATATTGACGAGCTTATTAGCAAGGCGGCGGATTTTGACGAAAATGCAGAGGAGCCTACGCTGAGCAATTTCCTATCTGAAGTAGCTTTGGTTGCAGATATTGATAGGCTGGAGGGAGAGCAGGATAGAACTCTCTTAATGACGCTTCACGGTGCAAAGGGCCTGGAGTTTGATAAAGTATTTATTGCGGGTGCAGAGGATGGAGTATTTCCAAGCATATCTGCAATATACGATGAAGACCCTACGGCTGTGGAGGAGGAGCGACGACTTGCCTATGTAGGTATAACAAGGGCGAAGAAAGACCTGACCATTACCTCTGCCAAGATGCGTATGTTAAGGGGAGAGACACAGTACAATGCAGTCAGTCGTTTTGTAAGGGAAATTCCGGAAGAGCTTATGGATAATAAGCCTTTAAAAGAAAAACGATATGATTTTGACAGCTATGACGAACTTTCAAACGAAAGGATGATGTTTAAGAGCAAGCCCTATGGAGGATATGGCGGAGGCACGCTGCCTAAAGCCAGTGTAAGACCTAAAGTGACGCCTATTGATAAAAAGCCATATATTGCGAAAGGAACAGCAGGACTTGCAGGAGCCGGAATTTCTAAGGGAGTACAAGCTCCTGTTGAATTAGAATATAATGTGGGAGATAAGGTATCTCATATAAAATATGGAAGCGGTATCGTTAAAAATATTGTAAAAGAAACAAGGGATTATAAGGTAACCGTAGAATTTGACGGGGCAGGTCAGAAGATAATGTACGCCGGATTTGCAAAGCTTAAGCGAATTTAAAAATAATCTGTAAATATATAAAATATTGATATCCTTTATTGCACCATATTTTTGATTATGCTAGAATTAACATAGTATTTAAGTTGTACTTGAGCAGAAGTAGCAGGGAGGTTTTGGGATGGATAGATTTGATGAGATAGTAGCAGTTCTTAAAGACATAAGAAACACAGATAAGGCAAAGAAACCCAATATTTTCGTAATTATTGGCGTGGTGGTTTTAGTTGTAGCGGCAATAGCGGCAGTGGTCTATGCTATTTATAAATTTACACGCCCTAAATTTGAGGATGACTTTGCTTTTGACAGTGAGGATGATTTTGATGACTTCTTTGAAGATGAAGAAGATGATGTTATGCCCTTTGAAGAAGCTGATATAGAAACTGAAACTCTTTTTGAGGATGAAGAAACTGAAAAATAAACTTATATATTAATAAATTGAGTTAGCGCCCTCCGTCAACAGACTTAGATGGAGGGCTGTTTTTGTTAGTCTGTAACACTGTATTGTGGTAGGAGGAAAAATGAAACGCGGAGATATTGTATGTGGAGTTGTGGAGAGATTGGATTTCCCCAATAAAGGAATAGTACGAATTGATGAGGAACATAGATTTACAGTTAAAAATGTACTTCCGGGTCAAAAGGTGGCTTTACGCATAAAAAAGTTGCGTAAAGGTAATGGAGAGGGAAATTTAATTGAAGTATTGGAAAAGGCTCCCAATGAAATAGCACCAAAATGTCCACACTTTGGAATATGTGGTGGTTGTGCGTATCAGAATTTGTCCTATGAAGAGCAGTTAAAGCTTAAGGAAAATCAGGTAAAAAGGCTGTTGGATACGGTTTTGGAGGATGGAAGCTTTGACTGGCAGGGAATAAAGGGAAGCCCGGTTAATACAGATTACAGAAATAAGATGGAATTTACCTTTGGGGATGAATATTTAAATGGTCCTCTGTCTCTTGGTATGCATAAAAGAGGTAGCTTTTATGATGTGGTAAAGGTAGAAAATTGTAGAATATGTGATAAAGATTATGGTGTGATTTTGAAAGAGACATTGAACTTCTTTGAAAGCAGGCAGATAAGCTATTATCATAGGATGAAGCATTTAGGATATCTTCGCCATTTGCTTGTAAGAAAGGCTGCATATACCGGAGAGATTTTAGTTGCTTTAATTACCACCACACAGCTTGATTTTGATTTATCAGAGTATAGGGATATGCTGCTTAAACTGGATTTGTCAGGAAAGATTGCAGGTATTTTGCATACAAAGAATGACTCTCTGGCAGATATTGTCCAGTCGGATGAAACCAATATTTTATATGGCAGGGATTATATTACCGAAAAGCTTTTGGGAATGCAGTTTAATATTTCGGAATTTTCATTTTTTCAGACAAATACTAAAGGCGCGGAGCTATTATATGAAACTGCAAGAGATTTTATAGGAGAGCTGGGGAATAGAGAAAAAACTGTTTTCGATTTGTATAGTGGCACAGGAACAATAGCCCAAATGATGGCGCCTGTGGCAAAAAAAGTAATCGGTGTTGAAATTGTGGAAGAAGCTGTAGAGGCAGCCAAAGCCAATGCCAAGCTAAACGGACTTGCTAACTGTGAATTTATTGCCGGGGATGTGTTAAAGGTATTGGATGAAATAGAAGAAAAGCCTGATTTCATAATCCTTGACCCTCCCCGCGATGGCATACATCCTAAGGCCTTGCGTAAAATAATTGACTACGGAGTGGATAAGATGATTTACATCTCTTGCAAACCCACCAGCTTAGTAAGGGATTTGGAAATGCTGACAGGGTGTGGGTATGAGGTTAAAAAGGCTGTGGCAGTGGATCAGTTTCCGGGGACTGGGCATGTGGAGACGGTATGTTTGTTGTCCAAACTCCATGAGGCGAAGCATCATGTGAATGTGAAACTGGATATGGATGAGATGGAATTGACAGCTGCGGAGAGTAAAGCAACTTATGAGGAAATTAAAAAATATGTGGCTGAGCATTATGAGGGGATGAAGGTTTCTAACCTTTATATTGCGCAAGTGAAGGCTAAGTATGGAATCATAGAGCGTGAGAACTATAATTTGCCTAAATCAGGGGATGCGAAGCAGCCACAGTGTCCGAAAGATAAGGAAAAGGCGATTGAGGATGCGTTGAGGTATTTTCAGATGAAATAAAAAAGAGAAATATCTACATTTTGTTTTGTATAGAGTGTCTTTTGTTGTAAAGGAGTAAAAAAGGCTGTTTAGAGATGATAAGGTCTATAGATGGCGAGTGTGTATTAGAGTATGAATAGATTTCTGATATTGTATATGATATGTCGGAGGGATCATAGTGAGAATAGCGACCTATAACATATGGAATTCCGCAACAGGTATGCCAGAACGAAAACAGCAATTGATAGAAGAAATAATTAAAATCAGTGCGGATATTATTTGCTTACAAGAAGTACCTAACAAAGCAGCGCATCAGGATTTAGTTGAAAGATGTAGGTATCAATTTGCTGTGTTTCATAAACATGCAAACGAGGAAGAAGGATTAAGTATTCTAAGTAGATATTCAATTAAGAGTTTTGAATATGTATTATAACGAAAAAGGAGAAATACTGCATTTCCCGGTGGACAATTATTATTATGAGGGCAAACGGACAGCTATGTTTTTGGAAGAAAAGGTTACAAAATATCATAGAACACTGACCACATATCTAAATACACTGCTTTC
>JBHAJK010000030.1:0-25447 GCA_041826605.1 Lachnospiraceae bacterium | reverse complement strand
ATTTGTATGCTTCCACAGCGGATGCAAAGGCCAAAGGCTACAGCAAGGGAAGATTTTCATTTAATGTAAAGGGCGGAAGATGTGAAGCCTGTGCAGGAGATGGTATTGTAAAAATAGAAATGCACTTCCTTTCTGATGTGTATGTGCCTTGCGAGGTCTGCAAGGGCAAGCGATATAACAGAGAAACCCTTGAAGTAAAATATAAGGGTAAGAGCATTTATGATGTGTTGGATATGACCGTCGAGGAAGCTCTTGAATTTTTTGAAAATGTGCCAAGGATACGTAAAAAGGTGGAAACCTTAAATGAAGTAGGACTTGGCTATATAAAGCTGGGGCAGCCCTCAACCACTCTTTCAGGAGGAGAAGCCCAGAGAATAAAGCTGGCAACAGAGCTTAGCCGTACATCCACAGGAAAAACCATCTATATTTTAGATGAGCCCACTACAGGTCTTCATTTTGCAGATGTGGCAAAGCTTGTGGAAATTTTGCAAAAGCTGACGGAGGGCGGAAACACGGTCGTGGTAATCGAGCATAATCTGGATGTAATAAAAACTGCGGATTATATTATTGATTTAGGTCCGGAGGGTGGAGACAAAGGTGGCACTATCGTGGCAACCGGCACCCCCGAAGAAGTTGCTAAGGTTAAAAAGTCTTATACAGGACAGTATATTAAGAGAATGTTGTAAAAGTTTTATATAATTCCTATAATGTTCCATTGTTTACTACAAAATAAGACAATAAAAGTAAAATATATTAAATATATTAAGAGGTATTGCCGATATAATTAATAAAGGTTTAATAGGCATACCTCTTTAATAAAGGCGTAATATCTAGTATAATAGGTAGGAAAATTTGAGTTATACCTTTGAAAGGGGTTTTAATATGCAGGTTACAGATATAGGAATTGACTTAGGTACGGCAAGTATTCTTGTGTATATACGAGGAAAGGGCGTTGTGTTAAAGGAGCCCTCAGTTGTGGCATTTGACAGGGATACAAATAAGATTAAGGCAATCGGAGAGGAAGCCAGGCTGATGCTTGGACGTACTCCGGGAAACATAGTGGCGGTTCGCCCTTTGAGACAGGGTGTAATCTCAGACTATACCGTTACCGAAAAAATGATGAAGTATTTTATTCAAAAGGCAGTGGGCAGAAGAAGTTTGAGAAAGCCCAGAATTGCTGTTTGTGTGCCCAGTGGCGTAACAGAGGTAGAAAAGAAAGCTGTTGAAGATGCTACCTATCAGGCAGGAGCAAGAGAGGTTGCTATTATTGAAGAACCCATTGCGGCTGCAATCGGAGCAGGTATTGATATTTCAAAGCCCTGTGGAAATATGATTGTAGATATAGGTGGTGGTACTACCGACGTGGCGGTTATTTCCCTTGGAGGCACTGTTGTCAGCGACTCTATTAAGATTGCCGGAGATGACTTTGACGAAGCCATTGTCAGATATATGAGAAAGAAGTACAACCTCCTTATCGGCGAAAGAATGGCGGAGGATATAAAGATTAACATAGGCTCGGCATATAAGAGAAGTGAGCCGGCCTACTATGATGTTAAGGGTCGAAACCTAGTAACAGGACTTCCCAGAGTATTAAAGATTTCCAGCGAGGATACAGAAGAGGCTTTACGCGACACTACATCCAAGATTGTAGATTGTATACACAGCGTACTTGAAAAGACTCCACCTGAGCTTGCTGCTGATATTGCGGACAGAGGAATTGTACTTACAGGAGGCGGAAGCCTTTTAAATGGTCTTGAGGATTTGATTTGCTCTAAGACCGGTATTACTACCATGACTGCCGAAGAGCCTATGACGGCTGTGGCAATCGGTACAGGTAAGTATGTGGAATTCCTGGCGGGTTACAGAGAGGACAGATAAAGTCCGGTAATCCTGCATAAAATACGCCAAGAGGAGAATGTATGGTAAAAGGTTTATACACCGCCTATACAGGTATGGTTAATGAGCAGCATCGTATGGATGTGCTCACAAATAATCTGGCAAATTCTGCTACCAATGGATTTAAAAAGGAGGGGGCAACCAGCCAATCCTTTGACAATGTGTTGGCAGTGAAAATTAAGGACGCTTCTGAACCCGGTAATTTGCCACGCCGTATAGGAAATGCTACTTTAGGCGTAAAAATCGGAGAAAATTATACAGATTATTCCCAGGGCTCCTTTAAAGTAACAGGGAACACCTATGATTTTGCAATTTCGGGAGATGGTTTTTTTAATGTGGAGTTTACCAACAAAGCAGGGGAAACCTCTACAAAATATACCAGAGACGGTGCATTTACAGTAAGTACTGAGGGTTATTTAGTAACAAAGGACGGGGATTATGTTCTAAGCTCTACAAATGGGCGTATTAGAATTGACCCAACTCAGGACGTGTCTGTGGACGCATTGGGCAATATTACCCAGGGTACTGCCACAGTGGCTAAAATAAAGCTTACTGATTTTGAGGACTTAAATTATTTAGAGCATTATGGCGAAAACTACTATCAGCCCGTGGAGGGTGCTACTGAAAAAACGGTTAATAGTGCCATTTATCAGGGCTATATAGAGACCTCCAATGTAAAAGTGGTAGAGGCTATGGTGGAAATGATTTCCGTATCAAGACAGTATGAAAGTAATCAGAAAATAATATCCACAATAGACAGTACTTTGCAGATTGCTTCAAATCAGCTAGGAAAGGTGTAAAAAATGGTTAGATCCTTATGGTCGGCGGCAACAGGTATGATTGCCCAGCAGAATAATCTTGATACAATCGCCAATAATTTGGCAAATGTTAATACTGTAGGCTATAAGTCGGAAGTGGCGGAGTTTAAATCCCTCCTCTATCAGACAATGCAGACAGAGACCACAACAGCCAATGGAGAAAATAAGCCTATAAGTGCACAGGTGGGATTGGGTGTTAGAAATTCTTCAGTCACATCCTTGTTTAAGCAGGGCTCACTTTTGGCTTCTGAGTCATCAACTGCATTTGCTATTGAGGGCAAGGGCTTTTTCAGTGTAAGAGATGTGGATGGCTCAGTGAAATACACACGTAATGGTAATTTTGTTTTTAATACAGGCGGTAACAATACACTTGTATTATCTACTACAGACGGATTACCGGTGCTTGATACAAACGGACGTCCGATTTCCATAAATACAAATACCTATGTGGCAAGCAAAATTACTGTAAGTGCAGATGGACAGCTTATGTATCCTGATGCCAATAATAATGCTCAGGCAATGGGGATGCAGATAGGAATTTCTCAGTTTAATAATCCATCAGGACTTGAGAAAACCGGAGATACTCTCTATAGTCCCACAGCAGCCAGTGGGGTGGCAATGCGAGAGAGCGCAAATGCCAATTTGGATAAGAGCAGAGTGGTACAGGGCTATTTAGAGGGCTCCGGAGTGCAGGTAGTGGACGAGATGGTAAATATGATTGTTGCCCAGCGTGCCTATGAAATGAACAGTAAGGCAATTACTACCTCAGACCAGATGATGGAAATTGCAAATAATCTGAAGAGGTAATTGATGCGTAGAGTGTTTCCTGACAGGCTTTAAGAGAGGCGCGCAGGAAAATCCGGTACCGCGTTTTTAAATTAACTTTCGCATAGTTACTTGTCCGTTTTCCGGATAGCACCAGTCAAAAATATACTGAGTAAATGGTGCAGTTATTTAGAAAGCGATGTACTAGAAAAGAGGCTATATGAGTACAATAGACGTTAGTGGTCTTACCTCCATGTATTCTGAGATTGCAAATCAGAATTCGGTAAACTATAAAGCAGATAAATTAAAGGCTACAGCCAACTCGGCAAATTCAGAGTCCACGGACGAAGAGCTGATGGATGTATGCAAGCAATTTGAATCATATTTTTTGGAGCAGGTCTTCAAGCAGATGTGGAAGACTGTTAAAACCGACGATAGCGGCGATGCTTCCACTTCTAACCTTATCGACTTTTTCAAAGATTCTACAATTCAGGAGCTGGCAAGCCAGTCAACAGAGTTAAACAGCAATGGTCTGGCGCAGATGCTATATGACCAGATGAAGAGAAATATAGAGGGATAGAACAGGACCACCGTTTACCGGTGGTCTTTTTGCAGTCAGTCTCTGTTGCGGTAGTATGGTTAATTGTTAGGAATACCGATATACGCTAAATGCTTTAAACAGGAGCAATTATGGAAATATTGCAGGGTTATATAGACCATTTTTTATATTATAACGATACAAATGGATATGGTGTACTGGAGCTGACCACAGAGGACGATGATGTTATCTGTGTCGGAACCTTTGCCGGTATTACCCAGGGGGAAACGGTGGAGGTGTCCGGCGAGTGGACGGACCATCCTAATTACGGAGTTCAGCTAAAATGCAGCAGTGTCAGGACTATAGAGCCCACAGGGCTTATTGACATTGAGAGGTATTTGTCATCAGGGGCAATTAAGGGTGTGGGGCCCTCTATTGCCAAGAGGCTTATTAAGAAATTTGGCAGGGACACCTTTAGGATAATAGAGGAAGAGCCTGAAAGGCTGGTGGAGATTAAGGGTATAAGTGAAAGAATTGCCAGAGAGATCGCAAGCCAGTTAGAGGAACGCAAGGATTTGCGTGACATTATTATGCTTCTTCAAAAGAATGGCATCAGCAATAATATGGCGATGAAGCTATATGAAAAATATGGCACAAATGTAAAAAATATAATAAATGAAAATCCCTACAGGCTGGCAGAGGAAGTGGACGGAATAGGCTTTAAAAAGGCGGATGAAATTGCGGAGAAGATTGGAATAAAGGTGGACTCCCAATTTAGGCTTCAAAGCGGTATTATTTACGCCCTGACCCAGAGCGGTACAGAGGGTCATATATTTTTGCCGGAAAGTGAGCTTGTGATTAAGGCCTACGAGCTGTTGGGAGTGCCTGAAAGTATTATAGAGGCGGAAATTCCTAATCTTATAATAGAAAAAAGGCTTATTATACAGAGCAATGAGGCCGGAGAGAAGCTTTGCTATATCCCTCAGATGTACTATGAGGAAATGGGCATTGCAAGAATGCTCACAGACTTAACCGATTATAAGGAAAAGGTTTCTGAGGAAAAATTTGAAAGCAAGCTTGTGGAAATAGAAAAAGAGCTGGATATAGAGCTGGATGATTTGCAGAGACTGGCTGTGAAAGAAGCGGCTGTAAATGGACTCTTTATCTTGACAGGAGGCCCCGGAACAGGTAAGACCACTGCTATTAACAGTATAATTCACTATTATGTGTCAGAGGGTATGGAAATAATGCTGGCAGCTCCTACAGGCAGAGCGGCAAAGCGAATGACGGAGGCCACAGGCTATGAGGCTAAAACCATACATAGACTGTTGGAACTGAATGGAGAGCTGACAGAGGAGAGAGGGCATGCCCGGTTTGAACGAAACAGTGAAAATCCATTAGAAGCAGATGCGGTAATAATAGATGAGGCTTCTATGGTGGATATTCATCTGTTTTATGCGCTGCTAAAGGCAATTATGCCCGGAACCAAGCTTATTGTAGTGGGAGATGATAATCAGCTTCCCAGTGTGGGACCGGGACAGATACTCCATGATTTAATAGTTTCTCGTTCCTTTCCCTGTGTGGAGCTTAAAAAGATTTTCAGACAGGCAGCTAAAAGTGATATTGTAATAAATGCCCATAAGATTAACGAGGGCAGGGAAATTACATTGGACAATAAGAGTCAGGACTTTTTCTTTCTGGAAAGAAATGACGCTAATGTCATATACAAACATATGGTTCAGCTTATTACGGAGAAGCTGCCGGGCTATATAGATGCCACCCCACTGCAAATCCAGGTGCTTACTCCTACAAGAATAGGAAATTTAGGAGCCATTACCCTTAATAATATTTTGCAGAAATACATAAATCCTCCTGCTGATAATAAGGCGGAGTATACCTTTGGGGAAAACCTCTACAGGGTGGGGGATAAGGTTATGCAGATAAAAAATAATTATAATCTGGAGTGGGAGATTGTAAGCAAATATGGTATAACTGCGGAAAAGGGAATGGGAGTATTTAATGGAGATATTGGAATAATTACTGATATTTCTCAAAACAGTAAAACTCTGACAGTGGAATTTGATGACCATAGAAGAGTGGTATATCCTTTTTCTAATTTAGATGAAATTGAATTGGCATACGCAGTAACCATACATAAATCCCAGGGCAGTGAATATCCTGCGGTAATAATGCCATTATTTGGAGGGCCTCGCCCATTACTTAACCGAAACCTTTTGTATACCGGGGTAACAAGAGCAAAAAAATGCGTTACTATTTTGGGAAGTCGTGACACATTAAACCTTATGATTAGCAATGAGAGGGAGAAAAACAGGTATACAGCCTTAGCCGAGAGAATAAGAGAAGTAGAAAGGAACAAGTGTTAATTGGAAAATTAATAAATGCCCTATTCCCTAAGAGATGCCCTATATGTGATGAGGTTATTTTAAGCAGGGAATGGGTATGTCCGGATTGCAGGAAGAAAATTAAACCCATTAGTGTGGATACCTGTAGAAAGTGTGGAAAGCCCTTAGCCGATAGCGGAAGCATATACTGTGCCTCATGTGAGGGGAAATTTCAGTACTATGACAGAGGGTATTCTGTATTTGAATACAAAGATATGGCGAAGAGCCTTTATAGGTTTAAATACGGTGGAAGAGCTGAATATGCAGGCTTTTATGCAAAGTGTGCAGACATACATTTGGGAGATATTTTGAGAGAGCTTAAGGCAGAGGCTTTGATACCGGTACCAATTCACAAAAAGAGGGAAAGAAAAAGAGGCTACAATCAGGCAGAATGCTTCGCCTGTGAGCTGTCAAAATATCTGGGAGTTCCTGTTATTTCGGATTATGTTATAAGGCAGAAAAATACCCGTGCACTTAAAACCTTAAATGCGTCAGAGCGTGAGCGCAATCTAAAAAAGGCTTTTATAATAGGTGCAAATGGTGTAAAATTAAAGACAATTATAATAGTTGATGATATATATACCACAGGTGCCACAATTAACTGTATTTCCGAGAAGTGCAGGGAGGCAGGAGTGGAAAATATTTACTTTTTGACTGTAGCCATTGGACAAGACTATAGCAGGAGGGCATATGAACGTAAGAAATTGTAGAAGATGTAAAAAACTGTTTAACTATATGGTAGGACCTATTATTTGCCCTGCTTGCAGAGAAGAATTGGAACAGGAGTTTCAAAAGGTTAAAAAATATATTCAGGAGCATACTCGTTGTGATATAAGAACTGTGTCAGAGGCTTGTGAGGTGGATGCGGCTCAAATAAGGCAGTGGGTAAGGGAAGAGAGACTGGAATTTGCAGATGACTCGGCTGTAGGCTTAAATTGTGAGCGCTGTGGAAAGATGATAAAGTCGGGAAGATTTTGTCAGGAGTGCAAGACTGATATGACAAAGACCTTAAATAATGCTATGGCATTGGGAAGAGGTACTGCATCAGGCTCTGCCGGAAGCAAATCTTCAAATGATGCTACGAGCCCCAGAATGAGATTTATTGATAAATAAAAATAACAGGAGTGTTATGATTAACGAAAAAAAGGTCAGGCTGATGACAAAATTAGCAGCCTATGAGCAAAGAGAGGGAAAGAAATATACTCCTATCATTAATTATTTCCGCACAGACTATATCAGCTTGCATATGCTAAAGTCCTTTGTGGCAGGAACAATTGCCTTTGCGTCTGTTATTGGTGTGTATTTTTTCTACAATTTTGAAGTGATAATGGGGGATATTTATAATATTGATTTATTGGCATTTGGAAAAAAGATGCTGACTGTCTATATTATATGTATGGCAGTATATCTGCTGATAACCTATATATTTGCCTTTTATAAATATGGACGGGCAAGAAAAAGTCTTAAGATTTACTACTATAATCTTAAAAAACTTAAGGAGTTATAAGGGCATTAACTATGGCAAACGTGGTGGAAATTAAAGAAATTGTCAAACGATTATATGGAAAGTATGACGCATATATAAATCCTGTATTAAAATTTCTTTTGGCGATGACAGTATTCCTTGTGATAAACGGGAAGCTGGGATATATGACAAGGCTGAACAGCTTTTTAGTAGTATTGGTAGCTGCTCTTTTGGGTTCATTTCTGCCTCTGATTATGACGGCTATTTTGGCAGGGCTTTTTATTTTACTGCATCTTTATGCACTTACCCCGGAATGTGCCTTAGTGGCAGGGGTAGTGATTTTTTTGATGTTTCTCTTATATATGAGGCTGGTACCGGAGGAGACTTTGGTAATCTTATTGGCGCCCATACTTTTTATGCTTAAAATTCCCTATGCACTACCCCTTGTTATGGGGCTTTTAGGGACTCCGCTTTCCATTGTTTCTGTGGCATTTGGCGTAATACTGGCATATCTGATAGAATTTGTAAATGCAAACGGCACAGCCATAGTCACTATAGATGATGGGAATATGGTTTCCCGTATCAGATTTATAGTGGATGGCATGCTTATGAATAAGGGGATGTATATTACCATAGTGGCATTTGCCATTACGCTGGTGCTTGTATATACCTTGCGAAGGCGTGATATTGACCATGCCTGGAGTGTGGCTACAATCGCAGGAGCTATAGTGGATGTTATTATTCTGCTTATAAGCGATTTGATGTTTGATTTAAACTTTTCAATTGTTGGCATGATTTTTGGGAGTATTGTAGCTGTAGCATTTTGCATAGTGTTACAGATATTTTCATTCCATTTGGATTATACCAATACAGAGAATGTGCAGTTTGAAGACGACGATTACTATTACTATGTAAAGGCAGTGCCTAAGGTGTCAGTCAGTGCACCCGAGAAAAAGGTTAAAAAGATAAATACAGTTCGTACAACTCCAAGACATATATCAAGTGAAGTGTCGAAGAAAACCGGAGTCAAAACTGTGCGTACTGCAAATGGAACTACGAGAACAATTAAGAAATAGAGTTATACCAAATGGAACAGATGCAGGCTTTTGCAGACAGGTATCTTACTAATCTGCATATTCCCACAATTCAATTATCAGACATAGTGGAGATTTTAATAATCTCTTTCCTTGTGTACCACATTATGGTGTGGATTAAAAACACAAAGGCATGGTCGCTACTAAAGGGTGTCATTGTAATTTTGGCATTCATATTAGTTGCGGCTCTTTTTGAGATGAATACTATAATCTGGATTGTGAAAAACGTATTCTCCATTGCTGTTATTGCTATGATAGTAGTATTGCAGCCGGAGCTTAGAAAGGCTTTGGAGGAGCTGGGAAGAAAAAAGCTTTTCAGTGCTATTTTCAAGCTGGACTTAAGCAGGGATGACGGAGGACTGTTTTCTGATGCTACCATTGCGGAAATAACCAAAGCCTGTGTGGAAATGGGAAAGGTCAGAACCGGAGCATTAATTGTTGTCAAGCAGACGGATGATTTGAGGGAGTATAGGCAGACAGGTATAGATGTGGATGGTATCGTTACCAGCCAGTTACTTATAAATATTTTTGAAAAAAACACACCTCTTCATGACGGTGCAGTGATTATTGAGGGAGACAGAATTATTTCTGCCACCTGTTATCTGCCTTTGACTGACAATCTGAGAGTATCAAAGGAGCTTGGTACAAGGCATAGAGCGGCCCTTGGTATGTCGGATGCCAATGACTCTATGACGATTGTGGTGTCAGAAGAGACCGGTGTTATTAGTACTGCCTATAGAGGCGTGCTTGCAAGAGGGTTGAATTCAACAGAGCTGAGACAGCAGCTTGAGCGTATTCAGAATAAACCTGCTGAAGAAAAGAAGAGAGTATTGTGGAAAGGCAAGGTAGCTAAAAATGAAACAAAGGCTAATTAACAATATAGGCCTTAAGATACTTGCAGTTCTTGTATCCTTAGTACTTTGGCTTATAGCAATAAATATTACAGACCCCGTATCCTCTGTAAGCTACAATGTATCAGTTCAGCTACAGAATTTAAGCAGTTTGACTTCGGCGGGAAAATATGTGGAAGTAATAAATGGCAGCGATAAAATTCGTGTAACTGTCAGAGGAACCAGAAGCTCTCTTTCTGCTTTTTCAAGCTCGGATATTGTGGCTACGGCAGACCTATCAAAAATAGATAGCAATAATCAGGTTCCCATAGAGCTTAATGCGGCAAAAATAAGTGATAAGATTGAGAGCATTAAATCAGATGCGAAATATGTGGACTTCAATGTGGAGAAGATGAGTAATCTACAACTGCCTATTGATGTGGAGGTGCAGAATGTTCCTGCGGAGGGATATATTTTAGGTACTACTCAGACAGCCCAGAATGTGGTGATTATTTCAGGACCTGAGTCGGCGGTATCTGAGGTTTCCTATGCGGCAGTGGAAATAAATGTGGAGGGTGCCACAAGTGATGTGAATATTTCCCTGCCTGTGCATCTTTATAATGCAGAGGATGAGATTATAGACAGCTCTAAGCTATCTATGAGTAAGAGCGAGGTATCTACTACAGCTTCTATTTTGCAGACAAAGAGCATTCCGGTTACCTGCAATAAAATCGGTACTCCTTTAGACGGCTATGTGCTTACCGGTACGATGGAGGGCTTGCCCTCAAGCATTACGGTGGCAGGAAAAAGCGGAGCAGTGAAGAACCTGACCTCCATAGATATATCTGATGCTATAGATATATCGGACAGCTACGAAAGTACAGTATTTAGTGTAATGCTGAAAAACTATCTTCCGGAGGGAATAACCATTGTAGGAGATAGTGATGATGGATTGATAAATGTGACTGTGGGAATTGTAAGGGCAGTAAGCAGAGAGATGGAGATAGCTTCTGACCGAATACATATCACAGGTGTACCTGATGGATATACAGTAAGCCTGACCGACAGGGAAAAGCCTCTGGAAATTGAGGTTTCGGGACTTAGGACCACCGTGGATGGAATGTCGGAAAGCAGCCTTGTGGCAGTTGTAAATGTGGAAAAATATTTGAGTGATGCGGGAGCGGAAATAGAGGCAGGAACATTTGAAATACCTGCTGTAATTACTCTTCCGGATGGCATAAAACTTGAAAGGGAAGCTAAGGTTACGGTTACAGTAAGGAAAGACTAAAAGCTGTAGCTTAATCTGTTGCGGGAAAGGAATAAAATGGCAAGATTATTTGGAACAGACGGAGTAAGAGGAATAGCAAACGAGGAGCTGACACCGCTACTGGCAATGCAGCTTGGACAGGCAGGGGCCTATGTACTTACCAAGGAGAATGACCATAAGCCTACAATTATGGTAGGATGCGATACCAGAATTTCAGGAGATATGCTGGCAAATGCCCTTATGGCAGGAATTTGCAGTGTGGGTGCAAATGCAGTATATGTGGGAGTAATGCCCACCCCTGCGGTAGCATACCTCACAAGAAAATATAAGGTGGATGCAGGTGTTGTTATTTCAGCTTCGCATAATCCTGTGGAATTTAATGGAATTAAATTTTTTGATGGAAATGGATATAAGCTTAGCGACGAGTTGGAGGATGAAATAGAGGCTCATATTAAAAATAATATGAAAGATATTACATTCCCTACAGGAGCAATGGTAGGAAAGATTAAATATCGTACTGATGCAAGGGAAGAATATATTAATCATTCTATTAAATCTGTGCCCATTGATTTAACAGGAAAGAAAGTAGTAATGGACTGCGCAGAGGGCGCAAGCTATTATACCTCGGTTGAAGCCTTAAAGGAGCTGGGAGCAAATGTAATAGCTATTCATAATATGCCTGACGGAACTAATATTAATGCCAACTGCGGCTCCACCCATATGGAAGAGCTAAAGGCAAGGGTGGTTTATGAAAAGGCTGATATAGGTCTGGCCTTTGATGGAGATGCAGACAGATTTTTGGCTGTGGACGAATTGGGAAATATGGTGGATGGCGACCAGATAATGGCAATCGTAGGAAATCATATGAAGCAAAAGGGCGAGCTGAAAAATGATACTATTGTAGTAACGGTTATGACAAATCTGGGCTTTAGCCTTATGGCAAAGGAACAGGGCATCAAGGTAGAGCAGACTAAGGTAGGCGACAGATATGTTTTGGAGCGTATGCGTGAGATTGGTGCAAATCTTGGCGGAGAGCAGTCAGGACATGTGATTTTGCTGGATGAAAATACAACAGGAGACGGACTTTTAAGTGCGCTTCATCTGTTGCAGGTATTGGTGGATACAGGAAAGCCCCTTTCAGAGCTTGCAAAAATAATGACAGTATTACCTCAGGCACTTGTAAATGCAAAGGTTCCTACTCATAAAAAGGATAGCTATATGGAATATCCTGAAATAGCAGAGGCCATTAAGGCGCTGGAGGACAAATTTGCAGGGGAGGGAAGAGTGTTAATTCGTCCATCAGGAACAGAACCAAAGGTAAGAGTTATGATTGAGGGTAAAAATCAGGAAGAAATTAACGAGGATGCAAAGAAGCTTGCGGATTTAATTCAAAATACCCTTTTATAAAACCAATAAAGCACAATATATGGTAATTTTACTGTTAAAGTGATACAATAATCCATAGATTATATTATCAGACGGGAGGTTATTAGAATGGTAAACCGTAAGGTAGTTATTAAAAACCCAACAGGGCTACACCTAAGACCGGCAGGCATCCTATGTAAGGAAGCAATGCAATTTAAATCATTAATAACATTTTCATTTCGCGAGACAACAGCTAATGCAAAAAGCGTGCTTAGCGTTTTAGGCGCGTGCGTTAAATGCGGAGATGAAATTGAGATAGTATGTGACGGCGAGGATGAAGCAGAAGCTTTAGAGGCCTTGGTAAAAGCCATTGAAAATGGTCTAGGAGAGTAATATATAAGCCCACGGCGCATAGCAGTGGGCTTTTTGTTTACTGATGTGAAATAAACAAAAGCCCTATATGTGCGATTTGAAGAAGTAAGCCCGCTTTGGCAATGCCGGTATATACTGCGTAAATGGTGCAGTTATTTAGAAAAGGATGTACCGGACAGTGCCCGGTAAGAGGGGCAACTGTAGTATTTTCCGTGGCAATATTAGGAGAGGAGGATGAAAAAATGTTGAATTACAAAAGGTATAAGAAAAATCCTGTAATAAATTACCCACAGCGTCAGTGGGCTAATAAGGAGATTACAAAGGCGCCCATATGGTGTAGTGTTGACCTACGTGACGGAAATCAGGCACTTATAGATCCTATGCATGTGGATGAAAAAATTGAGTTTTTCCAGTATTTAGTGAAGCTTGGCTTTAAGGAAATAGAAATAGGATTTCCCTCTGCCAGCCAGATAGAATATGATTTTTTAAGACAGCTCGTAGATAGAAAACTGATACCTGACGATGTGTGGGTTCAGGTGCTTGTACAGTGTCGAGAAGAGCTGGTGGAGCGTACCTTTGAAGCAATTGAGGGTATCAAAAATGTAATTGTTCATATTTACAATTCTACATCCACTCTTCAAAGGGACGTGGTATTTAATAAGAGCAAGGAGGAAATCCTTGAAATTGCTGTTGCCGGTACAAAAATGGTAAAGGAGCGCGCTGCTAAATTCCCCGGAAATATAAGATTGGAATACAGCCCTGAAAGCTTTACGGGTACAGAGGTGGAGTATGCCCTGGAGGTATGTACTGCTGTCCAGAGAGAATGGGGAGCTACAGCCGAAAATCCTATTATTATAAATCTTCCATCAACAGTAGAAATGACAACGCCCAATGTTTACGCAGATGAAATAGAGTGGATGAACACTCATTTTGAAGATAGGGACAGTATTATTTTAAGTATTCATCCCCATAATGACAGGGGCACAGGTGTGGCCGCCTGTGAGCTTGCCCTTTTGGCAGGTGCTGACAGAGTGGAGGGAACACTTTTTGGCAATGGAGAGCGTACAGGAAATCTTGATATAACTGTGGTGGCATATAATATGTTTTCCCAGGGTATAGACCCCGGACTTCATTTGGAGCATATTAATGAAGCCATTGAAATATACGAAAGATGCTGTAAGATTCCTATTCATCCAAGACACCCATATGCAGGTAAACTGGTATTTACCGCATTTTCGGGAAGTCATCAGGACGCTATAAATAAGGGCATTCAGGCTATGAAAGAAAGAGACAGCGAGTTTTGGCAGGTACCATATTTGCCTATTGACCCATCGGATATTGGCAGGGAATATGAGCCGATTGTCAGAATAAACAGTCAGTCAGGTAAGGGTGGAGTAGCCTTTATTATGGACATATATTTCGGATACAGACTGCCTAAGGCAATGCACAAGGAATTTGCCAATGTAATACAGCTTTTATCAGAAAAGCAGGGCGAGGTAAGTCCGGAAGAAATAAACGAAAAATTCAGACAGGAATATATTGAGCGCAAAGAGCCTCTTCACTTTAAGAAGCTTAAGGTGGATGATTTAAGTGAGGAAGTGGAGACAAGCTTTGATACCAGAGTGCATGTCACATATACCTTTAATGGGGAAGAGAGAACCATGGAGGGTGTTGGAAACGGACCTATTGACGCTGTAAAAAGAGCAGTACAGGAAAAAATGGGATTGGATATTAAGATTTTGGATTATTCAGAGCATGCTTTGCAGTCCGGTTCAAATTCCAAGGCGGCAGCATATATTCATCTGCTTGACTGCAACACCGGCAATGTTACATATGGTGTGGGCGAAAGCAGTAATATTACGAGGGCGTCAGTAAGAGCCATATTCTCGGCGTTAAACAGATTGGGATTACATTAAATGCTGTGAGACAGCGTTAATTATCTAAGCGCGCAGAGCGCATACTTAGCAACGGGGTATTAGCGAAAGGAGCCAGGGATGAAGAGAATTGGTATGTTAACAAGTGGCGGAGATTGTCAGGCGCTTAATGCAGCAATGCGCGGCGTGGTAAAATCTTTGCTTAACAGTGGCAACGAAGTGGAAATTTATGGTTTTCTAAATGGTTATCGTGGTCTTATCTATGGGGATTTTAAGATGCTTACCGGCAGAGACTTTTCGGGAATATTAACCATGGGAGGAACCATCTTAGGCACCAGCAGAACACCTTTTAAGACAATAAAGGAGCCGGATGAAAATGGTCTTGATAAGGTGGAGGCAATGAAGCAGAATTACCACAAGCTAAAGCTGGACTGTCTGGTAATTTTAGGCGGAAATGGTACTCATAAAACTGCTAATTTGTTGCGTGGCGAGGGCTTAAATGTAATTACCCTGCCTAAGACTATCGATAATGACCTGTATGGAACAGATATGACCTTTGGCTTCCAGAGTGCGGTGGATATAGCTACTGATTGTATTGACTGTATTCACACCACAGCTTCCTCCCATGGACGAATTTTCATTGTGGAGGTTATGGGACATAAGGTGGGATATCTTACCTTAAATGCAGGTATGGCCGGTGGTGCCGATATAATTTTAATACCTGAAATACCCTATGATATTGATAAGGTTGTGTCAGCCATAAAGAAGCGCGAGAAAAATGGAAGTCGCTTTACCATTATTGCTGTGGCAGAGGGCGCTATAAGCAAGGAAGATGCCAAGCTTTCCAAAAAGGAGCTGGCAAAGAAAAAGGCTAAGAGCATTTACCCCTCTGTATCCTATGAGATTGCTGACCAAATTCATGAAAAAACAGGCACGGAGGTACGTGTGACCGTTCCGGGACATACTCAGCGTGGCGGAAGCCCATGTCCATATGACAGAGTGTTTGCCAGCAGACTGGGCGCAGAAGCAGGAAAGCTTATTTTAGAGGGCGAGTACGGCTTTATGGTGGGCTATAGAAATAGAGAAATAGTAAAGGTGCCATTGGAAGAGGTAGCAGGAAAGCTGAAGATGGTTGACCCGGAGTCAGCTATTGTAGCGGAGGCAAAGCTACTGGGAATAAGCTTTGGAGATTAATTAAAGGAAATAAAAATGTCATATGTGGCTTTGTATCGTAAGTTTCGACCCGATAATTTTACAGATGTAAAGGGTCAGGAGCATATTGTTACCACACTGAAAAACCAAATAATAGCAGGAAGACTGGGACATGCATACCTGTTTTGTGGCACCAGAGGTACCGGTAAGACTACGGTAGCAAAGCTGCTTGCAAAGACTATCAATTGTGAGGACTTAAAGGATGGTAATCCCTGCGGAGAATGCAGAAGCTGTAAGGCAATCGCCGCAGGGGCCAGTATGAGCGTAGTAGAAATTGATGCTGCTTCCAATAATGGCGTGGACAATGTACGAGAGATTATCAATGAGGTATCTTTTCCACCTGCGGATGCAAAGTATAGAGTCTATATAATAGATGAGGTACATATGCTGTCCATAGGTGCTTTTAATGCGCTTTTAAAAACTCTGGAGGAGCCTCCCTCTTACTGTGTATTTATTCTGGCTACAACTGACCCGCAAAAGGTTCCGATTACCATATTATCCAGATGCCAGCGGTATGATTTTAAGAGGATAACTGTTGACACTATTTCGGATAGGTTAGAAGAGCTGACAACCTATGAAAATATAGAGGTGGAGCCAAGAGCCTTAAGATATATTGCCAAGGCGGCAGACGGCTCCATGCGTGATGCCTTAAGCCTGCTTGACCAGTGCATTGCTTTTCACTATGGAGAGCGTCTGACCTATGAAGCGGTGCTGGACGTTTTGGGAGCTGTTGATACTACCGTATTTAGCGGACTTTTTAGAGCGATAGTAGATGGCGAGGTAATAAAGTGCCTTAATATTTTAGAGCAATCAGTTATGTCGGGGCGTGATATTAGCCAGTTTGTGTTGGATTTTACCTGGTATATAAGAAATATTATGGTGGCAAAGGCGGCCGGAGAAGAAGAACTGCCCGATATATCGGATGAAAACAGAGAGCGACTTAAAGAAGAAGCTGATATGTGTGAGCTTCCTGTTATTATCAGATATATTCGCATATTTTCCGAGCTTTCCAATAGCATCAGATATGCAAGTAATAAAAGGGTAATGGTAGAAACTGCCATAATAAAGTTATGTAAACCTCAAATGGAAAATGACTTATCCTCTCTGGTAAACAGAATTAAAAATTTAGAGGAGAAGCTGGAAAGAGGGGATTTTGTTTCTAAAAATCCGGGCTCCATACAAGGAGCTATGGCGACCACTTTAGGTCAGGCGGTTACAGGCGAAGTGACGGCACCGGTAAAGCTACCGGTGGCATTGCCGGAGGATATAAAGCAAATAACCGAAAACTGGGGAAGACTGGTAAACAGTGCATCTGCTATGCTAAAGGCTGACCTTAAGGGAGCATATCCGTCTATTGAGGGAGAGGATAAGCTGAAAATTGTTTGTAATAGCAAGATGTCGGCAGCACATTTAGAAACTGATACTAATAAGGTGTTGCTTAAAAATATGCTTGCTGAATGCACAGGCAAGGAAGTATCTTACTTAATTGATTATATTCGTGAGGATGGCAGCAATTTGGGATTAAATCCTAACCTGCTTACGATAAATAATATAAATATTGATATAGTAACTGAAAATTCACAGGAGGATGAGGAATATGTCTAGAAAGGGCGGATTTCCCGGAGGCGGTATGCCGGGAAATATGAATAATCTTATGAAACAGGCGCAGCGTATGCAGCGTCAAATGGAGGAAAGCCAGAAAAATCTGGAAGAGGCGGAGTATACTGCCAAATCCGGTGGAGGTGCAGTGGAAGTGACTGTTACGGGTAAAAAGGAATTAAAGAGTCTTAAGCTTTCTCCGGAGGTAGTGGATCCGGATGATATTGAAATGCTTCAGGATTTGATTTTGGCTGCCGTAAATGAAGCTTTTTCACAGGCAGACAAGGCATCCGGCGATATGATGAGCAAGCTTACAGGTGGCTTAGGAGGCTTTGGATTTTAATGGAATTATATAGCGGACCAATTAATAAGCTTATTGAAGAATTGGCGGCATTGCCCGGTATAGGCGAAAAGTCCGCAGGCAGGTTGGCGTTCCATATGATTAATATGCCTAAGGGTAAGGTGGAAAGATTGGCGAAAACCATTTTGGAAGCCAAGGAAAAGGTGTGCTATTGTAAGGAATGTTATACATTGACCGATAAGGAAATATGTCCGGTATGCGGTAATGAAAAACGTGACCACAATACTATTATGGTGGTGGAAAGCAGCAGGGATATGGCTGCTTATGAAAAAACCGGAAAATTTTTAGGAGTATACCATGTACTTCACGGAGCTATTTCTCCAATGCTGGGAGTAGGACCGGGGGATATAAAATTAAAGGAGCTTATTGAAAGGCTTAAGAATGAAGATGTAACAGAAGTGATTATTGCAACAAACTCAAGTCTTGAGGGGGAAACCACTGCAATGTACATAAGCAGGCTTATAAAACCTACAGGGGTAAGGGTTACCCGTATTGCAAGCGGAGTTCCTGTAGGCGGAGATTTGGAGCTGATTGACGAGGTAACATTGCTTAGAGCCTTAGAGGGCAGAACAGAATTGTAAATGGAGGATAGCATGAAAGCATATTATGGAGTGACAAAGAGCGGAGAAACAGTAAGCAGCTACACACTTAAAAACGGCAGTGGATTTGAGGCAGTACTGCTGGATTATGGTGCAATTTTAGACAGGCTTTATGTGCCTGATACAGATGGCAAGGCACTGGATGTTACACTTAGCTGCGCAAGCATTGAGGACTATGAGGCAGATGTAAATTTCTTTGGATGCACGGTAGGTCCTGTGGCAAACAGAATTGCCAGAGGAGAGGCTCCCATAGACGGAGTGGTGTATCAGATGATTGTAAATGATGGAGAGAATAATCTTCATACCGATGTGGTAAACGGGGTACATAAGAGGGTCTGGAAAGCTGAAGAAAAGGCAAATGGAGTTAAATTCAGCATTGATTTAAAGGATGGAGAATTTGGACTTCCCGGCAATCGTACTTTGGAAGTGACTTATTCTATTACTGATGATAATGGTCTGAAAATAGAGTATCATGCAGTCAGTGATAAGAAAACCCTGTTTAATATGACAAACCATACTCATTTTAACCTTGACGGTCACAATTCGGGAAGCGTATTGGAGCATGAGCTTACACTTAACGCTTCAAAATATACTTTGGTAGGCGATGGAGCAATTCCTACAGGAGAGATTGTGTCTGTATTAGACACTGATTTGGACTTTACCAAGGGCAAAAAAGTAGGAAAAGACATTGGGGCAGACAATAGTCAGATAAAGCTTGTAGAGGGATATGACTTTAATTATGTAATAGATAATCATGATGGAAAGCTTAAGGAAGTAGCAGTACTTAAGGGGGCCAAGACTGATAGAGTGATGAAAGTCTATACGGATTTACCGGGTATTCAGCTTTATACAGACAATTATGTGGTTGATGCAAAGGGAAAGGATAAGGCTGTTTATAATAAGAGACAGGGACTTTGCCTTGAGACACAGGATTATCCGGACTCAATCCATCATGCTAATTTTCCTGATACAGTTTATGGTGGAGGCAGAGAGTATCATACCACCACAATTTATAAATTTGAGTAGTTAGAACGAATGGCAGAAATCAGAGAATTCCGGGCACCGGAAACAGCAGTACAAAAGAAAAATTTCGGAGTAGAAATTATTAAGCACAGATTTAGTACAGCGATAAGAATACTTATCGCTGTATTAGTCGTTGCCACTATTATAGTAATACTCCGCAATCAATATAAAAATCAGTCCTATACAGGTGTAAAGATAGGTGCCAGAGGAGAAAAGGCAAGTTTGTCGGACAATTCCTATCTGGTTAGCAAGGGCAGAATTATTACATACAGTAAGAATGGTATAAGCAGTACTGATGGAACCGGAAAAGTTCTTTGGAATATGACCTATGAGATGCAAAATCCTATTGTCCATGAGGCAGGCGGACTGGTAGCTGTATGTGATTACAATGGGCATATAATAAATGTTATCAATTCAACCGGCAAGGAATATGAAATTGATACAAATCTGCCAATCCGTGATTTTGCCATATCAAAGGAAGAACGTGTGGCGGTAATATTAGAGGATACTAACAATTCCTGGGTTAATCTTTACGATATAAACGGGAATAAACTGGTGGAAATAAAGGCGACCATGTCTAAAACAGGGTACCCTCTGGCAGTTACACTTTCTGATGAAGTAATGGGGGTTTCTTATTTTTATGTAGATGGCAACAAAATGAGAAGCAGTGTGACCTTTTATAATTTTGGAGGAATTGGGGAAAATACCCCTGACCATATAGTCAGCAGCTATGACTATGCCGATGCAGTGGTTCCGCTTTTGGTATTTTTGGATACTGAAAATGTATTTGCCCTGGGCGACTCAAGACTAATGTTTTACGCGGGAGCCAAGAAGCCTGTTAGTACGGCGGACACTATACTCTCTGAAAAAATATTGGGAGCATATTATGGCGATACCAATATTGGACTTATTTTATATGACACCACCGGCGAACATAAATATCGTCTGGACATATATCAAAATAATGGAAAGCTTAAATCCAGCTATGCCTTTGACATGGATTTTAAAGATATTTTGATACAGAATAATCAAATTCTTATATATAATGAGAAAAAATGTATTATACTAAACAGTGACGGGCAGGAAAAGTTTGCAGGAGAATTTCCTGAGGGAGTGCTCTGCCTAACCACTACAGAGTCCAATAAAAAATATATTGCAGTAACAAAAGACGCTATAGAAACATTTGTTTTTGAATAATGGATGTTGACTGAAATTAAAGCTCGCTTGACGAGCTTTTTGTGCGTGGTGGAATGCTTCGGAGGTTTACGTAATATTGAACATAACATTGATAGTAGGCATTATCATGCTGATACTGGGATTGAGATTTGGATATAGAAGAGGATTGACTAAGGTATTGTCCAAGGTCATTGCACTGATTGTGGCCTTTATTACCCTTGCCCTCATATTGGTATTAACTGAAAAGAAGTGGTCATATGAAGCTAATACCATTATTTTTATTGTGCTTATGCTATGCATATTGGGTGCAGTATACGGCGTGGTACGGATGATACTTAAGGGAATGAAAGCTATGTCAAATTTGCCGTTAATAGGCCTTTGTGACAAATTACTGGGTGGCGTTGCAGGAATGGCATGCTTTTTACTGGTGTATATTGTGTTTCTGGCATTAGGGATTTTAAATATGTTAGGAGGGTTATCCCCTCATATTACAGATGATGTTTATGCCAGTAATATTTTGCAGCATATTGTTAGGGGATGCTTTTATCTTTATATGTTTATAAAAAATTTATGGAAGTGAAATGGAGTTTAGTATGAAAGAATTGAGACCGAAATTATGGGAATGTTTGAAAGGATATTCCGGAAAACAACTGGCAGGAGACGTAGTATCGGGAATTATTGTAGCTATTATTGCGCTTCCCCTGTCGATAGCTCTTGCCATTGCGTCGGGAGTGGGACCTGAACAGGGACTATACACAGCGATAATAGCAGGCTTTTTTATTTCTGCCTTTGGTGGCAGCCGCGTTCAGATTGGCGGACCTACAGCGGCCTTTGTTGTTATTATCTATGGCATAGTATACAACTACGGAGTAGAGGGTCTGGCTGTTGCCACAATTATGGCCGGAATCATTTTAATAATAATGGGCGTGCTCAGATTTGGTACATTGATAAAGTTTATTCCTTATACCATTACAACAGGCTTTACCTGTGGTATTGCGGTTACTCTTTTTGTGGGACAGATAAAAGATTTTCTTGGATTAAATATTGAAAAGGTACCCTCGGAATTTTTGCCTAAGATGCAATCCTATGTGGAAAATGTATCCACGATAAATATTCAGGCTACACTTATAGGTCTGCTTGCTGTTGTAATTATGCTGCTCTGGCCTAAGGTTACAGATAAAATACCCAGTTCGCTTGTTGCAATAATTGTGACTACTATAATTGTAAAGGTGGCAGGACTTAATGTTAATACGATTGGTAGCGTTTTTGGTCAGCTTTCGTCAAGCTTACCTGGCTTTAGACTGCCGGCGGTGGATGCTGCTCTTATAAGGCAGATGATACAGCCCGCATTTACTATTGCGGTGTTGGCGGGAGTAGAGTCGCTGCTTTCTGCGGTAGTGGCTGATGGAATGATTGGAGATAAGCATAAATCCAATGCAGAGCTTTTAGGCCAGGGACTTGGAAACATATTCTCAGGTTTGTTTTGTGGTATTCCTGCCACAGGAGCGATTGCAAGAACGGCGGCAAATGTACGAAATGGCGGTAGAAGTCCAATAGCAGGAATTGTTCATTGTATTACTCTTGCCATTATTTTGGTATTACTTATGCCTTTGGCTGCAATGATACCTATGACTACATTAGCGGCAGTGCTTTTAGTAGTGGCAGCTAATATGGCAGACTGGGAGGATTTTGTATATCTGTGTAAGACAGCACCGTTAAGTGATAGCATTGTGCTTGTAGTAACATTTTTACTAACGGTATTTTTCGACCTTGTGGTTGCTATTGAAGTAGGAGTGGTGCTGGCTGCAATTCTGTTTATGAAGAGAATGTCGGAAACATCGGAAATCAGAAGCTGGAAAGATGATGAGGACTTGGAAACCATGCCGGGAGAAAAGGAAAAGCTGCTTTCTCTTAACAAGGCGATTAGGGTATTTGAAATAAGCGGACCTCTTTTCTTTGCTACAGCAGATAAATTACTTGATATTGGCGGAAAGAAAAATACTAAAGTTATCATTATAAGAATGAGGGGAGTAACAGCCATTGATGCCAGCGCTATGAAAAAATTGCATGAAATGGTGGAAGCGGTGCTTAAAGAGGGTACCAAGGTAATATTCTCACATGTTAATGAACAGCCATTAAAGGTTATGGAAAAGGACAGATTCATTGATTATGTAGGAAGTGAAAACTTCTGCGGAAATATTATGGAAGCTATCGGCCGGGCAGAAAATATGTTGAATTAGGGAAAACATTAAAAAGTAAATAAATCCGATTATTTATACATCTTATAAGAATAGCAACAAAAAATAAGATATAGTGGCGCAGCTTTCAGTGCTTCCTGCCGTATTTATGCAATTCTAAGACATGGCAGTAGAATTTCTCGGACATATCCTGCCGTATTTGTACAGTTCATAAGATATGGCAGTAGAATTTCTGAACGTTTCCTGCCATATTTAAGTAAAAACCAAAATCTAGCAGGAAAAGAAGTAAAATCATTGATAAAACGCAGCATCTGGCAGAGTAAATGCAACAATGCTTCCTTTTAAAGCCAATGTAACAGGGGGTGCATTTACTTTGAAAAATGCTCAGTAAAAAACTTTAAAAAATTTCTTTTAAAATTTCTGAAAAAGCTATTGACACTACTGTGATGGGGTGTTAAGATAATCAAGCTGTCGCAAACGACAGCAACTAAGATTAAAACCTAAGCGGTCAAACTGTAAGGCAAAAATCTTTGCACATTGATAACTGAACAGCAATGCAACCCTGAATAAATTCCAACCGAGAGATATCGCTCTGAGATAACTTTCGGAAAATTAATTCAGAGAACAAAAACCTTAAACAGAAGTAAAGTAATTTACTAATGGTAAATCAAAAACAAAAAGTTCCACTTTTTGTATTCGGAAAAGAAAAGCTAACGTTTTTCTTGGACAGATTAAACTTTTAACATGAGAGTTTGATCCTGGCTCAGGATGAACGCTGGCGGCGTGCTTAACACATGCAAGTCGAACGGACTTACTAATGATGATTTCTTCGGAATGATAGTTAGAAAGTTAGTGGCGGACGGGTGAGTAACGCGTGGGTAACCTGCCTCATACAGGGGGATAACAGTTGGAAACAACTGCTAAAACCGCATAAGCGCACAGTATCGCATGATACAGTGTGAAAAACTCCGGTGGTATGAGATGGACCCGCGTCTGATTAGCTAGTTGGTAAGGTAGAGGCTTACCAAGGCGATGATCAGTAGCCGGCCTGAGAGGGTGACCGGCCACATTGGGACTGAGACACGGCCCAAACTCCTACGGGAGGCAGCAGTGGGGAATATTGGACAATGGGGGAAACCCTGATCCAGCGACGCCGCGTGAGTGAAGAAGTATTTCGGTACGTAAAGCTCTATCAGCAAGGAAGAAAATGACGGTACTTGACTAAGAAGCCCCGGCTAACTACGTGCCAGCAGCCGCGGTAATACGTAGGGGGCAAGCGTTATCCGGATTTACTGGGTGTAAAGGGAGCGTAGACGGCAAAGCAAGTCTGAAGTGAAAGCCCCGGGCTCAACCCGGGAATTGCTTTGGAAACTGTTTAGCTGGAGTGCAGGAGAGGTAAGCGGAATTCCTAGTGTAGCGGTGAAATGCGTAGATATTAGGAGGAACACCGGCGGCGAAGGCGGCTTACTGGACTGTAACTGACGTTGAGGCTCGAAAGCGTGGGGAGCAAACAGGATTAGATACCCTGGTAGTCCACGCCGTAAACGATGATTACTAGGTGTTGGGCATCAAAGATGCCCGGTGCCGCAGCAAACGCAATAAGTAATCCACCTGGGGAGTACGTTCGCAAGAATGAAACTCAAAGGAATTGACGGGGACCCGCACAAGCGGTGGAGCATGTGGTTTAATTCGAAGCAACGCGAAGAACCTTACCAAATCTTGACATCCCAATGACAGAGTATGTAATGTACTTTTCTTCGGACATTGGAGACAGGTGGTGCATGGTTGTCGTCAGCTCGTGTCGTGAGATGTTGGGTTAAGTCCCGCAACGAGCGCAACCCTTGTCTTTAGTAGCCAGCACGTAAAGGTGGGAACTCTAGAGAGACTGCCGGGGATAACCCGGAGGAAGGTGGGGATGACGTCAAATCATCATGCCCCTTATGATTTGGGCTACACACGTGCTACAATGGCGTAAACAAAGAGAGGCGAAATAGTGATATGGAGCAAATCTCAAAAATAACGTCTCAGTTCGGATTGTAGTCTGCAACTCGACTACATGAAGCTGGAATCGCTAGTAATCGTGAATCAGAATGTCACGGTGAATACGTTCCCGGGTCTTGTACACACCGCCCGTCACACCATGGGAGTCGATAATGCCCGAAGTCAGTGACCCAACCCCTAGTGAGTATAAATAAAAAGAGTTTATACTTAGTAGGGGGAGGGAGCTGCCGAAGGCAGGATTGATAACTGGGGTGAAGTCGTAACAAGGTAGCCGTATCGGAAGGTGCGGCTGGATCACCTCCTTTCTAAGGAAGAAGTAGGGGTTGAATTGCTGTTTGGTTGTTAAGAGCCGAGAGGCGGCAATCGCATAATTAAACACTTCCGGTGACGATGCGTTTAGGGGACACACCCGTTCTCATCCCGAACACGATGGTTAAGACTTAAGCGGCCGATGGTACTATGTTGGAGACGACATGGGAGAGCAGGAGGTTGCCGGAAATTTATGAATGATACAGTGAGATACAGGATATCAAAGCTGTTCAGATATATAGGTCAAAATCCTTAAAAGGGAGAAAATGACAAATGCGTTTTT
>JBHAJK010000029.1:0-69544 GCA_041826605.1 Lachnospiraceae bacterium | reverse complement strand
TTTCCGTATTCAGTTGTTTTGTGTGGTAACTTAACAATACCGAATTACGAAAAGTACTTCCACTGCTTTTTATTTGTCGCTAAAGTAAAACTGCGCCACAGCCCAGGCGGGCCATCGCGCAGCGATTTTGTTCAATTTGAAGTTATCACTCAGCAATATGCAGCAAAAACTCCTTTATGCATCGATTCACTTGCTCAGGCTGATCATCATTTGAGTTGTGAGCTGCATCTCTAATCCATGTTATTGGAATGTTAATATCATTAGACCAAGCTTTGTTATACTGACGAACTTTTCCAGTATTATCCTTTTCACCAACAATCAAAAGTGTTGGGCAATTAATCTGCAGATTACAGTTGTCTTCCATAAAACCGGCATAACCAATTGCCATTAGATGACACAACTCATCTTTATCGTATACAGAAAGCATATTATACATGTTTTCATATGCATGTTTAGAATTCGTATTCTGTTTAGCTATAGCTTTACGAAGCGATTTATCAGGATACAGCTTTGACATTCCTTCAATATGTTTGAGTATCCATCTATCAATTTTAGAATAATACTTCTCACCAAAAGGAGTACTATCAATAGATACAAAAGCCATAACATATTCCGGAAATCTCTTTATAACGGATTGTGCAATATACCCACCCATGGACTGTCCAATAAGCACTGCCGAATCTATTTTATTCTCTTTAAGAATCTTAATCACATCATTAGTAGCTTTCTCATATGAAAAGCCACGATACGGTCTCGACATTCCATGTTCAGGAGCATCCCACACAATTACGTTATAATCTTTTTCAAAATATCCTATCTGATTAACAAACAAGTCATGACTCGCCGTTAATCCATGTAAAAAGAATAATGACAAAGACTCTTTCCTAATTGTATTCGAAATCCAATAATGTACATTTCCTGATTCTGAATGCAGTATCTTTTCAAGCATTTGTGTCTCCCAATTTTGTCTATTAATCCCGATAATATTTTCCAATTCTTACAACGATTCAATAAATTCTACAAGTTTCTCAGCTATTATGTCTTGCCTAAAATTATGTACATAATGACCACAATCCAATTCTATAACTTCTGCATTTGTAAGATCTGAAATATAATCACTTTGAATATCTATCCAATTTTCAACACCTGTTTCATGTCCATCTGATACAAACATAAGCATTGGTATATCAGGCTTAGGATTTCTATCAATTTCTGTTACTGCATCCGAAATTGCTAAACCCTCATTTATGATACAAGTATTTACTGCTTTACTTACAGCAAGCGCCCTATAAATCTTCTTTTCTTTGTCTGTAAGTTTTTCTGGAAGCTGACTATCAGAATAAAATAACCTAACTATCCCTAGTTCACGAGCAAAAACTGCAAGCCTTTCCATTTTAATTGTGCTGTCCCAGTCCCAATTATCGTAGGCTCTCGGAAGTGCCATATCAAGACCAACAATAGCTTCCACTTCATCTGGGTAATTTTGAGCCCACATTATTGCCTCAATTCCTGACATAGAATGTGGACAAAGAATATACGGACCTTCTATTCCTGCCTTGGTGAGTGCTTCCCTATCTTGTCTAAGAATAGTTTCAAAAGATCTCTCACTATCGACTACATCACTAAACCCATACCCAAATTTTTCGATAACAACTATTCTATAATCACTACTCAAAAGAGAATACAAACTTTTAAAATCAAGAACCGGTGCAGCTGTGCCAGACCCTGAAAGGAAAAGAAGTGTATGTTTTCCTTCGCCTTCGGTGTATATATTCATCTTGTGACCATCCACCTCGACATATTGCCCAATAGTTTTCTCTATTAGCGCCTCTTCAGATGCAAGCATAATCTTGTTATAGATAAAAATTCCACCAATAAGAAAAACCAACACTATGAATAGTAGTAATAAAATCTTCCCGGTAATTCTAGATATTTTTTTCATTTTTTCTCTCTTCATATATAATTCATCATCTAAACAACTCAAGCTATTTCTTCCTATTGAGCTAATTTCAATATCACATTACCATTACCTAATAGCTCTGTCAGCTCAGCCTCTGACAAATTGATTTTACCAAGCCTAGTGTATGCCCATGAATTAGAGCCATAGAATACAACAATCTGATTGCCTGAATAGAGCACAATATCTCCTGCACTTGTGGTGGTCTGCTTATCATCTCTGGCAATGCTCTGGCCGATGGAGCCCACCTGCTCAAATCCACCGTACATAGACATCTGGATTTCCAGGCCATCAACAGCAAGCTCACGCAAAGCATCCACAGATGCATTATCTTCCCAAGTAACTGGTATTTCTTTTCCATCAATTTGTAATATCATCTCTACCTCTTCCTCTGAATCTTCTTCAATAATAGCCTCCTGCACTTCTACAGTGTCAGGCGCATTTGGAGGCTGTTCAATGCTGCTATACGGCATGAGCGATACAACTAACCCTGCCAGAGCACACACCACTATCGCCAGCCCTTCGCCTATGAAAAATCCTTTGATATGAAACCAATAGTCGTGATACTCGTCCACCATGTCCTCAGTGCCTTTGAGCACAAACTGTGGATCATGGCAGAACCAGATGATATCCAGCACGATTGCATCATACGCATTTACGATAGTCCAAAGTGAAAATCCATATCCAAACGTCTGCAAAAATGTTGTATATCCATTGATAAATCTCAGGATAATGGCCAGAATCACCACAAATAATAGTAACGCTCCTACCTTTGCTACCACCTTATTCTTCTGAGTAGGAAGCTGATCCTTATTGTCATCTAAGGACATTACGCGCTCCCGAATCTTCGGCGGATAGTTGTATAAAGTCTTAATTGGATTCCTAGACATGATGTAAACCATCAATGTAAACAATGCGCATAAGACTATGCTTTCAATAACAAGAATCATAGTACATCCCCATAAATCCCGATTTGCTTATCAAAAATAATGTTCCATTAAACGATCGACCCATTCCGATTTTCATAGTTGTATCCTCAAATTCGAAGTTGCGCATGTCATACAATACTACCATCGCTAATGACAAAATGCTCTCCCATTAATTCTTCCTTACCATCTTCAGAATATAGATAACTTCCGTCAGGGATTGCAATAAAAGTATGCCCCATGCTATCCGGATACGTAATATCTTCAAAAAGTCTTTTGCCATCTAAGTAACTGTCTTTTGTATCTTGGTAATGAGGAAGCAGCTTAGTTTTTGTAAGCCCCAAGCCCGTAATAAACCGCTTATAATCAGGATCTAATGATTCGCCATCCAACTCCGGCTGTGCATAAACTTCTTCCGCGCTATTCATACTTCCGGCGCTGATTCCGAAAATCACGCCATCAAAATCCTCCAAGAGTTCCTTTAACCTTATCTCACCAAAGAATTGATTTTGTGTTGGAACGTGGCCTCCTCCCAAGATAATAAAATTGCTACTCTTTACCAACTTCGCAGCATCGTTTTGATTTCGTCTATCTAAAACTGTATAAGACTCAAACTTCATTCCTGAAAGCTCTGCCGTGTATTTTATTCCAAATGAAAAACCATCTGTTTCATCATAATCATCCGGTGATGCAGTTATAAAAAGCCCCTTATTATACTTATGCATGGCCTTCTGCATTCGGCTGACAAATTCGTTTTCCGTGTTAAAAGGAAGTCCCCGTCCTGTAAAAGGGCTGCTTGTTAAAAATAGAATTTTGCTCATAAATACATCTCCATAAATTTCAATTATTCTTGTCCATCCCTTATAAATGGTGCTGAAATTGTAGCATCTAATAATCCCTTATATGCTCCTACTTTTCTGAATGTATTTCCCATCATTTCTGTGCTTCTGTATTCTCGTATTGCATCCATATCAAAATCAGCATAATACAATCCTTCTGTCATATCATCAGCGAGCACAATTGTATTATCAGTGCAGATACCATTTTTATCCCAGCATATAGGACTATATGCACACGAACAGCCTGCATTGTGTCCATTTGCATTTGCCATTGCTATTCCAACCATGTTTTCATATGCTCTGGTTGACAATGCTTGAATACGAGGTTTCATCGAGCCACAGTCATTAGGTACAAGAATTATCTCTGCACCTTTTAACATAAGCATTCTCGCACTCTCAGGGTATTCCCTATCATAGCAAATCATTATGCCAATTTTTATTCCTTCCAAATCACAGACCTTAAACTCGGTTCCTGCCTCAACATCTTTTTCATCTGCAAAATCACAAGTATGTACCTTGGAATACTTCATCAGTATTTTCCCAGATTTATTGATTACAAATGCTGTATTTTGAGGTTGCACCTTGCCTTTAGTAAAAGATGTCAGCACAACACCGATATTATGCGTTTTAGCTGCTTCGCATACTTTCTTGATAACTTCATCTTCACAGGATATGCTTTTTTCATATGTCATCGGAAGATCGTAACCTGTTATAAAGCACTCTGGAAGCAGCAAAATATCTGCTCCATGTTTAGATGCATCCTTCATCGAACAGATTATGGTAGCAATATTTCTCTTTATATTCGAATTCTCTGCACGAGACTGTAAAATCGCCACTTTAAGAGTCATACTTTCCTCCGTAAACTCCGATTTGTACATTACACATTTCATGCTTTTGAATTAACTGTTTTTAGTAATTCGTTTCTATCCAGTATATTCTTTTCAAATTCCGCATCCGTAAACTTCGGGTCCCGAGTCTTCTTCCAAATATCACATGGGATCTCTTTACATTCTAAACAGTTAGAATAATTATGTAACGAAACACAGCAATGATAAATTGAACACTCTTGACCTTCTGAACAATGAAATACGCATCCTTTACATTCATTGCACCCAGTACACATCTTTTGTTCAAAGCAATAACAAGCGGAACAATCTGAACCGCATATACTAATATTTTTTTCCATTTGACACCTCTCTACAACAATTTTAAATTTACTCCCACGAAACAGGGATACAATTGATCTACTAATTTGTATATCCTTTTGCAAATGTTGAATTGTAAAAAATTTCTTTACCTAAGCCTTTTGCATACGCTATTTCTTTGGTTACCTGTTCACCTATATATCCATTTAAGTCTATGACATATATTGCATCGGATAATTCGATTTTCCTAAAATGAGCTTGCTCAAGAGCCTTTAATTCGCTATCAGAAATATCTAAGTGCTTCGAATTGTACACACATTGCAATACATTGAAGTTATACTTAGTCTCTAGCATAAATGATATTGCCATCATTTCCTTTTCAAACTTCATACTTCCACATATGGTAACCGTTTTCATAATTATATTTTTACCTGCATTTCCAGTTAATCATTTCTATTCGCTAATACATTTAGGATTTTGATAACATTTTCCTCAACAGATTCTGTTCCATCCAAGCTAACAATCTCGCAGTTTATTTTCTTAGCACTTTCCAGAACAGAAGATAAATCTCTAGAAGCAATTATGTCTCGAAAATCTGCTTGTTGATTATACATGTCACCACCTTTAGCAACGCGTGTTCCAAATCGCTTTAATTCACGATTTTCAACTCTTTGAACACGCTTTTCAGTAGGAGCATCAAGAATAAAGACTATGTTTATGTGTGAAATAATTTGCTCGTTCCAATTCATAGTCACGCCTGAGATAACAAATTGAGGATGCTCACAAACATCTCTATATATAGATTCCTGCACCTCAGCTTTGCTTCTTGGAACGGAATATGGCAATTCACCTAAATAATTGCATTTCACCCCATAGTTATTGTCTAGAGCTGCCTTACGAGACTCCTTTTGCTCGGGGAAATAATAATCTTCAACATCTATTTCATAATAGCCAATTACTTTTGCCAAAGCATGAGCTAATGTAGACTTTCCACTACCATTTAACCCCATAATGGCAATACCGTTTGTTGAACCTTCCATTGGTCGACTCCTCCTCAACTTCTAAGAATTTCTTAGTAGTTGCTTTTATAAATAGCCTTTTTCTCTAGCCATCTCAATGAGCTTGGGCTGTATTTCTGGATAAGTCCAATTTTCAGGCAACTCATCCATAATAGAAATCTTTTCTATTTCACTATGTAATTCATTTTCAAACCCGAATACTTCTGCATAAAATAACATTCCAAAAGTTTCTGCACCACCAAAGTTATTAGGTGCTATTACTGAGTACACGCAGACAGGAGAAATATCATATTCTAAAGCGCCTGTCTCTTCGTATAACTCACGCTTTGCGGTGTCATTTATATTTTCTCCGCTTTCACGGTGTCCACCAGGGACTTCCCATGTATCACGTTCTTTATGCTTGCAGAAAACCCATTTGCCATCTGTCTTAGTGATAATAACCGCAAATTTAAGCAGAGAGTCGTCAACCTGATCATAAAAATTAACTGTTGTCATCGACTATACCTATCCTTTGTATGCAATTCCATCAACCTGAAACAGAAGTCCATTTTCTCCACCTTGATGCGCAAAGTTTGTTTGAATAGATTTACGAACTGGATAATTGCCGTTAAATCGCTTTCTTATGATTTCTTCCATAACAGGAATATTCCATACATCCCTGAAGAGGCAATCTAGCTGGATAACATTTTCCAATGTAAGTCCTACAAGCTTCAGTCTATATTCCATGTGATCAAATGCACCGTTAATTTGTTCTTCAATCGTTCCACCAACGTTGCCAACACAATATCCAAGATAATAAAAATCTCCAGCTTTGATAATGCCGGAATGTGCATATTCTTCATTTACATCAAATCGTTCTAGCATAATACAATCCCCAATCTTTTATTTATTCTCGTCACTTAATAGACTTTCTTTTGCATGAGCAATAGCAAGAGATAATTTTTGTTCCAATACTTCCTTAGGTGGCATTTTGGTTAGATACTGGGCTACATGAATATTCCCTTTATCTAATTCCAAAAGTTCAATTGTTTCTTGTGATTTTTCTGCACAAAAGATTAAAGCTACTGGGCTTTCTTCACCTTCAGCTTTTTCATATTTATCAAGCCAACGAAGATAAAGTTCTGTTTGTCCTTTGTCCTGCGGTTCGAATTCACCGAGCTTTAACTCAATTACTACAATACGTCTCATAGTTCTATGATAGAAAAGAAGATCCATATAATAATCCTTTCCATCAAGTACAATATGTTTCTGCCTTGCAAGAAAAGCAAAATCAGAACCCATCTCAAGAATAAAACGTTCCAATTCAGCTAATATAGCATTTTCTAAATCCTTTTCACTGTAGGTATCTTTTAATCCAAGGAAATCTAACATATATGGATCTCTGTAAAACATATCTACAGACATCTTTTTCTCATCGCGTAATTCAGCAATATCGTTAGCAATAGTCTCTTCTGGCTTTTGAGAAATAGCAGTTCTCTCATATAGCATCGATTTTTTTCGCTCACGTAATGTACGTACTGACCACAATTCATTTTTACACATAGCTGCGTAGAAATCTCGTTTTAACTTATCCTCGATTGGAAGAAGCTCAACAAAATGAGACCATGTCAATTGTTGCGACAGTGTCGCAACAATGTTAAAATCTGGAAAATACTTATAAAAATTTATCATTCTAGTTAATGCAGTCTTATCAAAACCTTTTCCATGATTTCGTGTTAATTCTTTTCCGATATCTTCGATAATGGCTTTTCCATAATCAGCCCTTGCACCAATTAAAACCTCAGTGGCTAAATATTTGCCAATATTCCAGTATAATGAAACCATAGCAGAGTTTACTGCATATGCTGTTTCAATCTTTTTTGTAGTAATAATTGTATCTATGTTGTGATATATAGAATTTAATTCCATTTGGGTAAGTTCATTTTTCATATAATATCCTCCAAATTGTTGCGACATGTCGCAATAATTCATTTCTAGATTATTTTCCCATCATTCATGCCATCTCTAAGAGTAGCAAGCGCGTTAGCTTCAATTTCAGATATATATTTTTCTGTAAAATAAAAATGCGCCGCAGCCTCGCTAATGGTTCTGCATGCAAGTTCACCTAAGCCATAATGGTAAGCAAGAATTCTTTGTTCTCGTTCCGGTAGCATATGAAGTCTATTATGCATCTTTTGAAGCATTACATGTAATACAGCTAGCTTAGCAGTTGGATCAAATTCATCATCTGCCTTTATTGTGTCAGAAACGCCAACCTCATATTCATCATCAGAATAGTCATCATCTAAAAATACTTGAACCATTCCGGATTCAACCATACGATTTTCAAATGCAGAAACACCCTTTTTGCAAAGATCCTTCATAGCATTTTTCATAACTTTATAAGCAAATGTTGAAAATTTTGTATCGCCATCCACATCATATCTTTGAGCAGCTCTTAGCATAGCGATACGTCCTTCTTGTATGATGTCTTCCTTTTCAATTCCACCCCAGCGATTAATGTCTAGGTCATATATGATTTCCATACTTGATGCAAGCTGAACAATTAATCCTTCATTTTCCATCAGTAGTCTTGTCTCTGCATATAGGTCATTCTTTTTAACAAGCTTACAGAGCTCTCGGTTACGTCTATCTTTTTTCTGCGCTTTAGTTAATTTCTTTTCCATAAATTCATAAGTGTTGGAGCAATCTGTTCAATTATTGTTGCCAAATCACCTTTATCCTCATCAGTAATATCCGGAACATTATTAACCGCCCTTTGCATTGCTTCAATAACAATTTCTTTCTTTTGTTCTTCTGGCAAATCCTTTATGGTTGGAACCGCATCAACATCATCCTTAACAGCTTGAATTATGTCATAATAGATAATTCCTTGGTTAGCCTGATGGTCATTTACCTCATCAATGACTTTTTTTCTTATCTCTCGAATAGCAGACATAAGCTGTTGCTCAATCTTTGTAAGCTCAAATTTGCTGACAGGTGCCTTGCTGCTTTTAAGATTTTTCTTAATATTATCAACATAATCATCTTTAGGGAGGGCACCACTTGCTGTGTACTCTAGAACAAGATTGTATGAAAAATCCAATAGCTCGTTTTGTGTTTTAAGTATCGCTGCCACAGAACCTTCAAAATAAGTTCCCATCATTTTACTCGCTACAGCAAATTTATCATTAGTAAGAAGTTCATTAACAACCCTAGCGTCCAATTTGCCAGAATACAAATTTTTAGCAGCTTCAATAGAGAGTCCAAGTTCTGCTATATCATCATATGTTTTTTCAGGAGTATGTGACAATCCAAGTATGTAATCAGCAGACACATCATATAATTCTGTGAGTTTGATAAGGATATCGCTGTTGATGGTTTTAGTTTCTCCTTTTTCAATTCTGCTATAAGTTGTTCTATCAATTTCAAGAGCATCGGCAAGTTTATTCATACTTTTATAGCCATGTTCTTCTCTAAGCTCACGCAATCTCTGTTGCAGATTGCCAGATAATCTTTCTCTCATTTCATCCCTCTAGCAAACAAATGTTCCTTATAAATCATAGCATTAATCGTGCAAATTTGCATCAAAAATCTATTCCATAAACCAATATTTTTAAGAAACGGGAAATTATATTACAAAATCGGCTTCTCGCTATTTTTCTCCGTAATATTAAGTAGGAGCGTTAATCAGACGACGCCCAATTTCCTTATTTTTAATAAGGGCGCACTTCTATACCTCCAAAGGAGGTACGTGCGTTGCTGCCCGAGCAGCAGGTTTGCGTTCGCTTACGCTCCGGATTATAAGCTCCACTTTCCATCGGCACGCAGTTGGAAAGTCTGGAGCTTATTTTGTTGTAAAAATTTATTTTTCAAAAGGAGAACCACTATGGAAGAAAACAAAAACTTACAAAGCCTTCGCCAGAGACTTGAGAAGGCACAAAAGGAATTGGAGCAGGCAAAGCACCAGCTTCAAAGAAAACAGAGTCTCATGGAGAAGGAGGAAAAAAGAATCCGCCGTGATCGAACTCACAGGCTTATTGTACGTGGCGCTGACACGGAATACTTCTTTCCCGAGACCAAGAATTTCACTGAAGAGGAGTTCAGAGAATTCCTTAGCAAGTTGAAAGGAGGTGAAAATTAATGGCTTTATATCATTTTCATGTCGAACCAGTATCAAGAGCTGATGGACGAAGCGCTGTTGCGTGTGCAGCATATCGTTCTGGTGAAAAGCTTGTTGATGAATACTATGGCACCATCCAAGATTACACCAGAAAGCAAGGTGTACTTCACTCTGAAATCTCATTACCAGAAAATGCACCGACACGTTTTGCAGACCGTGAAACTCTTTGGAATGAACTGGAGCAGATTGAAAAACATCCCAAGGCGCAGCTTATGTATTCCTTCGACTTTGCTTTGCAAAATGAATTTTCTTATGAAGAAAATCTTGCTCTTGCCAGAAGTTTCATTCAAGAAAATTTTGTTGACGAGGGTATGATTTGCGACTGGGCTATTCATAACCCAGACAAGGGTGAGAACGGAATTCCTAATCCACATGTGCATGTGCTTGTACCAATCAGGCCGCTTACACCTGACGGTGCTTGGGGCAATAAACAGCATCGAGAATATTTATATGATGAGAATGGTGATCCCATTTTAGATGAAGATGGAAAACGCAAATTTAATGCTGTTGCCGAAACTGATTGGGGCACTCCAGAAAAACTTCTTGAATGGAGAAAGAACTGGGCTGATGCAGTAAATGCTATTTTTGAAGAAAAAGGTCTTCCGGATAGAATTGACCATCGTTCAAATGTAGATCAGGGCCTTGACCAGCTTCCTACCATTCATGAGGGACCAAAGGTTCGTGCTATGGAAGCAAGAGGCATTGAGACAGAACGCGGCAACTATAACAGGATGGTCAAAGCTTTTAACAAGATGCTTACCAATGCCAAGAGTATTTTCAAAGGCTTGATTGACACCATCTCGGAAATCAAAAAAGAAATAGCTGCTGAAGAAGCTGCTATGAAAGAAGCATCTTCTAAGCGTTCTGAACTTGGTGATTATTTAATTTCTTATATGGAAAAGCGAAATGCCGGTGCCTATTCACAGAAAGCTAAAGCCAACAATGCAAAGCTTTATGGACAGATGCTTTTGTTTATTAAGGAGCATGACATCAATTCCATCGATGATTTGATGGACTATGCTTCAGCGGCTTTTAGTAGAAGCTATGATGCCAAGCATAAGCTGAAAAGCCTGGAGACCAAGCTTAAGTCCTTAGATGAAAGTCTAAGGCATATCGATGCCTATGAAGCTGGAAAGCCTATTCATGAGAAGAAAGGTTCTTTTCGTTTAGAATCAAAACGTAATGCTTTTTATGAATCACATCGAGCTGAACTGACACTCTTTTATACAGCAAGAAGAATCCTAAAGGAACGATTCCCAGAGGCTAAAAATTATTCTGCATTAAGAAAACCGCTTTTGACCAAAAGAGAAAAGCTTTTGGAAGAAATAGCAGCTTTATCTCCTGAAGTATCATCCCTTGAGGCAGAATCAAAGTTGGCATTCAAGTTCAAACAGGCAATATTGGAAACAATGCCTAAGGAGAAACAACACGAAGTAGAACACAACAAAAACAAAGGAGCTAGATAAAAATGAATATATTTGAACAAATCAAGTCGGCTGTGTCCACTAGGGATGCAGCCATTTTTTATGGAATTAAAGTTTCGAGAAACGGAATGTGCTGTTGTCCATTCCATCCTGACAGACATCCAAGCATGAAGGTTGATAACAGATTTCATTGTTTTGGCTGTGGTGCCGATGGTGATGTTATTAATTTTGTGGAGCGCATGGATGGACTTAGAGCTATAGATGCTGCCAAGAAGTTGGCCACAGATTTTTGCATTCCAATAACCAATACACCTACAGCATTCAGTTCCACAATGAAAGCTGCAATTAAAAAACAGAATAAGGAAAAGGAGCAACTAAGAGCATTTCAGCTTTATAAGCGTGATGCTCTTAATTTTTTGCGTGAGTACCATCGAATCCTTTTCAGAGCAAGTATTGACCTTGCACCAAATACACCGGGGGAGCTGGAAAATTGCCATCCTCTTTTTGAGGAATCTGCTCATCAGCTGGTACTCATTGCTGACCTTTTGGAAGAAATCGAGAACGGAACATTAAAAGAAAATATTGAAACTTTATCAGTAAACAAGGAGGTAATTAATCGTGTTAAACGCAGAATCGAAGAAATTAATTGTGACACCAGAGCTTACTAAAGCCCTTGAAGAAATGATCAGTTCGGGCCAATTGGATGCGTATCTGGCTTCTAAAAATAGTGACAGGACAGCTCCAGCATTTTCTACAGACGACAAAGGCAACATTAAACAATACAATGAGAACTGCAAGCTCGCCCTTGAGTATGACGAACTTTTAAGTGGAGCAATTAGGTTTAATGAAATGACAAACCAAATGGACATTGTAAGAGAAATGCCGTGGAAAAGATTCACAACAGCATTTACAGACAATGATCAGGACAACATCATTATTTATCTTGAAAAGAATTATGGTCTTAAAATGGACAAGCAGATTGAACGAGCCATTAGAGTTGTCGCAAAAGAGAACTCCTATCATCCTGTCAAAGACAAACTGAATTCCCTTGTGTGGGATGGTAACGAACGGCTAAAACATGTACTGAGCAAATATCTTGGTGTTGAAGATACACCTCTTGCAATTGAATCCCTAAAGGTTTTTATGCTAGGTGCTATCGAAAGGGTTTTTAATCCCGGCTGCAAGTTTGAGTATATGCTCTGTCTTGTTGGTGGTCAGGGAGCAGGTAAATCTTCTTTTCTAAGGTATCTTGCCATGGAGGATGAATGGTTTACTGATGATATCAAAAAACTCAGTGACAAAGATATCTTTGAGCAGCTCAGTGGACACTGGATACTTGAGATTCCTGAAATGCTTGCCATATTAAAGGCAAAATATGTTGAGGAAACAAAGTCTTTCATCAGCAGGCAGTCAGATAATTACAGAATCAAATATGAAAAGTATTCTGCTGACCATCCTAGACAGTGTGTATTTGCTGGCACCTCAAACAGAACAGAATTCCTGCCACCAGATAAGTCCGGCAATAGACGTTTTTTGCCTATTGAAGTTGATATGGCTAATGCAGAGGTCCATATCAATTCCAATCCTGATGAGACCAGAAGATATTTTGAACAACTGTGGGCTGAAGTCATGACTATATATCAAAGCGGTGACTATCAGCTGGTATTGTCTCCGGAAATGGAGCAAGAATTAAAGCTTCACCAAAAGAAGTTCATGCCGGAGGATCCACTTGAAACAGCAATTGTCAACTATATCGAAAAAGAGCATCCAAAATATATCTGTACGAAGCTTTTGGCAGAGGAAGCTCTTGATATGGAGAATGTAACAACACTAGACAGATGGCTATCAAATGATATAGCAGAAATCATCAATAAGGCTTTTGCTAATGAGTATAGAAAAACCTCACATTATTTTGAAGCTTACGGCAAGCAAAAGGCATGGGTTCTAATTCAAGACCTTAACGAACCGGAATTTAAGCAATTAACCCTTGAAGAGGAGAAGGAACTACCGTTTAAGTAGACCTTCTCTTTTTTTATGGAACCAGAGAACCAAGAAACTACAAAAAAATAGAAATTGAAAAGAATAACGAATTAAAAGTTTTGAAAAAACAAGGTTCGTTAGTTCCAAGGCATCTGATACAGCCTTTGCTGTGTCGGGTGCCTTTTTTCATTTCTGAAAAAGGAGAATGAATGAACAAGAGCAAAGAAATTATTAAACTTATAGAAAATATAAAAAACCAAAAAGAATCATTGCAGTCACAGTTAAATCTAGGTATCATCGATAGTGACGGTGCTGGATATGAATTAGAAATGATTAACAAAAAAGAACGTGCACTAAAACAACAATTAGTGCTTGCCAATCATGTAACCGTGGATGGCACACCACGTTCGATAAGCTATCACGAGCCGACAGAAAGTAACCCTAATGCTTACTACATCACCAAGATGGCTGATGGTAAGAAAATAAAGGCTACTACCTATGAAGGGCTTATTGACAAGCTTTATAACTTTTACGCCGACGGAAACTCTGATATGTCCTTGAGATCTATTTTCAAGGCTGCACTGGCTGAAAAGGCTGTAACAGAGAATCCCAAACAAAACACTCTTGATAAGATAAGCGCAGATTATAATCGTTTTATATCTGCAGAGCTTGCCACAAGGGATATTCGAGCAATTACTGAGATAGAAATCAAGAAGTATATTCAGGAATTGGTAAATCGAGAGCATCCTACGAAGAAGGCATTTTTAAGCTTTAAGAGCGTTCTCAACCTCATATTTGAATATGCCTATGCGCATAAACTTATTGCTGAGAATCCTCTTATTCGAATCAAGAACGCACCATATATGAAGTCCTGTGATACTTCAAAGGCAAAGCCAGAAGAAAAGATTCTTTCTCCCGAAGAGATTGATATGCTTAAAGCCGAAGTAAGACGCAGGATGACTCTAAAAAAGTATGGTGATTATTATATCAATGGCTATGCAATGCTTTTTGCCATTGAGACAGGCGTGCGAGTTGGTGAGCTATGTGCTATGAAATAGGAAGATATAAAAGAAACATCAATCCATATTCATTCCCAGCAATTATCAAAGAAACAAAAAGGTGGCACGGAATATTATATTGTGCCATACACCAAAAATGAAAAGGGCGAATCCGAAGATGGACGAGAATTTCCGCTCACAAGAAATATAAAAAGCTTGTTAGCTGAAATCAGAGCAAAGCAGGATGAACGCGGTATTAACTCCGAATTCATTTTCTGCGATGAAAATGGTGAATGGATCAAGAAAGATGCCTATATCACATTCCTTCGAAGATTATGCCAGTCTAAAAACTTCAATGTAACTAATAACCACGCACTCAGAATGTCACTTAATTCTAATGTGTTGATTCCAAAGGGAGTATCTGTTGCTGATAGAGCAGCGATGCTTGGTCACTCTATTGAGACAAACCTAAGATATTACAGTTTCGCGCAGAAGGATTATTTAGACAATGTAAGGGCGATTCTAGATTCTGATTGTGACGATTTCTCTGAGGGAACCCTCAGGGAACCCCACAATATCATCCAATTTTCCAAAAAAGAAAGCCTAGAACGCTTGATTTCTCAAGTATTCTAGGCCTCTTACCCTAATGCGGAAGATGGGACTTGAACCCACACGGTATTGCTACCACAGGCACCTGAAGCCTGCGCGTCTGCCATTCCACCACTTCCGCTCATATTAAATTATCCGTGAACCTATCTCACGTCCACGGATAATTCTATCTGCTTTATCATTTATTGTCAAGCAAAATGTACTATAAGCTCATTTAAGCTCATCCAATATAGGCTCATCTAAACATTTGCCTAATCGCTAGCCCGGCAATAGCACTCTAAATGCTAACCGGTCAATAGTCAGCCAATAGCATACTATTGCTAATCATCTAATCACTGCTCTATTTGCCACTCATGCACAAGCCCTCGTAACAAGTCGTTATCCTTGCCCCCAATATCACTCTACACTATGTCTACTCTTACACCCGTCTGTGGCATACATACTTTTTAATCAATCACCATTTAGAATAACAATCACTCTAATCCCCAAACTGTCAACACCACGGCACCTACACAATACTATCCAAAATATTTCCGGCACTGCTGCTGCCCATATAGGTTCCGAGATTTGTATATCCCAGCTTCTTAGTGCTTTTTGAGTTTTTATCCTCGATAGCCTTACCGGTAGCAGTACTTTCTTTTTCCTTTTTAGTCTGCTTATCCTTTGCTTCTGCCTTGGTCCGGCTTGCCTCTGCCTTTTGCTTTGCATAATATGCTTTTAAAAGCTTTCCGTAAGAACCGGATTTAATATCCGCATAGTCTGATAAATTTATTCCACTTGAAAATATATCCGTATTTTTTGATGAACCTAAAGAATTAAACAACGTACTGTAATCGGTTCTTATATTTAGAGTTATTCTGCTCATATTCGCCCTCCATGGCTTCTGATAACTATGTATCTATAATAACATTATCGGATTATTTTTGAATATAATTACTTTAACTTATAAAGTATTTTCATAAATTTTATAAATATCTCTTTAAGCTTCTCCTTGGTTACATCATCAATGTCCCTGATTGCCCTGATAAAGCCTGCTGCCGATTTCCCTTTTCCTTTTAAAATTTCCTCGGTAGTAGCAATGTCATTTTCTTCAATAATGCCAAAAATCGAACTTCCCACCACCTCTATCTGTTCATTAGTCATAAGCTTTGCCGACTCATTTAACAACTCATTCAAGCGTAGTGATGTTCTATCCAGCTTATTTGCTCTTTTAAATTTACATCCCTCTACTATCCATGTATATGGATAATGCTGCCTCACTCCTCCAAATGCTCTGCTTTTTACAATCTCATATAAATGCTCCGTCTCCAGCATAATTCCCACCACCGAAGACTCCGGAATAAGCTTATGTATCTTTTCCCTTATGCCTGGAAAATCTCTTTCCTCTATAATTTCCTGTCTGAAATGAGGTCCGTCATAATCATATATTTTAAATATACGTTTTCTAATAGTGTCATCATTATCAAGGGCTGAAAATACTGCTAAATTACCTCCCTTTGAATGACCTGCAATAACAAAGTCTCCCTCAATTCTAAGTACCACCTGCTTCAGGTATAATGATGCCAGTCTATGCCCGGCCATGGGCGTGTCAAAGGACATATTGTAGTCTTCTTTCCAGCCAAGAATTGTCTCATCTGTACCGCGAAACAGCACAACCGGCAGTGCATCCGGCGGAGTAGCTACAAAAGCACAAAATTGCACTTCCACATCTTTTCTTAAACTTGAAGATAAATAATTACATCTGATATTTCCATAGCGCTTGCTCCCCAGCATTGCATCCCATAACAAACGATTGTCCCTGGCATATCTTTCGTAAGAAAAAACCTCTGCCTCCTGCATCTTTTCTGCCATCTCATTAAGTGTAATTCCTACTGCATTTTCAGGCAGCTCAGGAATTACATTTTCCCATTTGAAATAAGCAAATTGGGATAATACAAGCCCGTCCACTTCATTAAAAGCCATATCCGAAAAAGCTTTATCCCCATATTCTTTTACATAATCAATAATATTTCCCATATTATTCATCCATTTCAATTTTTAAGTAAAGGAAGTTTTAGCTATTTTTTAAGTCTTGCCACACCAAAATTATTATTATCTTCAGGCATTATCCATCGACAGCCATCCTCTTCTTCTGTATGAGAACCCTCGCCTGCTTTCCAGATAGCCCTTTTGCCTAAAACTGTTACTTTTTCACTCAAATATTCAAAGCTTCCTGCTTTCGCATTACCATACCAATCAGTTGTTTTACCCAGACTATCAACTGTCATTATATACATTTTACCATTATAATAGCCGTCCTTAAAGTCGCCGATAGCATTATTTATTACAAAAGCTCCCTCTATCTGTTTATAATCATATTCTATATGCTCCTGACCTGCTCCATTGGGCAAATCATTTGACCAGGTGCCGGAATACTGATGTTCTGTCACACCCTTTACTCCATTTACCACCCCCTCATCTGACAGAAAGATTTGAAGCCACATTCCATCTCCTGAACGCTTTCCATTTTTCCATTCTCCAAAATAATATGTGTTTTTTGCATATACAGCCAGCCCTCTTCCATCAGGCAATCCCTTACTGTTTGTTTCTCCGTGATAATAATAATCACTGCTGTTTCCCAGGGAGTCTGTTATTTCTCTTACTCTTTCCAAACGGATTAAATCATTTACCGCATCAAGCCTATAGTCATCCCAATAAGCATACAATTCCGGTAGCTGATAATTATCCTTGGTATAAGACCTCATATTTCCGGAAATATAAATATCAGCAGGCTCCACCTTAGAGGTAGCTTCATTTTCTTTAGTCAGGTCTATAATAGCTGATGAAGCAGTCACATCTCCCGGACTATCTGTCTCATTTTCTCCTAATATAAGCCCCGGCTCATTATTTCCATTTTCCGACCCATCCACTACTTCTATCACAATATCATCATGGATTAAATTTCTTCTGTTATTTCTTATCATAAGCATTATTGCCAAAACAATAAGTACTAAAAGTACTGCAATTCCTCCAATTAGTTCGGCTAACATAATTGTATTTTTATCCCATTTAATTTTCATATTTCTCATATAATTCAATTATCCATCTATGGCAACTGAATTTCCTTTCATATTTTTATATTTCCTAATGCTAAATACATAATCTTCCTGTACCAATAAGAGTTTATCATATTTATGTATATCAACAATGAAATTAGGCAAATAAATCTCTTAAGATTTTATTAATGAACACTATGCTCCGTTCGCATCACTAACGGAGCATTTTATACAAAAAATCCCTTTAAGTCAGATAACATTACCTGCTTAAAGGGAAAATATTATTTTCTGGGATGACTCTTACTATAGACATCTCTAAGATGATTATGATTCATATTTACATATATCTGGGTAGTGGATATATCCGAATGTCCCAGCATTTCCTGCACACTCTTTAAATCCGCTCCATTCTCAACCAAATGTGCCGCAAAGGAATGTCTTAAGGTATGTGGGGTAATATCCGCCTCAATTCCGGCCTTTTTCGTATAATACTTAATAAGCTTCCAAAAGCCCTGTCTGCTCATTGTCTCCCCTGAGCAATTTACAAACAGGCTATCGCCTTTATTGCCCGCAGCCAGGTGCTCCCGTCCATTTTCCAGATACTTAATTACTGCCTCATGAGCAGTCTTGCTGAATGGAATTATTCGCTCCTTTTGCGACTTTCCACAGCTTATATAATTCATTGAAAGATTAATATCCGATATTTTTAACGAAATAAGCTCCGATACCCTGATACCGGTGGCATATAAAAGCTCCAGCATTGCCTTGTCTCTTATTTCCTTAGGACTGTCTCCCGATGGCTGCTCCAATAATTTATTAATCTCAGATAGCGTAAGTATATCCGGCGCTTTCTTCTCGATTTTAGGCGCCTTTAAGGACACGGAAACATCCTCTTTAATCACACCCTCACTTTTCATAAAATGAAGCCATGCCTTAATAGAGGCTATATTTCTGGAAACCGTCGCAGGTTTGAAATTTTCATCAAGCATCATCTGAACATAATCTTCTAAATGCTTCTTATTAATAAGCTTCACATCCTCTATATTTTTTCCATCAAAATAAATACGCAACTTTTTTAAATCACGCTGATATGAAAGCTCTGTATTTGCCGAGGTCTTCTTAACATTATGTAAATAAGAAATAAAGGCATCAATATCTTTTTGCATCAGTGCTATCCCCTGTCTTTGCCCTATTAAATTCATAAGACTGATTTCCATTATACTAATAGGTGGACATAAAATCAACGAAGAATTTTCCTAAAAATCCCTGTTTTTCAGGCTTTTTGCTGATTTTCCACAAGATATCGCAACTTCATTTTGCGTTTATACCAGATGTTGTACGTTGCGTATACAAAAAAATCTCTGCCTTTTTACAGACAGAGATTTAATCTAACCTATTTACATAACAAATTTATGATATTTCATTATGGTTAACCAACTTAGCCAAGCAATTTTTCTATAGAAACAAGCTTTGCACAGAGCACAAAAATCTCTGCCGCCTGCTCCATCTGCTCAGGCGTAGGATATGATGGTGCAATTCTGATATTTCTATCATCTGGGTCTATTCCATATGGATATGTAGCTCCTGCACCTGTCAATACAACACCGGCTTCCTTACATTTTGCCACAATCTTCTTAGCACATCCTGTAGGCGCCATAAAGGATATAAAATATCCTCCCTTTGGCTTTGTCCATTCCGCAATTTCAAGTCCTGTAAGCTCTTTTTCAAAGCAATTAAGCACCGCCTCAAATTTAGGACGAAGCATCGCCGCATGCTTTTCCATATGTGCCATTACGCCCTCTTTATTTTTAAAATAAAGAACATGTCGATACTGATTTACCTTATCATATCCGATTGTCTGAATTGTCATGGTCTTTTCAACCCAGGCCAGATTCTCCTTAGATGAAGCTATTGCCGCAATTCCGGCTCCACCAAAGCTTATCTTGGAGGTTGACACAAATTCAAACACCATATTTTCATTACCATTTATTTCACATTCCTTAAGAATATCCAGAAGTTCATCCTTGTCATCCGGATATAAATCGTGAATAGCATAAGCATTATCCCAATATATACGGAAATCTTCTGCCGCAGGCTTTAGTGTGGCAAATGTCTTTACAACCTCATCTGAATATGTAATTCCTGTAGGATTTGAATATTTAGGTACACACCAGATTCCTTTAACAGCAGCATCATTTTCCACATAGAATTTTACCAGTTCCATATCCGGTCCGTTCTCGTCCATAGGAATTGTTATCATCTCAATACCAAACTGCTCTGTTACAGCAAAATGTCTGTCATATCCGGGAGAGGGACATAAGAATTTCACTTTATCCAGCTTGCACCATGGAGTACTTCCATTTACCCCAAATGCATAGGAACGGGCAACCGTATCATACATAATAGCCAATGATGAATTGCCAAATACAATTACTTTATCGGCAGTTGTATCAATTATGTCCGCAATTAACTTCTTAGCCTCCGGAAGTCCTGTAAGCTCCCCATAGTTTCTTGTATCAATCCCCTCTGCAAATGGATTTGTCTTTGAATTAAAAACATCCAACAGCTCCATTGATAAATCAAGCTGAGCATCCGCCGGCTTACCTCTTGCCATATTTAATGACAATCCCTTGCCCTTTGCATCTATATAATCTGCCTCCAACTGTTCATAAAGCTTTTGAAGTTCTTCTTTTGTCATTGACTTGTATGATTTCATCTATCTCTCCTCTTTGTATAATTGTATACAATTATTCCGAACAAAAAATATTCTACCTTACTTTTTTATTTAATGCAAGATAGAATATTTAAAATAATGAAATAATGAAATAATGAAATAATGAAATTACATAAATTATTAGCTTTCTTTTTTCCCGGATATTTTCACAATATACCCTTGTATTACTGCAAGAAGCTTACGATTTTAAGAGCATCCTCCGGCTCTGACATAATAATTTCCATCTCCGGAATCTTTGAGTCGCTAAAGAAGCTTGTAAGTGCTACATATTTTGTAAGCTCTGACTTAAGATTAAGTCTGTCGCCCTCTTTTGTAACAAGCTCTACTGTACCCTTGCACTGGCTTACAGTCTTTAAAAAGCCTTCAACATTTGTTAAATTTGTAATCTTCATAGATTTCCTCCTTTATAAATTTTCTTTTAAACTTTCCACATAATCAAAATGGGATAAAGCGCAAAACAATATTTTACGATTTCATCCCATTTTAAATCTTTACTTTAACTATTTAGCATAGTCTGTCACTCGTGACTCGCGTATAACATTAACTTTAATCTGTCCTGGGTATTCCATCTGCTCTTCTATCTGTTTAGATATATCACGAGCAAGCAATACCATATCCGCATCATTAATCTGATCGGGAACTACCATTACACGAACCTCTCTACCGGCCTGTATGGCAAAGGATTTATCTACACCCTTGAAACTGTTTGAAATTTCTTCTAGCTGACGAAGACGACTTGTATATGTCTCAAGTGTCTCACGTCTTGCGCCCGGACGGGCAGCAGAAATTGCATCTGCAGCCTGTACAAGACAGGCAATAAGTGAAGTAGGCTCCACATCTCCATGATGTGACTCTACTGCATTAATAACAAGCGCTGACTCTTTATACTTTCGGCAAAGCTCAACACCCAACTGGATATGTGAACCCTCCATCTCATGGTCAACAGATTTTCCTATATCATGTAAAAGTCCTGCTCTCTTAGCCGCTCTTACATCAAGTCCCAGCTCAGAAGCCAGTAAGCCCGAAAGCTGTGCCACCTCTATAGAATGTTTAAGTGCATTCTGTCCATAACTTGTTCTAAACTTCATCTTACCTAAAAGCTTCACAAGCTCCGGATGAATACCATGCACTCCTACATCAAGTACAGCAGCCTCGCCCTCTTCTTTAATCATCTGCTCAACTTCTTTTTGAGCCTTTTCAACCATTTCTTCTATTCTTGCCGGATGAATACGTCCGTCAACAATAAGTTTTTCTAATGCAATTCTTGCAACTTCTCTTCTTATTGGATCAAATCCTGATAAGATAACTGCTTCCGGTGTATCATCAATAATCAAATCAACACCTGTCAGGGTCTCAATGGTACGGATATTTCTACCCTCTCTACCGATGATACGTCCTTTCATCTCATCATTTGGAAGATTTACAACCGATATTGTAGTCTCAGATACATGATCTGCTGCACATCTCTGTATTGCATTTACCACATATTCCTTTGCCTTTTTATCAGCTTCTTCCTTTGCACGGCTTTCAAGCTCTTTTACCATTATAGCCGTGTCATGTTTTACTTCTTCTTCAACAATTTTCAGTAGATAATCTTTAGCCTGGTCGGAGGTTAAACCTGAGATTCTTTCAAGTTCCTGTAAACGCTCCTCATTTAGCTTGGCAATTACTTCTTTCTGCTTGTTTAAGTTCTCTTCCTTAGCATTAAGACTTGCCTCTTTCTTTTCGATGGACTCTGTTTTGCGGTCAATGTTTTCTTCTTTCTGCTGAATGCGGCGTTCATTACGCTGTATCTCCGCACGTCTTTCCTTGATTTCCTTGTCCAGGTCGTTCTTAGCCTTTATTGACTCTTCCTTTACCTCAAGTAATCCTTCACGTTTCTTTTCTTCAGCAGTTTTTAAAGCCTCATCAATAATTCCTCTCGCCTGTTCCTCTGCGCTACCAACAGTTGATTTCAGCTTTTTCTTCTGATAACTGTTTGCACACATTACTGACGCAGGAATTCCCACACACAGAGCTACCACTGCACCAACTACTATAGATATTATATCCATATGCAGGAGCACCTCCTTATAAAATTTTCATTGTACTATATACTATAGAGCTATGTAGAGTAGCTCCTAGCTTACTTAATTACAACAGTTCTATTCTACACGCCCTGCCATATTATGTCAAGTTGTCGCTTTTAGCTTACCGCAATGAGTATTTCTTATGTCATTTCCTTTATTAACTCTGACGAAAATCCTTTTCCATACAAATAAGCCATCATCTTCTGCCTGTCCTCAAAAGAAGCATTTTCCCTATCATAATGTCTTTTTCTTATAAGCTTTTCTATAAGCTCCTTTTCAGGCTGCATATCCCCCTGATATTCCAGCTCTTCCATAGCAAACTCAATATCTTCCCTGCTTACTCCCTTTTGAAGTAAGTCATTATACATTCTCTTTCTGCTCTTTGAAGCACTTTTGTAGGTCATATATATTCTGCAATATTCCCTGTCATCAATAAGATGAAGTCCTTTTAAATATTGTACTGCATCGTCAATTGCATCAAAAGGATATCCCCCATCCTCATATTTTTTTCTAAGCTCATATTCTGTATATGGTCTGCTTTTTAAAAGATTTAACCCTCTAAGCTTAGCTCTCTTTGGCAATATTTCCTGTAATATTTTATTATAATCTGACTCTGATAGTTCTTCGTTTTCTGCAATATGAAGCTTTGACAGCTCCCCTCTGTATAGTACGAAGCTTTCTTCATTATCAAGCAATATTTTTCTTCTTCCATTTGGCAATATTGAAATTTCCTGCACTATCATAGTGTACTGTTTCTCCAGTTCAAAGAATAATTATAAAATGCTGCAAATACAATATGCCGCCGAAATGCTGGCGGCATATTGCTTCTGGTGGTTTCTCTCCTGTCAGCGTAAGTCTTGAAAACACCGGAAAATCTTATACTATTAACAGAGGTTTATTCCTCTTTAGCAGCTTCTGGCTCGCTGGGTGCAAAAAGTTCTCTTACCTTGCTTTCCACCTCATCACAAACCTCTGGATGCTCTACAAGGTATTGCTTTGCATTTTCCCTACCCTGTCCGATTTTACTTCCATCATAAGCATACCAGGCTCCACTTTTTACAATTATATCATGTTCGGCCGCCAAATCCAAAATATCTCCTACCTTAGAAATACCCTTACCAAACATAATATCAAACTCCGCTTCCTTAAATGGAGGAGCTACTTTATTTTTAACAATCTTTACTTTTGTTCTGTTTCCAATTACCTCTCCTGACTGCTTAATGGACTCCACACGTCTCACATCAATTCTAACAGATGAATAGAATTTAAGGGCGCGTCCACCTGTAGTAGTCTCAGGACTTCCGAACATTACTCCCAATTTTTCTCTAAGCTGATTAATAAAGATAACGGTACAATTAGACTTGCTTATAACCGCAGTAAGCTTACGCATAGCCTGACTCATAAGACGAGCCTGTGCACCCATAACCGCATCTCCCATATCTCCGTCAATTTCCTGCTTTGGTACAAGGGCTGCAACAGAGTCCACTACCACAATATCAATAGCACCTGAACGAACCATTGTTTCAGTAATCTCAAGAGCCTGCTCTCCACAGTCCGGCTGAGAAATATATAAATTGTCTATATCAACTCCAATATTTTTTGCATAAACAGGGTCAAGGGCATGCTCAGCATCTATAAATCCTGCAATACCGCCTCTCTTTTGTACCTCTGCAATCATATGTAAAGTAACTGTAGTCTTACCGGAAGACTCAGGACCATATATTTCTACAATACGTCCCTTTGGAATACCGCCTATACCTAAAGCCAAATCAAGGCTTAATGAGCCTGTAGGGATAGCCTCTACATTCATAGTAGCAGCCGAATCTCCCAGCTTCATAACTGCTCCCTTTCCGTACTGCTTTTCAATCTGGGATATGGCGGCATCCAGTGCCTTTATCTTTTCATCTTTTTCCATTTAAAATCTCCTTTATTCAAGAACAAATGTTCTTGTTGTTATAATAAAACATATGTTCGCTTTTGTCAACACTTTTTCTTTAATGCATTGCGTGTGTTTACTATACTATATCTTTTACCTTATTGCAAGAAAAAAAGGCGATTATTCGCCCTTTTTTCCAAATGTTTTTTCGCTGTAATATTCCAATATACATTCACGCATAAGATTTAATGCAGCTTTAACCGTATTTTCCCTTATTTTCTGTCTGTTTCCCTTAAAATGGTACTCTTTAACCTTTGTTTTCCCACATACATAGCAGCCTATATATACAAGACCCACAGGCTTTTCTGTACTTCCTCCATCAGGACCTGCAATACCCGTAGTAGAAACAGCCACATCAGCCTTATTCATAAGCCCCAGTCCCTTTGCCATTTCCTCAGCAGTCTTAGGACTTACGGCACCATATTTCAAAAGAGTAGATTTCTTTACTCCCGCCAGCTTTTTCTTTGATTTATTGGAATATGTAACTGCACCAAATTTAAATACCTCTGAAACTCCCGGTACATTAATAAGTGTTGCCGCCAAGAGTCCACCTGTACATGACTCCACTGTACCAACAGAAAGCTCATTGGCAAGCAGCAAATCCACCACTGCCTTTTCTAAGGTCACATCCTCTTCCGTTGTATATATATAATTTCCGAATCTTTCTTTTAGTTCCTTTACCATGGGCTTAGCAAGCTTTTTTGCTTCCTGCTCACTATCAGCCTTTGCGGATACTCGAATATGCACTTCCCCAGTCTTTGCATAAGTAGCTATAGTAGGATTTGTCTGTGCTTCAATCAAATCAGCAATCTCTGTTGCTACCCTGCTCTCTCCTATTCCGCAGAGCTTAACGGTTCTTGAATATATCGTTCCGGGTATGTGCTCCCTAAGATAAGGAATTACCGACTCTTCAAACATAAGGGTCAGCTCTTCCGGAGGTCCCGGTAATAAAATAATACCTTTTCCATCCAAGGGAATTATACAGCCCGGAGCTGTGCCATTATTATTGGGAAGTACCACTGCTCCCTCAGGCATCAGTGCCTGCTTCCAGTTATTATCTGTTGGCTCTTTGCCTATTCCCTTAAAATATTCGGCAATGGCTTTTTTCGACTCCTCATGCATCAAAAGCGCTGCGCCTGCCACCTGTGCCGCCACTTCCTTTGTCAAATCATCAGGTGTGGGACCAAGACCTCCACCCATAATAACAATATCTGCTCTTGAGAGGGCAAGTCTCAATGCCTCTGACAGCCTTTCTTCGTTGTCCCCTACCACACTCTGGTTAAAACAGCTTATACCAAGGGCTGCACATTCCTCTGCCAGATATGCTGCATTTGTATTTACAATATTCCCCAGCAAAATTTCCGTTCCAACCGAAATAATCTCTGCTATCATAATCGGCTCTCCATAATCCGTCTCAATACTTTAAATCAAAAATCCAACCCTATTTATTATCAGATAATACCTTTTTGTTCTTCCAAACATAATCAGCAAGGGAAATCACTGTTAAAATCACTGCAATATACATTATTCCGGCAATAATGACAGGCATATATTTCCATTTTATATCTGCCAGCATTATTATTACCATAATCATTTGAGATACGGTCTTTGATTTTCCCCACATACTTGCAGCAATAACAATCCCTGCATCTGAAGCTACCAATCTGAAACCGCTTATAATAAATTCTCTTGCGATTATTATTATAACCGCCCACGCAGGCAACATATCAGGCCTTAAATGAAGCAGACAAATCATTGCAGAAGTAACCAGCATTTTATCCGCCAACGGGTCCATAAATTTGCCGAAATTAGTAATCAGATTATCCTTTCTTGCAATATATCCATCCAGCCAGTCTGTAATACTTGCAACAATAAAGATAATAAGAGCAACCAAACTACTATACTCTCCCATGCAGCCTGTAAGCAGGATTACCACAAAGGGAAGTATTAAAATCATTCTAAGTATTGTTAATCTATTAGGTAAGTTCATTCAATCTCCTCCGCCAGCAAATCATAGCCCTGTGCTTTAGTAATACATGCCTTTAATATATCTCCACTCATTAAGTCCCTGTCGGACTTAACAAATATATATCCATCCACTCCCGGAGCATCCATATATGAACGACTCACATATACATCCTCCTCCGGCAGTCTGCCCTCTATCATTACATCAAATTCCTTGCCCACTAAGGCTTCATTCTTTGCAAAAACAATCCTCTGCTGAAGCTTCATAATAGTGTCTCTTCTTCTGGCTTTCAGCCACTCAGGTATCTGATTAGGCATTTTCTCGGCAGGTGTTCCCTCTTCCGCTGAATATGTAAATACTCCCAGTCTGTCAAATTTTAGTTCTTCCACAAATCTCTTTAAAATCTGCTGGTCCTTAATTCTTTCTCCCGGAAATCCTGTAATCAATGTGGTACGAATACATATATCAGGAATTTCACTTCTTAGCCTGCCTATAATATTCCTTATATCCTGTTCATTGGTTCTTCTTGCCATTCTCTTTAAAATGTAATCAGAACCATGCTGTATAGGCATATCAATATAGTGACAAAGCTTAGGCTCTTCCTTAAATACAGCTATTAATTCATCTGTTATTTCTTCCGGATAACAGTATAATAGTCTTATTCGCTCAATTCCGTCTATCCTTGCAAACTCTTTTATAAGGATCGGCAACTTCTTTTCCCCATACAAATCAACACCGTAAAGTGTGGTTTCCTGGGCTACTAAAATAAGCTCCTTTACTCCCCTGTCAGCCAAATCCTTAGCCTCACTTACAAGAGTTTCCATATTGACTGAACGATATTTTCCCCTAAGTCCCGGGATGATACAGTAGGTACAATGTTTATTACACCCCTCCGCTATTTTGATATAGGCATAATGGGTGGGTGTAGTCAAAAGCCTGGGATATCCGCATATTGGCGGTGTGTCCAGAGAAGCATACTCTGTTACACTATTCCCATTCTCACACTCAGACAGGGCTTCTGCCAATTTATCAAAGGATTGTATTCCCAAAAGTATATCAACCTCCGGAATTTCTTTTCTAATCTCTTCCTTATATCTTTGGCTCAAGCAGCCTGTAACAGCTATTACCTTTAAGCTTCCTGTATTTTTCAGGGCAGCCATTTCCAAAATAGTATTTATACTTTCCTGTTTTGCATCAGCAATAAAGGCGCAGGAATTAATTACCGCCGCCTCCGCCTCATTTTCATCATAAGTTATTGTATGTCCTGCTTTATTTAGAATACCCAGCATCATTTCTGAATCCACAGTATTCTTATCACAGCCAAGGGATATAAAAAAGACTTTCATAATATGATTATTCTTCGTCCTCGTCACTCATAATTTTTATCTGACTCTGGTTAAGCTCCTCAACAGCTACAGATAAAGGCTTTCTTCCGTTTTCAATAACTAAGGGCTCATCTCCGTCCACAATCTGTCTTGCTCTCTTTGCAGTAGCCATAACAATGGAATATCTACTGTTTACTACCTTTGTTTCTCCCGGCTCTACGTCCGCATTTACCACTTTCATAAGGTCTGAATATGATGGATGTAACATAATCTAATCTCCTTTTGCCAACTTTACTAATTCATCTTTTATTTGTTTTATAAATTCAGCATTTCTTGAAACACTGTATTTCTCATTTTGTATGATTTCGTGGGTCTCCCTCACGCAATCCTCTAAGCTTTCATTAAGCAGCATATATTCATACTTGTCCACTATATCTGCTTCTTCAATAGCACGCTTCATTCTTCCCAGAATGACCTCTTCGCTTTCAGTGCCTCTTCCCTTTAGCCGTTTATAAAGCTCATCCGCACTGGGAGGAATAACAAAAAGCAGCAATGTATCGGGCATCATTTCCTTTACCTGAAACGCTCCGGCACATTCTATCTCCAGTATAACGTCTTTGCCGGCATTTAACATACTTTCCACATATTCTCTTGGGGTACCATAATAATTGCCTACATAATTAGCATATTCCAACATCTTTTTATCTGCAATATTCTGTTCGAACTGCTCCTTGTTAATGAAGAAATAATGTACTCCATCTATTTCCCCCGGTCTTGGACTTCTTGTGGTCATGGACACCGATAGGGCGTAGTTGTCATACTTTTCTACAAGCTTTTTAACCAGTGTTCCCTTTCCCACTCCGGAAAAACCAGAAATAACAGTAAGTATTCCTCTTTTTTTCATTCGCGCTCCACTATTCAATATTCTGTATCTGTTCACGTACTTTTTCTATTTCTGTTTTAAGCTCTATACCCCTGTTTGATATTTCAAGGTCATTGGCCTTAGACAATATGGTATTTGCTTCACGGTTCATTTCCTGAGCCATAAAGTCCAGCTTTCTTCCAATACCGCCTCCTGAAACCAGAATATCCTTTACACTTTCAACATGGCTTCTAAGTCTTACTATTTCCTCGTCCACACATACCTTATCCGCAAAAATAGTAACCTCTGTTAAAAGTCGGCTTTCATCAACCTTTGTATCAGCTAACAGCTCTTCAATCTTAGCCCTAAGTCCTGATTTATAAGCCTCAATAATCTCCGGGCTGCGACTTTCAATAAATGACACAATATCCAGCATACCATCCAGCTTTTGAATTAAGTCGCGTTTCAGATTTTCTCCCTCTTTCAGCCTTGTTTCTACAAAGCCCTCGCAGGCACCTCTTATGCCTTTCTCTAAAAGCTTCCAAATACTGTCCTCGTCAATAGCCACATCATCTAAAGTAAAAATCTCCGGATATCTGGACAGGGCAGATACTTTAATATCATTCTCCACTCCAAATTTCTGACTCATTTCTTTCAGATATTTTAAATATTCTGCTGCCACCTCAGGATGATATGTTACGCTTACATTTTTTTCCGAGGTATCTTCAAAGGTAATAAATAAATCCACCTTACCCCTTTGCATATATTCCTTAAGCAGATTTCTAATAGCACTCTCAAAGAAATTAAGCTTCTTTGGCATCTTAATATTTACATCTAAATATCTGTGATTAACAGACTTTATCTCCACAGTGACTTTACGATTTTCATCGCTTACCTCACATCTGCCAAAGCCCGTCATACTTTTTATTGTGTTCATATTTTTCCAATCCCATCAGGTCTGCAATTTTTCATATAACAGACCGTATTCTGTAATATATTACACCACCTTATCTTTTGCAGTCAAGAAACGGCAAATACATTCTATTCCTTAAACACCTCTATTCCGCTTATATCACTGTCAATCATCATTGAGTAGTTGGTGTAATATACCACAAAGCCCGGCTTTGAGCCATTAGGCTTTTTAACATTCTTTTTTTGCAGATAATCAATTTCCACTTTTTCTGCCATCGCCCCCTTGGAATAATGGGCTGCCAGCCTTGCAGCCTCCTCAAAGGTACCATCAGGCAGCTCCTCCCCCTCACTTTTTACAATTACATGGGAACCGGGCATACCCTTGGCATGAAACCACCAGTCATTTCCTGTGGCAATTTTAAAGGTAAGCTCATCATTTTGAAAATTATTCTTACCCACATACATATGAAATCCGTCACTGCTTATATAATGCAGGGGCTTGCTCTTGAATCTGTTCTGTCCCTTTTTTTCTCCCTTACGCTTTATATAGCCAAACTCAATAAGCTCTTCCTTTATTTCATTCAAATCCTCTTCTTTAAGAGCATATTCCAATGAGGTAAGTATGGACTCCAAATGCTCTATTTCTGCCCCCACCTCTATAGTCAGACTTTCCAGGGCTTCCTTAGTGCGCTTAAGCTTATTGTATTTATCAAAATATTTTTTAGCATTTTCCATGGGAGACAAATTTTCATCCAAAGGTATTGTCAGCTTTTCCCCTGTATAATAATTATCCACAGTAATATTTTTATCCCCCGAAACAGCCGAGTGTCCATAGGTATGGAGCAATTCCCCATAAACCCTATATTTTTCCATCTTGTCAGTGTCTTTAAGCTGCTTTAGCTGCAAATCATATTTTTTAATATCCCGTTCAAGAATGGTTTGCACAATTTTCCTTAAATCAGAGGATTTTTGATGGGCACGGGTTAATGTTTCCTTTTCCTTATAAAAAGCGGTAATAAGGCCGGATGGACTTTCATACTCCACCTGATTTTCCTTGGAATATGAAGCAGCTCCTGCCATACTGTAATCCTTAGGATTTTTATTTTCATAAAGGATAACAGGCGAAAATTTTCCCTCTCGCACTCTGTCCATAAGCAGACTAAAGCTCTTCCATAGGTTCTCCGTCTTTTCATTATCAGCTTTTACTATGGAAATATCCGTATCAGCAGCCACATGCGCCTCTTCACAGATTTCCGAAGCAATCATAGGGGAAATTCCTGTAAACGAGCCATATAATACCTTAAAAACATCCCCCTTTGCCCTGTCCGAATTTAAAAGCTCTAAAAAATCATTATACCCTACATTAAGGGGATTCGTTTTTCCCTCCTGCTTTGGCACAAAATAATCAAGTCCCGGCAGGACCTCTCTTACCGAGCTTGTCATGGCATTGACACGTTTAATACTGTCAATTATTTTCCCCTCATCGGAGGTAAAAATAATATTACTGTACTTTCCCATAAGCTCTATAATCAAATGCTTCCTGCAAATATCTCCAAGCTCATCCAAATGCTCAATTTCTATATCAATTATTCTTTCAAAATCCGGCTGTGTAACAGATAATATACGCCCGTTCTGTATATGCTTTCTAAGCAGCATTGTAAAGGCAGGCGCTACAATGGGACTTACCTTATTCTCATCTGTAAGATAAGCCAGAGGCAGGGAGGGATTGGCAGACAATATAAGTCTATACTGCTCCTTACCACCCTTTATAGTAAGTAAAAGCTCATCCTTTTCAGGCTGAGCAATCTTATAAATTCTACCGTTTTCAATCTTTTCCTTAAGTTCCATCACAACCGCAGCCACGGTTATTCCGTCAAAAGCCATTTTATCTCCTTAATCAGGCATTAACCTCAGACGCAGCTTTCCACGTATGAGGTTAATTCAGCTTCTAATTATATTTCTTATTTTACGTCCGAAGTACAATGAGGGCACTTTGTTGCCTTAATTGAAATCTTTTCAAAGCAATAAGGGCAATCCTTTGTGGTAGGTGCCGCTTCTTTTTTATTTGTAATTTTGTTAATTGCCTTGATAACACAGAATATTACCAATGCAATTAAAAGGAAATTAATTATTGCTGCAATGAATGAGCCATAATTAAATGTAGCAGCTCCCTCGCCCTCTCCTAATGCTATATTAAGAGCCGCAAAATCAAATCCCCCTGTTAACAGTGAAAGCAGTGGCATAATAACATCATTTACCAGGGATGTAACAATAGCGGTAAATGCACCACCAATAATAACACCCACTGCCATATCCATAACATTTCCTCTGGAAATAAATTCTTTAAATTCTTTTGCGAATTTTTTCATTTTTACCTCTTTTCGTTTCCTACATAATATCCAATATTTGCCTATGTATTATAGCAAAAAAATCTATAGAAAGGAATTGAAAATTTATGGTACATTAATAAAATAAGTAGTGTCTGCTCGCTTGAGCAGACACTAAGTTACAAACAGACAGTGTAAGTTAGCATACAAGCATTGTAAGTCAGCATACAATATTGCAGATTAGCCAACATACATTGTACCTTAGCATTAGACATTGTATTTTGAAAAACAATTGATGTAAGGTGGCAAAAAGCGTAGCAGAAAGATAACTGCTACGCTTTTACTTTTTATTTTACATTTCAAATATTAAATTAATTCCAGCCTATTAAGCGTTCTTCTTATTAGCCTTAATAATAGTCTGAGTTCCCTCTACTGCCAGTACAAGAGCAAGAACTATAAGCAGAACTCCTACAATAATCTGAACCCATGTGCCCCAGTCAGCTACCTTATCAGCTACCGCTCCATTTACAATGGCAAGCTGGCTCTTTGTATTGATAAATAATGACGAAATAGTAACAACAATCATAAATATCATAGGAAGAATAATCATCTTATTATTCTTACCGGCATTTCCAAGCCATGCTGCAACTGCAAGTAAACCAATACCTGCCAGCAACTGGTTAGCCGAACCAAAGAGTGCCCAAATCTTAGCATATCCGTTCATACCAAGAGCAATACCTATTACAACAGTAATACATGTTGCCACATATGGATTAGACAGGAATTTCTTATAGCCTGTTACATTATCCATGGTCTCTCCCTTTGTAGAGTCAACCCAGAACTCCTGGAACATAAATCTTGCCAGACGGGTTGCTGTATCCAGAGAGGTAAGGCAGAATGCCGAATATGTAAGTACAAGTAAGGTATAAAGCACCTTATATAATGAGCTGTTTACAGCACCACCTGTAATCATACCTGCAATACCACCGCCAAAGATAGCTGTTGCACCCTTAAGAGCTGTATCGGGATTTGCTGCGTTATATCTATATGCGTAAGCCACTGCCGCAAGGGTCATAATAGCAAGCACACACTCAAGTAACATTCCACCATATGCAATAGGCTTTGCATCGCTTTCCTTATCAAGCTGCTTTGATGTAGTACCTGAAGAAACTAATGAATGGAAACCTGAAATAGCACCACAGGCAATAGTTGTGAAAAGCACAGGGAATACAGGTGTTGTATTACCCGGTGTATTAAGTAAAGGCACTGAGTCCATTGATGGATGCGCTACTACTACCGCTATAAAAGCAAGTCCAAGCATTGCATAAAGCAAAAAACTTGAAAGATAATCTCTTGGCTGTAACAAAATCCATACGGGTGCAATTGAAGCAACTGCAATATAAGCGCCTACAAGCCACATCCACTGCTTCTGTGAAAGATAAATAGGATGGAAGAAAATTCCGATAGCAATAATTGCAACAATAGCTACCACACCTATTACAGATGCTGCCACCATAGGTACATTTCTACGATATACCATAAATCCAAATACTATAGCAATTACAATGAATAAAATAGAAACCATTGCAACCTGTGCATTTGCTGTAGAAGCTACCTTGTCAATAACGCCACTCTCATCAATGGTTGCCCCAAAGGTTGTAGCCACGATTGAAGCAAAAGCTGCCACTACAAGAATAAGTGTAAGATAAGAGAAAATGATAAACAATCTCTTTGCTCTTCTTGACATATTTACAGAAATAATTTCTCCGATTGACTTTCCACCATGACGAACCGATGCAAATAATGCTCCTAAATCATGGACACCACCAAAGAAAATTCCTCCAATAATAATCCAAAGTGCACATGCAAGCCATCCAAATCCTAATCCAATGGCACTGATAGGACCTGTAATAGGACCTGCTCCTGCAATTGAAGAAAAATGGTGTCCCATAAGTACAGGTGCTTTTGCCGGAACATAGTCAACTCCGTCTTCCATTGTGTGAGCAGGAGTCTCATCTTTGTTCTCTCCTATGCCCCACTGCTGACACAGATATCTTCCATAGAAAATATAGCCTGCCAAAAGCAATGCCACACAGATAATTAGTAATAATAATCCATTCATTAGTTGGTCTCCTTTTATAAAGTATTTTTATTTACATTTGACCTGTAATGGTCAATATGTTTTCGTAAATAGTCCCCTGTTCCCTTGCCGTATCTATTGGCATCTACACTTCCATCACTTAACTGTATAAGGGCGGTATGCATTTCCATCCAGCCCTTTAATGCAAACATAAAATTCTTATATATCTTACATTTTTTAACAAGCTTAATTGCTCCCTCATCCGCTGTATCGCATATAAATAGAGCAACTAAATTTGTACGCATATGCTGATTTTTCAAATTAACATGCTCTAACTTAATATTGGGCATCCCTAAGCCATATGCTTCTTCAATAAGCTTTTTACATATTTCATCTGTCAAATGAGGTATACGATAAATATATACATACTCATCAGCATCGGCGGTCCACATTTTAAGCTCCTCAAAAACCATACACTGACTTTCTTCCACATGCATATGGGCTTTTGCCACCAGCCCCTCATCATTGTCCATTTTTTCTATATCATAGCTTGAGCTATATCCCTTTAAGAGCTGCTCTAAAAATTCTTTATAATCTATCATTAATTACCAATTCTTTCATATTTATATATAAGCTTTTAAAAAACCTTATTTAAGCATTTATAAATAAAAGGTCTCATTTATAAAATTATCATAAACTGATATGATTTACAATTATCTCTCTAATTGCAATCTATAACAAATAATTATATCAGCCATAAGTCTTAGATATGACAACAACAAGCATCACGCTTCTTTGATACTTTTTGTTATACCACAGGAAATTAATTTCCTATGGTATAACAAAAAATCCGAAACTTTCGTTTCGGATTTTCAGTAGCGAGAGCGAGACTTGAACTCGCAACCTCCCGGGTATGAACCGGACGCTCTAGCCAGTTGAGCCATCTCGCCATATTCAATTAAAATGTCGGTTGAGAAATGGAACCTATAGGGCTCGAACCTATGACCCTCTGCTTGTAAGGCAGATGCTCTCCCAGCTGAGCTAAGATTCCATAAAATGTATCTGTAATCAACCGACTAGGATAGTATACTATGTAGAAATAGCGTTTGTCAACAATAAATTTTAGGAATTTTCCAAAGAATTTTCAAATTGTCAACACTGCTATTCTACACATTATACTTAGTATATTTATGCTAATTTTGCCTTAGCTACATCTGCAAGTGCCTTGAAGCCATCTGCATCATTTACAGCCAACTCTGCAAGCATCTTACGGTTAATATCTACCTCTGCAAGCTTAAGTCCATACATGAACTTTGAGTATGAAAGACCATTTAATCTTGCTGCTGCATTGATACGTGCAATCCAAAGCTGACGCATCTGGCGCTTACGCTCCTTACGTCCTGCATATGAGCTTGCAAGAGCTCTCATTACAGACTGCTTTGCTACTCTATACTGATTGCTGCGGGCGCCTCTATAGCCCTTAGCTAACTTAAGTACTCTGTTATGCTTTTTCTTAGCGTTCATTCCGCCTTTAATTCTTGCCATTGTTATTTCCTCCTAAATATATGATTCTGCTACCCTACGAATTAAAGATAAGGAAGAATCTTCTTCATATTCTTAACATTTGTTGAGTCAGTCATTGCTGCTTTACGAAGATTTCTCTTATTCTTTGTTGTCTTCTTTGTTAAGATATGACGCTTATAAGCCTTGCTTCTTTTAAGCTTTCCTGAACCTGTTAATTTAAATCTCTTAGCAGCAGATCTGCTAGTCTTCATCTTAGGCATAATTATATCCTCCTGTAATTCAATAATTTATTTCACCCGAATTGTGATTATAATCACTTTTTGCCGGATAAAAACATTGTCATACTCCTACCCTCAACCTTAGGAGCCTTTTCAACTATAGCCACATCTGACAGCGCCTCTGCAATATCATCCAGAATATGCTTGCTGCTCTGCATATGAGCCATCTCACGACCGCGAAATCTTAAGGTAATCTTTACCCTGTCGCCTTTGCTCAAGAACTTTCTTGCAGCATTGGTCTTTGTGTTCAAATCATTTGTATCAATATTGGGAGAAAGTCTTATCTCCTTAATATCTACCGTGTGCTGCTTCTTTCTTGCTTCCTTTTCCTTACGCACCTGCTCGTATTTATACTTTCCGTAATCTACGATTTTGCATACCGGTGGTTTTGCTGTGGGTGCAATCTTTACCAGGTCAAGGCCTGCTTCATCTGCTAAGCTTTGTGCTTCACGGCTTGACATAACCCCAAGCTGCTCTCCGTCAGCACCAATCACACGTACTTCTCTGTCTCTGATTTGTTCATTAATGAATAAGTCGCTAATCTTTTTACCCTCCATAAATAAGTATAAAATAAAAAGGTGGACAACAAACGCTATCCACCATAAAATACTCCTAAACGCAAAACGTAATGGAGAAAACTTTTTACCTGTAAACTCAATTGTCCCCAGGCGAGGTGGAATACCTGCTTGTTGTTTTCATACTTGAATACTCTACCACACACTATTTGCGGTGTCAACTATTTTTTTCAGCCTTTTTCTTCTCATTATAATCATCTATGGCAGCCTTTATAGCTTCCTCCGCCAGCACCGAACAGTGTATCTTATGTGGCGGCAGTCCGTCAAGAGCCTCTGTCACTGCCTGATTTGTAAGCTTCAAAGCATCATCAACTGATTTTCCCTTAATAAGCTCCGTTGCCATCGAGCTTGAAGCAATGGCACTTCCACATCCAAAGGTTTCAAATTTTACATCCTCTATAATATTATCTTCTATTTTAAGATACATTTTCATTATATCGCCACATCTGGCGTTACCCACTTCTCCTACTCCATTGGCATCCTCCATAGCGCCCACATTCCTGGGATTTCTGAAGTGGTCCATTACCTTATCACTATATAAAGCCATATTAGTCCTCCATTCTATTCTTCCAATTTTTTATAAAATATGGGGTCTCTTTCCCGTCTGCAAATCTCTCCACATTGGAGAAATTCCCCGAAGATACTCCACCACCTCTTTCACAGAGGCTATGATATAATCCACTTCCTCATTTGTTATTTTTTCATCAATAGAAAGCCTAAGAGAGCCATGCGCCACATCATGGACTCTTCCTATTGCTAAAAGCACATGACTTGGTTCAAGAGAGCCTGAGGTACATGCAGAGCCTGAGGAAGCATAAATTCCCTTATCATCCAAAAGAAGCAGCATTGCCTCGCCCTCTATTCCCTCAAAGCAGAAATTAACAATTCCGGGATTTCTATGCTTTTCATCTCCATTTAATACCCCGTGGGGTATCTCCTTTAATCCTGCAATCAGTCTGTCTCTTCTTTCTATAATTACCTTTTGCTTATCTTCAAGCCCCTTTAAAGCTTCATTAAGAGCATAGGCTGTAGCCACGATGCCGCCTACATTTTCCGTACCGCCACGCTTTCCTCTCTCCTGTGCTCCGCCCTCTATAATATTAGTCAGAGCAACACCCTGTCTTACAAGCAACGCTCCAACACCCTTAGGTCCGTTAAATTTATGAGCGGAAAGGGAAAGCAGATCCACATTGTCATTTTTAAAGCTTACATCTATATGCCCCACTGCCGCCACTGCATCTGTATGGAATAATACTCCCTTTCCCCTGCAAATAGCTCCGATTTCTCTTATTGGCTGTACTGTACCTATTTCATTATTTACATACATCACAGTAACCAGAGCTGTATCCTCCCTGATTGCCTCTGCCACCTGACCTGGGTTTACCACACCGTTTTCATTTACATCCAACAATGTTACTTCAAAGCCCTCCCCCTCCAGCTTCTTTAATGTATGAAGTACTCCATGATGCTCAAAGGCAGTGGAAATAATATGCTTCTTTCCCTTACGGGCTCCTATTTTCGCGGCTGAAATAATCGCCTGATTGTCCGCCTCACTTCCTCCTGATGTGAAAAATACTTCTTTAGGCACACAATCAAGGGCGGACGCAATGTCCTCCCTCGATTTCTCCAGTGCCTGCTTGGCCTCCTGCCCTGCTGTATGTATACTTGACGGATTGCCGTATATATTGTTTAAGTAGGGCAACATTGCCTTAATCGCGCCCTCGCTCATTGCCGTTGTGGCAGCATTGTCTGCGTAAATTTTCATTTTGCCTCCTTAATGGCACCGGCTGCATAGTATCAACCCTTTGCTGCCTCCAGCGCCTGTCCTATGTCCTCTAAAATATCATCTATATGTTCAATACCTATTGAAAGCCTGATTGTATTTGGTTTTATATTCTGTTCATCAAGCTCCTTATCCGATAGCTGTGAATGAGTAGTTGTAGCAGGATGAATAACAAGGCTCTTTGCATCTGCCACATTTGCCAGAATAGAAAATATTTTTAAGCTGTCAATAAATTTATATGCTTCCTTTTCTCCTCCTTTAATATCAAAGGTAAATATGCTTCCACCACCTCTTTTAAACAGCTTATTATAAAGCTCATAATCAGGATGCTCTTTTAGTGATGGATGATTGACCTTTTCCACCTGTGGATGGTTTGATAAAAATTCCACTACCTTTTTAGTATTCTCTCCATGTCTGTCAAGTCTGAGAGATAGTGTTTCAATTCCCTGTAATAACAAAAATGCATTAAACGGAGAAATTGCAGCCCCTGTATCTCTAAGTAAAATCGCTCTTATATATGTAACAAAAGCAGCATTAGGCAGTGCTTCCGCAAAGGAAATGCCATGATAGCTTGGGTTGGGGTTTGAAATACTTAAATGCTTTCCGCTTGATTTCCAGTCAAATTTACCCGACTCCACAATCAGGCCTCCCAGAGTTGTACCATGTCCTCCAAAGAATTTTGTGGCAGAATGTACTACAATATCTGCCCCGTGCTCAATAGGTCTAAACCAATATGCAGCACCAAAGGTATTGTCCACTACAAGGGGAATATTATTTTTATGTGCAAGCTCTGCCAAAGCGTCCACATCTGCCACATCACTGTTAGGATTTCCCAATGACTCTATAAAGATTGCCCTTGTATTTTCTTTGATGGCACTCTCTGCTTCTGCAAGATTATGAATATCCACAAAGGTTGTTTCAATGCCATATCCCGGAAGTGTATGTGCTAAAAGGTTATAGCTTCCTCCGTAAATAGTCTTCTGGGCAACTATATGACCGCCATTACCTGCTAACGCTTCTATAGTATATGTAACTGCTGCCGCTCCACTGGCAACTGCCAACGCGGCACTGCCGCCCTCCAACGCCGCTACTCTTTTTTCCAGTACATCCTGAGTGGAATTTGTAAGTCTGCCATAAATATTTCCGGAGTCTGCAAGTCCAAATCTGGCAGCCGCATGTGCTGAATCTCTAAACACATAGCTTGTTGTCTGATATATGGGTACCGCCCTTGCATCTGTTGTGGGATCCGGATTTTCCTGTCCTACATGTAATTGAAGTGTTTCAAATCTATAATCTGCCATTTTTATGCCTCCTTATTGTCTATCTCTCAACCTGTTATACAATCTCTTATATCTGTTTAGCTCTAAACTAATTGTAGTTTAAACCTTAATTCCTACTAAGTCAATAGGTTTATTAGTTATTTGTTATTATCATATATGATGAATGGTTATAGTTTTTACTTATATACAAAAAAGGCTCTGCATCCTGTCGGTATCAAAATTTCTTCTGATACTCAAACAGTCTACAGAGCCACAAGCTCTAACACTTATCTTCTTTATCTATATTGCATTTTTATTCCAATTCATTTTCCCTTGCAATAAGATTATCCGCACCGTAGCGCTTACGAAGCTTAGGCTTCTCAATCTTTCCCGTTGCATTTCTTGGAATATCCTCAAAAATAATTTCCTTAGGTCGCTTATATCTTGGAAGCTCTTTACAGAATTCATCCAATTCCTCGCGACTTAAATTCTCGCCATCCTTGACCTCTACAATAGCCGCAGTCTTTTCTCCCAATCTTGTATCTGGAAGTCCTATTACAGCCACATCCTTAACCTTATTATTTTTACGAATAAAATTCTCAATCTGAACAGGATAAATATTCTCGCCACCGCTTACAATAACATCTTTTTTCCTGTCTACAAGGAATATAAATCCATCCTCATCCTGCATAGCCATATCCCCTGTATAAAGCCAGCCATCCTTAATGGTTTCTGCTGTGGCTTCAGGATTATTATAGTAGCAGGTCATAACACCGGGGCCTTTAACGCAAAGCTCTCCAACCTCGCCCTTTGTCACTTCCAAGTTGCTCTCATCTACAATCTTACATTCCCATCTATAGCCCGGCACTCCAATGGCACCTACCTTATGGATGTTCTCCACGCCCAAGTGGACACAGCCGGGACCCGTGGACTCTGAAAGACCATAGTTTGTGTCATAATCATGAGTCGGAAAATATTTTTTCCAGCGTTTAATCAATGATGGCGGAACAGGCTGTGCACCAATATGCATCAATCTCCATTTATCCAGATTGTAATCGGACATCTTTAAAGTGCCATTATCCAGAGCATCTAAAATATCCTGTGCCCAAGGCACCAACAGCCACACAATGGAGCATTCCTCACTTGAAACCGCCGATAATATAGTAGCGGGCTTAGCTCCCTTTAAAAGCACCGCCTTACTGCCTGCCACCAGTGAGCCCATCCAGTGAAATTTTGCCCCCGTATGGTACAGTGGAGGAATACATAAAAATACATCCTCCCGCCCTGTACTGTGATGCTTCTGTTCCATTTCAGCAGCCTGCGTCAGGCTTAAGTGCTTATGAAGTATGGCCTTAGGAAATCCTGTAGTGCCTGACGAAAAATAGATTGCGCCAAAATCCTCATCACTTATTTCAATATCTACATCCTTGCTTGAGCAATCCGCCACCAATTCACGATACCCCTCTGCAAAGCTGGGGCAATTATCTCCTACGAATATTAAAAGTCTGCCCTTTGACAGTCTTTCTGCATTTGCCTCAATACGTCCTATAAATTCCGGCCCGAATACAATTACATCCACTTCCGAAAGCTCGGTGCAGTACAAAATTTCTTCTGCATCATATCGGAAATTATATGGAACAGCTATAGCTCCTGTCTGAAGTATTCCAAAGTAAATCGGCAACCACTCCAGGCAGTTATACATAATAATAGCCACCTTATCTCCCTTTTTAATTCCTCTGTCCAAGAGCAAATGGGAAAAGCGGTTTGCCTTTTCCTGAAATACCTCCCAGGTAATCTCTCTCCTGTATGGGGCAAATCTGGTAGACTCTATTAAATCATATTCTTTCCATGTTATACGTCTTGTATCCTGTTCATCAGGGTTTAGCTCCACCAATGCTACCTCATCAGGGTACATCTTTGCATTTCTATGTAAATAATCCATTACCGGCATACTTACTCCATTCCGATTGCAGGTTACAAAGTATACTTCCAGCCTGCTTTTCTCACTTTAATAATTTAAAGCCGCAACGCATTGGCGCGACAGATATATTCTACAATATCTGTCGCGCCAATGCAATTAATATTCTCTATAAAATATATTGTTTCTGTAGTATTTATCCCCGCTAAAAAATACTCTAAAAAAACTTTGCTCTTATAAAAATTTCCAATCCGATTCCTATAAGAATTATACCGCCTACTATGGTAGCTTTTGAAGCCAGCCCCTCTCCTGCTTTTTTTCCTATTTTTAATCCGATAACACAAAGTACAAATGTTGCCACAGCTATTATTATACATGCCCATACAGCCGACATCGCACTATAGCCTGCTATGGCAAAGCCCACAGAAAGAGCATCAATGGAAGTGGCTATTCCCTGCATGAGCAGCATACGTTTTCCAAGGCGTTTTGCCTCATCATCCTCCGAGCCTCTTATGCCCTCCACAAGCATCTTTATACCTATATACAATAAGAGTATTAGCGCAATCCAGGGTATCAGTTCTTCAAAATACGTAAAATACTTTACAATGGTGTGCACACAGACCCACCCCAGAATAGGCATTAAAAACTGAAAGAACGCAAAAGTGCCGGCAATTTTAGAAACTTTGCCGGCATTCATATCTGGTTCATTCAATCCATTTGCTATTGATACAGAGAAAGCATCCATTGCCAACCCTACTCCCATCAACGCACTATTCACTAAAAAATACAAACCAAAATTCATCTATCCAACCTACCTTCAACTTTGTCAAATCAGAGTAGCACAATTTGAAGCTTTTCACAAGATAGAGCGTAGCAAAAAACTGCTACGCTCTATTAATTATATTGTTAAATTTTTCATTGATAAAATTTATTCTGCTGAAGCAGTTGCAACCTCTTCCACAACCGGCTCTTCTTTTCTCTGCTTAAGATATGCCTTAACAGCAAGTACACAGAGGCAAACAATTACCGCGCAAAGGATTACATCTATAACGATTGCCATCTTCATCCAGTTTGCCATACCCTCATTCAAGTTTTCAGGGTAGTATGCACGGCTGTTAACTGTGGTATAAACGACCCAACAATATTATCTTCTATACTAAAGATAACTCATTGCATAATTATATTTAAAAAAGTTGCACAAACTGAATTGTTTTATGCATAAACGGTAATATGTGAATTTTTGAGGGGAGAAAAATACGTTCTGCATGGGATGCAGAAAAAGATAAACCCCGTACAAACATACTGTTCGTACGGGGTTTAAGGAATGAGCTACCCGGGAATCGAACCCGGGACAACTTGATTAAAAGTCAAGTGCTCTACCAACTGAGCTAGTAGCCCATTTTAAAATGTAATTCTTCACGGGTACAATTCCTTGACCCTAGCTGGGCCAACTGGATTTGAACCAGTGAATGTAGCAGTCAAAGTGCTATGCCTTACCGCTTGGCGATGGCCCAATGTATATGGCATAAGCCACCAGGGTGGATAGAGGGATTCGAACCCTCGGCCTCCAGAGCCACAATCTGGCGCGCTAACCAACTGCGCTATACCCACCATAATAAAAAATGTGCCCGAAGGGATTCGAACCCCCGACCCACGGCTTAGAAGGCCGTTGCTCTATCCAACTGAGCTACGGACACATGTTCCACATCCCAACCCTAAAAAAGAACCCTTAGAATTAAGAAAGCGGGTGATGGGAATCGAACCCACGTATCTAGCTTGGAAGGCTAGTGTTCTACCATTGAACTACACCCGCAAAAATAATATTTATTTAGATTTACATCGGGGTGACAGGATTCGAACCTGCGACCCCCTGGTCCCAAACCAGGTGCTCTAGCCAAGCTGAGCCACACCCCGCTTTCGCATCCTTTCCCGTGACGCAAGTGTTATTATAATTTAGGCATCATATAATGTCAATACATTTTTTAAAAGTTTTTCAAAAGTTTTTCAAAAAGTTTTTAGAGACATTTTATTTGCTGTCAGAACCCCCATTTTATCCCCATTTGCTAAGCTCTCTCCAGTTTTTTCTAAAATACTTCATTCTGTATTTATGAGGTGTAAGCCCCGTTCCTTTCTTAAAAACATCTATAAAATAACTCTGAGAAGAAAAGGATAAGTAATTTGATATTTCGGTAATACTGTAATCCGAATATTTTAATAAATTTTTTGATTTATCCAATTTAAGCTCAAGAATATATGCGCTGATATTTATCCCCATCTCTTTTACAAACAGCCTGGAAAGATAGCTTGTGCTCACATTAGCCGCCTCCGCCAAATCCTCCAGCCTTATACGCTGATGAATATGGCTGTATATATAATCAATACAGAGCACCACCGGCTTGCTAAGTATATTGGAAGTTCTAATAAGCTTCATCTGCCTGCATAAATCCATGCATGTTTTATCGTGAAGCTCCACTATATCCTTAATAGTTTTAAGTCCATCCATACTAAGAATAGCAAAATCACTAAATGCATATGCCTTTTCCTGCTCCATTCCTGCATGGATACAGTAACGCACTGCCAGAGCAATGGTTACTATAAAATGATATCTGATATTTTTAAGGGCATCCTCTGACAGCTTTCCCATTCCTGTAGGGTCTGCAAAGCTACCTGCTGCGCAGTTTGCTTCCACTGCCTCTATATCTCCTGCCGCTATAGCTGCATAAAAGGGCAGCTCCTCCTCTATCTCCCTGTGAGAGATAGAGGATTCCAGATTTAAAAATTCACTTCTGTGCCATTCCTTGGATAAATCCATTTGCTACCCTTTCAATACATACTAAATTAGTTACATTTTACAATAAATTACTTCCCATAGCTATAAAATTAATCCTTTACTTTCTATCATTTATTTTTATAGCTTAATACAATATCCCTTTTAATTAAAATATGCTTAGTTTTTTTCAACTATAGATACATTGGCAAATTTTATAATTGACGGAGGGGTAATTCCCTCTCCGATTTTACCCAGAGAAACCCCTACAAATGCGTTATAATCCTCTTCCTGTGCTGTATACTCAAATTCAATATGACTGATTTTACCCGCTTCCAGCATTAATATTTTTTCGTTATACCATTTATATGTACCATCCTGAAGAAGACAAAGTTTAACATTTCTGTTTCTTGAAGATACAATATCCATAGCTATTATATAAGTTTTGTCTTGCTCAAGGTGTAGGTTAGGCTGTTTGAGCTGCACATTCCAGTCATCTGTGCCCACATTTTTAATATCATATTTTATCACTCCGTTTTCCACGGTTCTTATAGCCACCGCACCTTCTGCAATCGTTTCTGCCCAACCATCCATACTTGCAAAATCATCATTTATCAAGAGGTTGTTTTCAGTCTTTTTATAAACAATAGCTTCCATCTCTTCTTCTACCACACCCATATCAATGGCGCCATTATCTCCGCCGGCAGAACCGTTTTCTCCTCCATCAGCAGAACCGCTTTCTTCTCCATCAGCAGAACCGTTTTCTTCTCCGCCAACAGAACCGTTTTCTCCTCCATCTGTTTCATCTCCAGGCTCGGTACCCTCTTCCGGTTCATCCTCTCCGCTGATATCAGGCTCTTCATTATTACCGGTGTTGTTTACAGACTCACTACCTACCAATGAAGCATCTATTTCCTCAAAGGAAATATTATCAATAACAACAGTATGCTTGCTATCAATAGCTCTGCCGTTTACCGCGCCTAAGCATATGCTAAGGAATGCCTGATTATCTGTAGGCTCATTCATTGTAAAGGTGTACTCATATGTCTTAAAATCACTTGTTAATGCAACAATATTATCTTTAGAATAAACTTTCCAGCCTCTTTCCTCGCCACCCTGCATAATTGGTCTTATCTCTCTGTCTATAGTTGATTTCGCATCCAACACAAGCTTATAACTCTTTCCCTTAATTAAAGGAATATTATTCTGTTTAAGCTGTATTTTCCAATCCGCATCACTTGTATTGCTTATTGAAAAACTTATGGCTTTATCCTCCTGCAAGTTGTCGACCACATATGTTGCACTGGCAGAGGCATCCACATAGACCTCATAACCTACCATTCCTGACGAAAAACTACCGTTCTTAAACAACGAGTTATCCACCAGCCTTACATCATCCAAATAAACAGTCATTCCGGCAGGAATTTCAAAAATTAAATCCCTATTATCACTTCCAATAGTAACTGCTGCTTCAAAGCTATTCTTTTCAGTGCCTATTTCCCATATTTTTTCAACATCTCCAATTATAGCCTTTATACTTCCGGAAGTTTCTGCCTGCGCTGTAAAGGAAAAAGCATATTCCTCTCCTGTGCTAAATGTCAGTTCACTCTGGCGCAATATTACTACTTCTTCTATAGCCGTTATCTTTGCTCTTCTGCCATCTGCAAAGCCGGTTACTTCCACTGTTCCAGGCTGATATTCCCAATCTCCTAAGCGCTTATCGCCCTTATCAAAGCTGCCGTTATATACATAATTTCCATCATACAGCATGGTCTTTGTTCCCTCTGCCGTAGGGTCAGCCGCCACTATTTCTTCCAGCCTTACATTGTCTATATGGATGGCAGCAGTACTTCCTGCATTACCCATATTAAACTCTAATCTTCCCTGAGGGTCTGTATCATATGTCATTACAAATGCATAGCTAAAGCTCTGTGACTCTGTCGTCAGTTCCACAGTCTTGCTTGGCATATATTCTTTCCAGCCTCTCTTTGGTGCCTTGACCGCTGTTTTCATAGTTCTGTTTTCATCAGCATATGCATCAAAGCTTACCATATACTTTGCGCCCTTAGTAAAGTTAAGGTCTGCCTGTATCAACTGAACACTATAATCTTCACTGCCTGCATTTTCTGCAGCTATATTTATCATGCCATCAGAAATATTCGCACTGGCTACTCCACCATTCTGTGCCATAAACTTCCAGTCTGTTTCATCGGACAAATCCTCATCCACACTGAAAGCTCCATTTGTAATATAGTTTCCGGTATTATCAGCCTCTTTTACAATTATTTCCTTAACCGGTTTTTCCACCTCCTCATCATAGCTATCCTTTTGATATACCCTCACATAGTCTATTTCATAATTATTATTTTCAAAGCCTGTAGTTTCATCCGGGAATCCAACCCAGCTTCCACCAACTGCCAGATTTAATATTACATAAAAGGGCTGGTCAAAGGGTGCAGGATAAGTAAGAGTACCCACTCCCTCTGTAGTCGAATACCAGTCATCCTCCTGATGATATAAAATACCGTCCACATACCACTTTATGCTTCCCGGCAACCATTCCACAGTAAATGTATGAAACTCCGATGAAAAGGAGCCGCCAGGCAGAGTGTAGGTTCCCTGACTCTCGCTATGGGGATTTCCATAATGGATAGTTCCATATACCTTGTTATCCGTCTGTCCCATAACTTCCATACAGTCAATTTCTCCACATCTTGGCCACTGACCATATATATTCTCATCATTTGCCATAAGCCAGAATGCAGGCAAATATCCCTGACCTGTAGGAACTTTAGCTCTTGCTTCAAATATGCCGTATGTAAAAGTCTTTTTGTTCTGTGTACTTACTCTTCCTGAAGTATATTCTACCTTATCTCCGTTTACCTTTTTTACAGGAGTGATGATTAGCTTGCCATCCTTAACCTGTATATTTTCATCACTGTCTACATATTCCTGTAGCTCTGAATTTACCCATCCCGGCTCATGAATCTCCACATTCCAGTCGTTCCTATTTAAGGTATTTCCGCTAAACTCTTCGTTCCATACCAGGGTATAGCCCGTTGTATCAACCATAGCAACAGGTGTTGTAGTTGTACCGTCTGCGGGAGTTATCCCCCCTCCGGGGTTATTTGAATTTCCCGGTGTGTTGCCACTCTGGGATGTACTATTCCCTCCGGGGTTATTTGAATTTGCAGCCTCGCTACTGCTCTTAGAGCCACTACCCCCTCCGCTTTGAGTATTTGTTACAGTGGCTGCTGTATTTTTATTAAGCTCCGCTGTCAGCAATTCCGAAAATGGTGGTAGCTGTGGCAACGGTAAAGCTTTCTTACCCACATTGCCGTTTGTTGTGTTTGCAGGCTGGTGGTCATTATTTTCTTCTGCGCTGTCTCCACCCTCTGCCTGTACATCTTCATTTACCTCCATTGGGGGCAGCTCTGCCACCTCAGTCAAATTTGCACCATCCTGTTCCATCTCTCCCTCACTGCCATCTGCAATGTCTTCCGCTATTCGGTCAACCGCTACCTGCTTTTTAGATGCAGTAACATTATGATGCACCACCACGGCTGTGCCCGTAGCTACCGTCACTACAACTGCTGCTGTAGCTACCATCGCCCATTTAGCGGACAAAAATGATAATAACTTAAGCATAGTTTCTTCCCTCCATTTTGTAATTGAAATCTGCGTACAAAACCATTCTTCCATTAAAGCTATTTTTAAAATATAAAAAATATGACGTTTATATCACTTTTATGCTCATAATTAAAAAAAGCTTTTGCAAATGAAATGAAATATTATAAAAATTATGTTAAGCTTTTAACGGTAAATTTGTTTGAACACAAGGGAGAAGAATAATGAATATTTTTAAAGGCTATCAGCGGGGAGTTAATTTAGGTGGTTGGCTTTCTCAATGTGTTTTCTACGAAAAGGAGCATTTTGATAATTTTATAACCGAAGTGGATATTGAAAAAATTGCCTCCTGGGGGCTTGACCATGTAAGACTGCCTCTTGATTATGATGTTATTGAAACTGATGAGGGCACCCTTAAGGAAGAGGGCTTCGCCCATATTGATGATTGTATAAGCTGGTGCAGAAAGTATGGACTTAATCTTATACTGGACGTGCACAAGGCATATGGCTTTATGTTCGACACAAAGGAAGTTCCGGACCCGGATAAATTCTTTACAGACATAAGACTTCAGGACAGATTTATAAGCACCTGGACAAATCTTATTAAAAGATATGGCAAGGACAAGGATATAGTTGCCTTTGAACTATTAAATGAGGTGGTAAATCCCGATTTCGCAGATAAGTGGAATGAAATCGCAGACAGAGCAATTTCACTTATAAGAGAATACGAAAAGGACGCCTACATCATCATTGGCGGTGTGGCACATAATAATGTTTTAAGTGTCCCCAAATTAAATCCCCCAAGGGATGAATATATAATCTATAATTTCCACTGCTACGAGCCCCTATGCTTTACCCATCAGCATGCTCACTGGGTGGAAAATATTGATTATGACCTGGATTATCCTGCGCCACTGGAGCTATATAAGGAAAAAAGTATTCTACTAAATCAGGCTCATGCAGGAGCTATTTTTGAACAGGGTACTAATACTGTAGGCACTGAATTTTTTGAAATCTTTTTCAGCGACGCTGTAGAATATGCCAAAAAATATAATGTACCTCTCTACTGCGGGGAATACGGTGTTATAGACAAGGCGCCTTTGGATGCCTCTTTAAGATGGCTCTGCGACATCTCCAAAGCCTTTGATAAATTTGGTATCGGAAGAGCAATTTGGAACTATAAAAATAAGGACTTCGGTATTGTAGATGAGCACTTTGCGCCAAAGCAAAAGGAGCTTATAAATATTTTGGTAAAGAGTACTCCTAACGATTAAAAGTATGCATCCTTAGCGGAGCATTTTATACAATAGAAAATGCAAAGCATTTTCCTAATTATATAAAAAGCATTTCCTGTTTAATAGAAACTCCATTCTATCAAACAGGAAATGCTTAATAAATTACATCTTAGGGTAAATAATGTATCTGTATATCCAATTCCCCATCAATATCTTCAATTATAATATAACTGGGATTTCTTCCCTCCTGCCTGGGATATGTAAGAGAGCCCGGATTTATGGCAATCACATCCCCTGCTTTGTCAATAACAGGTCTGTGAGTATGCCCATAAATTACCATATCCGCTCCTCTGCTTCTGGCTTCATCCTTTATAAGCTCATTTCCCATAGAAATATAATAATTATGCCCATGGGTCAAAAATACCTTATGACATCCTATTTCAAATTCCACCTCTGCCGGTGCCTTTGAAAAGAAATCATTATTTCCCGCCACCATATACACAGGGCAATCGGACGCCTCTGATATGGTATATTCGCTTCCCTCAATATCTCCACAATGTATTATCATATCCAGGGGCTCATATTTTTTCACAAGCTGTAAATATAAATCATTTTTTCTATGGGTATCACTTACTACTAATATTCTCATAAAACCTCTGAAAGTATGTCTTTCATCATAACCAACGCTTTTCCCCTATGACTTATTCTGTTTTTTTCATCAGTATCAAGCTCTGCGCTATACACGCCCCTGTCAGGTAAATAAAAAATGGGGTCGTAACCAAAGCCATTCTTTCCCTTTTCCTCGTAGCCTATTGCCCCCTCATATGTAGCCTCAGCCTCATATTTACTGCCATCAGGCATTACACAGGCAATGGCACATACAAAACGGGCACTTCTCTCACTATCCGGTACATCCTTAAGACGTTCTATAATATTTCCGTTCTTAATACTATAGGGTGTATCCTCTCCTAAATATCTTGCCGAATAAATTCCCGGCTCTCCGCCAAGTGCATCCACCACCAGTCCTGAGTCATCAGCCAATACTATGGCTTCAATCCCCTGCTCCTTACATTTTTCAGATATGGCAGAAGCCTTTAAAAAAGAATTTTCCATAAAGGTCTTTCCATTTTCCTCCACCTCTACTTCTACTCCTGCCTCTTTCATAGAAATAATGGGAATATTAAAGTCTTTCATTATCTCACGAATTTCTCTAAGCTTTCCATTATTTCCTGTTGCAAATACAATCTTTCTTTCCATACAATCATCCGTTCCTAAGGGTTGTAACAACCTCGTCTATTCCGTCTAAAATTCCCAGGGCGATATTCTTTCTATATTCCCTGCCGGATAATGCTGCCATTTCCTTTCCATTTGTAATATATCCACAGGAAATTACAGCGGCGGGCTTTTCTCTGCCATATATAAAGGAATATTTTTCATTATTCCCGGTTGGAAATATTCCCTTTGCCACCGTATATGTTTTATTAACAATACTTTTTTCAAAAATATCGGCAATTCTATCATTTGTCAAGTGATAATCATAATAAGTATCATCATATAAAACTGAGGCTCCCATTACAGAAGAAGCCGTATCTTCAGATACGCAGATATCCAAAATAATATCCGGATTTACCAAAGAAAATATTTCTAAACGCTGTTCCATACTGGGGTTGGTATTTCCGGTTCTTGTTAAAATTATTCTTACATCACTATTTTCATTAAAAGCTTTCACATATTTTGCCACAGACAGGGCTATATCCGCCTCTCGTAGTTCTCCGGCTACTGCACCACTACTGCTTCCCCCATACAGAGGATTTATTAATACAGTAAAATCATATTCTGCTGTATCCGCCTTTATATCTTCGCAAAGCTGTTCATATGCCTCCTCAGTCTCTAAAAGCTCTCTTTCACTGATTACCACAGGATTTGTATATACATCCGAATAATATCGTCTGCCCAAGGCTAATAATGCCACTATAAATAAAATTACTGAGGTAACAATTACTTTCCTTTTCACAGCTTCTCCTTTTTAGGAGGCTTAGGTCCCATAAAAGAATAGAAGCGGGTCATCATCATACCATTATATATTTTTCTGTTTTTATCAGCCTTTTTACCTATATGATTTTCCGCCTCCTCATACGCCGTAATCATATATAGTGACCAACTGTCCAATGCCTTATAGCGCTCTCCTATTACATCATATAGCTTTCCCAACTGCTCTTTTTCGTAAATTCTCTCGCCATAAGGAGGATTGGTTATAATAAATCCGTACTTCTTTGGATGGCTTAAATCCTCCACACCTCTTCTTTGGAAATGAATAAGCTTGTCCACTCCTGCCAATTTCGCATTTGCTCTTGCAATACTTACCATCTCATCATCAATATCATATCCCTGAATATCCACATCTGTAGGCATTTCCACCATATCACGGGCTTCATCATAGGCATCTTTCCATATACGGGCCGGTATAATATTCTCCCAGTCACAGGCATTAAATTCCCTGTTCATACCCGGTGCCATATTTGCCGCCATGAGGGCTGCTTCAATAGGAAAGGTTCCGCTTCCGCAAAATGGGTCCACCAAAATACGTTCCTTTCGCCAGGGAGTGAGCATAATAAGTGCCGCTGCCAGATTTTCCGCAATAGGTGCCTTTGCAGTCAGCTTTCTATAGCCTCTTTTATGCAATGAGTCCCCGGTTGTATCAAGAGATACTACTACCTCATCCTTCATTATAAAGACTCTTATTGGGAAGCTTTCCCCACTTTCCTCAAATCTCTCAATATGGTAGGTTTCTCTTAGCCTATCCACCATAGCCTTTTTCATTATGGACTGAATATCCGAGGGGCTAAACAGCTTGCTCTTAACACTGCTTGCCTTTGTAACCCAGAACTTTCCATCCTTGGGAATATAATTCTCCCATGGCAGTGCCTTTGTCCCCTGATACAGTTCCTCAAAGGAATATGCATAAAAGCTACCCACTTTTATTAATACTCTTTCAGCAGTTCGTGACCATATATTCACTCTGGCAACGGCCTCTTCGTCCCCTATAAAAGTGACACGGCCGTCATCCACTCTGACTATATCATAGCCTAAATCGTCTATTTCTCTTTTTAGCAACGCCTCAAGTCCAAAGTGACAGGGCGCGATTAGTTCCATTCTAGTTGACATTTAAAAATTATCCTTAAAAAATTTATACAATAAGTACGCCAATGCTCCTACCATAAGTGGTGGAAAAATTACTCTTAAAATATTAATTGCTATAAATCCTACTAGCGCAACAGCTCCTACACCAATTACTATTCCTGCTGTTTTTGCAAGCCACATAGGCAGACTAATCAGCTTTCCGCTTCTGGTTCTGATATGCAGACGGTCATCCTTAGGTATTTCCTCCTCGCCCACTTCCTCATCCCCAGTCTCTGTATAGTTCATATTTCTGCTTGCCAAAATCGACTTTGCAATCAGCTTGGGGTCTCCCAGCTCCGACAGTACCTCCGACTCTTCCCGTCCCTTGGCTACTGCTGTTTCAATATAATTCTGATAATATTCTACAGTATCATTAATAAAATTATAATCCCCTACAGAGGCAATATTCCTCCTTATGCTCTCTGTAAATTCCAGTTTTGTCATAACTCTCCTTTTAAAATGCCTGATGTCTGACTACCAAATATTCATCATCAGACTGATAATATGGACAATTATCATTATTGCCTGATAAAAATCTCTCCATATCATCTTCATCTAAATTAACATCACACACATAATACTCATATTCTTCATCATAGCTATAGTTTGCACAACTGTCACAGCTAGCCATTCTATTCCTCCATTCCTATGTCCGTACTTTCATCCGCAGGCACACTGTCTGTCACTGCTTTTTCCTTATTAAGTACAGGTACCAAAAAGATATATGCTAATATTACCCCTATTAATACGAATATTCCTATAAACTGTGATGTAGAAAGAATGCCCACGCTTCCTCTGTAATCATTTCTTAAAAATTCCACAAAAAATCTGCCCACACTGTAAAGTCCCAGCCATATAAGGGTAATCTGTCCTCTCTTTTTTAGCTTAAGTCCCAGCAGTAGCAATATTATAGCAATAGCAAAATCCCCTGCTGACATAATAATCTGTGTAGGAATAAGCCTTACACCATTTGGCGCAAAATCAGAATGTAAGAACATAATTCCAAAACGACTGGCGGTTTCCCTGCCATAGCAACAGCCTGCAAGCAGGCAGCCTATTCTGCCAAAGCCCTGAGCCAAGGCTACAGAGGGTGCCATTAAATCCATATAATCAATGGCGTTTACTTTTTTAATTCTACAATATATATATACTGCAACAATTCCGCCTATTAAGCCTCCAAACACCACAAAGCCTGAGCCTGTAATATACCTTAAAGGCTCTTTTAAGAAATTTTTAAATTCCGTAATAATAAACAGCACTCTTGCCGCAATAAATCCAAAGACCACCGCTGCCACAGTCATACCATATATAAGGTCCCCATCCAGACCTTTCTTCTTTGCCCTATAATCTCCCAGCAAAAGAGCTGCTATAACACCTATTCCAATCATAAGCCCATAGCCATGAACAGTTAATGGACCAATACTAAATAAATCATTATACATATAAATCCTCACATAGCTTTATTTTATCCGTAGGATTAATGCCATAAATCCCACAGGATAACTTTCACAGAATAGTATACCCCGACCACACAAAAAAAGAAAAGCCCAAAAGGCAACTTTGGGCTTAACTTTTTATAAAATTAATTAATATCAGATAAATGCTTTGATGGTATTATATACTCCATCCCCATCCAAGCCGTATTTTGCTACCAGCGCTCCTGCTGAGCCTGACTCGCCAAATACGTCGTTCATACCTATCTTTTTAACCTTAACAGGATATTCCTCTGCCAGTACATCGCATACTGCCGAGCCAAGACCGCCGATTACTGAATGTTCTTCCACAGTAATTACCTTTCCTGTCTTTTTAGCCGACTCAATAATAATAGCTTTATCAAGGGGCTTGATTGTATGAATGTTAATAACCTCTGCACTCACTCCATCGGCTGATAGCTTTTCTGCTGCCTTTAATGCGCTATCCACACAAATACCTGTGGCAACTATGGTAACATCCGTTCCCTCCATAAGCTTAACGCCCTTGCCGATTTCAAATTTATAATCAGCACCAGTATTTACTACGGGAACTGCCGCACGTCCAAATCTTAAATATACAGGACCATCTGTTTCAAGGGCTGCTCTTACTGCTGCCTTTGCTTCAATATCATCACTGGGAACTATTACAGTCATTCCGGGAATAGTACGCATAAGCGCAATATCCTCATTACACTGGTGTGTTGCACCATCCTCGCCTACTGTAATACCTGCGTGAGTAGCACCAATCTTTACATTAAGATGGGGATAGCCTATTGAATTACGTACCTGCTCAAAGTTTCTTCCTGCTGCAAACATTGCAAATGAAGATATAAAAGGAATTTTACCGCAAGTAGCCAAGCCTGCTGCAATACCTGTCATATTACACTCTGCAATACCACAATCTATAAATCTGTCAGGATGTGCTTTCTGAAAGGTTCCTGTCTTTGTAGCACCTGCCAAATCGGCATCAAGTACTACAAGCTGCGGAAAATCCTCTGCACATTCTACCAAAGCATTACCATAGCTTTCTCTGGTTGCAATCTTCTTAATTTCTTCCATTTCAGACCTCCTCAAGCTTTTCATCAATAGAAGCTAAGTCTTTCATAGCCTGCTCATATTCTGCATCATTAGGTGCTTTTCCATGCCATCCCGCATTGTTTTCCATAAAGGAAACACCCTTACCCTTAACAGACTTCATAACTATTGCTGTGGGCATACCCTTAGTCTGCTTTGCTTCCTTAAGAGCTGCTCTGATTTCATCAAAGTTATGTGCGTCTATAGTGATTACGTGGAAATTGAATGCCTTGAATTTATCCTCAATAGGATAAACCGAGCAGACGTCCTCTACCCTACCGTCAATCTGTAGTCCGTTATTATCTACGATTACCACAAGGTTGTCCAGATTATGAGCACCTGCAAACATTGAAGCCTCCCATACCTGACCCTCCTGAATTTCTCCGTCTCCCAAGAGTGTATATACACGGTAATCTTTCTTATCCATCTTTCCTGCTACAGCCATACCCACTGCTGCGGAAATACCCTGTCCCAACGAGCCCGAACTCATATCCACACCGGGAGTTTCCTGCATACAGGGATGTCCCTGCAAGTAAGAGCCTAAATGTCTTAAAGTCTTTAAATCCTCTACAGGAAAATAGCCTCTGTTTGCCAGAGCCGAATAAAGTCCCGGGGCAGTATGTCCCTTTGAAAGCACAAATCTGTCTCTGCTTTCCATCTTGGGATTTGCCGGGTCAATATTCATTTCCTCAAAATAAAGATATGTAAACATATCTGCGGCAGATAATGAGCCACCCGGATGTCCCGCCTTGGCACTGTAGACTGCCGTCACAATACCCTTACGAACTTCATTGGCTTTTTTTTGAAGCTCTAAGTTATTCATGTCAATCCTCCATTCAATAACCGATACTATTATAAATACCCAAGGCCTTGCCTCAGTACATTGCTATAATATCACAAGTCTAAAAAATGTGCATTATAAAAATTGCGTTTTTATGCACCTCGTTCACGAGCACGTTAAATCACTTCTCCTGACCGTAATAAGCCCCTGCACCGTGCTTTCTGTAATAATGCTTGTCCTGTAATTCCTGTGGAGCAGGCTTTACATCATTATTTATTACTTCTGTCCAAAATGCCATTTTTGCCACTTCTTCCACTACAACACCATTATGCACAGCTTCATTTGCATTTTTTCCCCAGGTAAACACACCATGATTTTTGCATAGCACGCCGGGTACTGCCACAGGGTCTTTTTCCATACGCTTAAATTCACTTACAATAAGCTTACCTGTATTAGCCTCATATGCCTCATCAATTTCTTCCTTTGTAAGACAGCGTACACAGGGTACCTCTCCGTAAATATAATCTGCGTGGGTAGTTCCGTAGCAGGGTATGCTTCTTCCTGCCTGAGCCCATGAGGTTGCATAGGGCGAATGTGTGTGAACCACACCTCCAACATTGGGAAATGCCTTATAAATTTCTAAATGGGTGGCAGTATCTGAGGATGGACGATATTTGCCCTCTACCACATTACCCTCCATATCCACAACTACCATATCCTCAGGGCTAAGGGCCTCATATTCCACGCCGCTTGGCTTAATCACAAAAAGTCCTGCTTCTCTGTCTATCCCGCTTACATTTCCCCATGTAAAGGTAATAAGCTTATGTTTGGGAAGCTCCATATTGGCTTCATATACCTGTTTTTTTAGTTCTTCTAACATAATTCCTCCGTTTTCTGGATGCCCGCCGTTTTGACAATTTAATATCTCTGCTTGTGCGCATCTCTACTACGAGCCTTAACCGGCTCTTCTATTGTAGCTAATATATCTCCATATATCCACATATCCATATATCCACATTTCTACACTAATAAATATTAAAGAGTATCAACCGCCGCTCTTTCAATAGCAAGTCCCTTGCGATAGCTGTCCATAAACTTCTCAAAGCCCTTAATATCTGCCTCAGATGCAGACATTACTTCTCCTGCCTGACCTGCAAATATCACATCATTTAAATAGTCCTGAAGATTTTTGCCCTTTGTATCAGCCATATATGCTGCCAAAACCGCAATTCCCCAGGCTCCTCCCTCTCCTGCTGTTTCCATTACCGCAATGGGAGCACCTGTAGCTGCTGCCGCAAATAGCTGGCCTACACCCCTGGTCTTAAAATATCCGCCGTGACCGTATAGAGTATCAACCTTTACCTTTTCCTCTTTAAGCATAATATCAAGTCCCACCTCCAGAGTGGCAAATGCTGAATAAAGGTGCATTCTCATAACATTGGCAAGGTTGAATTTATCATCAGCCTTGCGCACAAACAATGGTGCACCATCAGTAAAGCCTGTTACAGGCTCTCCCGACACATAATTATACGAAAGAAGTCCTCCACAATCCGCATCTCCCTGTAAAGCAACTGAATACAGCTTTGTAAACAGTTCATTCATATCCACTGAATATCCCATAAGCTCTGAATATTCCTTAAACATATTTACCCAGGCATTAATCTCAGAGGTACAGTTGTTGCAGTGTACCATACCTACCAATGCACCATCGGGAGTTGTTACCAAATCAATTTCCGGATAAACCTTTGACAGTTCATTTTCCAACACTACCATAGCAAAAATAGAGGTTCCCGCTGAAATATTTCCGGTTCTTACTCCTACGGAATTAGTGGCAACCATACCGGTTCCTGCATCTCCCTCCGGAGGACAAATAGGAATTCCTGCTTCCAAATCCCCTGTAGGGTCAAGCAGCTTTGCCCCCTCCGCTGTCAGTACACCTGCCTTTTCTCCTGCTGATAATACCTTGGGAAGAATTGAGCTTAGCTTAGCTCCAAAGCCCTTATCTGCTGCCAGCTTATCAAATTTTTCCACCATCTTCTCATCATATGTACCTGCTTTAGTATCAATTGGGAACATTCCCGAAGCATCGCCTACTCCAAGCACCTTTTCCCCAGTAAGCTTCCAGTGCACATAACCGGCCAGAGTAGTAAAGAAAGTTATCTTGGAAATATGCTCTTCCTTATTTAATATTGCCTGATACAAATGGGCAATACTCCAACGCTGAGGAATATTATAGTTCAGTTCCTTAGTCAGTTCTTCGCTTGCCTGACCTGTAGTTGTATTTCTCCATGTTCTGAAAGGCACCAATAATTCATTATCCTTATCAAATGCCAAATATCCATGCATCATAGCTGAAAATCCCATGGAAGCAAAGGCAGTCAGCTTTACTCCATATTTATCCGCTACATCTTTTTTCAGCTCACTGTAGCAATCAGCAAGTCCGCTCCATATATCATCTAAGGTATATGTCCATACTCCGTTTTCCAATCTGTTTTCCCAGCCATGTCCGCCTGTTGCCAGTACATTTCCCTCATTATCCACAAGTACTGCCTTAATTCTTGTAGAACCAAATTCTATACCAAGAACCGCCTTTTTGCTCTCAATAACTGTCTTACCATCCATTTTCATACCTCTTCCTCCAATACTTTATTATCCATAACAACTCCCTCCGATGAAGTACTCCACCGGAGGGATAATATCATTCAATTAGATAGACTTATCTGTAAAATACCTCTCCCAACATAAGGTCGCGTTTAAAATCTCTAATCTTTGTATCTTTATCAATAAATACAGGCTCTATTCCCATTGCCAATGCCCAGTCTCCCATCTGCTCAGCAGTTAAATCATAGGAGAATGCTGTATGGTGTGCTCCGCCTGCCAATAGCCACGCTTCAGTGCCTGTGTAGAAGTCAGGCTGTGGTGTCCAATAGTTTATAGCTGTAGGCAGCTTAGGTAATGGCTTTTCCACCTTTTTACAATCCACATCCTGAATAATAAGTCTGAAACGATTTCCTAAGTCAATTAATGAGGTAGCTACACCCTTGCCCTCCTTTGACTGGAATACCAGACGTGCAGGGTCCTCCTTATTGCCCATAGAAAGGGGCTGACACTTAATCTGAATAGGACCGTCCGAAATAGATGGACATATTTCCAGCATATGTGCCTGAATAATTCCCTCCTTGCCCTTTACAAGGTTATAGGTATAATCCTCCAACATAGATGTACCCTTGGCATTTGGAATACCTGCGGACATAAGCTTCATAAGGCGTACCATAGCGGCTACTTTCCAGTCGCCCTCGGCGCCAAAACCATAGCCCTTTTCCATAAGTCTCTGAATTGCCAGTCCGGGAAGCTGCTTAAGTCCTCCCAAATCTCCAAAGTGAGTAACTATTGCCTGATAATTCTTTTCCTTTAAAAATCTTTCAAAGCCCAGCTCTATCTGTGCCTGAGCAGCCACATGCTTTCTAAATGCCTCCGGGTCTCTTCCCTCTAAGCAGATATCATATAGAGCATAATATTCATCTACCAAGGCATTTGTATCCGCTTCTGATACTGCATCTACGGATTGAACAATTTCATTTACAGGGTATGCGTCAATTTCCCAGCCAAATTTAAGCTGAGCCTCCACTTTGTCTCCCTCTGTAACTGCCACATTCCTCATATTGTCCGCAATTCTCATAACTCGGATATGACTGCTTTCCACTATACCTATGGCAGTACGCATCCATGAGGCAATTCTTTCTAAAACCTCTCTGTCTTTCCAATAGCCTACAATAACCTTTCTCTCAATTCTCATTCTTGAAACAATATGAGCATACTCTCTGTCTCCGTGAGCTGCCTGATTTTCATTCATAAAATCCATATCCATTGTTTCATAGGGAATTTCTTCATTATACTGTGTATGAAGATGAAGAAGTGGCTTTCTGTATTCCTGCAAACCTAAAATCCATGATTTTGCAGGAGAGAAAGTATGCATCCAGGTAATAACGCCTGCACACTCCTCATCATTATTTGCCTCATTAAAGGTCTTTCTAATAAGCTCATTTGTAATCAGTGTAGGCTTCCACACCACCTCAAAGGGCAGAACACCTGATTTATTAAGGGCTTCCACAATTTCCTTTGAATGTGTGGCCACATGGGAAAGGCACTCATCTCCGTAAAGGTCCTGAGAGCCTGTGCAAAACCAAAACTTATAATTTCCTGTTATCATATAGTTAGTCTCCTTATAAAATAATTAAGCCTCTGCTATATATAATATTATTCCAAAACCATATTAGAAATACGAAATCCACTGATAATGTATGAAAATTTTATGATTATTACCCTTAATTACTAATTACCTAAAATAGTTACGGGATAGGTTTCATTATTTACCGTAATTGTTTTTATTTTATCCAGCTTACTGAAAACACTTTCTGCCACATATTCAAATTTATCCGGCACTTCGCCTCTTTCTAGGCTTTCAATTATTTTTTTCACTCTTGGTCCATGTAAGGGGTTGCATTCTCCGATACATGAGATTTTTCCCTCTTTAGCAAGGTTTATTGCCTGCTTACTCACTCCGTCAAAGGACAGCACCATAATCTGGCCCCGCTCTATCTTTTCGCCCGGAATTTTTCCTGCCGCCTCTATGGCTTCTATTGCTCCAAAGGCCTCATTATCATTTTCACAAAACACCACATTTATATTATTATATTTTTTAAGCATTGCAGACATTACTTCTCTGGCTCTTGCCTGGGTATACTCTCCCTCTGCCTCTTCCAGTAAATTCCATCCGTATTTGGCAACAGCCCCATTAAGCCCGGCGGAGCGTCCAAGCTGTGATGAGGCACCTATAGTTCCCTGTATGCTTACTATATTAAGGTTTTCTCCCTCTATGTCGGAGCTATCCGAATATTCCTTAAGCCACTGACAGACCTTGTCTCCCTCCAGCTTAAAATCTGAGCCTACCCAGCATGCAAAAAGACTTTCATCTTCTACATTTACCATTCTGTCTACAATTATCACAGGAATACCTGCTTCCTTTGCTTCTGAAAGTACAGTGTCCCAGCCATCCTCCGTTACGGGAGCCAGTACTATATAGTCCACCTCGCGCTGTATAAAGGTACGTATAGCAGTAATCTGATTTGTCTGTTTCTGCTGTGCATCAGAAAATATCAGTTCATAGCCATTCTGTGCAACAAAGGTTTCTTTCATGGATTCGGTATTGGCTTTCCTCCAATCAGACTCTGCTCCCACCTGGGAAAATCCTATTTTTATCAGATTTTCTTTCTCCGCTTCCCCGTTTTCCGTTACACTATTTTCGTTATTTCCATTCTCCACCTGCTTTCCGCAGCCCATTGGATTAAGCATTATACCTGTAAGAAGCAGTAAAATCATGGATATGCCAATACTTTTCTTCATTATTCATCCCCTTATAGAAATATTTTCATTTTAATTTATCTTTCATTTTATATAACTATACCTACACAGCCTGCTATGACCGTGTAGGTATAGTTTAACATAGTTATTAAAATTTCAAAATAAATATAGGCTGATTTATCCCTTTCTGCCACTACGCTTTCTTGCCATTACCACCGATTGAATAACAAGGAAAAGACATAGCATTGAAGCAATGGTAATACCTGTCCACCAAGCCTGTCCCAGTCCTGCGCTTGCTACAATATTCTGTATTGTACTAAGGGACAATACGCCGAAGAATGTACCAATAATATTGCCTACACCACCTGTAAGCATAGTACCACCTATAATGGATGAGGCGATTGCATTCATTTCTGCTCCCTGAGCATGGGTTGCTGCCCCCGATCCTACATGGAGGAAATACACATAACCTCCTATACCTCCTAACATAGAGCATATAATATGTGATAAAAACTTGGTTTTCTTAACATTGATGCCAAGCATAAGGGCACTCTGTTTATTTCCGCCTACCGCATAAAAGGCACGTCCCAGCTTTGTCCATCTAAGGAGTATAAACATAAGCACTACCACAATAAGAGCCACTATAACTCCAATTTCCACATAGGCATCCACATATTTTCCCAGCTTATTTACGGTCCCCATTCCCGGCACAATAATTCTTGTTTCTTTAAGTGCCACAAATTTTTCATTTGCCACATTAAAGGGGTTGGTATTTACAATTGTAGTCATACCTCTTGCGAAAAACATACCCGCCAAGGTTACAATAAAGGGCTGTATCTCCAGATACGCTACTAAAAAGCCCTGTACCAGTCCAAAGCAAAGGCCGATACATAATGCTATAAGCATAGAAACAGCTACACTTCCGCCCTTAAAATCCAGATAAACTGCACAGCACATACTTACGAGAGCTGTCATTCCACCTACAGAAATATCAATTCCACCTGTAATCATAACAAGGGATAATCCACAGGATAAAATAATCAGTGCCGCATTGGCATTTAATATATTAAAGAATGTCTGGGGCTTCAAAAAGCCTTTTCCCTGAAATACAATGGCACCCACATACATAAGTACAAAAACCACAATTGTTATGGTAAGCAAGAGATTGCTGTCTGTCATATTTTTTATTTTCTTAAGCATTTCCTGCCTCCTTTTTTGAAGCCTTTAATTTTTTTGTAAGCTCTGTCGCCTTTTCTCTTACTGCCGGAGCACTTGATACAACAAGCACGATTACTACTACTGCCTTATATGCAGGCAGAGCATCCGACTGAACATTGAATTTATAAAGCGTGGTGGTAAGAAGCTGAATTACAAAAGCTCCTATTATGGAAGCCCACATATTAAATTTACCGCCACTAAGAGCATTTCCACCTAATGCCACTGCTAAAATTGCATCCATCTCAATGTCCTTAGCAATAACAGAATAATTAATTGATGAAAGTCTGCTTACTTTAATAAGAGCAGCCACCGCCACACAGGCACCTAATATTACAAAGGAGAGCCATCTTATCAGCATGGGATTAAGTCCGTTTAATCTTGAGGAATTTTCATTAATCCCCACTGCCTGAGTATATAGCCCCAAATTAGTAAATTTAAGCACCAGAGCTATAATAATCATACAGCCTAAAGCTATAAAAAAGGGAGTTGGAACCGGTATACCCGGAATATATCCTCCAAAATATCCAAACTTAGGCTCACTTATTATGGGAAGCTCATTATTATTAATCCATGCTGCAATGGAGCGTCCCGCTGTATATAGGATTAGGGTTGCTACCATAGGCTGGATTTTAAATACTGCTACTAACATTCCATTAAAGGCGCCAAATGCCATTGCTACTAACATACTAATAATAAATGCCACAAAAATCGGTGTTCTCAACACCTCCGGCCTTGTATTTGTACCGCAGAGTACTCTAAGGAGCACTGAACCTGCAATGGCAATTCCGGCACCCACTGAAATATCCTGCCCTCCTGATGCCGCTGTCACTAAGGTCATACCAATGGCAAGGATGGCAAGTTCAGAACCATTATTTAACACAGTCATTAAATATCCTGACAGCACCGGATTATTACTGCTGTTGTATCCCAATGAAATCTTAAAAAAGCTTGGGTCTGCAATCAGATTTATAATAAGTAAAAGCAATAGTGCCGCCAGCGGAATAAAAATCTGATTTTTGAAAACCCTGCCAAGGACTTCTAAAGCTTTTCCTTTATTTTTAGTTGTATTCATTATGCTTCACCTCCGGCAATGGTATTCATAATCGTTGTCTGATTAAGGTCCTCCCCTGTCAGCTCTCCTACTACCTTTCTGTCTCTCATAACCACCATTCTTGAACAGGTTCTAAGCATTTCATCTGTTTCCGAGGAAATAAAGGTAATACTCATTCCCTCCGATGCCAGCTTTAATACCAGCTTCTGTATATCAACCTTTGTACCTACATCTATTCCTCTGGTAGGCTCGTCCAAAATAAGGTAGTCCGGGTGTGTAAGCAGCCAACGGGCAAGAATACATTTCTGCTGATTTCCACCTGACAAAGATTTAATAGGTGTATCCGCCGAAGCTGTCTTTATACCTAAAAGCTTAATATATTCTTCTGCAAAGGCATTTGCCTGGGCTTTTGTAAAGGGCTTAAAAAAGCCTTTCATAATCTGTAATGCCAGAATAATGTTTTCCTTTACGGACAAATCTCCTACAATTCCATCCACCTTTCTATCCTCAGGCAGATAGCCTATTCCTGCTCTCATAGCATCAATGGGCTTCTTTAGTTTAATCTGCTTTCCATCTTTATAGACTGTTCCCGAAGTAACTCTGTCAGCGCAGAATACAGCTCTTACACATTCACTTCTGCCTGAACCTAACAGACCTGTAAAGCCATTGACCTCTCCCTTTTTAATATTGAAATCAAAGGGTTTAATACCGGCAACAGAGGAAAGACCCTTAACCTCAAATACAGGTGTTTCTCCATCATAGCTTACGGAAACCTCTCCATCTGATTTGATATCAGATAAGTCATCAAGCTCCTTGCCAAGCATTTTTGATACTAAAGACACTCTGGGTAAGTCCTTAATCTCATACTCTCCCACCAATCTGCCGTCTCTAAGTACTGTGATTTTATCGCACACCTCGTATACCTGGTCCAGGAAATGTGTAACAAATATAATGCCTACTCCCCTTTCCTTAAGGTCACGCATAAGCTTGAATAATTTCTGAACCTCCAAATCATCCAACGAGGATGTAGGCTCATCTAAAATAAGCACCTTGCAGTCCATATCCACAGCTCTGGCTATTGCTACCATCTGCTGCACCGCTATGGAGCAATCTGAGAGCTGGCTTGTAGCAGAGGCAGGAATTTCCAGATTGTTCAATATCCTGTCTGCGTCCTCATTCATCTTTTTCCAATTTTGCAATAGTTTATCAGTTCTGCCAATAAACATATTTTCCGCTACGGACAAATTGGGGCAGAGAGTAATTTCCTGATAAACAGTACTGATACCCACACGTCTTGCATCTTCCGGAGATTTAATGCTTACTGCCCCTTCATTTCCCTCTATATAGATATTTCCCTCGTCCTTTGTATAGACTCCTGTTAAAACCTTAATAAGTGTGGATTTTCCTGCACCATTTTCTCCCATAAGCGCATGGATTTCCCCCTTACAAAGATTAAAATCCACTCCCTGTAATGCCTTAACACCCGGGAAGCTCTTATGAATATTACGAAGCTGTAATACAGTATTTTCTTTCATTTCCCAATTCTCCTGCACATTTTATAAATCAAATGCGGTGTAAGCAATCAAAACTATTTGACGTTTACACCGCAATATTTTAATTATTTACGGCTATTGCACCGTGCTAATTAGATACCGTATTTCTCTACATCTTCTGCTGTGATGGTTGTAGCGTCAAATCCCTTTTCATCCATTACGATTGTCTTTTCAGCTACGCTTCCGCCTGACTCCAATGTCTTAATAACATCGTCAATGTATGATGACTGGAAAGGATTACACTGCTGGTCGAAGTTCCAGTTCTGGTTAAGGAGTTCCTGTAATGCCCACTTATTGCAGTCGAAACCGATAATGATTACGTCCTTGCCTACACCGTGAGTAATACCTGCACTGTCAAGAGCTGCTACAGCACCCTTTGCCATATCGTCATTCTCTGCATAAATAACGTTGAAAGATTTGCCTGAGTCAATAACTGACTGTACTATCTGCTGTGCGTTTTCTGCATTCCACTCTGCTGTCTGCTGTGTAACAATATTCCAGTTGTCTTCTGCCGCTACCTTTTCATCAAGGGCACCTGAACGTCCCTTTTGAGCTGCTGAACCCATAACACCCTGTAAATGAATAATATTGTATTCATCTAAATTCTGAGATGTAAGCCACTCTACAGCGTTCTTTCCCTCAAATGCCATATCTGAAACGATTGAAGCTTCATAAAGGCTGGGGTCTGCATCTATAGTACGGTCAAATAAGATAACTCTGATGCCTGCATCCTGAGCATCCTTTAAAACTGTATCCCATCCGGATGTATCTGCTGCCGAAAGAAGTAAATAGTCAACACCGTCTGTAATAAACTTCTGAGCCGCATTAATCTGCTCGTCATTCTTAAGGCTGTATGCAAAGGAAGCATCGTATCCGTTTGCCTCACTAAATGTAGCCTTTAAATCTCTGTCATTAGCTGTTCTATAGCCTGACTCATTAGGGTCGTTATTGATAATACCAACCTTTATAAGTTCTCCGTCGGTAGCAGCAGGTGCTACCTCTTCTACAACTGCCTCTTCTACAACTGCCTCGTTTGATGGCTCTGCGGGTGTAAGTACTTCAGCCGAACCCTTGTTGCAGGCTGTAAGTCCAAACACCATTAATGATGCAAGTAACATTGAAAGAATTTTCTTCTTCATAATAATTTTCCCTTTCTTTATCCTTATCACAGAGGACTATTCCTCTGATATGTACATTCTAATTCAAGATATGTATAGATAAAATAAAGAAAAATCACTATATGTTACACTTTTTTCTTATTTTGTTCACATTTGGTTAAAATTTCTATTAAATGAGTTAATATTTTTATTTATCCTGCTTTTCCAAATGATTACACTAATTCCAAAGGCAATTTAATACCGACCTTTGTCCCATCCCCATATTTGCTTTCAATAATCAAACCGTATTCTGCACCAAACTTTAACCGTATTCGCTCATTAACATTATTAAGTCCAAAGCTTTCATCATCATTGTTCTCTTTGTTATTAATTCTATTTTGTACCTGCAAAAATCTGTCCTGCTCCATGCCAATTCCATTATCTTCTACATACATCATAAAAAATCCGGATTTCATTTCCCCGGTAACAGTTATTTTTCCAATTCCCCGTTTATTTTTTATACCATGGTACAGTGCATTTTCCACCAGGGGTTGTAGTGTAAGCTTGGGTATCATATAGCCATACAATTCCTCAGGTACATCTATTACATATTCCAAAATATCCTGATAGCGTACCTGCTGAATTTCCAAATAGCTCCTTATATGCTTTAACTCATCTCTTATGGTAACGATATCTCGCCCCTGATTAAGCGTGGTTCTGAAAAAATCAGACAGACTTCCCACCATTTTTACAACCTTTTGTTGGTCGCCCGCCTCTGCCAGCCACACAATTGTATCCAGCGTATTATACAGAAAGTGAGGATTAATCTGGGATTGCAATAGCTCCAGCTCTGTCTTTCTAAGCGTAATCTGCTCCTGTCGCACCTGGGCTAAGAGTCCATTAATCCTTTCAATCATACTGTCAAAGGATTTTGACAATACCCCTACCTCTGCACCTATTTCCAGGTTTGAACGTACAGTCAAATCCCCTCTTGCCACCTTTTCCGTCACACGGCTTAAATGCTTGATAGGGCTTGTAATACTTCTGGAAACATAGTAGGAAATAATAATGACAAGACCAATAACGCAGACCGCTGCCACACCTAAATATTTTATAATATTTGTGTACAGCAAATTCATTTCATTTCGCATCTCCCGTATTTCCTGAAGTTCATCATATATAAACAAAATAATGGTCTCTCTAATCAGGGAGGTAACTATCTGTACATCATTTTCCCAGATTTCAATATTTTCATCATATCTGTCTCCCTGCTTTAAATTTTCCTCAATCCTGTCTATATAAACCTCAAGATTTCTTAAATACTTTCGTATATCCTCCAGTCTGTCATCATTTTTAACGCTTTTTCCACTCTTAACCTTTGAGTTCTTTCCACTTCCCAGCTCTTCCAGTACCGCCTCTGCCTTTCGAACCATATCCTTAAGCTCCGACTCGCTGAAAGGCTTGCTTTCCACAATTACAAGATATGTTTCATAGTCAAAATCTTCTTTGAAATTAAGACTAAATCTACTGGCTGAACCTGCCGCCTCAATCATATCATCATACTTACGGTTTTCATTGTAGAGTACCAGAACGCAAACCACTAACAGGATTACCATGGGAACCAATACAAAAGCATAGGAGTATCTGATTTTACTTTCCAGAGATAATCGGTTTATCCTCTTTTTCAAACCATCAATCATTGCCTGCATCCTCCACCCCTGCTTTATTTCTATATTGAGTAGGTGTTATTCCCTGATACTTTTTAAAACAATATGAGAAATAATGAGGGTCTTTATAGCCTACCTCCAGGCTTATATCCACACTTCTTTTATTTGTACAGCGCAAAAGCTCCTTTGCCTTATTCATTCTGTAATCAGTCAGATATTTTATAAAGCTTACCCCCATTTGTTTATTAAACATCATGCTCAAATGATTTGGAGAAAAATTGAAATGTGATGCCAGAAAATTTAAGGACAGCTCTTCATCTCCATAATGCTCATCAATATATTCCATAATGCGCTCAACCACATCATTATATTTCTTATTAGCATTTGTATTTCGTATTTCCAGGGCTTTATCTATTATTCCGCATAAATATTTAGCTGTGCCCTCGACACTGTCCACCTTACCCTCTAATACATTAAATTCCTCTATCTCATTTCTGTTGTGCCCCATTTCCTCTACAAAGCCTGCCACTGCAAAATATGTATCCATGGCAATATATTGTCTGAAAATATTTGAAAGTACTGCACTCTCTCCCAGATTATTGAAAAGCTCTCCTATGAAATATACGGTCTCGTCCTGTTCTCCCTGCTTTAAAAATTCGATAATTCGTTTTCTATCCACCTCTCTGGGGTCAACCCGGCTGATATTAAACTCTTCACTCTTGATATGATAATTTTTCTGTAAATCCTCCAGCTTTAATATTTCGTTTTCCTCTAAAAAATACCTATGGGCAAAGGCATGACTTGCAGACTCAAAGGATAGATTTAGTTCTCTCAAGCGACCTACCGGTTCCCCTATTCCTCCAAAGTATTCTATTGAGGGATATTTTTTCAACACCTCTTTAATGCTACTTATTGTATTTTCCTGTAGCTTTTGCAATTCCTCCGGAGTATCCCCCTTGTATACAATTGCCTTACCCTCAATTCCTCTGTCAAATATAAGTATATTTTTTTGCTCTAATACCTCTGAAATATCTTTCCATGCCTCCACTATGCTTTGAGAATATTCCTCCTTGGTATGACCGGAGGACATTATTTTCAAAAGTACTATATTATAATAGATTGCGGAGATATCCATATTTAATCTGCCCGCCTGCTCAATAAGCTCGGTAATATTTTTATCCCCCATAATCATATGAAGAAACAGACGCTTTTTATCTTCTCTGGTATTTTCCTCCATCTCTTTAAGATATTTTTCCCTAAGTCTTATTTCAAGACGGCGTTTCTCTATTTTTTGAGCCAGCTTATCTATTTCCCCTATAAGCTCATCTCCGCTAATGGGCTTTGTAAGGTAATGGGCGGCTCCCATGCTGATAGCCTCCTTGGCATAATCAAATTCTGCATATCCGGAGAGAATGATTATTTCCATCCATGGAAATTCCTTTTTAATTAATTTGCCAAGCTCCAACCCGTTCATAAAGGGCATCTTTATATCAGTAATAACAATATCCGGCTTTAACTTTTGTATCATAGGAAATGCCAGTTCTCCATCAGTAGCTTCTCCTACAAATTCATAGCCATGTGCTGCCCAATCTATATTATTTTTAATTCCCTCTCTGACTACAAATTCATCTTCAACTAAAAATATTTTTAACATACCCATTATTCCTCACTACTTATTGTATTTTCACTGCATAAAACCTTTTATTATATTTCTATTACAGAAAATTTCTTTCTATATATATTGTCTAAAATAATAAGCGACTCCAAGGAGTCGCTTATTATTTTAGTTTTTAGCTCTCAGTCAAACGCTAAACCTAGA
>JBHAJK010000028.1:0-6832 GCA_041826605.1 Lachnospiraceae bacterium | reverse complement strand
GGGCAAAAAAATTCCCCCTGAAAAAGAGGGAATTGTCCATCTGGTAGGCTTTGCCCTTTTAATGGTGCTTATGATTTTTGTAATGTATAACGATATTATGAGGATTATTGCGGGATAGTTAATTTGATTGATATAATGAAGTGTCTTGATTGCCGTGCAACTACGCGTTTGGAGCAGTTGCACGGCACTATTTTTACATAGCGCGCGAGTGAGTCTGGAGCAGTTGCGCGGCAATATTTTTCCATCGCGGGAGTGCGTCTGGAGCAGTTGCACGGCAATATTTTTTACATCGCGGGAGTGCACACATTTAGCGGAGCATTTATACAAAAAAGGATATCACACTGTGATATCCTTTTAGCAGCTCGTAGCGGAATCGAACCGCTGTTTCCGCCGTGAGAGGGCGGCGTCTTGACCGCTTGACCAACGAGCCATTTATGTGGCGTCTGTAACGCGCTTGTTTAATATATAACATATTCAAACTAATTGCAATAGTTTTTTTGAAAAAAATTAAAAAAATTTTGCCGGGTAAAATTCTGTTAAAAAAATATCAAAATTGTTGATTATCAGTGGTAAAAAAATACAATTTGTGCCATAATTCATTTATAGGCAGAAATATTAAAGACTGCATGATAATTATTGTAAGAAAGGAAGATTTAAGATGTATTGTTATATTTGCGGAACACAGATTAAAGAGGTTATTGTATGTGATATCGTTTTGGTGGATGGAAAGTATCATTATGAGGAAGTAGTTTCTCCGGTGCTTTTCAGCGAAGAGTTAAACGTTAAGTCAGGAAAAATATTTGATTATGATTTTTATAAGAAAGCAGTTGCAAAGAGACATATGTGTGCTCCTGAGGAGGTAGCTTCAAAGTATATTGACGGAATTGATGTACCAAAGGAAGTTTATGACAGCTTTGAGAAGCAGGAGAAGGATTTGGGATGCCGTTGTCCGGTATGTGAGGATTTCATCTAATTCAACACGGATGTAGAATGTATGTTTTTGCCCATACAGAGTGGCAAAGATTAAGTAAATTAATAATTATAAACAGGAAGACCTGAAAATCAGGTCTTTCTTTTAATTACAGGTGTATATGTCTAAATGGGTTGTAACTGCAAAAAGTGCAGATTTTAATAAAATAGGGGAATATTTTGGAATTGACCCTGTGGTAGCCAGGCTTCTTAGAAATAGGGACTTAGTGACCTTAGAAGAGATAGAAAGCTTTTTAAAAGGAAAGGAAGAGGATTGTCACAGTCCCTACCTTTTGCCCGATATGGAAAAGGCTGTTTCTATAATTGTGGGGGCAATAGAGGAGAAACAATCCATAAGAATAGTGGGAGACTATGATGTGGATGGTGTGACATCTACCTTTATTTTGCTTAAGGGGCTTAAAGCCATGGGAGCTGATGTGGACTATGCTATTCCCAATAGAGTACTGGACGGATATGGAGTAAATGAAAATTTAATAGAGCAGGCTAATAATGACAAAAGGAATATTATTATTACCTGTGATAATGGAATTGCTGCCTTTGATGCCTTTGAAAGGGCGGGGGAATTGGGAATAAAGTGTATTATAACAGACCATCACGAGGTTAAGTTTGAGGATAATGGTATTTCAAAAGAATATATTTATCCAAAAGCTGAAGCCATAGTAAATCCCAAAAGGCACGATAGTAAATACCCTTTTAAAGGAATATGCGGAGCCATGGTGGCATATAAGCTAATATGTGCATTAGGGGATAAATTAGACCTTGATGGAAATGTAAAAGCAGAGCTTAGGGAAATGGCAGGGCTGGGAACGGTCTGTGATGTGATGGAGCTTAGAGATGAAAATCGAATTATTGTACGTCTTGCATTACAGAGTATGGAGAATAGCTCTAATATAGGTATAAGAGCCTTAAGAAAAGTCTGTGAAATTGATAAGAAGCCTATCAGCTCATATCATATGGGCTTTATTATGGGACCCTGTATAAATGCTACAGGCAGGCTGGATGATGCCACCCTATCCTTAAAACTGCTGCTTTCCGAAAATATGGAGGAGGCTGTAGCTGCTGCTACAAAGCTAAAAGGACTTAATGATTTAAGAAAGGATTTGACGGAGCAGGGATTGAAGCAGGCGCTTGTTGCGATTGAAGAAAATAGGCTCTATGAAAATAGAGTTATTGTAGTATATCTTCCGGAGGTTCATGAAAGCTTAGCCGGAATAATAGCGGGAAGAATAAGGGAGAAATATTATAGACCTGCTTTTGTACTTACAAATGGAGAAGAGGGCATAAAAGGTTCCGGACGTTCCATAGAAGCCTATCATATGTATGAAGAACTACTAAAGGTATCGGAGGTGCTGACAAGGTATGGCGGTCATAAAATGGCGGCAGGCGTGTCTCTTGAAAAAGAAAAGTTGTCAGATTTTATTGAGGGATTAAATAATAATTGTAAATTGTCTAAGGATGAGCTGACAGAAAAGACGGTTATAGATGTTCCCATGCCCCTGTCCTATGTAAATGAACGAATAGTTAATGATTTAAGTATTTTGGAGCCCTTTGGACAGGGAAATCAAAAGCCTGTTTTTGCGGATAAGGATTTAAGGCTTTTATCAGTAAAGCCCATAGGGAAAACAGGGGATATGGCAAAGCTTGCGGTCACTAAAAATGGAAGTGACAGATATGAACTTCTGCTTTTTAGGGGATTTAAGGAATTTGAAGAACGGTTAACAGAAAATGGAGTAAAGGACATTTCAGGAAACAGTACTGATTATAGTAATATTATTCTGGATATTATTTATTATCCGGGAATTAATGAATATAATGGCAGAAAATCCCTGCAATTCATTGTTCAGGACTTTAAAATAAGACATGATAAATAGGTTATTAATAAAATTTATATCTTTTTTATAGAGTGGACACATTTTTATCACATTTATGCTGTATAGTACATAACATAGATAGTTGATTACTCACTATCTCCCCCCTCATAAAAAACAGAGTCCCGACAGGTAACTGTCGGGACTTTGTTTTTTGTTATATAATCAGGAAATTATTTTGCGCTTACTATTATAAAAACGCTGCGCTAAGGATGCGCACTCGCAGGTCAATTGTAAAAGCACTTGCGGGATGGAAAATGTATGTTATAAATTTGCTTGCGAGGGATGGCTATGGTATTCTATAAGGTAGGTTTAAAACCTAATAAAATAGGGTGTGCCGGTACCTTGTTTTTAAATGGTGCAGTTATTTAGAAAACGATGTACTGATATTTATATATGAAAATATTGCCAAGTTAAAAGGCAAACCCATATGCGGAGGCTTATAGTGAAATTAAGTAAATATTTGGAAAAATTAGATTATGAAATAGTAAGAGGTGTGGCTGACAGAGAAATAAGTGAAGCTGTATATAATTCAAGGAAGCTTAAAAAGGATTGTCTTTTTGTATGTATAGAGGGTGCAAACTTTGACGGACATAGTGCTGCTATGGAGGCAGCTATGACAGAAGCAGGAGCACTTATAGTATGTAAGGAAGTGGAGCTGCCGGAGGATAGTGATATAACTGTGGTAAAGGTTAAGGACACAAGATACGCGATGGCATTTATTGCGGCGGCTGAAAATGGATATCCTGCTGAAAAATTAACTACCATAGGAATTACGGGAACTAAGGGCAAAACCACCGTGACATATATGACAAAATCTATTTTGGAGCAGACAGGTAGAAAAGTAGGACTTATTGGTACTATTGAAACCATTATAGGGGATGAGCATATTCCCAGTAAGAATACAACCCCGGACTCCTATGAGTTGCAGGCAATTTTCAATAAAATGGTGGAAGAGGGCTGTGATACGGTGGTTATGGAGGTTTCCAGTCAGGGACTTATGCTACACCGTACTCAGGGATTTGTATTTGACTATGGTATTTTTACAAATATTGAGCCCGACCATATAGGACCCAACGAGCATAAGGATTTTGAAGATTATATGCACTGTAAGGGACTGCTGTTTAAACAGTGCAGAGTCGGTATTGTAAATGGGGATGATGAGCTGGTGCATAGGGTAACTGAGGGTCATACCTGTAAGTTACTTACTTATGGAATAAAGTCCGGTAATGATTATGTGGCTACAGATATGAAGCTTACCCGTGGAGAGCGGCATATAGGTGTGGATTTCTGTGTACGTGGCAGGGTGGATATGGAAGTAAGTGTAAGTACACCAGGTATTTTCAGTGTTTATAATGCGCTTACAGCTATAGCTATTTGTCATAGCTTCAATGTAAGCGAGCAGGAAGTAAGAGGAGCATTAAGAGAGGTTAAGGTTAAGGGGCGCATAGAGCTGGTGCATGTGTCAGATGATTTTACACTTATGATTGATTATGCCCATAATGCCATGGCACTTCAAAGTCTGCTTGGTACATTAAAGGAGTATAATCCTCACAGACTTATAAGCCTTTTTGGATGTGGGGGCAACCGTGACAGAAACAGAAGATTTGAAATGGGAGAGGTAAGTGGTAAATTTGCTGATTTAACAATCATTACCTCGGATAATCCCCGTTTTGAAGAGCCTTTGGATATTATGGCTGATATTGTAAAGGGTATCGAGAAAACAGAGGGAAGCTTTGTAACCATAGCTGACCGTAAGGAGGCTATAAGATATGCTATTACCCATGGCGAGCCGGGAGACATTATTGTGCTTGCGGGCAAGGGACATGAGGATTATCAGGAAATAAAGGGTGTAAAATATCCTATGGATGAGAGAGTACTGATAGAGGATATTTTAAAGGATTTATCGGAGAAAGCATGAAATATGCCAATATAATAATAAATATATCTCATGAGGCTGTGGATAGACCGTTTACTTATATAATACCTGAGGCAATGGAACAAAATATTTGCCCGGGAACAAAGGTTATGGTGCCCTTTGGAGCGGGCAATAAGGAGACTATGGGTTATGTAATGGATATTTTGGATTATCCCAGGGTACCCATTGCCAGGCTAAAAGAAATATCCTCCGTAGTACTGACGCAGGACGCATCAGAGGGAAAGCTTATAGAGCTGGCAGCCTTTATAAAGGAGCAATATGGCTCAACTATGATTTCTGCGCTAAAGACGGTTCTTCCCATAAAAAAGACCTACAGAACAAAAAAAGAGGCAATAGCAGGCAGGGAGAGCGTTAATGATAAGTCCGGAAGCGTAGCGGAGGAGGGAGCGGATAAAAACTCTGGTGGCGTAGCTGCGAAATTGGATAGTGCAGTTACTAATAATATAGAAGAGAGCATGGCAGGAAGCTGTGCCATGGGGCAGAGTGTCAGCAAAGAGAAAGTGTCTGCAGATAGCCCGAACAGTGTGGGAACCTCCCGCATTATCTTAAATGAACAGCAGCAGTCTATAATAGAGGATTTCACAAAGGATTATGACAGTGGTGTCAGAAAAACATATCTTATACATGGTGTAACGGGAAGTGGAAAAACCGAAGTATATATTGAGATGATTAAAAGGGTGGTAGCTATGGGTAGGCAGGCTATTGTGCTTATACCTGAAATAGGACTTACCTACCAGACGGAGCTTAGATTTAAAAGATATTTTGGAGACAGAGTCTCTGTTATGAACTCCACTCTGGCTCCGGGAGAACGCTATAATCACTGCGAGAGGGCAAAGCGGGGAGAAATAGATGTTATTATAGGTCCCAGGTCAGCTCTTTTTACCCCGTTTCTTAATATTGGTCTGATTGTGATAGACGAGGAGCATGAAAATACCTATAAAAATGAAAATATGCCCCGTTACCACGCAAAAGAGGTGGCAGAAAAACTAGCCCAAATACATGGAGCCAGTTTAGTACTGGGCTCGGCAACTCCCAGTGTGGAGTCCTATTTTAATGCAAAGGCAGGTGTATATAAATTATATAATCTGTCAAAGAGAGCTATAGGAGAGCAGTTGGCTCATACTCATATTGTGGATTTAAGAAAAGAATTAAAAGATGGCAATCGCTCCATATTCAGCAGAAAGCTGTTTGAACTTATGGAGGACAGGCTACAAAAGGGAGAGCAGATAATGCTTTTCTTAAACAGGCGCGGATATGCGGGATTTGTTTCCTGTAGAGCCTGTGGAGAAGTAATTAAATGTCCCCATTGCGATGTGTCTTTAGCTGAGCATAAAAGTATGGGGAAAATGGTGTGTCACTACTGTGGCTATGAAATACCTATTCCTAAAAACTGTCCCTCCTGTGGTTCAAAATATATATCTTCATTTAAAGCCGGAACCGAGCAGATAGAGGCAGAGGTACAGAAATTATTTCCCGGAGTAAAGACCCTTAGGATGGATGCGGACACCACCAAAAGAAAGGGCAGCTTTGAAAAAATACTGTCGGCTTTTGGAAAAAATGAGGCAAATGTACTTATAGGTACACAGATGATTGTAAAGGGGCACGATTTTCCAAATGTTACGCTGGTAGGGATAATTGCGGCGGATTTAAGCCTGGGAAGCGGAGATTTTAGAGCAAGTGAACGAACCTTTCAGCTTTTAACACAGGCAGCGGGAAGAGCGGGCAGAGCCAACAAGTCTGGGGAAGTGGTAATACAAACCTATCAGCCGGAGCAATATGGAATAGTCTATGCGGCTAAACAGGACTATGAAGCCTTTTATGAGGAGGAAATGGTATTCAGAGATATTTCAGAATACCCGCCCTCAAGGGAAATAATGGCAGTGCTTGTAACGGATAAAAATAGTGACACAGCGTTTTTGCTTAGTGAAAGACTGGCAATGGTGGCAATGAAAACATCAGAGAGCGCCAATGTAATAGGTCCTGCAAAAGCGGGAATAGGCAAGATAAATGATACATATAGATATGTATTTTACTG
>JBHAJK010000027.1:0-17687 GCA_041826605.1 Lachnospiraceae bacterium | reverse complement strand
TTCAGGAGGCTATCATCGGTAGGGAATACAGTCCTTGATTTTGTAACCTTGCGAAGCTGCCTATTAAATCCCTCAACGGTATTGGTGGTATAGACAAGGCGCCTTACCTCTTCGGGATACTTGAAGTAGGTCGCAAGTGTAGCCCATCTTTCTGACCAAGAATAGAAAGCCAGAACTTGGCACTTTCATTTTCGCCAACATACATACCAAGAACATCCTTATGCCCTTCCAAATCAATACCGAGAGCTATATATACAGATTTCTTAATAATTCTACCTTCTGAACGAACATGAAAATGTATAGCGTCCATGTAAACAACTGCATACTTACCTTCATAATCATACTTTGAATAGCCAAGATGCTCATCCATTTCCTCATCAAGTGCACCCTCAAGAACAAGAGATATCATGTCCTTCATGATAGAATTTACATCATCACTATGCTTGATGGTAACGTCATTTTCTCTAAGGAACTGACCAAATGCACTTCTAAGTGCTGCCTTCTGGTTGCTTTCGTTTTTTCGTGACATAAAAAATCCTCCTAACTGAGTAATTTTATCTTACGTCAGTTAAGAGGTTTACACAAACTTTGGGATAGTCTCAAATGACTATACTTATCCTACCCTCGCAGTTGGTAATAATGCTGTCGGCATTGCTGAAAGCAAGCTCTCCCCCTGCTACGGAGGTGGCTGTTAAATTTATAAGGCGAAGAGTAAAGCTAAGAGCAGAATTATAGCCATTTATCTCTTCTACACTAATATTGCCCTTATCTAAGCCACTCCTTCCTTTGCTTTGGATTATAATCTCATTACCCTGTCTCGTTGCATTTACAGTAAGGCGAAGTCTGTTTTTATCATTATAAATGTTTACAGAGGCACTGCAATTTTCCTGTAATTCATATATGCATAATTCCACATTTTCTGAATAATCATAATCAGGGCGGCTATCTATAGCGCCTATGGGAACAATGGAATTTTCTTTAACCAATAAGGGCAGATGCATATAATCGTATTTCTGTGTATACCATTTTCCACCGGTATATCTTTCTTTTGTTAATAAATCTGTCCACAATCCCTCCGGCAAATAAAAATGTCCGATTCCCTCATCATTAAATATGGGAGCAACCAGCAGATTATCTCCAAGCATATACTGCTTGTCCAAATAGCTGCAATTATAATCTTCGGTAAACTCCATAACCATACTTCTCATAGTAGGAATACCTAAATTGGCGGCATCTATAGCGGCTCCATATATATAGGGCATTAATTTTGCTTTTAATTTTGTAAAATGACGCAGTACATCACAGGCCTCCTCATCATATGCCCAGGGTATTCTGTAGGAGGTACTTCCGTGGAGTCTGCTATGGGAAGAGAGAAGTCCAAAGGCAACCCATCTCTTATATACATCGGCTGTGGAGGTATTTTCAAAGCCTCCTATATCATGAGCCCAAAAGCCAAAGCCGGACATCATAAGAGATAGCCCCCCTCTAAGACTTTCAGCCATGGAGCTGTAATTAGAGGTACAGTCTCCGCCCCAGTGAACAGGGAATTTTTGTCCTCCTACCGTTGCAGAACGGGCAAATAAAACAGCATCCTCCCTGCCTCTTACTCTTTCCAAAAGCTCATACACGGTTTTGTTGTAGAGATAGGTATAATAATTATGCATTTTTGCAGGGTCAGAGCCGTCAAAGTATACACAATTTTCAGGAATTCTTTCGCCAAAATCAGTTTTAAAGCAATCTACCCCCACATCAAGCAAGGCTTTTAGCTTATCCTGAAACCATTTGCAGGCATTAGGATTGGTAAAATCCACCAGTGCCATGCCGGATTGCCACATATCCCATTGCCATACATCATTATTTGTACGCTTAATAAAATATCCTTTTTCCATTCCCTCTTTAAACAATATGGATTGCTGGGCTATATACGGATTTATCCATACACAAATATTTAGGCCCTTAGCCTTAATGCGACTAAGCATTTCTTTGGGATTTGGGAAAAACTTTTCATCCCATACAAAGTCGGACCAATGGAAGCCTTTCATCCAGAAACAGTCAAAATGAAAAGTTCTAAGGGGAATATCACGATTTAACATGCCGTCAATGAAGCTTGTAACCGTTTCTTCATCATAATTGGTGGTAAAGGATGTGGAAAGCCAGAGCCCAAAGGTCCAGGGGGCGGGTAGGGAGGGCTTGCCCGAAAGCTGGGTATACTGTTGTAGCACATCTTTTATGGTGGGACCTCCAAAGAAGAAATAGTCAAGGCTTCCTCCTTTCACTGAAAATGCTGCTTTCGTAACATTTTCAGTGGCAAATTCCATTGAAACTCTCTCCGGATGATTTACCAATATTCCATATCCCTTATTTGAAACAAAAAATGGAATATTTTTATAGGACTGGTCAGTACCCGTACCACCGTCCTCATTATATATTTCTATGGATTGACCGTTTTTTACAAAGGGGGTAAAGCGTTCGCCCGTTCCGTATAAAAGCTCGCCCACACCTATATTGTGCTGCTGGCGCATATAGGTATTATCCAGATCTCCGTTTATATCATAATAATCGCCACGCCAGTTTTCCTTAAACATAGCTAAATCTCTGGAGGCACTTTCGGTAATAATCCTACCGTTTCTTAAATAGCGCATGTACCAGTTGCTTTTCCCTATTTCAAGGGTAATGCCACCACTGGAAATTAAAAGCTTATCTTCGTTATCCTCCACTAAAAGGGGGTGTGGATTGTCCAAATTCAGTTCAAAGGCAGGAGCCTTTTGGGCCATACCCATATAGTGATAGACCTGTATTCTTAGGACTTCAGGCATGGGAGAAGAGATTATTATAGTTAAAACCGCCCCTCCCAGAGTATCGCCTCTGTGATTGATTTTATGTGTGGGGGCATATATTATTACCTCTTTATCTGTAATTTTATATTCATATACCTCCTGAGGATAAAAACCTCCAAAACCATCTTTTAAAAGCCAACATCCATTCCCGAATTTCATAGTTGCATTTCCTTTCAAGTGTGCAATAATACAAGTATATTAATACTATAATGACTGTAAAATTAAAAAACTTTAATATAATTAGCATTAATTGATACAATTTTGATATTGCGAGGGTTTAATGGAAAAGAAAGAAAAAAACTTCAGCCCAAATATTGATAAGCTGTATGAGAAAATGCCACACGGAAATACAATGTTTCCCATAATGGTTCATGAGGTAAGGGTGGGAGCCGGTATGGAGGATAAAGTAAGCTGTCATTGGCACAAGGAGCTGGAAATTCTTGTTATCACTGAGGGCGAGGTGCTTATTACAGTGGATGAAAACACCTATGAGGCAAAGGCCGGAGATATGTTTTTTATACCGGGAGACAGCCTGCATGGTATGACAGGGGATATGGACAAAAACGTTACCTTTTATGCTATAGATTTTAAGTATGATTTGCTGGACAGCTTTTTCAGTGACATTATACGTCAGAAATATTTTGACCCTCTGCGTAAAGGAAAGCTGGTCTTTCCCACAATACTTGGAGGGAGTGCCCCGTGGCAGCAGAGTAGCTGCCTTTTAATTGAGGAAATACGAAGTCTTTATAATGAGGGGGATGAGGGCTATGAGCTTTTAATAAAATCCAGATTATATGAACTTTTTTATTTACTATACAGGAATGGAAAGGTGTATCTTACTGATAATGATGAGGTGGATAAAAACAGGGTGGAGCTTATCAAGGAGGTTATGGAGTATATACAGAATAACTTTTCGGAAAAGATAACCTTGGAGGATATTACTGTTAAATTCCATATAAGTGAGGGACATCTATGCAGAAGATTTAAAAAAATAACAGGTGTAACCATTACAGAATACTTAAATCTGTATCGTATAAAAAGGAGTACGGTATTTTTATACGATACAGAGGCAAGTATTGGCGAGATTGCAGGTATGGCAGGCTTTAACAATATCAGCTACTATAACAGAACCTTTAGGAAATATATGCATATGACCCCCAAGGAGTATAGAAATATGCACAGAGGGGAGGGATTTTAATAATATGAGAAAACTGAAAAATCTATTAACCAGAACAGGTATAAGACAACAGCTATATTTCACATATTTTACGGCAATGGTTGTCCCGATTATTATTGTGGGCTTCTTACTTTGTGGAAATACCTATAGGATTTTGGTGGATTATCACAGTGATTTGCTGGAATCGGATAATCAGCGGGTACGAAGCATTCTATATGAAATCACAGCTCAGATTTACAATATTTCCGAGGACATAACCTTTAGTGAGGAGATACAGGGACTTTTAGGAGGACGCTACGGCGAGACGGAGTGGTATTATGAGGCGGTGGATGCTGTAGGTATAATGGACAGCTACGAAGCATATTATACGGAAATCAATGATATAAGGATTTACACGGATAATCCCTACGCACAAAATTATAAACAGTTTGAACGCATCACTCCTGAAATAAGGGAAAATGACTGGTATAAAAAGGCCACAGGCCAGTCAGCTGCCTTTTTCAGAGAAATAGTAAGGGTGGATGAAAAGGGGAATGCTTACTGGAATCTGTGTCTAATCAGGAAAATTCCCGTGATAAATACCAGATATAATGCGGTTATGGTAATAAGAATAAGTGATGATTATTTACGAAGCCGTATAGATACCAGTGGCTATGAAAATATGGTATCAGTGGGGGAGGGCGCCATTTGCTATTGCTCGGACAGAAAGAAATACGGAAAGCCCGTTCCTGTTACCATTGACAGAAATGAGCCCTACTATCAATATGTTGGTCGTCAGACTATGAACAATAAAAGAAGCTTTGTGAGTATCTCCACCCTCCATCCCTATCAGTCGGAAAATAAAATATATATTACTACCATTAACGATAAGGGCTTTGAAGAGATACAGGGGATTTTATTTATATGCGTTGGCATACTGCTCTTTGCCATAATTATTCCTATTTTTCTTATCTATTTTTTTACAAATTATTTTACGGAAAGAGTAAATGTATTAAGAGGAGAAATGCACAAAGCAAGTATGCAGGATTATGAGCTGTTACCGGAATTTTCAGGGCATGATGAGCTGGCCGAGGTTTTTGAAGATTTGCAGATTATGGTAAAAAATATAAAGGAGCAGGAGGCTAAAAGCTATCTTGCGCAGATTAATGAAAAGGAGCTTTTGATACAACAGCAGAGTATGGAGCTTAAAATGCTGTCAAGTCAGATTAATCCTCATTTTCTGTATAATACTCTGGAAACCATCAGGATGAAAGCCTTTGTGTCCGGAGACAGAGAGGTGGCAACAGCCATAAAGCTTTTAGGAAAATCCATGCGTCACGTGCTGGATAATACGGGAACAGCCTTTACTACATTGGGCGAGGAACTGGCACATGTGGAAACCTATATTCGCATACAGAAGCTTAGATTTGGAGATAGGATTAATTATCAGGTAAATACTGAGGATGAGGATATAAAGAAATATGCCATTCTTCCTCTGCTGCTACAGCCCATAGTGGAAAATTCCATTATTCACGGTCTTTGGGGGGATGAGCGAGAGGGGCATATTGCAATTAATATTTTCAGGGATAATGTAAATGCTCTGCTGGTAATTGAAATCAGGGACAATGGAGAGGGAATTGATGGAGAAGCGCTTAAAAAGCTTAAATACGATATTGAACACAGCGAAGTAGGCCGCACCGGAAGCATTGGTTTATATAATATAAACAGGCGTGTAAAGCTGCACTACGGAGAGGAATACGGCATTAAAATTCGTTCAAAGACGGGGGAGGGTACAGCGGTTATTTTAACAATTCCTTTGGAAATATTGAAAAATGACAGTAATTTAATTTAATTTTTACCGTATTTTTATTCTTTTATACTTCCTATAATTGATACATCAGATGAATCAAGAAAGGGGAAGTATATGAGTAAACAAATTCATAAAAGAGAGCAGATATCCCATAATTTATATTATTTTCTAAGGGCGGCTATTCTGCTCTCTTTTGTATTTCTGTTTATACCGGCTTTTAATCCTGCAAGGATAAGCGGACTTATAAATAAAAATCTTTCACTTTTCACTTCGGGTATATCATATTCAAATCTTACGGCAGATTTCGGAAGAGCCTTTAAAAAGGGATGGGTGGAGCTTAAAACTATGAAACAGTTGTATGCGTCCTCAGCAGCAGCCTGCATAGGAATTGTATTTTCGGCAGCAGGTGGCTGTATGTCTCTGGGAAATCTTAAATTCAAAAGACTGGGTAATATTATAGCTTCCATTGGAAGCGGAATAATGTTTATGGCTATGCTTGGCATTTTTAATGCATATGGGCAGATTGCACTGACTTCAAAGCCGACGAAGGTGGAGCCTGTTTTTCCTACGGGAATATGGATAGTAATGGCTCTGGCTATCATAATGTTTGTGCTTTCCCTTTTGGAACTGATGCTTTTGCCCGCCCCCGTCAGGGGAGATAAATTTGAGATGCAATCGAAATATAAGCTGTTTCTTATACTGATGCCCTTTGTGGTACTGGCATTTGTATTCTCCTATTTACCTCTGTTTGGCTGGAGATATGCTTTTTTCGACTACAAGGTAGGAGATACACTGGGACGCAACAATTTTGTGGGCTTTAAATGGTTTAGGGAGCTTATAAAAAATGATGCCACGGTAAAGGATGTTATAAGAGTTATGAAAAACACCCTGGCAATGAGTGGTCTGGGCATTGCCACCAGTTGGATTCCTATGGCATTTGCGATTTTTTTATGCGAAATAAAAAATATGCGTTTCAGACGCTTTGTTCAAACCTTTACTACAGTTCCTAATTTTGTAAGCTGGGTTTTGGTATATGCCATTGCATTCTGTATATTTTCAACAGATGGATTTGTCAGTAGCTTTATGATGAATACAGGTCTGTGGAGCCAGGGCGTGAATATGCTTATGGGAGATAGTCATACATGGCTGAAAATGCTGGCTTGGGGCCTTTGGAAAGGTGTTGGCTGGAGTGCCATTATATATATTGCGGCTATTTCCGGTATAGACAGGCAGCTATATGAAGCGGCAACAGTGGATGGAGCAGGCAGATTTCAAAAAATGTGGAATATTACAGTGCCGGGACTGATCCCCACTTTCTGCGTGCTATTGCTTATGTCGGTGGCAAATCTTTTAAGCAATGGTATGGACCAGTACCTTGTTTTTGAAAACTCCACCAATACCTCGTCCATTATGGTTTTGGATTTATATGTGTATAAATTAGGAATAGGTAAGGGAATGATACCCCTATCCACAGTTATAGGAATGTTGAAATCCATTGTAAGTGTGGTGTTGCTGTTTACCGCAAATGGCTTGTCTAAGCTTATTCGCGGGGAAAGTATTGTGTGAGGTGGAAAATGAAGAAAAACGACCCAAAGCACCATAGGATTAGATATAAGCAATCGCCGGGAGATATGGTATTTGGCATACTGTGCTATTCCATATTCACTGTATTTACGCTGGCTTGCCTCTTTCCCTTTTATTATCTTTTCATAAATACAATAAGTGATAATGATTTAGTGGCAAAGGGAGTTATAAATTTTGTACCCAGAGGGCTTAATTTAAATAACTATAAGATGTTAGCAAGTGTAAGCGACTTGGGAAATGCGGTAATTGTTACAATAGCAAGAACCCTGATTGGTACAGCTCTGATGGTGGCTGCATCAGGACTTGTAGGCTATCTGGTAACCAAAAAGGAGCTATGGGGCAGGAAATTCTGGTATAGATTTTTAATAATTACCATGTATTTTAATGCAGGTACAATTCCCTGGTTTATGAATATGCAAATGCTGGGTCTGACCAATAATTTTTTGGCATATATTATTCCCGGCATTGTGGCACCCTACAATATTATTCTGGTAAAGACCTATATTGAGTCCATTCCTGCGGAGCTGGAGGAGAGTGCGGCAATGGATGGTGCCTCATATATGACTGTATTTACAAAAATCATATGGCCATTATGCAAGCCTATTTTAGCTACTATTGCCATATTCGGAGCGGTGGGAAACTGGAACTCCTTTACGGACTCCCTGATACTTATGCAGTCTTCTCCAAACCTGTATACCCTACAGCACAGACTGTATATTTACCTTAATCAGGCATCAAATCTAAGTGCTCTTATGAAATCCGGAGGAGTGGTAAGTGACGCGGCTATTAAATCGGCATTAAGCGGAAAGGTAATTAAATATACGATTTCGATGGTAACGGTTATTCCCATATTAATGGTATATCCGTTTATGCAGAGATATTTTGAAGAGGGAATTATGCTGGGTGCAGTAAAGGGATAGCAGAAAAGGTTAAAAAATCCGGAGGTCGGATTTTATATAAAAAGGAGGGAAAGGAATGAAAATGAAGAAACTGGCGGCACTGCTTATGGCAGTGGTAATGACGGCAAATCTTGCAGCATGTGGAGGCAAGAGTGCGGAAGGAGTTGCGGAGGATGGCATATTAGTAGGCGAAAACCAGGATACACAGGTAGCTGTGGAGACGGATGATGCCTTGGCAGATATTATCCCCGAAGAAACTGTTACATTAAATGTATTTGACCAGCTTGCCAACTACTCGGGAGAACAGATTGGTTGGTTTGGGCAGGTAATGCTTGAAAAGTTTAATGTTAAGTTAAATATTATACCTGATTCGGATGGTGTATATGAAACACGTATGGAATCCGGTAATCTGGGAGATATTGTAATCTGGGGTAATGACAGTGACGAATATCAGCAGGCTATAAATAAGGGACTGCTGTACGATTGGGAAGAGGATGATTTGCTGGATGAATATGGTCCGTATATAAAGGAGCATATGTCAAAGGCTATTGAAAAGAATAAGCAGATATCGGGCGGTACTCTTTACGGTATAGGTCATGATGTGGCATATGATGCTGCTGCCAGACAGCAGGGAATGTATACCTGGGATTTACGCTGGGATTTATATAAGGAGCTGGGCTATCCGGAGATTAATAATCTTGAGGATATGGCAAAGGTATTGGAGGATATGCAAAAGCTTTGTCCTACCGATGATAATGGAAAGCCTACCTATGGAGTGTCCCTATTTAAGGATTGGGATGGAAATATGGTTATGTATGTTAAGTCATTGGCAACAGCATACTATGGCTATGATGAGTTTGGCTTTGGTCTGTATGACCCGGTGGAGCAGGTGTATTATGATTGTCTGGAAAAGGACGGAGCTTATCTTACCTGTTTGAAATTCTACAATAACCTTTATCAGAAAGGTCTGCTTGACCCGGACTCTCAGACACAGGGCTATGACGGATTGACAGAGGACTATCAGAATGGTACAGCATTCTTAAATATATTCAATTTCCTTGGCTCGGCTATGTATAATACAGAGGCTCACGTAGCAGAGGGAAAGGCTATGTACCCCTGCATACCTAAAGAAGCAAGACCTATTGCATACGGACAGAATGTATATGGTGGAAACAGACCTTGGACAATCGGAGCAAAGACAGAATATCCTGAGCTCTGTATGGCAATTATAAACTGGCTTGCAACTCCTGAGGGACGTATGACCTTTGAATATGGTCCTGAGGGCTTATGCTGGTACTATGATGACAATGGCAAGATTTGCTTTACGGAATTTGGTCGTACAGCAAAGCTTGACGGTAAAACACAGATGACTGACGGATATGCAGGTACCTTTGAAGACGGTAATTTCAAGATGAACAATACCACCTGGGGAATGGATGCGGAAAATCCTGACTCAAATGGAGAAACATATAATTACAAGAACTGGGAAAGCTTTGTAACAGGCTCTTCTTCGGATATTGAAGCAGATTGGAAAGAATATACAGGCAATTCGTATATTGACCAGTGCTTTGACAAGGTGGATTACAGATTTGCACCGGGAACCATGTATGCGGAAGCGACTAAATCGGATGAGCTTATAGCAATCTGGAATCAGGTAGCAGAGTGTATCAAGACCAATACCTGGAAAGCTATTTATGCAAAGGATGATGCGGAATTTGACAGCATAGTTGCCAATATGATTTCAGAGGCAGAGTCATACGGTTATGCTCAATGTGTGGAATTCCAGGAGAATGAGGCAAAGCTTAGAGCGGCAGCAGAGAATGCGGCTATGGGCAAATAATCAAGGCATATTAAAAGATACCTTACCGGAGATATTAAATGAAGATTTTTAGTACGGATAGCTCTCTCTATATATTTTTACAAAGACTGTGGGATATATTGCAGGTAAACTTTATGTGGGTATTGTTTAGCCTGCCCATAGTTACTGTAGGTGCTTCCACAGCTGCTGCCTTTAAGGTGTGTCAGCATATGGCGGATGATAGAGAGGGCTATGTGGTAAGGGAGTTTATAAAGGAATTTAAGGAAAATATAAAACAGGGCAGTGTGGTGGGCTTAATAAGTCTGGTGGCAGTATATTCCCTATATTTGGACCTACAGCTCTTTATAAAAGCTGACAAAGGGCAGTCTGTGTTTTTGCTTGTATCACTTTTGTCGGGCCTACTGTTTTCGGTATGTATAATTTATGCTTATCCTTTGCTTGTACGCTATAAAAATACTCTGGGAAGAATAATGGGAAATGCCTTTAAAATATATTTTAGATATATTGGCAGAACCATAATCATTATGCTTATTGTAACAGTGGAAATTGTACTTATACTTTTTAATAAAACCACTATATTTATAGGAATATTAATAGGGCCCGCCTGCATAATATATACTATTGCAGGCATGACCCTTAGAATTTTTACTGATATAGAAAAGAATGGGGAAGCCTCTTATTAGGGGCTTTCCGTTTTTTTTCTGTATTCAGCGGGACTTTCTCCCACATATTTCTTGAATTTCTTATGGAAATAGTCCACATTTCTATAGCCTACGGCTTCAGCTATTTCATACACCTTTATATTACTATCCTGAAGCATTTCCTTGGAAAGTTCAATTCGTTTACTGTCCAAATACATATTAAAGCTCTGTCCCACCGTTTTGCAGAATATTTTACCTAAATAGGCACTGCTGTAGCCAAAGAGGGGAGCAAGGGTTTCAAGCTTTATATTGTTTTTGTAATTATGGTCAATATAAAAAATCACATCATCCAAAACGGTGTCTCTGGATGGATTGCCTGAGGCACTCATCATCATATCAAACTGGGCGGAAAGATAGCGTATTATATCAGACAGGTAGCTTTGATTGCTGATAAATTCTATAACCGTGGAGTTTGCTTCAAAGCCTATATCCACGGTAGGATAGCAGGCAGAAATCTTTTCCTTTACAAAAAGGTAGATATCAATTAGCAGCATACGGATAGAATTAATGTCTTCCTGAAAATCTATAAGCTCCTTTTCCAATTCAGACAGGGTAACGGCAATCATATTGCGGTTAAATGAGGTAATATAATCCGTAAAAAGATTTCCGTAATAATCGGATTTTTCCTCAAGGGGAAAACAGGCTTCATCACTACAATTACAGATTTTCGGCAAAAGCTTATAGTCCAGATAATGTAGCTCGGGAGCGCAGAAAAAACGTCTGCGCAGCAATAAGGAGGCCTCACTATAGGATTTTGGAATATCCTCTATGGAAGAAACAGGGCTTCCGATGGTAAGGAAAAGCGAGCCTAAGGGACTGTTTTCCTGAGGAGAATAATCCTCAAAATGCATTAAAAAGTCGTTTAATTTATTTAAGCCAAAGTCTCCCTTTAAAAGCACCACATCGTGATTATCTATTTTTGCATGGTTAAAGGTACTGTCATCCTTATTTGTAACCCGTAAAAGCTCTGCAAAGGTATAGGGAGCTGTTTTGGCTTCTGTTTTAAAATCTTCACAAATAACCACCTGGTATGTATCGGCAGTGATTTTTAATGCCTCCAAATCGGATGGGGTTATTTCGGGAGCAGGCTTGCCCTTGATGATATCCTGTAAAATAAGGTTTTTGGCTCTGCTTTTTAAAGCATTATATCGCTTGTTTTTTTCCTGCTCCGCCAGATTTAGCCTTTTTATACTTTGAACGGCAGATAAAAGCTCATCCTCGTCAATGGGTTTAAGAAGATAAAAATTCACTCCGCTTTTAATGGCAGACTGAGCATAGGCAAAGTCGGAATATCCGCTCAAAATAATGCATTTTCCCTTAAAGCCCAAGGCTCGTGCTCTCTGTATAACCTCAGTTCCCTGCATTTTTGGCATCTTTACATCCAGCATAACAAGGTCGGGTTTAAGCTCTGTTATTTTTTTTAGAGCCTCTTCTCCGTTACAGGCTTCTCCACATAGAGAAAAGCCCTCGCTTTCCCAGTCTATAATCCGTTTTAGTCCCTCTCGTATAGCCTCTTCATCATCAGCAATCAATAAGCGCTCCATAAATCATCACTCCGTACATATTTTTATTACAACAGGAAAACTACTGCTTATTCCAACTGTTTTAAATTTAAGTCCCTCTTCATCCACTGAAAAATCAATCTTTTCATTAAAGCCCAATATATTTACGGACTTAATAATTCCATGGAAAGCCGGCAACTGTGGATTTTTTGACTTAGACAGACTTTTAATTATTATATTTCCATCTAAGGGGTATTGCATACATATGGCATAGATAGCGCCATTTCCTACAGTAAATCTAAAATCTGTTGAGGTATATTCTGTGAAGCTTCCATCACTGAATTGTCCCTCCTTTTCCACAGTGTCGCCCTCGCCAAAGAAGCGCCAGGGCTTACTGCTATAGATGGCTTCGCCGTTTACAGAGAGCCAGTTTCCCATATCGGAGAGTATAGCCAAATCTTTTTCAGCAAAGCTTCCGTCAGCCTTTGGTCCCACATTTAAAAGAAGATTGCCGTTTTTGCTTACCACGTCCACAAGGTAGCTTATAAGCTCCTTTGAGGACTTATATATAAGACTATCGGTGTAGCACCAGGAATTGCGGGCTATGGCAGTATCGGTCTGCCAGTAGTAGGGCTTTGTTTCTGAAAATTTACCTCTTTCAATATCTACAATACCGCTTCCAAATGCCATAGCATCATGCTTGTAGCATATGGCTGCAGGAAAATTATTTTTTTTGGCAACATTGTAATAGTATGCCGCAATCTGTCTTAAATAGGGTTTATATGCAATATGCTGTATCCACCAGTCAAAATACAAAAGCTTGGGCCGGTATCTGTCTATTATTTCACAGGTTCTGCAAACCCAGTCTATAAGAAATTCCTCATCAGGGTAGGGTGTAGCATACAAATCCTGATGATCAGGCTGCTCTATCCGGGCAGGCCAATAGAAATCTCCGGGATAAAGAGGCTCTGATATATCGCTCTCAAACTCCTTTCCAACTCCCATAAACCAATGGTGTTCGGCTCTGTGAGAAGAGGTGCCGAAGATTAACCCCTTTTCCTCGCAGGCATTTTTCAGTCTTAATAGTATATCTTTTTTAGGTCCCATCTCTACTGCATTGTAATGGGAAATAAAGCTTTCATACATTTGGAAACCGTCATGATGCTCTGCAACCGGAATAATATATCTGGCACCGGATTTTAAAAAAATTTCAGCCCAGGTCTTTTCATCAAATTTATCAGCAGTAAAAAGAGGTATAAAATCCTTGTATCCAAAATCCCTATGGGCACCATAGGTTTCTAAATGGTGCTTGTATTCGGGACTTCCCTGAACGTACATATTTCTGGAATACCATTCATTCCCAAAGGCAGGCACACTGTAAAGCCCCCAGTGGAGAAATATACCGATTTTTGCCTTGCTAAACCAGGAGGGCAGGGAAAAATCAGTTAAGCTTTCCCATTCATCCTTAAAATCTCCATCTTCAATAACCGATAAAATATGGCTGTAATATTTATCCTTATCCGTGAATGTGAAGCTCATAGGCAATCGTCCTTTCTTATAATCATTACATCCTTTGGGGCAAGTGTAAAATTTTTCCCTATATCATAAAAGCTGTTTGTGAGTAAATCAACACCCTTAAAGGGCAGGGCAGAGCTATAGGGGGTATCTCCGTGATTTAATATAAATATAAATTCGCCTAAATCATTTTTTCTAAGGGTTACTTCCACATTATCCGAAGCAGGCATAATAGGTGCTATTCCTGCCTCTAAGCATATATCCGTCAGGTAGTCGGAATAAAACTCATCATTTGACGAGGTGGCAATATAGTAGGCAAAGCCACTGCCAAAGCTATGCTTTGTAAGAGCGGGCATGCCGGCATAGAAATCCCTGTCATAGGTGGACAGAATATCAGCCCTTTCGGTATGCAGTAAATCGCAGATTATACGGGCAGGATATTGCTTATTATTATAAATAAAGCTATTTTGAACATCAGGGGGCAGAGCGTCTTCCTCCTCCACCCATATGCCTAAAATATCCCGCAGCTTACCGGGATAGCCACCGATGGTAACTAAATCACTATCATCCACATATCCGCTGAAAAAGGTGGTAATAAATCTGCCTCCCCTTTCAACATATGCTCTGAGCTTTTCATCATACCCGGACTTTATCATATAGAGCACCGGTGCAATCACAATATCATAGCCTGTAAGCTCATCCTCAGTACCGATTATGTCCACCGGAATATTATTTTTAAAAAGGGCTCTGTAAAAATTCATTACCTCCTCAATATAGTTTAAATATATTGACGGACCTGCGGAATAATGGATACCCCACCAATTTTCCCAATCAAAAAGCAGGGCAACCTTTGCGGGGGTTTTGGCACCCAGAGTAATGTTTTTTAGAGCCTCAAGCTCTTTTCCCAGAGTAGAAGCCTCTTTAAAAACTCTAGTATTTTCGTGTCCACAGTGGTCTATAATAGCGCCGTGATATTTTTCGCAGGCACCGATGCTTCTCTTCATCTGAAAGAACATTACAGTATCAGCACCGTGAGCAATAGCCTGATAGCTTAAAAGTCGCATAACTCCCGGGCGTTTAAGCATATTGTAGGGCTGCCAGTTGGTAACTGAGGGAGTTTGTTCCATAAGGGAGAAAGGCTTTCCGCCCTTTAGTCCTCTCATTAAATCGTGTCGCATAGCGGTTTCATCAGGATTGGTGTCGCAGGAGGGATAGCTGTCCCAGGAAATAAAATCCATATATTTTGCCCATTTTTTGTAATCTAAGGGCTGATAGGTACCCATCAAATTGGTGGTAATGGGGATATCGGGAGTAATACTGTGAAGAATATCATATTCCATACGGTACATATTCATCATACTTTCAGAATTGAATCGCCTGTAGTCAATGGAAATTCCCTGAAAGGTGCTTCTTTCATCTCCCCAATGCTCCGAAAGATAATTGGGAAGCACTATATCCTCAAAATCATAAAAGGTATGTCCCCAAAAAGCAGTATCCCAGGCTCTGTTTACCTCATCGATGGTTTTATATTTGTTTCTCAGCCATATTCTAAAGGCTTTTTCACAGTTTTCGCAGTGGCATTCATCTCCGTATTCATTTGACACATGCCACGCTACTATATTATCAAAAGTCTTATACCGTTCTGCCAGGCGTTTAACCAAGGCAGAGGCATATTTGTAGTAGGTAGGGCTGTTGGGGCAGGAATTATGCCTGCTTCCGAATTTGCGTTTCATACCCTGAGAGGTGGTGCGAAGTATGTCCGGATATTTTCGTGCCATCCACGCAGGATGAGCGGCGGTGGAGGTAGCCAGACAAACATTCAAGTCATTTTCTCTAATCAGCTCCATTATTTTATCCAGCTTGGAAAAATCATAGGTGTTTTCCTTTGGCTGTAGCATTGCCCAACTGAAAACATTTACTGTAAGAATATTAATATGAGCAAGCTTAAAAAGTCTCATATCCTCTGCCCAACTGTCCTCAGGCCATTGTTCGGGATTATAATCTCCGCCATATGGAATCATTTTTATTTTCGCTGACTCAATCATTTGAAATCCTTTCCGCCTTAGCTGCATTCAGCTTGGCTTCTATTTTGTTTTTAGCATCTTCCATGTCATATTCTAAAACAGTTTCATAGCCCAGACCCTTTAGGGTATCCTGCATTTGCTTTTGTAAGGAGTAAAATTCCTCCTCATCCTTTGCGAAAATCATTTTCCAGGAGGTATCTACAATTACCCGCTTACAGCCCCGGCGTAGAGAGGTTATTTCCGTATCCTCTGTGGAATTATAGTAGGAGCCACCGGGAGATATAACATATTTTTCCGTATCCATAAGGTAGTCCAGAGCAGAGGAGGCTTTCATATGATTTTTCCAGGATAAATCAAGGGTGGTGTCCTCTGAGTTAATATATGAGGGCCACCTTGTATATAGATAGGGATAACCGTTAGACGCTGTATTCACTAAGGTTACTGCATTGTAATTAAGGAAAGAACGTCCATCCATCCAGGTGCCACCGCCATATTCTTCCGGAATTTCAGTGTCTCCGTTTAAAAATGCTTCCTTACCCAAATCAGTAAGTACAGGTCCATCTGCGGTCATTTCCCAGGTCATATTTTCAGGTCCTGCGGTTCCTACCAATGCCTGAGCACTATTGGCATATATGCCCTCAGGAGAATAGAGCCAGTTAATAAAATCAGCCATTCTTTGAGGGTCCTTTGCGTTTTTACCTATGGCTATAACCGCCTTGTCATTTCCTGTAGGGGTACAGCCGTATAGGAGGATTTTCATATCCTCAATGGGAATAAACATAAAGCCCTTTCCTATATTTTTATTGGAAAGAGTATTGTAGGCAGAGCTTCCAAGCCAGGGCCAGGGAGAGTAGAAAATATCGCCTGCGGCATATTTTTTATATACATCCCAATAGGACTGATTGGGAGAATCGGGGTCCACAAGTCCCATCTGGTTGGCGTCAAAATATAATTTCAGATTGCGCATATAAAAGGAGTCATTTGCCGTAATATCCTGATAGTCCGAGCCGTCCGCCTTTGCAAGGACGAAGCCGAATTCATCATATCCATAGAAGCAGGCAGGCTGTTTGGCGTTATTCATCATATTGCCGTCCCAATCCTTAAAAAAGCTGAATGCATAGGTAGGGCGTCCTGATTCGCTTACAGGGTGGATTTCCTGCATTTTTGCCAAAACCGCCAAAAGTCCCTGCAAATCCCTGATTACAGGGTATCCCGCCGCTGCATACAAATCATATCTTAGGTAGGGGCCGAAGGTAGGGTCATTGGCTTCAATGGGATACATACAGCTATTGGAGGATATTTCGGAGGGAATAGCATAGATTGCCTTATTATCCACAGTATTATTTAAGCTTCTGATGGCGTCCTCGTATTGCATAATGGATTGACCTTTCAGATAGTCTTTCATATCGATAATAAGTCCGGCATCCACCATATCCTGTAAATTATTGTCCTGACTGCTGACTATTACAATATCCCCAAGATTGCCGGCTGCGGCTCTTGTGCGATAAAGTGTATCGCCACCACCTGATACATTGGGAGCAATAATATTAAGTTCCATATTAAACTTATCCTTTACAATCTTTGCAAACCATCCCGTTTGAATACCCTGAGAATTTGCCAGTGGGTCAAAGACGTCAATAATAAGCTCCTCTTTATATCGCTCACTGCCTGTAAGTTCTTTTTTATTACAGCCTGAAATAAGGAATAAACACAGAAATAAGGACAAAACCATAGCTTTGCAACATAGTATTTTAAAAAGCTTTTGTTTATATAGATGTTTTCTGCAAACAAACATTGAAAAATCCCCCGTTAATATATGAAATATCTGATTATTATTATA
>JBHAJK010000026.1:0-6030 GCA_041826605.1 Lachnospiraceae bacterium | reverse complement strand
CAACCTTACCACAAAATATCTGCAACAATGGAAGAGCGGATATCCGATTCTAAATCTGACATCCGCTCCTTACGATGATACGTCCAATGGACTTTACCTCACTTTCTTCAATTACCTTGATTTTCAATATTCAATTTTATTTGACTTCTTTCTGTATCCATTTCTTTGTACCCTGTACTGCGGTTACTTTCTTCCGCTCTTCTTCGAATACTTCTTCAAGTCGGTTTAAAAATGATTAGTTGTCTGGCGGTCCATCCTCCTTTACTTTTATTTGTCTCTATAGACACTCACGTGACTTTGTGAGATTATTTTCTTCTCTCTTGTTTGTAAACTTATATTAGCATCTAATCTTGCAGTTGTCAATATATTTTAAAAATAAATTTATATTTTTAATTTTTATATAATTATATTGTATATTTAGCATTTATTTTATATTTAGTTCTAAATATTCTGACATTTTCAATGGTACAAGTTTTCCGTTTTTACATACACTATTACATCGTTTTCTAAATAACTGCACAATTTACGCAGTATATTTTTCTGAGAGTGCCAGACAAAAAACGTAGGCGTAGCCAGCTACGCTGAGGATTTTGACCGGTGCTATCCGGAAAGTAGACAGGTAAGTATGGTGTAGTTAATATAAAAACGAGGTACTAGCCTTGTTTATTTTATTAAACTATTACAGCTTTCCCCTACTTAACCATATACCCTACAATAAATGTCTTGCAGGCAAGACACTACGCATTCGGCTCTGTTGCGTCAGCAACATTTTCCCATCGCGTGAGTGCGCCTTGGAGCCTGTGCTCAAGAGCCCTCTGATAAACATACATTTTCCTTTTATGCGAGCACGCATCTATAACAAAGCGTAAAACAGCAGACCTTATAGGCCTGCTGTCACAAATATATCATATATTGCTTTGATTGCTCCCTCAAAATCGGCATTTGCCACACCGATAATGACATTCAGCTCTGAAGAGCCCTGGTCAATCATCTTTACATTTATATTCGCATGAGCTAAGGATGCAAATATACGTCCTGCCGTTCCGCGGGTGGACTTCATACCACGTCCCACCACCGCTATTAAAGCCAAATCAGCCTCAATATCAATACTGTCAGGATGTGCCAGACGGTGTATACCTGATACTACCTGCTGCTCCTTGTCCATAAATTCATCCTGATGCACAAATACGGTCATAGTATCAATTCCTGAGGGCATATGCTCAATAGCAATTCCATTGTCCTCAAATACCGACAGCACCTTACGGCAAAAACCAATCTCACTGTTCATCTTTGCCTTGTCCACATTTATAGAGCAAAAGCCTTTTTTGCCTGCCACACCGGTAATCGTATATCTGGATTTCTGGCATGTGCTCTCCACAATCCATGTGCCCGGGTCCTCCGGAGCATTTGTATTCTTAATATTTATGGGAATGCCCTCACGCCTTACAGGGAAAATAGCGTCCTCATGAAGTACTGACGCTCCCATATATGAAAGCTCTCTAAGCTCTCTATATGTAATGGTCTCAATCGGTGCAGGATTTTCAATAATACGTGGGTCGGTAACTAAAAATCCCGAAACATCAGTCCAGTTCTCATACATATCCACCCTACCGGCTCTAGCCACAATAGAACCTGTAATATCCGAACCGCCTCTTGAAAAGGTCTTAATTCTTCCGCTTGGCAATGCACCGTAAAATCCCGGAACTACCGCCTTGCTTACCTTGCTAAGTCTCTTTGCAAGAATACTATTTGTTTTTTCCGAGTCGAAATATCCATCTTCATCAAAGAAGATTACCTCAGCGGCATCAATAAATTCATAATCCAAATACACCGCCATTATTTTTCCGTTTAAAAACTCTCCACGGCTTGCAGCATAATCAGAACCGGCTTTTTCTGTAAACTGCTTCTCTATTTCCGCAAATTCATTATCAAGAGTCATATCCAGCTTAAGTCCCTTAATAATTTCTCCATATCTCTCGGCAATAGCCTTAAGCTCCTTTGAAAAATCCTCGCCCGCCTCTGCTAATGCATAGCAGCCGTAAAGCATATCCGTAACCTTAGTATCCTTGTCAAAACGCTTTCCGGGCGCACTTGGTACAACATAAATTCTGGCGTCATCACTGCGAATTATAGCCCCTACCTTTTTAAACTGCTCTGCACTGGCTAAAGAACTGCCACCAAATTTTACTACCTTTTTCATATATCCTCCAGAAAATTAATATTTTAGGAAATTATGCCTTTCAATAAGGCATATCAAAACAAACTCACACTTTCTATATCACACGGATGTATTTTATCACACCCTTTACTTTTGCAAGCTTACTTTCAAATTCTTTTTCAGTCATAGGACCGGTAATAAATCCAAATTCCTCATCAAAAAGATTAATCTCATTGATACTGCCAAAGGTATTCAGCACTTCGCCTCTGGAGGTGGTATACACTCTTACGAAGAATTTTCTTTCCATATCCCTATGGTCGCCTACCTTAGCCTTTTCCTCCGCCCATACACAGGGAAGTGTTTTATCCTTGTTTCTTGCCATCTCTATAACATCCGAAACAACTGCACTTGCTGTTGCAAGTTTTCCTGCACCCTGTCCATAAAACATTGCATCTCCCAGCATATTTCCTGTTACAAACACACCGTTAAATACACCGTTTACTCCGCTCAAAGCATGCTCGGCACCAATCATAAAAGGTGCTACCATGGCATTCACACAGCTTTCCTCCTCCCATGAGGTCTCAGCCATTGCTATAAGCTTAATGCTTCTTCCATATTTCTTTGCGTAAGTAAAATCGCGGGTATCAATCTTAGTAATACCCTCTGTATATACATCAGAAAAGCTTACAGTCTTGCCGGTCATCAGGGATGATAAAATGGCAATTTTTCTTCCTGCATCATGTCCCTCTACATCAGCTTCAGGATTTTTCTCGGCATAGCCCAGCTCCTGTGCTTCCTTTAGCACCTCCTCATAGGACACGCCCTCTCTATCCATCTTTGTAAGAATAAAGTTTGTAGTACCATTTAAAATACCCATTATTCTTTCTAATTTATCAGATGCCAGAGATGTGTTCATAGGACGAATAATAGGAATACCGCCACCTACACTTGCTTCAAATAAATAGTTGCAATTATTTTCTTTAGCTGTTTTCAAAAGTACAGGACCGTATTTTTCCACTAACTCCTTATTGGAGCTACACACACTCTTGCCCTTTGACAGTGCATCCATGCTGAAAGTATATGCAGGATTGGTGCCACCCATTGTCTCGCATACAATGGAAATTTCATCATCCTCTAAAATCACATTGTAATCATGTACAATCTTGTCCTCATTCTTATCTCCGGGAAAATCGCGCAAGTCCAAAATATATTTTACTTCAATGGGTTCTCCCACTCTTTTTTCTATAACATCAGCATTGTCCGATAATACCTGTACAACACCGCTTCCCACTGTTCCATATCCTAAAACCGCAACCTTTACCATCTTTACATTCTCCTATCCTCTATATACTTATATATTATATTCTATTCCTTAGCTCTTATTCTTACATGATGCACACCTGGTTTCCTGTCCATGGCATCAATCATATCTGACACATCCTGACTATTAGGAGGTATCTGTATACTCAGTGTGAGGCTTGCTACGCCGTTAAGGGGTATACTTTGATGTATTGTAAGAATATTGCCCCCAAAGTCAGCAATGAGTCGTAACACCTCAGAAAGCAATCCCGGCTCATCATCCATGTTAAAGGTAACCGTAATTGTGGTTCCCTGAGAGTCATCATGAAATTTAAAGATATCATCCTTATATTTATAATATGAACTTCTGCTTATTCCCACCTCGGCAGCCGCTTCTGCCACACTCATTACTTTACCTGTTTCCACCAGCCGCTTTGCTTCTACTACCTTTAGCAAAACCTCAGGAACAGCATGTTTCTTTACAATGAAATATTCTGTTCTCTCCATAGTATATGCTCTCCCGTCTTTGCAAGACGTACATCTGTTTTTCAATGTGTTTGTGAGGCGCACACCTGTGTGCCGACAGTGGATATTCTAACATAATATACAATTATACACAAGATTTTTTATTAAAATAGTATAAAAAATCTGTGCCACCTACTTAGAAAGTAAGTCAGCACAGACTTAAGTTCGCATACCTTATATAACAGTATCTCTTTTTCTGGCTTTGCGCTGGATATTGGAACGTCTGACAGACATAATCAAATCCAGTCTGTACACCAGTAAATATACAAAAGCCGCCATTATAAAGGCTGTCATTACATCAAACATAGAATGTTGCTTCAAAAATACTGTGGACAGTATAATGGACACCATAATAACAAAGCTTACACGCCTTACCCTTTTATTGTTCCCCAGTCTTTCATTATGCACCACCGCAAAATGTACACCCAGGGAATTATATACATGAATACTTGGCCACAAATTTGTAGGTGTGTCTATGGAATACAAAAACTTTACCATATGAGTAAACACATTATCTCTGGGCATAACCGCCGGTCTTAAATGCTGGATATTTGGCCATAATGTGGATATCAGCAAAAACACTGTCATTCCCGTCATCAAAAAGGCACTTACACGATAATATCCCTCCTTATCCTTGAAAAAGGTATAGGCAACTATCAATGCAATATATCCAAACCATATAAAATATGGAATAATAAATACTTCAAGAAAAGGTATCTTATCGTCAATATTCATATGCACCACTGTATATCTTGTGACTCTGTAGGTCTCAATAATCTTAAACCACAGCAGATATACCACCAGATACACAAGCACCGGTATGGCATGATGATATTTTTTAAATAATTCCCGCATATACACTCCCTTAATATATTAAAGTCAACGCTTTCTTCATAACACTTACAGACACATAATCAGCTCTCAGCTTCACTTCCCCATCTGTATGTATCCACATAGGCGTAGAAGTTTTTACTGTATATGATGATGCCCTATAATGGTCAACGCCCTTATTTTTAAAGTGCTTTCCGGTCTTTGCCTGAGGTATAACCTGAAGCACCTTGGCTTTTGACAGTCCGTGTACCGCACATATATCAATCATACCATCGCTATTTGATGAGTCGGCACCACCAAACATAAAACCGCCACCCTCATATTTGTGGTTCATTCCTGCCACAAATAAAAATCTGTTCAAAGGAATTGTCTCAGTTTTCTTTCCATCATTAATAGTTAAGCGTGCAGTACCATATCTCATACTTACAAGCTGCTTTAATGCAACTGCCAAATATACCACTCTTCCAGCCCCCAGTTTATTGAATAATGACTTCAAGTCAGACACTGACACCTCTTCTGTTATAGCCGCATCATATCCAATACCTGTACTTACCAGAAATCTTCTTTCCGAAATATCACGATTAGCTAAGGTGCTGTTTTCAGAATGTACCAGCCCCACATCTACTTTTTCCGTAATCGGATTATCTATAATATGAGCCGCTATTTCTTCAATGTCCCCAAATATTCCTAATGAACGGCAAAGGTCATTTCCCGAGCCTGATGGAATAACAGAAAGGCTTACATTTTCAAAATCCGGCAATACCTGTAAAATATCGTTTACAGTGCCATCCCCACCTAAAACAATCAAATGAAGCACCTCTTTTTTTTCCATATATTCATTATAAAGAGCCAGTGCCGCCGCACTCTCATCTTCATTTCTTTCTGTAAAATGCACCCTGTACTCTGCATTTCTTTTTTCAAAAGCACTTTTGGCTTTTTCCCAGTTTCTGAGTCCTTTTCCTGACTGCGACCCCGGGTTTACTATTATCTCATACATAACCTTACCCCATAGACTGTCTGCGTACTCCGCCAATATCGATTTTATCAGTACTTAGCCCACTTGTGAATATACTTTTTGCATAAAATAACTATTAATATGAATTTATATTGCTTACATTCGCTAAATTCTGTGCTATAATCTTGCGTAAATACTGTAATGTGATAAAGTAAATTATATTTATTATATGAAAGGACGGATATATATGTATTCACTGGAT
>JBHAJK010000025.1:0-6572 GCA_041826605.1 Lachnospiraceae bacterium | reverse complement strand
TTCTGAGAGTGCCAGTCAAAAAACGTAGGCGTAGCGGGCTACGCTGAGGATTTTTGACTGGTGCTATCTGGAAAATAGGCAAGTAACTATGGTGTAGTTAATTTAAAAACGAGGTACTAGTATAAGTGTTTTTAATTAGTTATATCATTCAGTTGCTTCATTGAAAAGATTATAATTTAAGCGAAAAAGTAACGAGGTGTATAATTATGGATAAGCGAATTGTGTTAGAACATCTAATTGAAGAAAATAATCGGAAAGTCTACTATACACCGTATAAAGCTTTTTAAATAGGGCTTTTTGGAAAACTGTGACCAATTTTGTGACCAAAAATTATTGTAATATCGAATTAGCAATGCGTATTTGCTCTTTTTCCTCATTCATTGCGTGGCGGTATACGCGCTTCATAATCCCATCGGTTTTATGCCCTATTGAAGCTATAATATCGGCATCTGACATCCCCATACTGTGAGCATAAGACACGTAAAAATGCCTTAATTCGTGAAGCTTGCATTTGGGGACTCCTAATTTATCCTGAGTACGGTGTAAGGCTCTTAAGATTGAGTTAGGATATCCTTTATATATGTATCCTTTTTGCCTGATTTCATCAGCAAGGCTATCAGGTATATAAATTGCTCTTGTAGAAGATACGGTTTTTGTGCTCTTAGTCACAAGCTTATTGTTTGCATCAACTACTTTGGCTTTATTTATAGTTAATTTGTTACCATCCAGGTCTTTTATATCAAGCGCAACTATCTCCGAGCGTCTAAGGCCGAGACAGGCGAGCTGTATAGCCACGCTGTACTCAGTTCCCTTTAATTCATTAAGGACTCTTAGCACATCCTCGTGAGTGGGGATTTTTGCTTCCTGCGATGCTCTTTTTGGCAAAGTAGTAGCTATAACCATATTGGGGCGGTAGAGCTTCAAAAACGCTGAAATTAAGCCATGAAAGTTTTTGACCGATTTAGCACTGTGAGCAGAAGCGTATAGGTTAACTTCCAACTGAATGTCCGCAGGTCTTAAATCATATATGTTATTTAATAAAAACTGTTTGGAATACATGTTTTTTAGCTGTCGATAGCCTCTGATTGTAGCAGGCGAGAGGATATTTATCTTACTCTGGATATATTCGTCCAAAGCCCTGCCAAAAGTCATAGAAGCCTTTCCGGAAGAAACCTCAAATTCCTGAAGCTTTTCCGCCATAAGAATTGCTGCTTCTTTCGGAGTTGGCTTGTGCTCGACCGTGACAGTATACCTTGTGCCTTTATACATTTGCCTGATACGATATGAACCTGATGGAAGTTTCTCAATCTTCATATCACACCTCATATGTGATATTTTGATTTCTGTTGCGACGTCGCAACGGATTATTCAGACTTAGTATCAGCTATATCTTCAATAAGTTTTGAAAAATCAATAGCATTTTTAGGAGTAATAACAGGCTGTCCTGTTTGTTCTTCCAGCTCACGTCTTGCATTTCCGGCTACAGAGCCACCCTTTTTGGCAGCTTCCTTGTGCTCTGAAAGACTTTTAGGGTTGGTACTCTCTGTAATTTGCTTTGTGGACACTTCGGCAAGCATATTTAAGACTATTTCAGCGGTGGACATATTATCTCTTAGATTTTCCTTTTTAAGTCCTTTGAAATCCTTGTACTGCCTTGTAGTCATACCACTCCAGGCTCTAGTTATTTCGTTGGTAAGTATGGCATATTCCGCACCCTCTTTAACTCCGTGGTCTTTCCAGGTATCGGTCAGCTCCTTTCTGACCTGTATAGCCTGCAACCGCTGGTTAATCCATTCTCGGCTGTAGCCTTTTTGCAGATAGGTTTGTAAAGCTCTGTCAATGGTAAGTTCAGGGTCTACAATTTCATCCAAGCGTTCTTTGCCGACCTCAGCTAACCACATCTTGAATGGTTCAGCTTTGGGAGAGGGGATTGACTGGATAATGCGGAGAATACCCTGCATATCGGCGGCTTGTATATTTCTCATTTTGCCATCAGGTGCAACCATTTTAACAGGGGTACAAATTGTACCCCACTTCAAATTCAGTTGTTCATCTCTACTTCTCATTTTTTTGATGTATTGCTTTGGGTCTTTACTATCGGTTAGCACCGATATCACATCAACCACAGAGAAATACCATTCTTCTTTTTCCGCGTCCCATACGGAACGAATTTTACTTCCCTCAAAAATTTTAATGTTATCGCTCATAAAACGTCCTTTCATAAATATGTAAAATTAAGATTACTGATCAATAATCGTCATTCATTACAATTAAGTAACAGGCATAGCAGGATAGCTGGAAATCCTCTATTTAATGTGCCTGTGCTTCTATAATCTGCACATCATGCTTTTCAAAGTCCTTATTATGAATATGACCTAAAGCGTGCATATATGCCTGAAAACGTTTTTCGTCAGAAATATTTTCATCCAGGTATAGAGTATATCCGCCAAGGCAGGGGGTAATAACTTCGGTAACTCCCTGAGGGAGCTTAGTATAATAAACAAAAATATCATCCATCAGGGTTAGTCTCCTTAAATCTTCTAAGCATTTCAGCCGCCATCTGCAAGTCTTGAGGTTTTGAGTCCTTTGCAGCGTCAAAGAGCATTCTAAGGTTTTTATTCTCAAAGAGTTCCTGTGCTACCCGTGCGGTTTCTTCGTTTATGTAGTAGGTTTCTTCGGTGTCTTTGGGTTCATCATTCATAAAATCTGAACGCCTACAATGAAATATTTCACACATAGCGTCAACCTTACTCATACGTGGAGATTTTCTGGCATTGACCCAATCGGAAACAGTAGCATTTCCAACACCTAGGCGTTTAGCGAGTTCCGCTTGTGTCATATCGCACATTTCTAAAAAATATCGTAATTTATTGGAAAATATTAAATTAAAGTCTTGTTCAGGCATAATTAAGTACCTCCTTGTTTAAAGGATACTCTAAAAGCGAACAATTAACAAGATTTTTTTGAAAAAATTCGCTAAAAGCGAATATATAATTACATCATAGCAACAAGAAAGAATAAATCGTATGGTAAAGGAGAATATGTTGGAAAATGTAGTAGAGGCAGTAGAGGTGGTTGAAGAAAAGATTGACCGCCCATATACACTTAGAAAGCTAAAGGATAAAGATATCTTTCCCCTGCTCCAGCTTCTCAGGAAGATAGGAGTAAAGGATTTCAAAGGAGCTTTCAACTCTGCTGTAGAGGGCGAATTAAGCAAGGGCGGAATAGATGTAATGCTTAATATGGCGGATATCTTAATTGAAAATATTTGCAGTGGAGCAGGAGAAGATATCTACTCCTTTTGGTCTGAATTATCAGGCATTACGGTAGAGGATATCAAGGAAATGGAGTTTGGTACGCTTCCATTGATGATTTATGACTCCTTTAGTGAGGTCAAAAACACTAGTTTTTTCAAGGTGCTTTCCAAATTGCTATAATTGGAGAATTTGAGTTTATGGATATGCTGTACCAAAAGTACAGCAATCCTCTTGAATTCATGCGGTTGTATATCAAACAAGATAGGTTCGGAGAATTTGTAACCGAGATTATAAATTTGGAAAGTAAGAGTAAAAAGGAAAAGATTAAAAAAGAGGATGAAGAAAAGTTATGGCAGCTTTATCTTCACTCTATGCCAGATAAATCCTTTAGTGAATGGCAAAGCGAGATAATTAATAACGCACCACAGGATATATCTGATAAAAAAGTAAAAAAATCAAGTCCTCTTGTTATGAGTAAAGAGGATGCAGACAGGCAAAAGGAAAAAGCGAGAAGTCTTTTAAAAAGCTTCAGCATAAGTTAGTAAGAGTCACGCAGTTGTGTGGCTCTTTTGCTATGAAAAAGAGGGAGAATAACTCTATGGATATTTTTAAATTAGTTGGAACTATTGTCTTAGATGGAATTGATAAAGTTAATTGGAGTATTACTTGATTACTCTTTAGATTTAGCCTTTGGAGCGGGGGAAAATGATTTTCGTCTTGAATTATCAATAGAAAATAATGAATGTGTAGAGTATAAGGTAGGTAAATAGTATGGGACTGAGATTAGTAACGGGATATGCAGGACGTGCACACATTTCTTCGGCAGATGTAGGCTCTTACAATATAGCAACATTAGGCGATGGAAATTATGTTTTGAATAAGGGGAGTAAATTTGAAGCGTATTATGCAGCTGCAAATGTCTTAAGAATTAAAGATGGAGATTTGATTTTTCAAGGTAGGCATATACGCCAAAAGGAAAATAGTACCGAAGATATACCCATCGCAAACGGTAAGGTTGGAATGTTTAGAAATGACCTTATTGTAATAAAATATCCAATATATAGTACAGCGCAGGGATAAAAAAGTATCAGCAGAGGGCAAAATGCTAAGAGGGCTTGCACATGATAGGATATGTTACTTGGGCGAGTTTTATCTCAAAAATAATTCAATTACCAAGGATGAGTACGAAAATCTTCATGACTATCTATATATACCGTATAAGGAACTGGGAGGTAATGGCACAGCCGAGAAGATTATGTCGGATGTTAAAAAACTTCTGCTAAAAAGAGAAAGTACATAAACAAGTTGGGGTATTAGCTAATATATCTTTCATAATTTATTAGTTGCATTATACATATAATATATTTATAATGTAGGCATAAAAGACTAAAAGGAAAGCTAGGCTATGGAATTTGAATGGGATGAGGCGAAAAACCAAATTAATCAGTTGAAACACGGTGTATCTTTTGAAGAAGCAGGGACAGTATTCTATGATGAAAATGCATTATATAGAATATGACGAAGCTCATTCAGACGATGAGGACAGGTTTCGTATTCTTGGGTGCAGTGTTACTGGCAATATTCTCCTTGTGGTGCATTGTATCCGTGAAGAAGCAACCATTCGCATAATTTCATCAAGAAAGGCAACTGCAAATGAAAAAGCAAGTTATGAAAGGAGTGTGGGGCAATGATAAAAGATAATGACGACTTTTTAGAAAAGGAATTTGATTTTAATAAAGCTAGAAAAAACCCATATGTTAAACTTTTAAAAAAGCCAATAACAATCAATCTTGATAATAATGTGATTGTGTATTTTAAAAGCAAAGCGGAGAGCACAGGTATTCCATATCAGACCTTAATCAATTTGTATTTAAAGGACTGCGTGGAAAATGAACGCAATCTTGAATTGTCATGGAAGTAAGAAAAAGTAAATAATATAAGGCAACGGCGGACACTCTTTTGGGGTGTCCGTTTTGTTTTACGGAAAGAGAGGAAACATAATGAATAGATTTAATTTTTTAACAGAAAACTGGTATTTAATAGTGGCGGTAGTAATGGGCATGAATATGTTTTTTTAGCCGTTAAAGGCTTTATGGGACTGCCGAGTGATTAACAGCAGGCAAAGGTTAAAGAGTGGCTTATTTGGGCTTGTATTGAAGCGGAAAAGCAGCTTAAAAGCGGAACGGGACAGCTAAAGCTAAGAGCGGTGTATGATAAGTTCTGCACAGTGCCCGCATTTGCCACGGTGGCAAAGCTTATAAGCTTTGATTTATTCAGCTTATGGGTGGGGGAAGCTCCGGAGCAGGCTAAGAGGATGCTTGCTTATAATTCCGATGTAGCGGCTTATGTGTACGGCGAAAATGCGCAGAAAGAGATTGAGAAGCTGCGAACGCAGATAGAGGGCTGATATGATGTTTTTATTACTTATTGCAGCAGGGGTATTTCTCTCATCGGTCTTGGCGGTAGCTATAATTGCACTTCATAATGCGGGGGGTTATTTCGACAATGATAAGTGGGATTAAACGGATATTAAGCAGTAGTAGTACAACAAAAAAAGCCCCTGATTTGAGATACACAGGAGCTTTTTAGTACTAAATAAAACTAAAATTCATGACTAAATCTGTGACCAAATTTGTGACCAAATTTGTGACCAAATATGCCACAAACCGCGTAAGTACGTTACTAATAAAATTTGTCATAAAAGTGGTCACAAGAGGCTTTAAAGCCTTGAAAATGCTGAAGAACAGCGGTTTTTAAAACAAGCTGATAACGGGAATCGGACCCGTGACCTCCGCACTACCAATGCGACGCTCTACCGACTGAGCTATATCAGCACTAACAAACGATATATTACCAAAGAGAAGTCTCATTGTCAATAAAAGTATAACGTTTTGTTATACTTTTTGTTTTAGAATAGGTACGGGACAAGTATCGTATCAGTATGGTGTTAACTATGTTGTTTGCCAGACATTCCTTATGGGATAAGTATATAAAAGCACAGGCAAGATGGCGGTAATGATGGAAAATATGGAGGAATAAGAGCTGGAATGAAGCTTTAAGTATGATTATGTTTATGAAGTGATTGCCAATTATGATATAGTATCTATATGTTGATGAAAATATGTTAATGGAATATAATTTTGTACTATATGAATGAGTAATCGGTAGCTAGTGCCTAGTACCTCGTTTTTAAATTAACTACACCATAGTTACTTGCCTATTTTCCAGATAGCACCAGTCAAAAATCCTCAGCGTAGCCCGCTACGCCTACGTTTTTTGACTGGCACTCTCAGAAAAATATTCTGCGTAAATGGT
>JBHAJK010000024.1:0-29709 GCA_041826605.1 Lachnospiraceae bacterium | reverse complement strand
TGTGCAGACTTGGATTTTGGCAAATCTGAAGTAAAATCTGATAATTCGTCGAAAAGCGATATCCCTAAGGACTATGTAGTTAGTACAAGGGATATTGTAACGGCGAATATATCTTCGGGCGTTTCTGTCCACGACCCATCCATACTTGAGGCTGATGGAGCATATTATATCTTTGGTTCGCATATGAGTGCTGCAAAGAGTGATGACTTAAAAAACTGGAGGACTGTTTCTGACGGATATATGAAAAATAATCCGGTCTATGGTCAGGTTTATGATGTTGCTGATGAAGCATTTGCATATTCGGGTAGCAAGAATAGTCTTATTGGCACTGACGATAAGACAACTCATGTATGGGCACCGGATGTAATTTACAATAAAAAGATGAAAAAGTATTGTATGTATTACTGTATGACCAGTACATGGAATGCGTCAAATCTATGCTTTGGAATATCTGATAATCCAGAAGGACCTTATGTTTGGCAAAGTGCTCTTTTATATTCAGGATTTAACAATTCTACTTTAGACGGTACAAATGTACTTGAGGTGGTAGAAGAGAGCTACGCTAAAAAGCATTATATAAAAGGTGGTGCGTATAATTTTGAAGATTACCCTAATGCTATAGACCCGTCTGTTTTTTATGATAAAGATGGCAAAATGTGGATGGTGTATGGCTCGTGGAGCGGAGGTATCTATTTATTAGAAATAGATGAGAGCACCGGAAATATTATTTTTCCGGAGGGCAATGAAGAAAAGAGAGTAGACCCGTATTTTGGTAAAAAACTAATTGGTGGCGGGCATATTTCTATTGAGGGTCCATACATAATATATGACAGCGAAAGTGATTATTATTATCTCTATGTATCATATGGTGCACTTACCAGTAATGGAGGGTATCAGATAAGGGCATTCAGGTCTAAAACAGTGGATGGGGATTATGTGGATATGAAAGGAGAATATCCTGAAAAAAGTAGTATTCATCAAAATTTCGGACTTAAATTATCAGGGAATTATAAATTGCCAAGTCTTGAAAAAGCCTATATGGCAACTGGGCATAATTCTGCGCTAATAGCAAGTGATAAAAGAAAATATATTATATTTCATACGAGATTTAACGATAGCGGAGAGGGGCATTCGCCTAGAGTGCACCAGATGCTCTTAAATAAAGAGGGTTGGCCATGTATGCTTCCTTATCAGACTCAGAATGAACTGGTGGAAGAAAATGGATATTCTGAGGGGCAGATGATTGGGAGATATTATGTAATAAATCAGGGTACGGCTATAAATAATGAAATAGCTAATCCGGTAATAATATATCTAAATGCGGACGGAAGCTTGGAGGGGAGAGAAGTAAGTGGAAGCTGGTCAAAAACAGAAAACACATATTATATGAGGCTTGTGGTGGATGACAAGGAATATAGTGGTGTATTCTGTGCGATGCTTGATGAGGCGGGTACAGAGTGTATGGTATTTTCTGCTGTAGGAGAAAATGAAAGCTTATGGGGAGTAAAATATGTGGGGGAGGTTCTTGAAAATGAGTAGAGATTTTGAATATAACAAGCCCTGGATATTACAGCGTGCAGATCCGTATGTGTACAGGCATAGTGATGGTAAATATTATTTTACAGCATCAGTTCCGGCTTATGATGGTATTGTGCTAAGAGAGGCAGATACTCTTTTAGGGCTTGCAAAGGCCTGTGAAAAAGAAGTATGGCATATGCACAGAGAGGGGATTATGAGCAAGCATATATGGGCGCCTGAACTCCATTACCTGGATGGGGAGTGGTATATTTACTATGCCGGAGCGGATAAGGATGATGAATGGGCACTACGACCATATGTTATTAAATGCACGGGGCAAAATCCTATGGAAGACGAGTGGATTGAACTGGGACAAATGCAGGGGGCAGACGAAGATGAATTTTCCTTTAATGCCTTTTCTTTAGATGGCACTGTGTTTGAAAATGGTGATAAAAGGTATTTTGTATGGGCTGAAAAGGTGGGTGTTGGGAAACAAATATCCAATCTTTATATAGCGCAGATGGACACTCCAACCAAGCTTAAAACTGTTCAGGTCTTGCTTACAACTCCGGATTATAGCTGGGAGCGAGAGGGATTTTGGGTAAATGAGGGGCCAGCGGTATTAAAGAGGAATAATAAAATATTTTTAACCTTTTCGGCATCTGAGACAGGGGCTGCTTATTGTATGGGAATGCTCAGTGCGGATGCGGATAAAGACTTATTAGATCCTCTTTCATGGAAAAAGGAAAGAAAACCGGTGTTGGTATCGGATGAAACATTGGGGATTTATGGTCCCGGACACAATTCTTTTACCACAGATGAGGCGGGAAATGATATACTTGTATATCATGCGCGTACGGAAAGGGAGATACAGGGAAACCCTTTGTATAATCCTAATCGTCATGCTATGCTTATGAAAATAAAGTGGATTGAAAACAGGCCTTTTTTTGACTATGAGTAGAATATGCAAAAACTGCCTGCTTCGTGATATGGAGCAGGCAGAAAGAGATAAAATTGAAAAATACCTTAAAGCTATAAAAAGAGATGATAGAGTGACAGACTCTGTATATGAGCAGCGCCTGGAAATTTGCAAGGGGTGTGAAAAGCTAAATGAAGGTACTTGTGCCGCTTGTGGTTGCTATGTGGAGCTTAGGGCGGCAGCGAAAGTGGCTCATTGTCCTCAAAAACATTGGTAGATTATAGAGAGTCATTTTGAAAATACCGAGCTTTACTGGTAGTTCAAGTTGACTCTTATATCTTGTCTATAATTACCAAAGGTCTCGCCGAATATTGTAACTCCGCCCACATGTGCTGCATTTTTTTCTACAGCTATTTTAAGGGTAATAGAGCTTTTGCCGTCTATGGCAAGAGTGTGAATATTCACATCGGAAATCTTTAATCCATCTATAAAAGTTCCCTTTTTATTTATAACCAAAAGTTTTAATAAACCATACTGATTCCAGTTAGGTGGCCACCAGTCAGGTGTAAACATTCCACGTATATCTCCGCCAAAATCTCCGGGAGAAGTCCATACTCCGACCTTAACATCATTTATATAAAAGCTAATATCGGATGGCCAGTTGTTGTCTATTCCGGGAGCTTCTGAGCTTATTTCGGCAGAAATGGATAGCTGGGATACTCTGTTATGGGTGGGAACAAGGTTTGGGATGGTATATTCCACAAAACCTTGGGTAAACCACATTATATCTGCGTTAAAGCGTCCTGGATGAGCAAAATATCTTACATCATCAAGCTCTCCTATAACAGAATTGCTATTGGCAAGACCGCATGTAGGCACCACTTCGTATCTGGAGAATTGCCCAACCTTAATGTCGGTTGTAATCGTATTTGTGTAATCCGTGGGCTGTTCTACATCAATAATAATTCTGTCCTGAATAATGGAACATATTTTTGAATTTCCGTGGGAGGCTGTTTCGCCGGAGGTGGAAATCAAACCACATTCTTCAAGTTTTTTAATATGTCCGGTAATGGCTCCGTTGCTTAAATTAAGTTTGGATGCCAACTGATTCATGCTCATACCGTCCTCTTCTAAAAGAGCAGTTAATATTTGTATGCGTGAATCAGAGCCTAAAGCTTTAAAAAGTTCAAGTCCCTCATTAAGAGATGTAATGTGAATCATATTGACCCTTTCTGCTTTGTAGATGATATTAAGATTGTGTAATTAAAATAATATATAAAAAATTATAATAACGCCGGCGGGCAGTGTCAATATAGAATGGAAATATACCCGGATAGAATAAATAAATCGGGTAAATATCCTTGTTAAAACAATAAAATAAAATAATAATATTTTTATATACACTCAACTAAAGCTGCATATTGATGACTAAAATTAACTAAAAAAATAACATAATATACAAAATGCATAAAAATAATCCTGACACTTTAGTAAAAATAAAGAAAATATAAAATACTTTAATAAAATATAAAATAAATATTGACACTTAAAGATGCTGATGGTTATTATATGGGTGTAGTCACTTATGAGACACTGCAAATGCTACTTGACTAACAAGCCTCTGTCAAACGGCCGGGAGCAGTGCTTATTAGCAAAAGTACAGAATAAAGGAGGATAATGATTATTATGAAGAAGAAGTTATTGGGTGTTCTTCTTAGCGTAGCAATGGTATCAGCTTTGCTGGCGGGGTGTGGGAAATCGGCTGGTGGTACTGGAACAGAAGCTTCAGGCGATGAAGCGGTTTCCGGTGCTGAAGCAGACGAAGCGGAGGTTGCTGAGGTGGAAACGGTTACCAATACCTATGGCGATCCTAACGGTACTCATCTTGAGATGTGGACTTTTGTAGAGCTTCACGGAGCTCATTATGGAAAGATGGCAGAAGTGTGGAATGAAGCACACCCTGACCAGACTATAGAAATTACATGTACTACATATCCATATGGAGATATGCATACGAAGCTTTTAACCTCTTTAGAGGCTGGTACAGGAGCTCCGGATATATGTGACGTAGAAGTGGGACAGTTTCCTAATGTTGTAGCCGGACTTGATAAATGGATGGTTCCTCTCAATGATTATGCAAAGGACTATTTGGCGACTATGGTTCCTGCACGTATGCAGACCTATCAGGGTGTGGATGGAAACTATTACGGAGCGCCTTATCATGTTGGTGCTACAGCAATGTATTATAATGTTGCAGCTATGTCAGAAGCAATGGGCATTTCAAATGATGAGGTTATTGCAAAGATTGATTCAGTAGTTACCTGGGCAGATTATCAGGCTCTTGGAGAGGAATATCTTTCGGCAGTGAATGTCGATGGTAAATACTTTACAAGTGTGGATACAGGTGGAGTTGACTGGCTGTGGATTGCAATGGCAGAGTACGGAGAAGATTGGACCGGTGGCTTTGATGGTCCTGCAAATGTTCAGCTTAAATCGGTTAAGAATATGCTTACCATGCAGCAGTCCTGGTTGAAGAGTGGTTTTGCACAGATTTCTCCGGATGGACATGTGGACTTGGAAGCAGGTTTCCAGAATATACTTGACCACAATATTGTGTCATTCCCTAAGGCTCTCTGGTATATGAGCCGTTTCACGAATTATATGCCTGAGGAAAAGGGAAATTGGTATATTGCAAAATGTCCTGTATTTGAAACAGGTCAAAAGTGCTCTGTTGGTATTGGTGGTACGGGAACAGTTGTTACACAGCAGTCAGAATATACTGACCTTGCGGCTACATTCCTTTGCTGGGCAAAGATGTCAGATGAGGGCGAGCAGCATATATGGGATACTTTAGGATTTGATGTATGTAATACTGCTATGTGGACTAATGATGCGTTTGCTCATGATGACAACAATCAGTTTAACCAGTATTTCATTAACTATCCATATGATGTACTCAATGACATTGGTATGGAAAATATAGGAAAGATTTCGGTGGTAGCAATCAGTCCTACGATTAATGAGTATATATGTACTACGACTTTAAATCAGGTTTTGGAAGATCCGGACTATAGTGTGGATGATGCACTTAAGGAATGTCAGGATGCTGTTGATATGGAGCAGTAAACCTTATTGCTAAAATAAGTATAGATGATAAATGAATAGGCGGGTGGCCGGTCACATTGATTGGCTGCCTGCCTGTTCTAAAAATAATTTAACCTAAAATTAAAAGGGATGACATATACATGAAAATTAAAAAAATCTTTTATTCTCAAAATTTTGCTCCCTATGTCTTTGTATTACCGTTTGTGCTGAGCTTTATAATTTTTTGGATATATCCGTTGATAACTGCTTTTACCATGAGTTTTCAAAAGATAGGTGCCATTGATGTAGATTGGGTGGGCTTTTCAAATTATACAAAGCTGTTAAAGGATAAGGTGTTTCATACTGCACTTAGTAATAGTGCCAGATATATGCTTTATACATTGCTATTACTTATTCCTTTTCCCATGCTCTTTGCGGTACTGCTTGATAGTCATTTAGTAAAGGCCAAGGGGGTGTGGAAAGCTATTTTGTATATGCCGGCATTGACTTCAGTAGTCATTTCCGGAACGCTTTTCCGTCTTATGTTTACAGAATATAAGACAGGACAGATGAATATGATTACTCAGGCGTTGGGGCTTGGCACATATAAATGGCTGAAAAATGGTTGGTCAGGTATGCTGGCGTTGCTTATAGTATGTTGTTGGAGATGGACGGGAGTGAATATGCTGTACTTCTTGTCCGGACTTAAATCTATAGATGGAACTCTTTATGAAGCGGCAGACATTGATGGGGCAAGCGGTATACAAAAATTTCTTTATGTAACCTTGCCCTTACTAAAACCTACAACTATTTATGTACTTACTATTTCTATATATGCGGGTCTTGCCATGTTTTTAGAGTCTTTTATGCTGTGGGCGGGCAACGCATCTCCAAACAATATTGGTCTTACAATTGTAGGATATTTATACAAGCGAGGTATAGAGAAGAACGATATGGGATATGCATGTGCGGTAGGGATTGTGCTACTTATTATAGCGCTGGTTATTAATGTGACCCAGCTCATCTTAAACGGCTCGTTTAAAAAGGAGGGGAGATAAAATGAAAAACAAACATAAAACTTTATCAGACTCCCCTAAGAGAAGAATAGGTACGTTCTTTGCGACAGGATTTTTTGTGATTCTCAGTGGAATAATAATTTTTCCTGTATTCGCAGGTCTTTTAGCTTCATTTAGACCGGGAACTGAGCTTATTAGACGTGGACTTTCGATTAATCTGGATTTCAGTACCATGAATTTTAACAATTATTTGTATTTATTTGGCAATAATGCAGATGGCAAAAAGTATTTTATGTGGTATAAAAATTCATTAATGATAACTCTTGTATCGGTTGCTGCTACATTGACAGTGTGCTATTTTGTGGCATACGGAATATCAATGTATGAATTCAAATTGAAAAATCTGCTCTTTTTTCTTGTAATTGCAACAATGATGGTTCCCTTTGAAATCCTTATGCTTCCCCTGTATAAGGAGATAATAAAAATCAAACTGATTGATACATATGCAGGGGTTATTATACCGGGTGTATGCAGTGCCTCGACGATTTTCTTTTTTAAACAATATTTATCGGGCTTGCCTAAGGACTTACTTGATGCAGCAAGAATCGATGGTGCTTGTGAATATGGAATATCGGTAAAAATCATTATGCCACTGGCAAAGCCGGCCTTTGCTTCCATGGGTATTTTATGTGCTATGGGAGCGTGGAATTCTATTCTATGGCCATTGCTTGTGCTTAAAGGGGCGGACAAATTTACACTTCCCATTGGACTTAATACTTTACTTACACCATATGGAAATAATTATGACGTACTGATTGCGGGTTCAATGTTTGGAATATTACCCATATTTGTAATATTCCTGATTTTTCAAAAATACATTATTGACGGTATGACGACAGGAGCGGTTAAGGGCTAAATTAAGGAGGGCTTATGGCAAAACTTATTGTTAACAATGAACAGAAGAAAAATGAGATAGCACCAGAGATTTATGGTCACTTTTCAGAGCATCTCGGAAGATGTATCTATGAGGGGCTGTATGTTGGGGAAGATTCGGATATTCCCAATGTGAACGGTATGAGAACTGACGTGGTAGAGGCATTAAAGGAAATGAAAATTCCTCTGCTTCGTTGGCCGGGTGGTTGTTTTGCGGATGAATATCATTGGAAAGACGGAATTGGAGATAAAGCTGATAGAAAGAAAATTATTAACACTCATTGGGGCGGTGTTATAGAGGATAATAGCTTTGGAACTCATGAATTTTTCGAGCTTTGCAGACAGCTTGGATGTAAGACATATATAAATGGAAATGTAGGCTCAGGCAGTGTGCAGGAAATGAGCGAATGGGTAGAATATATGACCTTTAAGGGTGTATCGCCCATGGCTGATTTGAGAGCGAAAAATGGTAATGAAGAGCCTTGGACGGTGGATTATTTCGGTGTAGGAAATGAAAACTGGGGCTGTGGCGGAAATATGCGCCCCGTATATTATGCTGATTTATATAGAAATTATCAGACATATATTAGAAATTATGCGGGTAATAAGCCTATATTAAAGGTTTGTGGCGGTGCGAATACAGATGATTATGAATGGACAAGTAAGGTATTGGAGACTTGCTTTGACCATACACCTGAAAATGCTCACGGGCATATGGATGGTCTTTCGCTTCATTATTATACACTTCCGGAAACAGAGGATGATTGGAATGTAAAGGGAAGTGCTACTGATTTTACCGAAGAGGTCTTTTATCAGACATTAAAGAGAAGCTATTTTATGGAGGAACTGGTAACAAAGCATGGCAAGATTATGGACCAGTATGACCCTGAAAAGAAAATCGGTCTTATAGTTGATGAATGGGGAGTGTGGAGTGACGTAGAGCCCGGTACAAACCCCGGCTTCTTGTATCAGCAGAATACTATGAGAGATGCGCTTGTTGCCGGAATGCATTTGAACATCTTTAATAAACATTCGGACAGAGTGAAGATGGCTTGCATTGCCCAGCTTATTAATGTGCTTCAGTCGGTAATGCTTACAGATGGCGAAAAGATGATAAAAACACCTACATATTATGTGTTTAAAATGTACAGGCATCATCAGGGAGCCACATTGCTTACAAGTAATATTATAAATAATAAAACTGTGGGAGAGGGCAAGAATGAGGTTCCTCAAATATTTGAATCGGTTTCGGAAGATAAGGATGGAATTATTAATATTACTCTTACAAATAATTCATTAAGGAATAGGGAAGAGGTAGAAATTAAGCTTACAGACAATGGAACGCTATATAATGTATGTGAAGCTGCCATTCTCACAGGAGCTATGAACTCTCACAATACCTTTGAAAATCCGGAGGAAGTTGCGGAATGCGAATTTAAGGACTTTGAAAAGACATCAGAGGGCTTAAAGCTTATTTTACCTCCTTGCTCGTTAGTATGCATCAGAATTAAAAAATAATAAGCGCGATAAAACGAATATTATCTCTTAAATCAGCCCATCTTGACAAATGGGCTGATTGCGTTATACTTACAGAGATTAATAATTATGGAAAAGTCCTGCAAAGCTAATGGATGCGGACTTTAGATGGGAGAACAAATGGCTAAGACTATTTTAGAGCAGTGGAGAGAAACTGCATATTCACAGACAGCAAATAAGGGAGATTTGCAGAGACTTTGGACTGATTATTTTCAGAGAGAAAAAGAGATTTATGCAGAAATCCTTAAAAATCATGATACACCTGTAAAGGGCACTGTAAAGGAATTGGCAGAGAAGTTTGATGTGCCTCTTCAGATTATGGTAGGTTTTCTTGATGGAATTAATGACAGTCTGGTTACTGCCAATCCTATTGAGGAGATGGATGAGAATACAGCGGTTTCACTTGAATTTGATAAAGAGCTGCTTTATAAAAATATGGTGGCAGCAGGTGCAGACTGGCTATATGAGCTGGAAGAGTGGGATGGCATCTTTGATGCGAATAAGAGAAAAGAGCTCTATAAGGAGCAGAAGAAGTCTACTACTGTAGTCAATGAGACAAAGGTATATCCTAATGACCCATGTCCCTGTGGCAGTGGTAAGAAATATAAAAAGTGCTGTGGAAAAAACTAATTACAGAGAAGCAAAAATAAGAGTCCGGATGCGAAGCGCCCGGGCTCTTATTTTGTATAATTAGGAAAATGCTTTGTATTTTAAATTATATAAACGCTTTGCTAAGGGTTTATCTGCTTAAAAGCTCACGTTGACCTGACAGTTCCTCAGGGAATGGTGTTCCGGAGGATTTGTATTTTGTCTCGATTACATCTATGCGGTGCAATGCCTGAGCTGTGGAAATATGAACCCTTCGCAGGCCCTCTTCGTAAATGGAATTGCCGGCAAGTCTATCCCTGTATTTTTTAGCAGGAGGGCAGAATGTGAAAAGCAATCCTCTTGCTACCTTGTTTAAGCGACAGGAGCCGTTTGTCTCATATAAAATATGCTGAATATAGTCATTAATAAACATTTCCTTAAAGCTGTTTCGACACTTTTTTAAGCTGTCCTTTACTTTATCCTTGGCATCGTTGGAAAGCTCTCTGTTTTTTGAAATAAATTGCACATAGTCATAATATTCTGCTGTAAGACAATGTGAAGTCACATCATTCCAACGGGCGCCCATATCACGCTTACACATTTCCCAGCGATACTCAGCCACAAGGCGAAGCATACATTTGTCAATATTTTCCACAAAGAATACAGGCATAAAGAAACGGGCAGGAGTTTTTCTGCTTGGACCCTCAATTTCCTGCCACATAGCCCCTCTGCTACCTACATTGGGAAGTAGCACCATATCAGGTCTTATATCAATTCTTGCAGTATCCTTTACGCTTAATTTGTACTCTTCAAACATATACTCATGATAGAAGAGGGAATAATCAATATCATTTATTTTATCCAAGGCATCCAGCAGCTTTGTAGGTGTCAGCAGAAGTGATGCGGGCTGCCGTATAAGATTGTCCGAGGTTAATAATGGACAGAAAGTAAAAATCCTGCCGTGGGTAATCTTATTAGCAGATGGGAACATATTATTAAGTTCAAATAGTACCTTTTCAAACCCATCCTCCAACATTGCTTTTTCAGAGGCCTTTGTAATCTTGCCCTCGGTTATAAGAGAACGGACGAATTGGGAATAATCCCGTTCAAATTCATCACGGCTGGGCTGTTTATTTCCTGCTAAAATAGCCTGAAACCATTCGAGTGCAGTATAAATACCCTTTTTTGGATTGCCCTTAAAACTGCCTGACAGCTTATATAATTCTATAGCATTGTCTGAGCCTGCAAGCGCTGTATCCACAAAACCAAAATTTAAAAACATTTTAATAATGGTAGGAATATCTGAAGTCTTGAGAGCGTTTTGCATGGTGTCCGTATATATAATGTTGAAAAGCTTTGTAATATTTTGGCGCAGACGGTTTGTTTCTTCATCCGTAGCATCCTTATCGCTAAGAGCTTTAAAGGCATCAATGCATTTTTTGAATTCTGTGGCTGTAGCAGGCACAGTATCAGCAAACTCCAATATTTCATTTAAAGCGCCCGCCAGCTTTGCGTGCATAATGGAAGCTTCCACATCATTTTGGATATCGCTGCCGATAGCGATTGATTTTGATTTAAAAGAAGTGACACGCCTGTCAAGTAAATCCCTGTCTATATAATCAAGGGAATTAAGCTTATCCGTCATAATTGACAGCACATTTGAAATGGCAGTAGTGTCGCCGCCATTTGCCTGTGTTTTAATATACAGGTCACAATATAAATCATAAAAATCGTTGTAGCTGTTATTTAAAAGATGTGATGCAAGAAGAGCAGCACGCTCCTCTAAAACATCGATAAGCTTACTTAGCTGTCTGATATCAATAGTAAGCTTTGATATATGTCCGTAGGTAAAAGCTACATTCAGACTGCTATCCTGCTCGTTTAAAATATTTCCCAGTGCCTCGTAGTATTCCACAAGCCAGGTATCTACAGAGCTTTCAAAGGTATATTCCGCCAACTGCTCAAAGGGCAGGGGGCGTGGCTCAATATGCATGATTTTGCAGGTGGTCTGATAACGGGATTTTGTAAGATTAATATATTTATACAAATCTTCAGAGATTGCCCGCACATTTTCATAATGCTCAAGGACCTTGCAAATATGACTGTTAATTGAATGCAGCAGAATTTTACATAAATCAGGCTGCTCGTTAAAAAGATTTAGAAGAGCCTCATTATTTTCATAAGTATAGGGTATCAAAGAAGCATCTGTGGCGGCTATATATTCATAAACCGGTGTATCAGATGTCATATCGAAGATGCCTGCCACATCTCCCTTGGAAAGGGTAATGGTATGCCTGCCATACTTAGCAAATACAGTGCCTGAAGCTATAATATAAAAATAACGCTTTTCATTATCCTGTGTGGAAATTTTATTCTGTGCTTTAATGGTATACAAGGATACTACCCCCTTAAATATGATAACTGAAATTAGTATATCACACATATTCATAGTGTACAAAAGAACAAAGTATGGTAAAATTAAATACTGTAAAAAACGGAGGGTTTACTATGATTACGGAAACGATGACGGCTCCAGAGGTATTGGAGATTTATGAGCAGGATGTTAATAAGCTTGCGTCATATCTGCCATGGCTTAAGGAGAAGAGCGGCAAAGCAGTATCTTCACTTTATCAGGCTGAGGGCATAGGCGACAATTCTGTCAGTTTTCCTGTTTATGATGGCACGCTTATGCGATTTGTCAAAGAGGCAGGGGAAACGGTGTTCATGGACCGTAATTATAAATATGTTTATACAAGAAATCGCTTAAAAACCCATAAGGATGAGGAGCGTCTGATTGAAAAGGCCGGCATTTTACAAATGGACCAGTTGGGAGGCATATTGTCCTACTATGTTCTTGGTGGCAGGACAAAGGCAAAACTGTGGAGTGAGGGAATGAACTATGCTATTTTTTATCAGATAATAAAAAAATCCAAGGATTTAGTGGATTTTTGGAAAAATGCTCAGACTAATGGAAACGGCGGGGAGGAGTAATGAGCGAAAAAAGGGATAGCAAAAGACAGTTAATAATAGAGAATGCGTCAAATATATTTGCAAGTAAAGGCTTTAGAGCCGTTACCATGAAAGATATAGTAGAGGCATGTGGCATAAGTCGTGGAGGTCTTTATCTTTACTACAATTCTGTTGAATCCATTTTCTTAGATGTAATTAAGGCTATGGAGGAGGAAGAGGAGAAACGGGGACAGGATATTATAGAGCGTCTGCGGGTTGCCGGTTCTGCGGAGCTTTTGCTTTGGTTTTGTAAAGAGCAAAAGAAAGAGATACTAAAGCGCAAGTCAAGTCTTGGGGTAGCACTTTATGAATATGCTTTTTATTGCAGGCAGGAGCTTAAAAGCAATAGCATTAAGCTACGCTTTGAGACTGCGATGCAGGTTCTTACCAGGATACTTGAGCGGGGAGTGGAAAACGGAGAATTTTCCTGTGCAAACCCACAGGCAGCAGCAGAAAACATGATGTATGCTATAGAGGGCATGAAAGTTTGCGCAAGAACTATGGGAATCAGTGAAAAAAAGGTTGACAAAGAGCTGGTGTATATGATGAGCCAGGTTATTGAAGTGGAGGATTAAAGGAAAAATGAGTGACGTCAAACGTATCTACGTTGAAAAAAAGAGCCCTTACGCGGTAAAGGCTAAGGAGCTTAGAGAGGAAATCGAAAGCTATCTTAGCATATCAAAGGTTACAAATGTTCGTGAGCTTATAAGATATGATGTGGAGGGACTTGATAATGACACCTTTGAGGCGGCATGTCAGATGATTTTCAGTGAACCACCGGTAGATGTGCTCTTTAATGAAAATTTCCCAATGTCGGATACTGAAAAGGTATTTTGTGTAGAATTTCTTCCGGGACAGTTCGATCAGCGGGCTGACTCAGCAGTTCAATGTGTTCGTTTCCTTAATGAGGAGGCAGATCCTATCATTAAAACCGCAGTTACATATGTTATTGATGGAAATCTTTCGGATGAGGATATAGATAAAATCAAGGCATATTGTATCAATCCGGTTGATTCCAGAGAAACTGATTTTAATAAACCTGACACTCTTGTCACAGAATATGAAGAGCCGGCAGACGTGATTATATTTGACGGCTTTAAGGATATGGATGAAAGCGGGCTTAAGACTCTATACGCAGACCTTGGACTGGCTATGACCTTTAATGATTTCCTGCATATTCAGAATTATTTTAAGAATGAAGAGCACCGCGACCCGTCTGTGACAGAGATTAGAGTGCTTGATACATATTGGTCAGATCATTGTCGCCATACTACCTTCTCAACCGAGCTTAAGAATGTAGAGTTTATGGATGGCTACTATAGAGCCCCAATTGAAACCACATATCAGAGCTATTTGGATACAATGGAAGAGATGTATGCCGGCAGGGATGACAAATTCGTATGCCTTATGGATATAGCTCTTATGGGTATGAAAAAGCTAAGGGCAGCGGGCAAGCTTGAGGATATGGAGGTATCTGATGAAATAAATGCCTGCTCAATTATAGTTCCTGTGGAGATGGATTATGGAAATGGTCCTGTGACAGAGGAATGGCTTGTATTTTTTAAGAATGAAACTCACAACCATCCTACTGAAATCGAACCCTTTGGTGGCGCGGCAACCTGCTTGGGAGGTGCAATACGTGATCCCCTTTCAGGAAGAGGCTATGTATATCAGGCAATGAGAGTCACAGGTGCGGCAGACCCTACAGTGCCGGTATCTGCAACCCTAAAGGGTAAGCTTTCCCAGAAAAAGCTGGTTACAGGTGCGGCGGCAGGATATTCCTCATATGGAAATCAGATTGGACTTGCGACAGGCTACGTAAAGGAAATATATCATCCTGATTATGTGGCAAAGCGTATGGAAATAGGCGCAGTTATGGGAGCCGCTCCCAGACGTTGTGTTATTAGGGAAAATTCGGACCCGGGAGATATTATTATTCTTCTTGGAGGAGCTACGGGACGTGATGGCTGTGGAGGAGCTACAGGCTCTTCTAAGGTGCATACAGAAGAGTCGATTGAGACCTGCGGAGCAGAGGTTCAAAAGGGAAATGCGCCTACAGAGCGTAAAATACAGAGATTATTCAGACGCGAAGAAGTGGCCGGTATTATAAAGAAGTGTAATGACTTTGGTGCAGGTGGAGTATCGGTGGCAATAGGCGAGCTGGCAGCAGGACTTAGAGTGGATTTGGATAAAGTGCCAAAGAAATATGCCGGACTTGATGGAACGGAATTGGCTATTTCCGAGAGTCAGGAAAGAATGGCTGTTGTAGTGGATAAGGCGGATGTAGATAAGTTTTTAGGCTATGCTGTGGAGGAAAATCTGGAGGCTACTGTGGTGGCTGAGGTTACAGAGGAGCCAAGGCTTGTGCTGGTGTGGCGAGGCAATGAGATTGTAAACTTAAGCCGTGCATTCCTTGACACAAATGGTGCCCATCAGGAGACCTCTGTAGAGGTACAGATACCATCTGAGGATTATAGCCCTCTTGGAAAGGTGGCTGTAGAGTCTGTTTCGGAGGCAGTGGAAAAAGAGGATGTAAGGTCAGCCTGGCTTAATAATCTGTCTGATTTAAATGTATGTTCACAAAAGGGATTGGTAGAAAGATTTGATGCTTCTATTGGTGCCGGTAGCGTATATATGCCCTATGGTGGTAAGACACAGCTTACAGAGGTTCAGACCATGGTGGCTAAATTACCTGTATTAAAGGGTAAAACAGATACAGTGACCATGATGAGCTATGGATTCGACCCATATATATCCAGTTGGAGTCCATACCATGGAGCAATATATGCTATTTTGCAGTCAATGTCCAAGATAGTGGCAGCAGGTGGTAATCATAAGAATATAAGATTTACTTTCCAGGAATATTTCAAGCGAATGACCGAGGATGCTACACGCTGGGGACAGCCTTTTGCGGCACTGCTTGGAGCATTTGATGCACAGGTTGGCTTTGGACTTCCCTCAATTGGAGGAAAGGACAGTATGTCGGGTACATTCAATGATATTGATGTACCACCGACACTTGTGTCATTTGCGGTTGACATTGCCAATGGAAAGGATATTATTACTCCTGAATTTAAGGAGGAGGGAAATAAAATCGTAAGATTTGAGATTGAAACTGATGATTACGATATTCCCGTATATGAAAAGGTACAGACACTTTATTCAGAGATTACCAAGCTTATAAATGATGGTGTTATTGTATCTGCATATGCTCTGGATAGCTATGGAGCAGCCGCAGCTATTTCCAAAATGGCCTTTGGAAATAAGCTGGGTGTGGAAATATCAGAGGATGTGGAATTAAAGAGTTTATTTACCGGTGCACCGGGCGATATTATAGCCGAGGTGGTAAAAGAGCGGGTAGAGGAAATAGACGCAGAATTTGAACTGCTTGGAACTGTAAGAAATAATGGTGTATTTGAGATTGCCGGAACTGAAATATCTATTGATGAGGCGATTGATGCATGGAAGCGTCCTTTGGATAAGGTATTCCCATATAAGGCGGTTAAAGATGACACGAATGTCAATATGCCTCTTTATGATGCAAAGGGCGATATATACATATGCAGGAACAAGGTTGCAAGACCTAATGTATTTATTCCTGTATTCCCGGGAACAAACTGTGAATATGACTCTGCAAAGGCTTTTGAAAGAGCGGGTGCAAATGTAAATACTATTGTATTTAAGAATATGACCTCATCGCAGATAAGAGACTCCTTCGAGGCATATGTTAAGGCTATTGATGACTCTCAGATTATAATGTTCCCCGGAGGCTTCTCGGCAGGAGATGAGCCGGACGGAAGTGCGAAGTTCTTTGCGGCAGCTTTCCGGAATTCTGCTATGAAAGATGCGGTTATGCGCCTTTTAAATGAAAGAGACGGACTGGCACTTGGTATTTGTAATGGTTTCCAGGCTCTCATTAAGCTGGGACTTGTACCTAATGGAGAGATTACAGGACAGGATGAAAATTCGCCTACTCTGACATTTAATACGATTAATCGCCATATCTCAAAGATGGTATATACAAAGGTGGTATCAAACAAGTCTCCATGGCTTGCAGGAGCAACGCTTGGGGAAACATATGTAAATCCGGCTTCTCATGGCGAGGGAAGATTTGTAGCTAATAAGGAATGGCTTGATAAGCTTATTGCTAATGGACAGGTTGCTACAGTATATTCTGACCCTATGGGAAATGTAAGTATGGATGAGGAATATAATATTAATGGCTCCTATATGTCAATAGAGGGTATTACCTCTCCTGATGGACGCGTATTTGGTAAAATGGCTCATTCAGAGAGAAGAGGCGATAAGGTTGCTATCAATATTTATGGCGAGCAGGACTTAAAGCTGTTTGAGAGCGGTGTTAAGTACTTTAAGTAATATTGACTGCTATAGACAGTTTGCTTTACGGTGTCTTGCGTAACAGGCTGTTGCTTGAGGCAGATAGCTTTAAAGAGCAGAATTTGCTTTAACTAATAGGGAAAGTCGGACAATCTCTGGCTTTCCTTTTGCATTTTGGAGAAAGATATGAAAAAGCTGTATGAAAAAAATAGCTATTTAAAAGAAAATATAACAGTTGTTACTGAATGTGTTGAGAATAATGAGGGGATTTTTATTTCTCTTGAAGAAACAATATTTTTTCCGGAAGAGGGTGGACAGTACGCAGATACCGGAATGATATATGTAATTGGCAATAATAAAGAGGAAGTGGGAATATTATTGGCAGAAGAAAAAGACTTTTCGGCGGAAAAATCTGACTTACGTGCTTGTGATAGCATGGAAAGGTCTGACATCGATATTGTAAGAGTGCTGGATGGACAATTGGAGGGAAAGGATAATATCCTTTATAAGGTTGATAAAAAAATACCTGTGGGTTCAAGGGTGCGCTGTGTGCTGGACTATGATTTTAGATATGAAAAAATGCAAAATCATAGTGGAGAGCATATTTTAACAGGCGTTATACATAATACCTATGGCTATACAAATAAAGGCTTTCATTTGGGAAATGAGGGAGCAATAACTCTGGATGTAAGTAATCCCATGACCTATGAGGAGGTTATGGAGATGGAAAAAAGGGCTAATGAAATAATATATTTAAATCTCCCTATAAGCGATAGCTATCCCACAGAGGAAGAGCTTAAAAATATTGAGTATAGAAGTAAAATAGAGATTGATGGCCAGGTAAGATTAATAACCATCGGTACAGAAGATAATATAATTGATATATGTGCATGCTGCGCTCCTCATGTAGGTCGCACCGGAGAAGTGGGAATAATCAAAGTGACTGATGTAGTCAATTGGAAAGGCGGAGTGCGAATATTTATGGTGGCAGGCAGACGCGCACTGGAATATATAAATAATGAGCACAATATAATCCGTAAGCTTAAAGAAGTACTTTCCACAAGTCCTGAAAACTTTCCGGAGCTTGTGGGTTCTTATGTAAAAGAATTGTCTGAAATTAAATTTAAATTAAATAAACAATATGAGAATAATATAATTGAAAGACTTGAGCGGGAAATAGAGGCTTATGCTAAAGCCGGTGCTGAAAATACAGAGTCAAAAGAATTAAATAAAAATCACTTTGAATTTGTAGCTACAGATTTTCCATCTGCGTCAATGAAAAATATATATAATATTCTGGTGGAAAAATTCTCAGGCTTTGTAGGCATTTTTGCAGGGGATGATGAAAATGGATATAGATATATGGCAGGAAATAAAGCCGGTAAATCTAAGCTGATATTTGCGGTCCTGTCCGAAAGGTTTGCCTGCAAGGGTGGCGGAAATGATAAGATGGTTCAGGGACAGTTGCAGGGGAAAAAAGAGGATATTTTAGAGGTATTAAATATTTTGGACTAAAAGCTTACAATTATCAAAATATTAATGCAGATTGGAATGTTAAGTGGAACATAAGAAGAATTACAATAAAGAAATGAAGCATATTGTGGAAGAAAACAGAAAAGCAGAGGTTAAGCCGGGCCTGCTATTACATGCCTGCTGCGCTCCATGCAGCAGTGCCTGTATGGAAAGGGTTTGGGAGGACTTTGATACCACAATGTTTTTCTATAATCCTAATATTACAAATGCTGAAGAATATGGGAAGCGCTCGGAGGAATTGCGCAGGCTTATAGAGAGCTATAATGGAGAAATTGCCTTTTTAGAGGGAAGATATGACCCAAGGGAATTTACTGCTATTGCAAAGGGCTACGAGGATTGTCCGGAAAGAGGGGAAAGATGTCTTAGATGCTATGAGCTCAGGCTAAAAGAGGCTGGGCTTGTGGCGAAAGAAAAGGGATTTGACTATTTTACCACCACTCTTACCCTAAGTCCTTTAAAAGACGCCTCTGTATTAAATGAGATCGGATACAGGGTGGCTGATGAAATAAATGGAGCCGAAGTGGCGGGAAAGGAAGTAAAATGGCTTCCAAGCGACTTTAAAAAAGAAAACGGCTATAAGAGAAGTATTGAGTTAAGTAAGGAACATAATTTATACAGACAGGATTATTGCGGTTGCGTATATTCTGCTATGGCAAGGCAATAGATGATATGATAAAATGTAAGGGTATATACTTATAGGTTTTGGAGGAAAGTATGGAAAACTTGTTGGAATTAATATCTGCACAGGTGCGCAGTGCTTTTGCAGAATGTGGATATGATGAGAAATTAGGCGGAGCTACAATATCAAATCGTCCTGATTTATGTGAGTACCAGTGTAATGGTGCTATGGCAGGAGCAAAGCTTTATCATAAAGCTCCAATAGCAATAGCAAATGAAGTGGCAGAAAAGCTTATGGGAAATCCTGCCTTTGAAAAGGTGGAGGCAGTAGCCCCGGGATTTTTGAACATCAATATAGATGGGGCCTGGCTTAGTAAATATGTGTCAGAAATGGCAAAGAGCGAAAAATTCGGTATTCCTGTATGCGAGCCCAAAACAATTATGGTGGACTACGGCGGACCCAATGTGGCAAAGCCTTTACATGTAGGTCATTTAAGAAGTGCTGTTATTGGCGAAAGCATCAAAAGAATTTGCCGATATATGGGGCATAATACAATCGGAGATATCCATTTAGGCGACTGGGGGCTTCAGATGGGGCTTATTATTACAGAGCTTCGGGAGCGTAAGCCCAATTTGCCGTATTTTGATGATGAATTTGAGGGAGAGTATCCTACAGAGGCACCGTTTACTATAGGCGAATTAGAGGAAATATATCCTACTGCATCAGGAAAGAGTAAGACAGATGAGGAATATAAGGCTAAGGCTATGGATGCCACCTTTAAGCTACAAAGTGGTGTAAGAGGGTATAGAGCATTATGGCAGCATATAATAAATGTGTCTGTAGCAGACTTAAAGAGAAACTATGAGTCTCTTAATGTGGACTTTGATTTATGGAAAGGCGAAAGTGATGTTCATGACTTAATACCGGCTATGGTAAAGTATATGAAAGATGAGGGCTACGCCTATATTAGTGACGGTGCTCTTGTGGTAGATGTAAAAAAGGATACAGATACTAAGGAAATGCCTCCCTGTATGATTTTAAAATCGGATGGGGCATCCCTTTACAATACAACTGACCTTGCTACAATTATGGACAGAATGGAGAAATATAAGCCTGATAAATTGATTTATCTTACGGATAAACGTCAGGACCTGTATTTTGAGCAGGTATTCAGATGTGCGGTTAAGACTAAGCTTGTAGAGCCTGAAACAGAGCTGGTGCATATAGGCTTTGGAACTGTAAATGGAAAGGATGGAAAGCCTTTTAAGACCCGTGACGGTGGTGTCATGCGTTTGGAATACCTTATTTCCGATATAAATGAGAGAATGCTTACACGTATTTCGGAAAATAGGGAGATGGATGCTGACACGGCTGAGAAAATCAGTAAAATGGTGGGACTTGCTGCTATTAAATATGGAGATTTATCAAATCAGGCGGCAAAGGACTATATTTTTGACGTAGATAAATTTACTTCAAGTGAGGGGAATACCGGTCCATATATTTTGTATACAATAGTCAGAATTAAGTCCATACTGAATAAATATGTTCAGGCCGGAGGGAAAATGGAGGCTTTGGAAATACAAAGTCCTGTTAATGAGTCGAGCAAGGCTCTGTTAAAGGAATTATCAGCATTTATTCCGGCAGTTACGGGAGCATTTGAGGATGCGGCACCACATAAAATCTGTGCCTATATTTATAATTTGGCAAATGCATTTAACAGCTTTTATCATGAAACAAAGATTTTAGGCGAGGAGGACGAAACAAAGAAGCAGGGCTATATAGCACTTCTTATGCTTTGCAGGAAAATTTTAGAAACATGTATTGATTTGCTGGGATTTTCAGCACCGGATAGAATGTAGTCTAAAAATATTTAAATGTTAAATATTGGGAAGGGAGGGATAATATGATTTTTAAATGTCAGAACTGTGGCGGTAATATTCTCTATAACCCAGATAAGGGTACCATGTGCTGTCCACATTGTGAGAGCCTGGATAGTGAGGATAAGCTTGTCAGCACGGAGTATATGACTAATTGTGCAAACTGCGGTGCACCTATGGAGGGCGCCATAAAAGAGCATACCTCAGCCACAAAATGTCCAAATTGCGGTATTTATACTGTTTTGGATGAAAGAGTGGAGGGAGTATATGCGCCGGACCTGATGTTACCTTTTAAGGTAAGTAAAAATAAGGCAATTGATTTATTACGTGCAGAGTTTAAAAATAGAATATTTACTCCCACAGGCTTCTTGAGCCGGGCTTCGGTGGATAAAATCGAGGGCTCATACATCCCGTTTTTTATGTATGATTATGCAACGGATACAAATTATCAGGGAACGGGCACGAAAATTCGTACATGGACCTCAGGAAATTATGAGTATACCGAAACTTCATATTTTAATATTATAAGACAGTTGCAGGCTGATTTTAATAAGGTGCCTGTAGACGCTTCGGAAGCTATGGAAGATGGCTATATGGATTTAATGGAGCCCTTTGACTATAGTGGTCTACAGGATTTTAAAGACAAATATATGTCAGGCTTTTTAGGAGAGAAATATAATCAACCTGAAAACGAACTTGAACCAAGAGCTTTGACAAAAGTAGGAAAGGCAATTGACGCTCTTATTAGCGGAAGCATATCCGGATATGCAACAGTTACACAAAACAGTAAGAACACCGCCTCTGATAAGCAAAAAGTAAATTATGCACTTCTTCCTATATGGGAATATATTTTTAGATATCAGGGGGTGGATTACAAATTCCATGTAAATGGTCAGACCGGAAAAATTGCAGGAAAAACTCCTGTAGCAAAGGATAAGGTGGTTATATTCGGAGTTACGGTATTTGGTTTGGTAAGTGCAGCAGCGTTGCTTATTAATCTGCTGTTTGCTGCTTTATAAGGGAGGTGCAGGATGAAATCATATTTTAGCTATTTCAAAATCCCCTTTATTATATTGGCTATTTTAGCAGTTATATCAGTTCCAATGTATTTAAGAAAAGTGACAACGCTGTCACATGTGCGTAGCAATGAATTTAGCGACAATTCCATGGCGGTGTATGATTATGCGGGAAAGATGACAGCTACAGAGGTTGACGCGCTTAATGAGCTTATTCAATACTGGAGTGAAAAATCCTGTGTGGATATAGCGGTAGTGACTTTGGATGATGCAGAGTATGGTTACCTTTACAAGGTTAAGGAATATGCTGATGACTTTGCAGAAACAAAGCAGCTTGGCTTTACAGGACCTAACACCGCTGCAATTGTGTTTGTGGACAATTGGAGTCGCGGAGGCGATGGTTATATTCATTCATGGATATCTACAGAGGGGGAGCTGGTAAAGTCGAGGCTAACCACAGAGGTATGTGAAAATATATTAAATGTGCTTGATGAAATACCGGGAGATACTGCTGACCCATATGAGCAGTATGTTAAAATAGTAAATGCTTGCGGAAACAAAGTAAATCCGTTAAGATTTCCTATAAAGACAGTATTTTGTTTTGGTGCAGGTGCTATAGCCGCAGGAGTATTTATTGCCCTTAACTGGAAGAGTAAGCTTGGAGATAATACTGTCACAAGCTCCACTTATTTAAAAGAGGGAAGTGCCAGATTCCCTGTGTCACGTGATATGTTCAGCCATAAGACTGTTACAAAGCGTAAGATTGAAAGAAGTAGCAGTGGCGGCGGTGGAGGTGGCGGTCGCGGAGGCGGCGGTCACAGTCGATAATGATATTAGAAATCGCGAAGAGTAAGGCTTTTTAGTGAAGCGATGAAAAATTGCAGATGTGCAGTAGCATATTTTAAAGAATATTAGTGAAGCGATGAAAAATTGCAGATATGCAGTAGCATATTTTAAAGAATAAAAATAAAAACTGACGGGCTTGCAATATAAGTCCGCCGGTTTTTTATTGAGTAGGAAGATACTTCCTGTTTAAGAATAAAGTGTCTTGCAAATATGCGCACACTTTTTATGAAATGGAGAAATAGAATGGATCAGAGTAAGATTAGGAATTTTTGTATTGTTGCCCATATAGATCATGGAAAAAGCACTCTTGCAGACAGAATAATTGAAAAAACAGGTCTGCTGACTCAAAGGGAGATGCAGGAACAAATCCTTGACAATATGGATATTGAGCGGGAGCGGGGGATTACTATAAAGGCACAGACAGTAAGAACAGTATATCGTGCAAAGGACGGGCAGGAATATATATTTAATCTTATTGATACACCCGGACATGTGGATTTTAACTATGAAGTAAGCCGCTCATTAGCTGCCTGTGACGGAGCAATTCTTGTGGTGGACGCTGCTCAGGGTATTGAGGCTCAGACCCTTGCAAATGTATATCTTGCTCTTGACCATGATTTGGATATATTTCCTGTAATCAATAAAATAGATTTGCCAAGTGCGGAGCCGCAGCGAGTTATTGATGAAATTGAGGATGTTATAGGAATTGAAGCTCAGGATGCACCACTGATTTCGGCAAAGAATGGAATAGGCATTGAAGAGGTTTTAGAAAAAATTGTAGAGAGAATTCCTGCGCCCAAGGGGAATGCGGATGAACCCTTAAAGGCATTAATATTTGACTCTCTCTACGACTCTTATAAGGGAGTAATCATTTTTTGCAGAATAATGGATGGCAGAGTGTCCAAGGGAACTAAAATAAAAATGATGGCTACAGGTGCTACTGCTGATGTGGTAGAGGTAGGTACATTCGGTGCGGGACAGTTTATTCCAAGTGATGAACTTTCTGCCGGTATGGTAGGTTATATAACTGCATCCATTAAAAATGTGGCAGATACAGCGGTAGGCGATACTGTAACAAATGCGGCAAATCCCTGTGCGGAGCCATTGCCGGGATATAAAAAGGTACAGCCCATGGTATATTGTGGTCTGTATCCTGCGGATGGAGCACATTATCCTGATTTAAGAGATGCTTTGGAAAAATTACAGCTAAATGATGCCTCACTCTTTTATGAGCCGGAATCCTCTGTGGCTTTGGGCTTTGGCTTTAGGTGCGGATTTTTAGGACTGCTTCATTTGGAGATAATTCAGGAAAGATTGGAAAGAGAGTATAATCTGGACCTGGTTACAACAGCTCCCGGTGTTATATATAATGTGTGGAAAACTGACGGTACTAAAATAGAATTAACAAATCCCTCAAACTTACCTGACCCCTCTGTTATTGATTATATGGAGGAGCCGGTGGTAAATGCAGAGATTATTGTTACCACAGAATATGTAGGTGCAATAATGAAGCTCTGTCAGGAAAGACGTGGACGTCATATCGGAATGGAATATTCAACCTCAACCCGTGTTATTTTGAAATATGAGCTTCCCTTAAATGAAATAATATATGACTTTTTTGATGCTCTTAAAAGTCGTTCCAGAGGCTATGCGTCTTTTGATTATGAGCTTAAGGGCTATGAAAAGAGTGAGCTTGTGAAGCTGGATATGCTTATAAATCGCGAAGAGGTGGATGCCCTTTCCTTTATTGTACATGCAGATAGTGCATATGAGCGTGGACGTAAGATGTGTGAAAAGCTAAAGGAAGAAATTCCAAGACATTTGTTTGAAATACCTATTCAGGCAGCCGTAGGCGGTAAGGTTATAGCCAGAGAGACTGTAAAGGCTGTGAGAAAGGATGTTTTGGCAAAGTGCTACGGTGGAGATATTACACGTAAAAAGAAGCTTTTGGAAAAGCAGAAAGAGGGTAAAAAGAGGATGCGCCAGATTGGTACAGTATCTATCCCTCAGAAAGCCTTTATGTCGGTGCTTAAATTGGACTCTGAATAAATATGATTTCCTTATATATACATATTCCCTTTTGTATTAAAAAATGCAGATATTGTGATTTTCTATCCTTTAAAAGTGATGCTGAAACCATAGAGAGATATGTTGAAGCATTGTGTAAGGAGATAGCTTCGACAGGAGTAGGTGTTGTAGGCGCGAATAGCGAAGAGCCTGCGCAAGCGGCTATTGTTGAAACTATATTTTTTGGTGGCGGCACACCATCGGTTTTATCCGGAGAGCAAATTGGAAAAATAATGGATATAATTAAATATAAATTTAATTTATCTCCAAAAGCTGAAATTTCTATGGAATGTAATCCGGGAACAGCAGGCTTGGAAAAATTAATAGAGTATAGAAAAGCAGGTATAAACAGGCTGAGTATGGGTCTGCAATCCGGAAATGATAAGGAACTTGGATATCTTGGACGTATACATAGCTTTAGGCAATTTGAAGAGACCTTTAAATGGGCGCGCAAGGCAGGCTTTGACAATATAAATATTGATATTATGAGTGCCCTGCCCGGACAAACCCTGGAGTCATACCTGGATACATTGACTAAGGTGGTCGAATGTAATCCTGAGCATATTTCGGCATATAGTCTTATAATTGAAGAAAACACTGAATTTTGGGATATTTATGGAGATGACGCAGGTGTCAGTGATAAGAAACCGGTACCCTTGTCCTATGGAGAGCAGTGCTTAGTAGCTTTGGATGGAATACCCTCTTTACCGGACGAACAGACAGAGCGGGAAATGTACTACATTACAAAGGATGTGCTTTCCCGCAGTGGCTACCATAGATATGAAATCTCAAACTACTCAAAGCCGGGCTATGAATGCAGGCATAATAAGGTGTATTGGACCGGAAAGAACTATATTGGCTTCGGCATTGGAGCTGCTTCATATATAAATGGTATTCGGTATAAGAATATTGAAGCTATTGAACAGTATATGGAATATGTTGAGTGCGATAAATGCCGGAGTATATATATTGATGAGAACGTTTTAACTTTAGATGAACGGATGGAAGAGTTTATGTTTTTGGGCTTAAGACTTACTGAGGGAATAAGTAAGAATGAATGGCGAAAAAACTTTGGCTGTGAAATCGAAGATGTGTATGGAAAAAAGATTGAAGAATTTATATCTGATGGGCTTTTACAGGCAAAGAATGATAGAATTTTCCTTACAGACAGAGGAATTGATGTGAGTAATATAGTTTTGGCAGAATTTTTATTAGAAAGCTGAAAAAACGTATTGACTTATGAAGCATAGTAGCATACAATAAATTTTGCGTGTGCAGCAAAACTGTCCGTGTCCGGCATTGCGGCGCACTTGTTTACGAAAATTTGATAGGAGGTAGAAATCTTGGCTAATATTAAATCCGCAAAAAAGAGAATTTTAGTTGCAAATGCAAACGCAGAGCGCAATAAGGCTATCAAGTCTGGCGTTAAGACTGCTGTAAAGAAAGTTTTAGCAGCAATCGAAGCTGGCGATAAGGCTGTTGCACAGCAGGCATTAGTCGAGGCTACAGCTGCAATAGACAAGGCTGCTACAAAGGGAGTATATCATAAGAATACTTCTTCAAGGAAGGTATCTCGTCTTAGCAAGGCTGTTAACCGCATGGCTTAATAACTTAGAATAAATAAACTTATATATAAAAAACCTCGTAGCCGTCATTACGAGGTTTTTTATATGCGTGAAAATAGTTTCTATGAAATAATACATAGACTATTTTAGCGGTAAGGAAATTATATTATTGGTCTATTCCCATATGAAGAGCAGAAGTATACATACTTTTTGTAAGGCAATAAATGAGATGGCAGAAATACCTATTCTATATAATAGTTGGAGCCACAGACGCATTTGATTTTTCCCTTTAGGGTCATAGAAGTAAGCTCTTGCATAAGTGAGGGAAGCGTGGTGTGGTCTTTAAGAGAGTGGTAGATTTCACTGATGGTCTTTGGATGAAAGTCGAGAGTGGGCAATATTAAGGCTTCTAATGTGGTGGAAGCGTTGCTGGTGCTGGAGATACTTGAACTTATACTGTTGCTGGCGTTGTCGTTGGAGTTGGCGTTGTCGTTGGAGTTGGCGTCTGCTTTGTGAGCGGGATTTACAGAATAATAATTTTTCATAAATTCTTCTATAAAATCCTTTGGACTTATAAGTGGAGTGGCTCCGTCCTTTATTAAAAGATTACATCCTAAACTTAAATTGTCACACACCCTACCCGGGAGGGCGTAAATGTCACGCCCCTGCTCCAATGCCATATTGACTGTAATAGAGGTTCCGCTTTTAATTCGGGCTTCAATTACGATTATGGCATCAGCCATACCTGAAATTATACGATTTCTGGGAGGAAAGAGGTAAGCTAGAGGCTTAGTACCGGGAGGATATTCGCTTATTAAGCCTCCCTGAGTGGATAAGGCATTATAAAGCTCTTTGTTTTCGGCAGGATAGCATATATCCACACCACATCCTAAAACTGCACAGGTATATCCGCCTACAGATAAGGCTTCGTTCTGGGATATACTGTCTATACCTCTGGCTAATCCGCTAATAACCTGAACATCAGCAAGAGCAATTTCTCTTGCAAAAAGCTTAGCCATATGACTGCCATAGGGAGAACAGTTTCTGGCTCCTATTATTGCAATAGATGGTTTGGTGGAAATTGGCATATTTCCCTTAATATATAAGCCTAAAGGCGGGTCAGGAATTAATTTTAATTTATCAGGAAAGATATGGTCTGATGGAATAATAAAATTTATATTTTGCTTTAGCAGATTTTCGAAGGGTAAAGAAATATCTATACGCTGCCTGGCGCTTAAAAGAATATAAACTTCTTTTTCGGAAAGTATTTTGGAAAGGGCTTTTTTAGTAGCAGTTGCGGCAGAATAATAGCTGTCAAATTCTTTGAAAAGACGTTTTATTAAGGACTTATTAAAGCCATTGAGTGCTTGTAAGAAGCATAGAGCTTCTTTTTCCTGTATATAATTCATAATTGTAAAATTCCTTTCGTTTGAAAGAGTGGCTTACCAATGTAACATAGAGTGGCTTTTTATTCCGTTACCTCATCTGGTAGGTTTATTATTGCTTCCTATAATATGGAGGGTCTTTAGGTGGTGTGCTATCCGCTCGGAGGAGAGAAACTTACCCCCTATAGCATAGTGCTTCGGCTAAATGCTGTTCCTTTATTTCTAAAGAACCATCTAAATCTGCAATGGTGCGGGATACTTTTAAAATTTTATGGTACGAGCGTGCAGATAGCTGCATAGAATTATAAGCATTTTTCATAAATTCCAATTCTCTGGTATTTAGACTGCAATATTTATTTATATATCCGGCAGTAATATCACTATTATATTTAAAATTCGTATTTTCAAATCTCTTTTCCTGTATACTTCTGGCTTCCATTACTCTTTTTCGCATACTTTCACTATTGTAACAGGTGTTATTATTTTGAGCGGTAAGACCGGTTAAATGCTCGGCAGACAGTGCTTCGGCATATACAATAATATCTATTCTGTCCTTTATGGGACCTGAAATTTTGCTTCTGTATTTGATAAGGGAAGCTTCGCTACAATTGCATAAATTTCTGTTGGGATAATATCCGCAGGGACAGGGATTGGCAGCGGCTACAAGCATAAAGTCCGCAGGATAGGTAAAGGAGCATTGGACTCGGGAAAGCTGTATCTGCTTATCTTCTAAGGGCTCCCGCAATATTTCAATACAGTCTCTGGAAAATTCGGGAAATTCGTCAAGGAATAATACACCACGGTGGCTTAGAGATACAATGCCGGGGCGGACAGTTTTTCCGCCCCCTGAGAGGGATTGCCTGGTGGAGGAATGATGAGGACTTTGAAAAGGACGTTTTTCAATATAGGGCCTTGACTCATTTAAAAGTCCGGCGACGCTGTATATGGTGGATACTTCAAGACTTTCAAGAGGGGAAAGAGGGGGCATAATACCGGGAATACGTTTGGCTAACATGGTTTTACCGGAACCGGGAGGTCCTGTAATCAGCAGATGATGAAATCCGGCCACGGCAATAAGGGCAGCCCTTTTGCATGCTTCCTGGCCAACTATATCTGAAAAATCCGGAGATAAATTAATATCATTTGTTATTTTATTCTTGGTATATTTGTCAGGAACCGGAGTCAAGGGCATATTCAGGGTAAGTGAACTATTTATATTATGTTCATTTGATGTGTGCTCATTAGGCAGTGATGTGTTGATAGCTATATCAGGACTTTCAACAAAAGCTTCGCCTTGTAATATTCCAATAGCCTGCACAATATCCTTTACAGGAAGAATATTGATATTTTCTGCATGCGATGCCTCGGTGGCGTTTTCTAAAGGTACAATACAATTTTTGAAGCCCTGCTTTACGGCTTGTAAAATAATCGGTAATACTCCTTTTACATGTCTGACTCCACCGTCTAGATTAAGCTCACCTATAATAAGTGTGTCATTTAGCAAATCGGCAGGCAACTGGCCAATGGCGCTTAATATGCCTACAGCAATGGGTAAATCATATGCTGTGCCATATTTTTGCAGATTGGCAGGAGATATATTTACCGTAATTAGAGCTGGTGGCAGCTCTATACCGCAATTTTTCAGGCACACTCTGACCCGTTCTCGGGCTTCTCTGACCTCCGGAGAAAGACTGCCCACCATATTGAAGCTTGGAATACCGGGAGAAACGTCCACCTCCACACCGGCAATAAAGCTCTGTATTCCGCTTAGACCACCAGAATAAGTAATAGAATACATAAAAACCTCCATAAAGTATTGAAAATTAGATTTGTGTAAATTAAAAGGGAAAATTATAGAAT
>JBHAJK010000023.1:0-21993 GCA_041826605.1 Lachnospiraceae bacterium | reverse complement strand
GCTCCACTCTCTCACATATCTCACGCACTGTAGGGGGATAACCCTTATCTAAAATCTCCTGTTTAATATACTCCAATATATCTTTCTGTTTTCCGCTTATACCACTGCTCATACCTGCTCCAATCTGTACCTGTCCATATTTTTATCAGGTACTATGACAGAATTATAGCATATATAATTGTAAAAGCAAACATACATTCAGAAATTCTGTTCGATTTTTCGAAAGAATGTTCGATTTTGCTGTTGACATTCGAAAATTTGTTCGATATAATCAGACCAGAACAAATGTTCCGAACACTTTGTTCGTAATTATTGATAATATATTAAATACGGAGAATACATTATGAAAACAAATTCTACTTCAAAAAGAAAATATATAAATTATAGGAAGCGCCAGATGATATTCAGAAAAGCAATGTTAGTATTGTCTATCTTTATTTTTAGCATGGGATTTGCCTTTGGTGCTTCAAAGCTGGTTACAAATGCTTATTCAGAGGATGAAACCGTATATTTCAAATATTATACCAGTATCACTGTTATGCCCGGAGATACTCTTACATCTCTTGCAGAGGAATATGGAGAACATTTTGAGTCATCAAAGGATTTTATAAACGAAGTATGCTTTACCAATCATCTTTTAAGCGACGAACTTTATGCCGGCTCAAATCTTATAGTCCCCTATTACTCAGCAGAGTATAAATGATAGTATTGTTTAGCTTTAGCCGGGATATTATTTTAATATCGTTTGTTTCATCCGTACCCCTCGGATGTTTCAATATTTACCCCTAAAAAGCTGTGCCACAAAGAGTTATCTGCATATATACTCTCTGCGCACAGCTATTTTTAATTTTCTTGTACTATACAACTCACATCATTATAATTAAATCATAAAATCTAATTTTACTTCAAAGATATACACATATTTATACCCGAAAGAGATATTAAAGCTTATGAGTAGCGCCAGATACCGTATGTTAGACGAAATAAGGGGCTTTGCCCTTTTAAATATGATAATATACCATGCCCTGTGGGATATGGTATATCTTTTCAATTTCAGACTGGATTGGTATCATTCCAATTATTCATATATATGGCAGCAAGGTATTTGTTGGACATTTATATTTGTTTCAGGCTTTTGCTATCACTTTGGCAAAAACAAGGTAAAACGCGGTATTTTACTTCTTCTTATAAGCGTTGCAATCTCATTAATAACCCTTATTGCAACACCTGAAAGTGCTGTAAAATTTGGCGTACTTACCCTTATTGGTTCGGCTACTTTAATAACACTTTTTTCAGAAAAGCACCTAAAAAAAATAAATCCTATTATAGGATTTATTTCTACTACAATATTATTTGCTGTAACAAGAAATGTTAATATCGGAGAACTTGGTTTTGAAAGCTTTCATATAACCAATCTTCCCAATAGCTTATACAAAAACTTATTTACTGCATATATTGGCTTTCCTGAGTCCACATTCTACTCCACTGACTATTTCTCAATATTTCCATGGATTTTTCTGTTTTTATCAGGATATTTTGCCAATACCACTTTGAAAAATAAGAATTTATTAAATATTTTTAAAACTGCCAGAATAAGATCCTTGGAAATATTAGGCCTATATTCACTTCCCATATATGTTTTGCATCAGCCTGTAATATATGGTGTACTTTTAGTACTCAGTAAACTATTGCCCATCCATAATTAAGAGGCAAAATCCAACTGTTTGCCATCACGCCAAAGTCTTTCAATATCATAAAAGCTTCTGCTTTCTTCATCAAATATATGTATTACAAAATCGCCGTAATCCATTAATATCCAATTTCCGCTCTTATATCCCTCTAAATGGCTATAATGACATCCGCGCTTTCTAAGCTCATCCTCTATATGCTCTGACAGGGCATATACATGGTTAATATTTGATGCAGAAGCCACTAAAAAGTAGTCCGTCATAACAGACAAGCCTCTTATGTCAATTACCTGTATATCCTTTGCTTTACGTTCATCCAATACATCATATATTGTTTTAAGCAGCTCCATATCTTTATTAATCGTTTCCACTTTAAATCTCCTATTTTGTAAGTTCTTTATAAAACAAGTATGCTTCCTTTGTAGTAGGGTCCACACTTTTAGCTGACCCTTTTAAGTATTCTAAGGTGTTACTGTAAATATGACAAATCGCCCACTGCAAATTTTCAAAACATTCTCTTCTGATAAGAGGCAGCTCTATATCGTGATTTCTATTTGGCTCTATATAGTCCGCAGCAAATATAATTTCATCCAGCATTTTCATCCCTACGCATCCCGTAGTATGCCATCTTATGGCTGATATTATTTCGCTATCAGAAATACCATATTTAAATTCGGCTAAATGCGCTCCCACCTTAGCGTGTAGCAGCGATGGATTTTCACTTTCCACAAAGCTTACTTCCAAATTGTGCTTGCTACAATATTTTATTTTATCGGCATCGCTCATTCCTTTGCCACAGTCATGTAAAAGCCCGGCTATATAGGCTTTATCCATATCGTAGCCCCATTTTACAGCAAGCATCGCTGCGGTATCTGCCACACCCATAGTATGCAAAAAACGTTTGCCATCAATTTCTTTAATAAGTTTTTTAATAATTTCTTCTTTATTCATGGTCTCGATAAAGTCTATTCTTTTCAATATATGAAAGGGTAGCATCAGGCAGCATATATCTTACACTCTTATTTGTCCTAATTCGCTGTCTGATGTCAGTTGAGGATAAATCAATATAAGGAAAGGTAAGAATTTTAATTTCTGCACCATATTTTTCAGTAAGCTCCAAGGCTTTCTTTTCCAGGGCTTCCTTGCTCTGACCGCTTCTTATTGATGCCAGAATAGTAGCATTTTTCATTATTATTTCGGTATTTCTCCATTCCTCTATTTGAAAGAATGTATCTGCACCCAAAATAAGATAGTATGATGTATCAGGATTTTCCTTTTTTAGCAGCTCCAGGGTTTCATAGGTATATGAATTGCCCTCCCTATCCGTCTCTATTGTAGACAGGGCAAAATGTGAATTATTTTTTATAGCTTCACTAAGCATATCCAACCTGCTCTTCTTGTCTGCCACCGTCTTAGGGTCCTTGAAATATGAAATTCCCGTAGGTATAAATAATATTTCATCCAGGTCAAACTCACTGTATGCATGCTCTGCTAAAATAAGATGCCCCATATGAATAGGATTAAAGGTTCCTCCTAAAATCCCGACTTTCCTGTTTTTCTTCATACTAATCCTCAAATCGACTTGTAAATCACACAACTATGCTCTGGGCAAAATAATTCTGGGATTTTCCTTATCCTGCTTATACAGCACAATCTTTTTTCCGATTACCTGAACTACTTCAGCTCCACTTCTGTCAGCAATTACTATTGCCAATTCCTTTGGATCATCCATACAGTTCTTTAAAACACCTATTTTAATTAATTCCTTGGTATTAAAAGCCTCTCTTATAGCCTCTATATATTCCGGGGTCACACTTCCTTTACCCACATGGAATATAGGGTCTATATTCATTGCAAGACCTTTTAAATACGCTCTTTGCTTACTTGTCATAAAACCATCCATTCTACATAGCTACGCTATTATTTATAATAATCAAAGGATAAATCATACATTCTTACTGTATCTCCATCCTGAATACCCAGCTTTTCTAAAGAAGCTAAGATATCATTATCTTTAAGAAATCTTTGGAAGAACACAAAGCCTCTTTCACTCTCAAGATTTGTATATCCCAACATCTTTTCAATACGTGGTCCCTCTACCACATATTCTCCTGTTTTTTCATCATATTCCACAGTATATGGCTCAGAAGCCACAGCCTGCATTTCAGGGAAATATTCCTGCTCAAAGATAACGGGTTTATCATCCACCCTATCAAGCATCTCTCTAACCTTATATAGAATTTCTCTTACACCATCTCCTGTAAGAGCGCTCATAGGGTATACCATATAACCCTGTGGCTCAAATTCTTTTTTTAGTCTTTCCATGACAGCATCCCTGTCCTCTGCCATATCCAGCTTGTTTGCCGCAATTATCTGAGGTCTTTTTACAAGCTCCTCATTGTAGAGCTTAAGCTCCTTATTTATGGCATATATATCCTCTATGGGATCTCTGCCCTCAGTACCGGCAGCATCCACAATGTGAACAATGGCTTTTGTTCTCTCAATATGCCTTAAAAATTCATGTCCAAGTCCAATACCCTCTGCGGCACCCTCAATGAGCCCTGGAATATCTGCAACCACATATCCCTTGGCATCCTTTAAGTCCACCACACCCAAATGTGGGCTTAAGGTTGTAAAGTGATAGTTTGCAACCTCCGGTCTGGCATTGGATATTTTTGTTAAGAAAGTACTTTTTCCAACATTGGGAAAGCCTACAAGACCCACATCAGCAATAACCTTAAGCTCTAATTTTAAGGTCAGTTCAAGCGCCGGCTGTCCCGGCTGTGCATATTTAGGAGCCTGCATTGAGGATGTGGCATAATGCTGATTTCCATTACCGCCTTTACCGCCCTTGAGCAACAAAAACTCCTTGGTATCCCCTGACATATCCACTATTATCTTATCGGTTTCGGCTTCCTTTACCACAGTACCCTCAGGCACTTTTAAAATGATATCCTTACCATTTTTTCCACGACAATTTTTCTTGCCGCCTCTCTCGCCATCCTCTGCCTGATATTTTCTGATATGCCTAAAGTCGGCAAGAGTATTTACTCCTGTATCAGTCATTAAAATAACGTCGCCACCATTTCCGCCGTCGCCACCATCAGGTCCACCATTGGGAACATATTTTTCTCTTCTGAAAGAAACGTGACCGTCGCCGCCCTTACCGCTTCTTACATAAATTGTTGCTCTATCTGCAAACATAAATACCTCTTAACAAATGCTTAAATGTAAAATGACTCCGGACATAGTCCGGAGCCAAAATGTTTTCTTACTTCTCAACTGGATATACAGACGCCTGTTTTCTATCTCTTCCAAGTCTCTCAAAACGAAGAACACCATCCACCAATGCAAATAATGTATCATCGCCACCGCGACCTACATTTGTACCGGGATGAATTTTAGTTCCACGCTGTCTGTATAAGATGTTTCCGGCTTTAACGAACTGTCCGTCAGCTCTCTTAGCTCCAAGTCTCTTGGATTCTGAATCTCTACCGTTCCTAGTAGAGCCCACACCCTTCTTATGAGCGAAGAATTGCAGATTCATATTCATCATGCTCTTATACCTCCTGAATTAGTACTTTTACAAATCGCTTACCATATTGGTCAGCTATGGATGTAAGTCCAAGTTCCAATGCTTTCATAAAAAGTACTGCTTCTTTAGAGGGAGTGTCAACAAAATACATCTGCAAATCAGCACTATCTTCTTCTGCTGTTATAATCATCTCATCGCCTGCAAAAGCTTCAATACTGTTTAGCGTATTTATTGTCAAAATTGAAATTGCCGAGCAGATAATATCCTCTCCATCTTCAGCAAATCCGGCGTGTCCTAAACACGAAAATCCCTTATAATTACCATTGGACTTACAAATTGTTATCTCAGTCATTGTCATTACCAGACTAATTAAGAATTGTTAAATCAATTATGCATTGATTTTGTCAATCTTAACTTCTGTATAGGCCTGTCTGTGACCATTCTTCTTGTGGTATCCGGTTTTTCTCTTATACTTATAAACGATAACCTTTTTACCCTTGCCCTGATCCATAACTGTTGCAGTTACTGTTGCATTAGCAACATCAGCGCCAACCTTAAGGTCTGCATCCTTAACAGCTACAACCTTATCAAAAGTTACAGAATTACCAGCTTCAGCCTCAAGCTTCTCTACACGAATTACATCGCCCTCAGAAACCTTATACTGCTTTCCACCTGTTGCAATAATTGCGTACATTGAGGTTCTCCTCCTATTCTAAAATCTCGCTAACTTCGGCGTTGCCCGTATATGGACACACTTATAGCCTCGTTATGCGGCACACTCAAATATGATAACATTAGTTTTACATAACGTCAAGCACTTTTTATGCAAGGTTAAAGCCTATAATTACCTTAAATAAATCTCCGTCCAAAGAGATATCAAAGCTTCCCTTTTGAGCCTCAGTAAGACTCTTTGCAATAGACAGGCCAAGACCTGAGCCCTCTGTCTTTCTTGACGCATCCCCTCTTATAAAGCGCTCTGTAAGCTCACTTGTATCTATATTCAGCGGTTCTGCCGAAATATTCTTAAAGGATACGGTCATCTTACCATCTGTGCTTTCCATATCCACATATATTCTTGTACCGGGAAGAGCGTATTTGTAAATATTATTATACAGATTATCCACCACTCTGTATATGCCACGGCTGTCCGCCATTACATATACAGGTGTATTCGGAAGTCTTAGTATTGGAGTAAGCTGCTTTTCTTCAAACTTCTCCATAAATTCGCCCACCGACTGATTAATCAGCATTGCCATATCAATCTTTTCAATGTTCAGTGTAATATTTCCGGAGCTTATTTTGGAAGCCTCCACCAAATCATTTGTTAGCGCCTTTAATTTTTGAGATTTTTTATCAAGCACATCTATATAGCCCTTAATCTTTTCATCTTCAATATTTTCACGCTTTAATAAATCCACAAAATTTATAATGGAAGTTAATGGTGTCTTTATATCATGGCTTACATTGGTAATTAAGTCAGCTTTCATTTTTTCATCTTTCATTGACTTTTCAACAGCAATTCTAATACCGTCTCCTATACTGTTTACAGCCCCTGCCAATGCCAGATTGTCCCCATGCATACCCGCTGTATCTATCTGATGAGTTAAATCGCCTCCGGATATAGCAGTGATGCCATCTACAATTCCCTCTCTTACCTTTGCTTCTCTATAAAGCCACACTCCAAGTACCATATCCAATACAAATGCTATGAATATTCCACCCGCTCCAAGCAGCACCATAACAAGGTTAAATGCTAAGAACAGCAAAAACGGAAGCCAGGTACGCACAATTAATTGCCCATTATCATATGCATCAATCAACATCTCTCTGATATTATCGAATATTTTCTTTGTAATTGAACTATTCCATATAAGTCTGCATTTTAGCTTTCTTACAAGAATAAGATAAAGAGGAAGCAGTATCGCTGCGGAAATTCCTGCTACAGAACCAAAGGTTACATATGTTAATCCGCTAAATATAGGTACGATTCTTGCATCAAAAATTATATGCGTCGAAAGTGCTGCCAACCCAAAAAGCAGACAACATATTATTCCCACAAGGATACAATAAATCTCTATTGGCATATTATCCCAGCTAATCGGCTTTGTTACTGTGTTGGTCTCTCCATCTTCATATACAACAGTTACTCTGCCTGCCATAATAGTCATAAGAACTATCATAATAAGCAGAATAATGGATGATATTACAAGCACAATTGCTGCCGGAATAAATAAATTTCCACTTTTTGAATATGCAATCTGACCTGCGCTGAAAATATCAGTAGCAGGATAATCCCCGTCTATTGCAACCCACACTCCTGTTCCATCTCCAAAAGCGTAGTCATAGCTACTCAAAGTCTGCTTCATCTCCACAGCATCAATCTGGTTTATATTCGTAGTTATCTGCATTTTGTCAGGATTAAAGCAGACATACTTCTTAAAGCCGGTAAATACCTTTGACAAATCATCATTTGTCATTAATGCCACATTCTGATTTAAATTATCATATCTTACGATCTTTCCGGAATTATCATTTAGCTGGTAGCAATATAAAATATTTGTTTTGCCACCGGCATACCTTTCCATTAAATCACTATATTCCGTAAAGTTTAAAAATAAATCATTAGCAGATACACTTAGATTTTTAACAAGACTCTCATACTCTGAACGATTCGCTGCATAATCTATTAATTTTTTTCCATCCGCTGTAGAATATCTGTCCATTAACACAAACATAGTCTGGAGCTTTTCGCCATTTTCCGTGTACTTTTCCGGCAAATCTATATATGCAGAATTTCTTACCAGCTCTTCAAGGGTATATCCATCATTATAATTATAAAAATTATCTAAATTTGATAAATGTATAGTATCCGTAGCACTTACTGAAGCAATATTCTCATTTCCTTTTGAGTTAGAAAAATAGGCATCTAATTGTGCACCTGTTCCGTACACCACCTGATAATCGAAACCATAATTTCCCCATTTAATCAAATCATCAAGTCGATATATTACATTTGCATCAGCTACATTAAAAACTTTTTTTCTATTGGCATAGGCAGATATATCAATTTTTTTATTTGCATCATACTTTCCGCCTGTTTCCATCTGACTTCGTATAACACTTAATTTTGTTATATCCATCATTTCATTACGAAAAGCATCAGCGAACATTTCTGAGTCTTCGTAGGATGCACCTATTTTGTCGCCGTAAGCCACATAGGTGGAATAGGTTCCTGTATCTGTAGTTACCTCAACATAGGATGACTCCATCATAAATATTGCTGAAATAACAATCAATATAGACATAATGCAGCTAATCACAATATACAATGTATTAAGATTACTCTTTTTTGTTTTCATCAATCTCCTCCTGGATGGATGCTGTCAGAATTATTGTTTTTCAATTTTATAGCCAACACCCCAGACAACCTTAAGATATTTAGGTTCTTTAGGGTTAATTTCTATTTTTTCTCGTATGTGACGAATATGCACTGCTACTGTATTATCTGCACCAATTGCTTCCTCTTCCCAGATATTTTCATAAATCTGGTCAATAGAAAATACACGACCCTGATTTTTCACAAGGAGCAGTAATATATTATATTCAATAGGGGTAAGCTTTATCAGTTCTCCGTCTACAGAAACCTCCTTATTATCATCATTAATAACAAGCTCTCCTGCCGAATATATATTTTCTTTCTCTTCAATCTCATTACCCAGCTTCGTATATCTGCGCAAATTAGATTTTACCCTGGCTACCAATTCAAGAGGATTAAAAGGCTTGGTAACATAATCATCAGCTCCTATATTAAGTCCCAGAATTTTATCCACATCCTCTGATTTTGCAGACAAGAATATAATGGGCATCGAACTGAACTCCCGTATTTTTATACAGGCATGTATTCCGTCTAGCTTAGGCATCATAATATCCATAATAATAAGCTTTATATTATCATTCTCTTTTAATGCCCCAATCGCCTCTTCTCCGTCATAAGCCTTAACAACGCCATATCCCTCCTGCATCAGGTAGATCTCTATGGCGTCAACAATTTCCTTTTCATCATCACATACTAAAATATTTATCATTGCTCCATCCCTTTCTGATTACTTCTGACAATACTGATTTAAACATATAATTACAAAGAAAAAGTTATGGTAATAATTAAGATATTCTTAAAATACATTTTTATGCCACCTTATTTCTTCGCCCTCTATAGCAATCACATCAAATCTTACATAATATTTTATCTTTTTATACGCCAGATAATATTCTGCACACCGCTTAAGCTTATTACGCTTTTTACTGTTTATAGCTTCCTCCGGCCTCCCATGAACACCATTTTTTCTGTATTTTATTTCAAAAAAGACCAGAGTATCTCCATATTTTGTACTCCGGTCAATTCCTATTATATCTATCTCTCCGACTTTCCCGCAATAGACATTCCTATCCGTAATGATTATTCCATTCTGCTTCAAATATATAGCCGCAGTTTCTTCGTAATGCTTCCCGATATCCCTTTTATTCATTTTCCCCCTTAACAATATACTACTGTTCCTCTTTGCGCCTATGCTCTTGCATCAAAAGACTGGGTGCTTAAAAGTATCTTTCTACTATCCCCATCTTCTTTAGTTATTTTTTCAATAGGATTTTCCCTCTCTTCATCCGGCTTTCCTACCTTTGAAGCCTCTATATCATACCCTTTCTTAATAAGTCTTTGGTTGAGCTCCTCCATATGTGCTTCCAGAAAATCTATCATTTCTTCCTTTTCCAAAGTGAATTTTGTAGATAATTTTTGACCTTTATTAAGAGTAAGCATAATGTCCATATTACCAAGATAATTCATTGATAAATGTAACAGTGCTGTCAAACTTTCATTTTCATTATTCAATCGCCTGCCACGTTTTTTTGCATATATGTACAAATCCCCATTTGCCTGGGCATTATTCATCTTCAAGGGCAATTGAATATAGTTATATAATTCATTTATATGATTAATAAAAGAGGTATTTTCTCTGATATTGGAGACTGTTTTGGCAAAATCACTTTCTCCCTTGCCCGTATTATTAAGCAAATTACTCAACTGTTCTGATATTCGATTTATATTTTCATAATGCTTTGTAAGATATCTTTCATCCTCAAAGCTCTTGGGCTCCATTAAAAAATTATCTTTTAAAAGTTCATTTAAGGAAGAGCTTATCTGCCTTTTAACATTATCACTTAAAAACTCATCCCTACTCATAGTTGCAATCTTATCAAAAACATTGAATTTATTTATATCACTTAATGTAGTATTTTGAATTGAACTATTATTAATATTTTCATTACCCTGCTTTTCCATATTAAGCAGGTCTGCTTTATCCATATTTAAAGCTATTTCTTCTTTAATATTTTCCGGATTATAGTTTTTAGGACTAATCTGTAGCTCTTCTGACTGCGGTCTTAAGGCAGTAGATAATTGATTTAAAAATTCCCCATCAATACCATTTTCAGAATAGGACTCCAGAATAAGGCTTGTAAGCTCCTTAGCCCCGCTTTCTATATTTTCAAACAGCCACTGATTATTATTCATATATAGATGCATTTGTTTAACATTGCTGTCAGTAACAGGTATGTTCATTTTATGAAGCATAACCAAATCTTCCACATCCGCATCAGGATATAGGGTCAGCTCTCTGTTTATCAGATGTAGCATATCCTTATCAATGGGCATATTATTCCGCATAAGGGTATCCACCATTTCAATAGTGGTTTGGCTTACCTCAATCCCCGCCTCATTCAAGGCATTGGTTATTGTGTTTGAATTACTTAAATTTGTGAACATTGGGCGAAGTGTCAGTTGCCCATTATGATTACTCCTTACTTCAAAGGATAATTGCTTTCCCATAGCAATATTTACATCCCCGTCCATAGTAGTATTAAGAGTCATACCGTCATTCAAAAGCAGACTTATTTTATTTCCATCCTGATTTAAAAGAGTTCCTGACAGGGTATCCCCTACCACCAGATTTTTAAGCTCATTAAGAGACAGCAGCTTTGTAAGGCGACTTGCATCCATTGCCTCTTTTGACTGTACTATCTCTCCTGCATTTTCTCTGTTAACGCCAGCTATATTATTTATTGCATTGCTTATAAAATTAATTGCCATATTATACAAAATTGCCTATAAAGCTTTTCCGATGAATGGGGCATGGACCTAATTCCTTTAATGCTGCTATATGCTTTGCTGAACCGTAGCCCTTGTTAGATGCAAAATCATAGCCCGGAAATACCTCATCATAAGAAACCATCAGTCTGTCCCTTGTTACCTTTGCTATAATGCTGGCAGCTCCTATGGAAATACTCTTGGCATCTCCCTTGATTATTGGAATTTGCTTAATATCAACCTTAGGAATTGTTACAGCATCATTTAATAATATATCGGGCTTTACACTAAGATTATTAATAGCCTCCCTCATTGCTTCGAAAGTAGCCTGCAAAATATTTATTTCATCTATCCGCTCCGGCGCATTATATCCGATACCCACAGCCACAGCCTTTTCCATAATGATATCGTACAGCTCTTCTCTCTTTTTTTCTGAAAGCTTTTTAGAGTCATTTATATATAATATATCGCAATCCTTAGGAAGTATAACCGCACAGGCTACTACAGGTCCTGCCAATGGTCCTCTCCCCACCTCATCTATACCACAGACATAGCCTAAATGCTCATATTCTTTCTCATATACCTTTAAAGCTTCTGTACGTTCAAGTTCCGCTTTTAATTTTTCTTCCGCTTTTTTAATACGTTCCAGTGCTTTTTCTTCCGCCTTTGTCACAATCTATTCAACCTTTCCAAATTCTCTAAAGGGATAAATCTTAATCCATACCTTTCCAATAAATTCACTTTTTTTAATATTACCTACATCCTCATATCTGCTGTCTCGGCTGTTATTTCTATTATCCCCCATAACAAAGTATTCATCATCTGATAAGGTCACAGGTTCAATTGCTCTTCCGGCATCCAGGATAACTTCTTTTCCGTAATATTCTGTCAGCTTTTCCCCATTTATTAGTATTGTTCCATCCTCAAGTATCTGTACTGTTTCTCCCGGAAGTCCAATAATTCTTTTAATATAATAGGTTTTTCTATCATATCTATACGGAAATACCACAATATCAAAACGCTCCGGGTCATTTAATCGATAACTTATTTTATCTACAATAAGATTATCTCCATCCATTAGGGTGTATTCCATACTAGGACCTATAACCTCTGTTCGCTGTCCTATGAAATGTACCACTAAATATGCAACCAGCAGTACCCCCAGTATATATATACTGGTATCTAATATTTCTTTTAAAACATTTTTCTTTGACACTTTTATACCGTCCTTAAGTAAGTTTTACTTACTTATTCATAACTCATTCAGGCTTTTCTAAAGTAATTCTTCCAAGCCTGCCTGCTCTGTAATCCTCCATAAGCATACGGGCTGCCTTTGTAATATCAGGCTCTCCGCCTGCCACAAGACTCTTTCTTACCTTGGCAATCTCTTCAAGCACTTCATATTCCTTTTCAAAAGCCTGAGATATTCCATAATGACTACTTATAGCATTAGGATAAATAGGTGTTATGTATTTTATAAAATCACTTGCCAGTTCTTCCATTACAAGAATTTCATCATTTATAGAGCCAATAAACGCAAGCTTCATACCTGTTATATTATCTTCAAATTTAGGCCATAGAATTCCCGGAGTATCTAAAAGCTCCAGTTCCTTATTTAATTTTATCCACTGCTTGCCCTTTGTTACACCGGGACGATTGCCTGTTTTAGCACAAGCCTTACCCGCAAAGCTGTTTATAAATGTGGACTTTCCCACATTGGGAATTCCTACCACCATGGCTCTTACAGGGCGATTTTTAATTCCCCTTTTTCTATCCCGCTCTATCTTTTCTTTACAGGCTTCCCTGACTGTTGACTGTATAGCCTTAAGTCCCATGCCTGTTTTGCTGTTTACTTCCAGAGAATGAATATTTTTTTCTTTAAAATACTCAATCCATTTACTGTTTATTTGAGGGTCTGATAGGTCGGATTTATTTAAAAGCACCATTCGGGCTTTATTTTTGCCCAACTCATCTATGTCGGGATTACGACTGCTTAGTGGAATTCTTGCATCCACCACTTCAATAATCAAATCTATTAATTTAATGTCCTCCTGCATCTGACGTTTAGCCTTTGTCATATGCCCCGGATACCATTGATAATTCATATTTCCATCCATTTCCAAGCATTAGCGTAATAATACATTATGCCTCACAAAATTAACTCTAGTAGATAAATCCTACTATTGACTCGTCCTTTGTGGTTTTAAACCAGGCTCTTCCCTCAATAAGGCGTATATTTACAGGCCCTATATTTCCGGAGCGGGAGTCCTCCCCACTGTTCCTGTTATCTCCCAGAACAAAGTACTCGTCCTCGCCTAAAGTAATTTCATTCTTTGCAATTCCGGGGTCGCTTACTTTATCGTAGCTGCCGGAGTCATCTACTTCTCCATTTATATAAAGTATTCCATTTATAAACTGCACAGTGTCCCCCGGAACTCCCACTACTCTTTTTACATAGTAATGAGTATACTGGTTTCCATTGGGAAGAAAGACTATTATATCTCCTACCTTAGGTTTCTTAATAAGATAAGCAAGTCTGCTTATCAAGATAGTCTGCCCGTTGTACAGAGTGGGCTCCATACTATTTCCTATAACACTGGTCTTCATTCCCCAGTTAATTACTAAAAAAAATGCCATTCCTATGGCCGCAGCAATACTTAATATATAGACAAGCACTTCCTTGAAATGTCCGTCAGAAGTTTTTATTCGTTTCTTTCTGAAATTTAATCCACTGCTTCTTCTTCCCATCAGATTGAATAAGCTCCCAGTTTTTCATCCTGCCATTCCAGCAAAGTAGCCAGTGTAATACTATCCACCACACCATTTATAGCATCATTAAGTTCCTTATAGACTCTCATGGTTACGCATCTATTTGCTCTTTCGCAATCCTCGGTTTCAGCATTTACACAGGCAACAGGCGCTAAGTCCCCCTCGGTTGCACGCAAAATAGTACCCACTGTAATATCCTCCGGATTTCCTTTCAGCGTATATCCGCCCTTTGAGCCTCTGCTACTCCTTACCAGCCCTGCACGGTTCAATATGGAAATAATCTGCTCCAAATATTTCTCTGAAACATCCTGTCTTTTAGAAACATCCTTAAGACTTACCGGTTCTCCTGTATTATATGTTGCCAAATCAAGCATTAATCTTAATGCATATCTTCCTTTAGTTGAAATTTTCATACATTCACCCTATATTCTAAATTTTATCCAATCTAGTATACCATACTTTTATTGTTTTGCGGAAAGCACCGTTGGATTAGCTGTTATTTTTATCAGCAATTTAATTAGCTAATATATTTTTAAAATTATCTGCCAGACTGTAAACTTTACTCAATTATGGCAGTAAGCTCTTATTTTTTTTACTGCCAAATCTTAGAAATAAATAACAAGTGGCAGATTTTTTAATTTATCAATTGGTAGCAAGATTATTATTCCCCACACTAAATAAACTTCTTCACAGCCTTTTGGAATTCCTCAACTTCGGTCATATCTCCGTTTTCAATGGCATGGATGATGCAGTGTGCCATATGCTCGTTAATTATTTCTTTTCCCAGATTTTTAAGGGCTGAATTTACAGCAGAAAGCTGTATAAGTACATCTGCGCAATCCTCATCATTTTCAATCATTCCTTTTACATGACGCAAATGCCCTATTGCTTTAGACAGACGATTTAGCTGCTTTTTCTTTTCTTCCTGTGAATGATAATGGGTATGTTCTTTATTGCTCAATTTTAATTCCTCGTAAATTTAAATAATAATTAAGGAAGCATTGATATACCAAATGCTTCCTTAATTATATTACCACTATTAAAACATTATTGCTATTCTAAGACTAATATTATATTAGCCCTGCTTTCACAAGTGCCTTTCTTACAGGTACGCCCACTGCTATTGCAATTATCATCTTAGCAGCATCCACCAACACAAAGGGGAATACACACACACTTAAAGCATACCCCACTTCGCACTTCATTTGCAATACAAACCACACCGTTCCAAAGAAATAAACCGCGATAGTTCCAAGCACCATTCCCAGAAATGTCATTGGTAGTTTGTACTTTTGACTGCTTTTTTCAAAGAATATTCCTGCAATTATTATGGTAAGTATAAATCCTACCAGATATCCGCCGGTAGGACCTACCAGCTTTGCAGGTCCTCCCTGAAATCCGGAAAATACAGGAAGTCCCACAAGTCCCAGCAACATATATACCACATAGCTTGTTAAGGTTCCCTTAGTGCCTAAAATGAATATGGAAAAATACAGTACCAGGTTGGTAAGAGAAATCGGCACCGGTCCTATAGGCACTGACATAGGTGCAAATATGCAGAATAATGCAGTTACAACCGCACATGTAACTATTGAATAGATTTTTGTTTTATTGTTCATTTCAACTCTCCTCATAATATATTTTATTTTGTCGACCCACAAAGTAAAACATTCCGAAAAGAATAAGTCAATGGCAACCGTAAAAAGGTTTACAATTCGCAGATAAATATATCTTTATTATTACTCTGCTTCAATACTATAATTTTTCCTATGTGACAATGCTGTAATATAACGTGACAACGCTGTAATACAGCTATGGTTATATACTACAAGAAATATTGTCACAAGAAAGGATATTCAATGAATAATTTAGATGTTTTAGCACTGGCAAAGGAAATAATTAACGGCAGACGTTTGACTAAAGAGGATGACCTCTCCTTTTTTGAAACCTGTTCTGCTAACGATTTATATAAGGGAGCTGATTTAATACGGGAACATTTTGTAGGGGATAAGATTGATTTATGCTCCATTGTAAACGGACGAAGCGGACGTTGTCCTGAGGATTGCAAATATTGTGCCCAGTCATCTCATTATAATACCGATTGTAAGGTTTACGATTTTCTGCCGGAGAATGAAATTATAAATGCCTGCAAGGTTAATGAAAATGAGGGCGTGGACAGGTTTTCCATTGTGACAGCCGGACGTGCCCTCACAGGAGAAGAATTTGAACAGGCTCTTAAAGCCTATGAAACTATGAATAAGGAATGTAATATTGAGCTTTGTGCCTCTATGGGCTTTGTAACTAAGGAACAGCTGCACAGATTGCATAAGGCAGGTGTTACTTCTTACCATCACAATATCGAAACCTCCAGACGCTTCTTTCCCAGTATATGTACTACCCATACCTACGATGGCAAGCTGGAGACCCTAAGAGCTATTAAGGCTGAGGGAATGAATATATGCTCAGGTGGAATTATCGGTATGGGCGAAAGCCTTGAGGATAGAATTGATATGGCTTTGGATTTGTATGAGGCGGGGGCAGATTCCATCCCACTTAATGTTCTTATGCCCATTAAAGGCACTCCCCTTGAAAATCAGGAAATGCTTTCCGAGGAAGAAATCCTACGCACAATAGCTCTCTTCCGTTTTATTAATCCTACTGCTCACATACGTTTGGCAGCAGGGCGCGCACTTTTATCAAATGATGGGGAGTTTGCCTTTAAAGCCGGCGCTTCTGCAACTATTACCGGAAATATGCTTACAACTGTTTCCACTGCCACCATACGTTCAGATAAAGAAATGATTAAATCTATAGGCAGAAAATAATTACAGACTTTAAAATCACAGTCAAAAAGGGAGAGATGCCAATGCTCTCTCCCATCTAAATCCTTTTATAATTTCTAATCTTTGCAGCACCCAGACCTTTAAAACTCTATTTTTATACCCGTCATAACTTTAAAAGTCCTGGTTCTTTATATTCTCTAAATCCTTTACAATCTCTGATGCCATTAAAAGACCGACAGTAGCAGGTACAAAAGAAATACTTCCGGGGGAAATTTTTACTCTTGCAGTAATCTTTTCCTCAAATAAATTACCGGATATTTGCTGACTGCAATTCCCAATCTCTTTAGCATCCATCCGAGGCACAGAGGGAAGCTCGTTGGAAAACACTACTTTTAGCTTCTTTACTCCCCTCTTTTTCAGTTCTCTTCGCATAATCTTTGCCAGAGGGCACACCTCTGTGTCATAAATATCTGCAACTCTAAATCTGCCCGGGTCTAATTTATTTCCCGCTCCCATAGCACTTATTATAGGTACATTATGTTCCTTTGCCCTCATAATCAGTTCAAGCTTTGCAGTTACCGTATCTACGGCATCCACTATATAATCATAGCTTGCAAAATCAAAATCTGACGCATTTTCCGGAAGAAAGAAGCAGTTATGGATATTTACCTTAACCTCCGGATTAATATCCAACATACGCTCTTTCATAACCTCTGTTTTATATCTCCCAAGGGTACTGTGCAGAGCTATAATCTGCCTGTTAATATTTGACACACTGACTACGTCTTTATCTATTAAATCAAATTCGCCCACACCGGCTCTGACCAGTGCTTCACAGACATATCCGCCCACACCGCCTACACCGAAAACTGCCACCTTTGAATTTTTAAGCCTTTCAAGAAATTCGCTCCCTTTAAGCATTTCAGTCCTTGAAAAAATATGTTCCATAAATAATCATCCATTCCGAATTACTGCCACACTAATATTCCTCCAGAAAATTGTGTGAAACACCCTTTTTATCCTTATACTCAATAATTGTACTCAAATTTACATTTGTAACGCTTTTGAATATATTGCTTTCCACAAAGGAATTATTCTCCTTTAATTTAGCTATAAGGTGCTTTATTTCCAAGCGCTTCGACTCCGAGCTTCCGTCTTCCAGCACTGTATCACAGGTTTCTGTAAAGCGACAGGCACACTGTAAAAAATCAAGTTCATTATAATCCCGCCATTTAATAATATCCTCTTCACGCACCAGATACAGGGGACGGATAAGCTCCATTCCCTCAAAATTTGTACTGTGAAGCTTAGGCATCATAGTCTGAATTTGCGCTCCATAAAGCATTCCCATAAGTATGGTTTCAATCACATCATCATAGTGATGACCAAGGGCAATTTTATTGCACCCTAACTCCTTTGCCTTACTGTATAAATGACCTCTCCTCATTCTGGCACAAAGATAGCATGGATTTTTTTGAATTTCAAATACCGAGTTAAATATATCTGTTTCAAATATTTTAACAGGAATATTCATAAGCCTGGCATTATCCTCAATCTTTTTCCTGTTCGCAGGCACATAGCCCGGATCCATAACCATATACTCCACCTCAAAGGGGAATTTATTATGGCGTTTAAGCTCCTGAAAAAGCTTTGCCAGAAGCATAGAATCCTTTCCTCCCGATATACATACAGCAATCCTGTCATTTTCCTGTATCATATCATATTGATTAATTCCTCTGGCAAAACGGGTAAATAATTCCTTGTGAAACTTCTTTTGAATACTCTTCTCTATGCGTTCCAGTCTTTCATCACTCATCAATATCTGTCTCCAACTATAAATTTGTAAATAATGCAGGCTAATGAAAAAATAAATGTAATAAAGGACACTATTATAAATCCAAATAACGCTCCGAAAATGCTATAATACATCTCTGTTTCCGAAAAATGCCTTGTGGGTAAATATATTTTATATCTTTCAGTAAATATCGCCACCCCTATTAATATAATTCCTGCCATAAAAGTCCTTAATATCCAGGGAACCTTGTAAAAGCTTGAATGAATCGTGGCTGTTCCTAAAAATCCCAGTAGCATAAATATTACAATTCTTCCATATTGTCTGAAACGGTAGGTAATATTCATCATTTCCAATATATTGAAATCATCACGATTATAATACCACTGGGCAAAATTTTTAATTAAGATATTATCCACATTTTTTGCAGTCTCTCCATCCTGAAAAGACAATAGCAGTATAAGTCCCAGAGTAAATACTGTAGATAACCACAAAAATACCCTTAACACAAACATAAATTTTTTCATATAACACGTCATTTTGATGCGAGATCACAGACCGCATCCTGCCTTTCTTACGTGACCTATTCTGCCAATGGGCAAAATTTGAGCCAACAACTTTCTTATTATAGCTGATGGCTCAATTATTGCATACTTTTATTTATTGTTTCTCAATCAAAGCTTAATATTTTATTAATTAGTCTTATGCAAAAAGAGGTGTTGATAAATATCTATCTCCTGAATCAGGAAGTAATACCACTATATTTTTTCCTGCATTTTCAGGTCTTGAAGCCAGTTCCACTCCTGCCTTTAGAGCTGCACCTGAGGATATTCCCACCAGGATTGCTTCTGTTCTGGCAAATTCTCTACCCTCTGCAAAGGCATCCTCATTTTCCACAGTAATTATCTCATCATATATATCAGTGTTAAGTGTCTTAGGCACAAATCCGGCACCTATTCCCTGGATTTTATGAGCTCCTGCCGGATTTCCCGAAAGAATTGCAGAACTTGCAGGCTCAACTGCCACAATTTTAATATTAGGATTTTTTTCCTTAAGATATTCTCCTACACCAGATATTGTACCGCCTGTGCCAACACCTGCTACAAATATATCAACATTTCCGTCTGTCTGTTCCCAAATTTCAGGACCTGTTGTAGCCTTATGCTTTGCAGGGTTTGCAGGGTTATCAAACTGTCCCAGGATTATTGAACCCTCAATGCTTTCATTCAGCTCATTTGCCTTTTCAATAGCACCTTTCATACCCTTGGCTCCCTCAGTAAGTACAAGCTCAGCACCATATGCCGCCAAAAGCTTTCTTCTCTCTACTGACATTGTATCCGGAAGTGTAAGGATTGCCTTGTAGCCCTTTGCCGCTGCTACCATTGCAAGACCTATACCTGTATTTCCGCTTGTCGGTTCAATAATAGTTGCACCGGGCTTTAAAAGTCCCTTTGCCTCTGCATCCTCAATCATAGCCAGAGAAATTCTGTCCTTAACCGAGCCTGCGGGATTTAGATACTCAAGCTTGGCAAACAGCTTTGCTCCCTCCACTCCTTTACTCTGACTATATCTGCTAATCTCCACGATTGGTGTATTTCCTATAAGTTCTGTAACATTCTTTTTAATCTGACTCATTTTGTATTCCTCCATAATTAAATCTTCAATTCTTCATTTGTTTATTTCCTACTAATCTTGTATGAATGGTGTGATTTAATTATAAGGCAAAAGATATACTTGTCAATAGTTTTTTAAATATTTTTATTTAAGTTTTTATTTAAGCTTCCCATCCTATACCCCTCTAAGTCCAGAGATACATAGGAAAACCCCAGCTTTTTAAGCTCTTTATCTATAAAGCTTCTTATATTTTCTTCCATAAATCGTGAAAAATCCTGTGGTAAAAGCTCAATTCTTGCCACATCTCCATGACATCTAACTCTCATTTGTCTAAAGCCCAGCTCTATCAGCAATTTTTCAGCAACCCCTATTTTTAACAGCTTTTCCTCTGTAATTATTTCTCCGTAAGGAATACGGCTGGCAAGGCAGGCATATGCAGGCTTGTCCCAGGTAGGTAAACCAAAAAACTTTGAAAGCTCTCTTATTTCTGCCTTAGTAAGCAATACTTCTCTTAATGGGCTTTTTATATTAAGCTCGGCAATCGCCCTATGTCCCGGGCGGTAATCCCCATTATCATCCAGATTAGAGCCCTCTGCCACCTCATTCATACCATATTTCGTTGATAGTTCCAGTATTTTATTAAAAATACCCCGTTTACATATATAGCATCTGTCAGGAGGATTTTTTGCATAGCCCGGTATTTCCAGCTCATTTGAATAAAATTTCTCCTGTTTAATATTATGCTCTATACAAAACTCAGATGCCTCCTTTGTTTCACTCTCCGGAAATGAGGGAGATATGGCAGTAATCGCCATCATCCTATCCCCCAAGGCCTCCTTTGCGGCATATAATAACAAGGTGGAGTCCACGCCCCCTGAAAAAGCTATTGCCACACTGCCCAGGGAAGAAAGATATTTTTTCAGCCCCTCATATTTTTCCATTAGTTTCTTATTACATTCCATAAGCGTCTCCTTACGCAATTTATCACATCCCCCTCGTCTGTAAGCCCTATATTAATCGGCAATTTTACAGCTTCCGAAATTTCCTATTTCTTCCAGATATTTCTTTGCCAATGCACTTAGGCTCATATTTTTTCTTACAATATAGCCTACGGTCATTCTTTCTTCGCCCTCCAGCTTAATTGCACAATAATCAGAGCCGTTTAACTCCTCGCATACAATTCCGGAGCATATGGTATATCCATTAAGTCCATACATTAGATTAAGCCCTGTGGCTCTGTCACATATTTTAATAAGCTGTTTATATTTATAGGTGGACATCATTTCTTCGGAAAAATAAAAGGAATTATTATTTCCCTGTTCAAAGGAAAGGCAGGGATATTCCTCCAAATCTTCCATTCTAATAATCTTTTTATCTGAAAGTGGATGATTTTTATGCATATATACATAGGCTCGGCACTCTATAATTGGATTAAATTCCAAACCACATTCATCAAAAAGCTTTGTAAGTACCTTTCTGTTAAACTCATTTAAATATAAAATCCCTATCTCACTTTTAAAATTCTTAACATCAGATATTACATCATGGGTTCTTGTTTCATATATGGCAAATTCATATTCATCCATTCCGAACTGCTTTACCATTCTGGCAAAGGCATCAACCGCAAAGGCATAGTGCTGACAGGATACACTGAAATGCTTTTTCTGCTT